>NZ_JAGGOF010000001.1 GCF_018614775.1 Pseudomonas fluorescens
TCTGGAATTTGCCGTCAACACTTAATTTCAGCTTTCTCATCAATAAGCCAAGTGCAACCAGAAAACCTTCCTTTAAAGCCCCTTCTATATAGAGAAGGCTTTAAAGGACCCCTGCGTCCCGGAGGACCGCCACCGCTGCCGCATCCAGCCCCAGCACCTGCTGTAGCACCTCAAAGGTGTGCTCCCCTAATAAAGGAGGCGCACGGCGATATTCGACCGGCGTCTTGGACAAACGAATCGGGCTAGCCACCTGCGGCACGTTTCCGGCCAGCGCGTGGGGCAATTCCATCGCCAGCCCACGAGCCCGCACCTGCGGGTCAGCAAACACCTGAGCAAGATCATTGATCGGCCCACATGGCACGCCCGCCTGCTCCAGCAGGGTGACCCACTGCGCCGTGGTCTTGAACACCGTCGCCTGGCGAATCAAGGGAATCAGCGCCGCTCGATTCGCCACCCTCATCTTGTTTGTGGCGAACCGTGGATCGTCAGCCCATTGAGGTTGCCCGGCGACTTCGGCGAATTTACGAAACTGTCCGTCATTACCTACGGTAAGGATGAAGTCGCCGTCAGCCGTAGGAAAATCCTGATAAGGCACGATATTCGGATGAGCATTGCCCAAGCGCTTCGGCGCTTCACCCGTGGTCAGGTAGTTCATCGCCTGGTTGGCAAGACAGGCCACCTGGACATCAAGCAATGCCATATCAATGTGCTGCCCGCCGCCCGCATGATCGCGATGGGCCAATGCTGCCAAAATGGCTGCGGTCGAATACAACCCCGTAAGGATATCCGTCAGCGCGACCCCGACTTTCACCGGCCCCGCCCCCTCATCGCCTTCGGGTCGCCCTGTAAGGCTCATCAGGCCACCGAGCCCTTGGATCATGAAGTCATACCCGGCACGCTTGGCATAAGGACCGGTCTGGCCAAATCCGGTAATCGAGCAGTAGATCAACCGTGGGTTGATCGCCTTCAGCGATTCGTAGTCCAGGCCATAGGCCGCCAGCCCACCCACCTTGAAGTTCTCAATCAGGATGTCGGACTTGGCCGCCAGATCTCGTACCAATCGCTGTCCTTCCGGACGCGTAAAGTCGATGGTTACCGACTGCTTGTTACGGTTGGCAGAGAGGTAATAAGCCGCCTCGGTCGTATTCTCGCCATAGGCATCCTTCAGGAAAGGCGGCCCCCAGGCGCGCGTGTCGTCACCGTTACCGGGACGCTCGACCTTGATGACATCCGCCCCCAGGTCAGCCAGGATCTGCCCGGCCCATGGCCCGGCCAATACTCTCGATAAGTCCAGTACCCGCAGATGCGACAGCGCGCCCATGACCGCTCCCCTATTAATAGAACGCCTGGATACCGGTTTGCGCACGCCCCAGGATCAACGCATGGACGTCATGCGTACCTTCGTAGGTGTTCACCACTTCCAGGTTCACGAGATGGCGAGCGATGCCAAACTCATCGGAGATACCGTTACCACCCAACATGTCCCGCGCCATGCGAGCGATGTCCAGGGATTTGCCGCAAGAGTTACGCTTCATGATCGATGTGATCTCGACCGCCGCCGTGCCCTCATCTTTCATACGACCCAGACGCAGGCAACCCTGCAGGGCGAGCGTGATTTCCGTCTGCATGTCAGCCAGTTTTTTCTGGATCAGCTGATTGGCAGCCAGAGGGCGACCGAACTGCTGCCGATCCAGCGTGTATTGGCGAGCGGTGTGCCAGCAGAATTCGGCCGCGCCCAGCGCTCCCCAGGCTATGCCGTAGCGCGCCGAGTTTAAGCAGGTGAACGGTCCTTTCAAGCCACGCACATCCGGAAAGATGTTTTCTTCAGGAACAAACACGTTATCCATGACGATCTCGCCGGTAATCGACGCACGCAACCCAACCTTGCCATGGATGGCCGGCGCACTCAGGCCCTTCCAGCCCTTCTCGAGAACGAAGCCACGGATATCACCCGCGTCGTCCTTTCCCCAGACCACAAACACGTCAGCGATGGGACTGTTAGTGATCCACATCTTGCTGCCCGTCAGGCTGTAGCCGCCTTCGACTTTGCGTGCACGAGTAATCATGGCGCCCGGGTCGGAACCATGGTTCGGCTCGGTCAGGCCAAAGCAGCCAATCCACTCGCCAGACGCCAGCTTCGGCAGATACTTCTGCTTTTGCGCCTCGGTACCGAATTCGTTGATCGGCACCATGACCAGTGAGGATTGAACGCTCATCATCGAGCGATAACCGGAATCGACGCGCTCCACTTCACGGGCGATCAGGCCATAGCTGACATAATTGAGCCCGCTGCCACCGTACTGCTCGGGAATGGTTGCACCGAGAAGGCCGACTTCACCCATCTCGCGGAAAATCGCCGGGTCGGTCTTTTCATGACGGAACGCCTCCAACACCCGCGACGCGAGTTTCTGCTGGGCAAACTGCTCGGCAGTGTCGCGGATCATGCGTTCTTCTTCGGTCAGTTGCTGGTCCAGCAACAATGGATCGATCCAGTTGAAGCTCGCTTTACCGGCCATGAAAGACTCCTCGCCAATTAAATTAAAAAATCGTGGATTGATCCTAGGCGCGCTTTCCTACAAGGGCAAACGAGGATTACGCACGATCCTGTGCTAATTTCTCACTCCGAAAGCTCCCAAAACCCTGTTTCTAACAGTGACGAGTGAGGTAGTCGTACATGCGTCGCAGGATTCCCAGCACCGCCGCCTTGGTCAGCTTCGAGGCTGCGGCACGCCATGAGAGCTTTACCAAGGCCGCACAGGAGCTTTCACTCACGCAAGGCGCTATCTGCCGGCAGATCGCCGGTCTGGAGGATTTCCTTGGTGTGGAGCTTTTCCGACGTTCCCGTCGCGGGGTCAAACTGACCGAGGCAGGTCTTTCCTACAGCCGCCGGGTAGCCACCCAGCTGGATGCCGTCGAGCGAGATACGCTTTCGGTGATGGGACACACCGGCGCAAACGTGATCGAGCTGGCCGTGGTTCCGACATTCGGCACCCAATGGCTATTACCCCGCCTCAAGGATTTCCAGCAGCAACACCCGGACGTCACCGTCAACCTGACCAACCGCACGCGCCCCTTTCTGTTTGCGGACACGGAGTTCGATGCCGCCGTTTATTTCGGGGATGCGGACTGGTCCGGAACCGAATCCCACAAGCTGATGGGCGAAAATCCGATGCCGGTATGCAGCCCTGAATTACTGGGCAATCAGAATAGCCTGCCGCCGGAAGCGATTGCCGAGCTGCCCCTGCTTCAACAAACCACTCGTCCTTATGCATGGCGTCAGTGGTTCAACGCGCAAAACCTGAACATTGCCCGTGACCTGACAGGCCCGCGTTATGAACTATTCTCCATGCTGGCCCAGGCGGCCATGCACGACATGGGGATCGCCTTGATTCCACCGTTCTTGATCCAACGCGAGCTGGCGGAGAAGCGACTTGTCATTGCTAACCAGAATGCACTGTCGAGCCTCAAAGCCTACTACCTGATGATTCCTGAACGAAAGATTGAATCCGCCTCTCTTCGGGCGTTCCGTGACTGGCTGGTGTACCAAGCGAGGGACTATGACCTTGATAAGTAGACAGAACCCATTACCCGACTCCGGTAGTAAGCTAATAAAAGGCGCTACAGATATAAGTTTATGTCGCTTTTAGTCAATCTGTAATAAATCAGTACGATAGTCTCGAAAGCGTTTAAATACGTGGCTTTGAGCCATATCGCTTCATCCATCAACGGTTATTCACCTAATCCATGGATAAATCCATGCGGAAGCGCTTGAAGCGCTTTAAATCAAGGCGTTGACAGGTATTTACCTAGGGGCTTGCGACATTCGGTCACAGGGTGACTTGTAGTTAATTTTCCGTCACACGTCATAATCCCTTGAAGGCCTGAATTTTCGCCTGCAAAATGCCGCGCCCCGCCTGATCAGGTGGGGTCGTGCTGATCCGCCGCCCCAGCCGCACCATCCGAAGTGCATGGGTTTACTCAATAAGATCACGCAGGAGATTTGACGTGCACATTGGTGTTCCTCTCGAAACCCAAACGGGTGAAACACGGGTTGCTGCTACCCCGGAAACCATCAAGAAGCTGATCGGCCAAGGTCACAAGGTCACTGTTCAGAGCGGCGCAGGCACCAAGGCCAGCGTTATCGACAGTGCCTATGAGGCAGCGGGCGCCGCTATTGGCAGCGCCAATGACGCGTTCGGCGCTGAACTGATTCTCAAGGTCGTCGCCCCCAGCGACAGCGAACTGACGTTGATCAAGAGCGGCACCGTCCTGGTGGGCATGCTCAATCCATTCAATAACGAAACCATCGCCAAGCTGGCCGAGCGTGGCATTACCGCATTCGCCCTTGAGGCCGCGCCACGCACCTCCCGTGCCCAGAGCCTGGATGTGCTGTCGTCTCAAGCAAACATCGCCGGTTATAAAGCCGTGCTGCTGGCCGCCCACTATTACCCACGCTTCATGCCGATGCTGATGACCGCGGCGGGCACCGTGAAAGCGGCGCGCGTGCTGATTCTCGGTGCCGGGGTGGCCGGGTTGCAGGCGATCGCCACGGCTAAACGCCTGGGTGCAGTGATCGAGGCTTCGGATGTGCGTCCGGCGGTGAAGGAACAGATCGAATCCCTCGGCGCCAAGTTCGTCGACGTGCCTTATGAAACCGATGAAGAACGCGAATGCGCCGTCGGTGTCGGCGGCTACGCCCGGCCCATGCCTGCCAGTTGGATGCAACGCCAGGCCCAAGCGGTGCACGAGCGCGCCAAGCAGGCTGACATCGTCATCACCACCGCGTTGATCCCCGGTCGCAAGGCGCCAACCCTGCTGAGCGCCGAAACCGTCGCGCAGATGAAGCCGGGTTCAGTGGTCATCGACCTCGCCGCAGCCCAGGGCGGCAACTGCCCGCTGACCGTGGCGGATCAAGTCGTGGTCGAGAACGGCGTGACCATCGTCGGCCCGACCAACCTGGCCGGTGAAGTGGCCGCCGACGCTTCGGCGCTGTACGCCCGTAACCTGCTGGACTTCCTGAAGCTGGTCTTCACCAAGGAAGGTCAGTTCGACGTGAACCTGGAAGACGACATCGTCGCCGCGTGCCTGATGTGCCGCGACGGCCAGGTCATCCGTAAAAACGCCTAAGCAGGGATTCAGACAATGGAAGAGCTCATCTCCCCCGGTATCTACAACCTGATCATCTTCGTGCTGGCGATTTATGTCGGTTACCACGTGGTCTGGAACGTGACACCCGCATTGCACACACCGTTGATGGCAGTCACTAACGCCATTTCGGCGATCGTGATCGTCGGCGCGATGCTCGCCGCCGCGCTGACCGTGACCCCTCTGGGCAAGACCATGGGCACCCTCGCCGTGGCCTTGGCCGCGGTGAACGTATTCGGTGGCTTCCTGGTGACGCGCCGCATGCTTGAGATGTTCAAGAAAAAAGCCCCGAAAGCCGTAAAAGAAGAGGCGCCCAAGTAATGAGCATGAACCTGGTAACGACGCTCTACCTGATCGCGTCGATCTGTTTCATTCAGGCCCTCAAAGGTCTGTCGCACCCGACCACGTCCCGCCGCGGCAACCTGTTCGGCATGCTCGGCATGGCGCTGGCGGTGCTCACCACCGTGGGTCTTATCTATAAGCTGGGTGCTGAGCTGGCTACCGCCGGCATCGGCTACGTGATCGTCGGCCTGCTGATCGGCGGCACTGCCGGTTCGATCATGGCCAAACGTGTCGAGATGACCAAGATGCCGGAGCTGGTGGCGTTCATGCACAGCATGATCGGCCTGGCCGCGGTATTCATTGCCATCGCCGCCGTTGTCGAGCCGCAGTCCCTGGGCATCGTCAAGCAGCTGGGCGATTCGATTCCGGCCGGCAACCGCTTGGAGCTGTTTCTCGGCGCGGCCATCGGTGCAATCACCTTCTCCGGTTCGGTGATTGCCTTCGGCAAGTTGTCCGGCAAATACAAGTTCCGCCTTTTTCAGGGCGCACCGGTACAGTTCGGCGGCCAGCACAAGCTCAATCTGATCCTGGGCCTGGCAACACTGGGCCTGGGCCTGGCCTTCATGTTCACCGGCAACCTGAGCGCGTTCGCTTTGATGCTGGCCCTGGCGTTCGTGCTCGGCGTGCTGATCATCATCCCCATCGGTGGTGCCGACATGCCGGTGGTGGTGTCGATGCTCAACAGTTACTCGGGCTGGGCGGCGGCCGGTATCGGCTTCTCGCTGAACAACTCGATGCTGATCATCGCCGGTTCCCTGGTGGGTTCGAGCGGTGCGATCCTCTCGTACATCATGTGCAAGGCCATGAACCGTTCGTTCTTCAATGTGCTGCTCGGCGGCTTCGGCAACAGCGCGGATGCGGCAGGCCCGGCCGGCTCGAAAGAAGCGCGCCCGGTGAAATCCGGCTCGGCCGACGATGCGACGTTCCTGCTGACCAACGCCGACACCGTGATCATCGTGCCGGGCTATGGCCTGGCGGTCGCGCGGGCGCAGCACGCCCTGAAAGAGCTGACCGAAAAGCTGACCCATCACGGCGTGACCGTGAAGTACGCGATCCACCCGGTGGCCGGTCGCATGCCCGGGCACATGAACGTGCTGCTGGCCGAGGCCGAAGTGCCGTACGACCAGGTATTCGAGATGGAGGACATCAACTCCGAGTTCGGCCAGGCTGACGTTGTCCTGGTGCTCGGCGCCAACGACGTGGTCAATCCGGCAGCGAAGAACGATCCGAAATCGCCGATTGCCGGCATGCCGATCCTCGAAGCGTTCAAGGCCAAGACCATCATCGTCAACAAGCGCTCCATGGCCAGCGGCTACGCCGGCTTGGACAACGAGCTGTTCTACCTGGACAAGACCATGATGGTCTTTGGTGACGCGAAAAAGGTCATCGAAGACATGGTCAAAGCGGTGGAATAATCCCTCTGCGCTTCACTCAAACGCCCCGGCTCGTCGGGGCGTTTTGATTTGTATCAAGGCCTGACGTTACCGATCCGGTAATGATGTTTTGCCTGAACCCCCCGTAATAGACGCCTTAAATGCGACTTTTGTCGCGGGTCGGGCACGGCGCGAATTCACTAGACTGCGCATCCTTGCTTCCTGTCCGAGAAAACCCACTATGTACCGTGATCGCATCCGCCTGCCTTCGTTGTTGAATAAAGTGATGAGCGCCGCCGAAGCCACCTTGTTGATCGAGGACGGCATGACCGTCGGCATGAGCGGCTTCACCCGAGCGGGAGAAGCAAAAGCGGTACCCCACGCTCTGGCAGAGCGCGCCAAGATCACCCCGCTGAAAATCAGCCTGATGACCGGCGCAAGCCTGGGTAACGACCTGGACAAGGAGCTCACCGAAGCCGGGGTGCTGGCGCGACGCATGCCCTTCCAAGTCGATAGCACGCTACGCAAGGCGATCAACGCAGGCGAGGTGATGTTCATCGATCAACATCTCTCGGAAACCGTTGAACAACTGCGCAACGCCCAACTCAAGCTCCCTGATATTGCCGTCATCGAAGCGGTCGCCATCACAGAGCAAGGCCACATCGTACCAACCACGTCGGTGGGTAACTCCGCCAGCTTCGCCATCTTTGCACGGCAAGTGATCGTCGAAATCAACCTGGCCCACAACCCGAACCTGGAAGGGTTGCATGACATCTATATCCCGACCTATCGGCCGACCCGCACGCCGATTCCCCTGGTAAAAGTCGACGACCGTATTGGCAGCACCGCGATCCCGATCCCACCGGAAAAAATCGCCGCCATTGTCATTACCCACCAGGGCGACTCGCCGTCGACCGTTACGCCACCGGACCACGACACCCAGGCCATCGCCGATCACTTGATCGGGTTCTTCAAGCAGGAAGTCGCCGCTGGGCGCCTGACCAATAAACTCGGTCCGCTGCAGGCCGGTATTGGCAACATCGCCAACGCGGTGATGTGTGGGCTGATCGACTCTCCGTTCGAAGCGCTGACCATGTATTCCGAAGTCCTGCAGGACTCGACATTCGATTTGATCGACGCCGGGAAACTCAGCTTCGCCTCGGGCAGCTCCATCACGCTGTCGAGTCGACGCAATGCCGATGTGTTCGGGAACCTGGACAGGTACAAGGACAAACTGATCCTGCGCCCACAGGAAATTTCCAATCATCCCGAGGTGGTGCGCCGTCTGGGCATCATTGGCATCAACACCGCGCTGGAGTTCGACCTCTACGGCAACGTCAACTCCACCCATGTCTGTGGTACGCGGATGATGAACGGCATCGGCGGCTCGGGAGACTTTGCCCGGAATGCCCACTTGGCCATCTTCGTGACCAAATCGATTGCCAAGGGCGGTTCGATTTCCAGCGTCGTACCGATGGTCAGCCACGTGGACCACACCGAACATGATGTCGACATCCTGGTCACCGAAATCGGCCTGGCCGACCTGCGAGGCTTGGCACCGAGGGAGCGAGCACGCGTGATCATCGATAACTGTGTGCATCCGTCCTACCGCCAGGCGCTGAACGAATACTTTGAGAAAGCGTGCGCCCTGGGTGGCCATACACCTCACGTCCTGCGTGATGCACTGAGTTGGCACCTGAACCTGGAAGAAACCGGACGGATGTTGGTGGATTGACACGGCCCGGGTCATTGCGATGATAAATACACTTTTGATTGTGGGCGACTGCTTAATACCAAGTCGATAAAAACTGTACTGCTGTACCGGTGTTTTCTTACAGTCTTTTCCCACAAATCAGCTCGAATAGACAAAAAACGCACCAATGCGGAGCGTACAGGTACAGTTGCTTCAATATCGACCAGTACACTGCTGTTTAACAGTTAACTGGTCTCTCACATTACAGGTGAACTGTATCTAGAGAGACTGGCCAAACGAGAGGATCATGGGCACCAGTCAAACCACTACCTAATCCCGCCACAAGCGGAAGGATGTCACCATGGAACGTACACTCAGTTCCGAGCTGTTCTTCGACGACAACGCTGCAAAAAACCAGGCTTCCCTGCCTCTTCGCGTTATTGCCAACCTGATGTTGTGGCAGCGCCGCATCGCCAGCCGTCACCAACTGGCTCGTCTGGATTCGCGCCTGCTGGCTGACGCCGGTATCAGCGAAGCACAACGCTACGAAGAGCTGAGCAAGCCGTTCTGGCGCTAACTCAGCGTCGCTGGCCCTGACCCCATCGGGTCCATCGCCAGCACTGAATTGAACAAACAAGACCCGTCGCGGGAAACCGCGACGGGTCTTGTCGTTTCAGAGCAGTTGTTTTAAGAGAATCACGGCGTCGTAACAGTTTATGCGCTCTTTAAATTAACCAGTACAGTTTAGCTAATGGGTCGAATGAAATCGCCAGATGACTTATCTGCTGCTGTCACCCAGCCCGTTCTGTCCTACTATCGGTGCAAACGGGGCGAAGCGAGTCGAGCAGGCGTCTCCTCTTCCAGCTACGCACCGGCATTACCTCAATGTTCAAGGAGTTTCATCATGACCCGTCTTCGTCTGCTCAGCGCAGTTGCCCTGCTGGCCGTAGCCGCCCAGGCCAACGCCAGTAGCTTTATCGTCACTACCGACTCCATCGTCGGCGCGCTCAAGGGCACGTCCGATGCGTCCTCTGATGCAACCTCATCGCTGCGGGACAACAAGATCGTCCAGGCCGCCCGTGATGACGCCGCCAGCTTCGTGGCCAGCGAAGGCGCCATTCGCGGTGTGAAATTGGAAAGCGCCCTGGATTACATCCGCCAACAGGCGCCGCAGTTGAACGCCACCGACGCACAGTTGGCCCAGGCCATTCTGGTTATCTGATGCAACATGAAACAGGGGGCACCGGAGGGTGTCCCGATGTTTCAACGCTGGCTCTGGACCGGGGGTTTGCGCTAGCCTTCAGGCTCGCCATCAACCGTCGAGTCTCATGCGTTTCTTCTCAGATCTGTTTATCGCGACTTTCTTCGTAGCTTTTTGCTGGTCTGTTCCGGTCCGTGCCTTCGACGTGTCCACTCAGCAAGTCGTGGTCAGCGGCTATGCCACAAGCATGGTGACCTCCGCGCCCTTCGACCATAAACTGGTCGCCGCCGCTCACGACGATGCTGCGGCATTCATCGCCAGCGACGGGCAGCTACGAGGTGCACGGCTGGAGTCCGCTCTGGATTACCTACGCCGGGCCCAACCAAAACTTCATGTCAGCGACCTTGAACTGGCACAAGCAATTCTCGTCCAATAGTTATCCTTATTCTCCGGAGTCGTTCCATGCGTAGCCCGCTGATTGCTGCCGCCCTAGGCCTGCTGATACTGGCCGATGTGGCCCAGGCACATACCCTGGTAGCCACCAGTAACATCATCGTTCGCGCTTCCCAGCGCACGATCGATTTCACTTCCGACACCACTACATCGATTCGTGATTCGAAAATCGTCCGCGAAGCCCATGACGATGCCGCCAGTTTCGTAGCCAGCAACGGCGAAATTCGTGGCGCTCATCTCGAAGCCGCTTTCGACACCTTGCGTACCCGCGTGCCGGAAGCGCGCGATGCCACTGACCAGGTTCTCGCCGAAGCCATTCTCGCATTGTGAGGCGGCTCGCCGCCTGGCTGACAGCCGGGGTCCTGCTGCTCACGGGCAGCATGGCCCAAGCCGGCCTGCAATTGCATCTCAACGCCGAAGGGCTTGACCCCGCGCAACAGCAGGCCAGCCAGGCGCTGCTCGATGAAGCCATGCGCGCGCTGCCGCCGCGCTTCATCGAGCGGTTGGACCGACGCATCGACGTCGGCTGGACCGACCAGATGCCTACCAACGCCTACGGCCAGGCTTCGCTGGTGTCGCAACTGGACTTGAACAGCAACCTGCTCGACAGCCTCACCGACGGCAGTGCCGCGACGCAAAAGACCCATCGTCCCCACGGCACCGTGCGGCAGGAAATGCTTGCCACCGTCCTGCACGAACTGACCCACATCTATGACCGTTCGCGCTTATGGCCGGATGCCGAACGCGCGCTGATCCAGCGCTGCACCCGGCGCAACGACAGCGCCGGGCTGATCGGCCTTCCAGATGAATGCCGGGGCCAGAACGACCGCCGCTTTACCCTTAGCGATGACCCCCGCCTGCTGGACCTCGCCGGCTGGCCGCAATACGTCGGCCGTCGCGGCGAACGGGAGCAACATAACCGTCAAGTCGCCCGCAGCCCGGACCTTTACGAAACGAGCAGCCCCAAGGAATTCGTCGCGGTCAACATGGAGTATTTCCTCCTGGACCCCAGCTACGCCTGCCGACGACCCGCCCTGTATCGCTATTACCAGGAACACTTCGGCTGGGCCCCCGCTACCAAGGACACCTGCGCCAAATCCTTCGCCTTCCTCAACGCCGGCAACGACTTCGCCAGGACGCCCCTGGGCAAGGTCGATCCGGAACGGGTCTACGCCATCGACTACCTGCTGGCCGAAGCCAACCAGAATTGGGTCAGCCGCTGGGGCCACAGCATGCTCCGCCTGGTGATCTGCGCGCCGGGCCGCCCACGTGGCCCGGACTGCCGACTGGATCTGGACCAACATCTGGTGCTGTCGTATCGCGCGTTCGTAGGCGACGTACAGTTGTCGAGTTGGGATGGCCTGGTGGGCAAATACCCATCACGCCTGTTCGTACTGCCGCTGGCCCAGGTGATCGACGAGTACACCAAGACCGAGCTGCGCAGCCTGGCGTCCGTGCCGCTGAACCTATCGCGCAGCGAGATCGAGCAAACCGTCGAACATGCCGCCGAAATGCACTGGAGCTACGACGGCAACTATTACTTCCTGTCCAACAATTGCGCGGTGGAGAGCCTGAAACTGCTGCGCAGTGGCAGCAACAACAAACACCTCACCGGCCTGGATAGCATCATGCCCAACGGCCTGCTGGAAGTGCTCAAGGGCCGGGGCTTGGCGGACACCAGCGTGCTGGATGATCCAAAGGAAGCCTTGCGCCTGGGCTACCGCTTCGATTCGTTCCGTGACCGGTATCAGGCTATGTTCGACGTGCTGAAGAAGTACCTGCCGATCAAGCAACAGACGGTAGAGGACTGGCTTTCCCTGGACGCCGCCGAACGCCGCGTCTGGTTCGAGCAGGCCGACCTGCGCACCAGCGCTGCGTTGTTGCTGCTGGAGCAGGCCAGTTATCGTCGGCAGTTACTGCTGGCTCAGGATGAAGTCAAACAGCGCTACCTCGGTGCGCGCGAGTTGCAGAACGGCGGCATGGAAAGGGCTAACGCAACACTGCAACAGATTCTCGCCAACAGCGGGTTTCTGAGCCGTCCCGCCGAATTGCTGGGCAGCGATGGCTACGGATTGCCCCAACCCAGCGAGTGGCAACGACTGGAATCGGAAAGCAGCCTGCGTCAGAAACAGCTGCAAACACTGACCGGCGATCTGGATAAGGAAGTCCGGGCCTTGCTGGAGCCAAGCCGTGCCGCTGAAATTGCGGCGAGCGAGGCCAACGTGAAGGCGATCGGCGAGCATCTGCGCAAGCTGCACAAGGCGGGTGGCGGGCTGGAGTTGCCCTAGTACCCAGCCCCTGTGCGGCGGCGACGCTTTGGTCATCGGCCCAGCCGTTTATGCATACAAAAAAGGGTTCAGAATCTTGTTCTGAACCCTTTTTTCGTTGCAGCAATTGAGTCAGTTGACGCGCGCCTCACGCACACCCTGCGCCAATGCGGCACACAAGCTCAACACCCCATCAATCGCCTGCTCCGAGGTATCCGCGCTGGCAATGTGGTCGATCAGCGCCGAGCCAACCACCACACCGTCAGCCAGCCGTGCAATGGCTGCGGCTTGTTCCGGCGTGCGGATGCCAAAACCGATGCTGATCGGCAGGTCGGTATGGCGACGCAGGCGCGCCACGGCTTCTTCCACATGCTCCAGGGTGGCGGCACCCGCGCCGGTCACACCTGCGACCGACACGTAATACACAAAGCCGGAGCTGCCGTTGAGCACGGTCGGCAAACGCACATCGTCGGTGGTGGGCGTCGTCAGACGGATGAAGTCCAACCCGACAGCCTGGGCCGGTTCGCACAGTTCACTGTTGTGCTCGGGCGGCATGTCGACAACGATCAGGCCGTCAACACCAGAATCCAGTGCTTCACCGATAAAACGCTGTACACCGTAACGATGGATCGGGTTGAAGTAGCCCATCAGCACCAGCGGTGTCTCGCTATTGTCCTTGCGGAACTCACGAACCATCTGCAGGGTTTTCGCCAGGTTTTGCTGGGCCCCCAGGGCACGGATGTTAGCCAACTGGATCGCCGGGCCGTCGGCCATCGGGTCTGTGAACGGCATGCCCAACTCGATCACATCGGCACCGGCTGCCGGCAAGCCCTTGAGGATCGCCAGCGAGGTGTCGTAGTTCGGGTCGCCGGCCGTGACGAACGTCACCAGGGCAGCGCGGTTCTGTTGCTTGAGTTCGGCAAAACGGGTTTGCAGGCGGCTCATCAGTGTTTCTCCTGCTTGGACTGTTCCATGTGGTGCATCACGGTTTGCATGTCTTTGTCGCCACGGCCGGACAGGTTGACCACCATCAGGTGATCTTTCGGCAGGTTGGGCGCGCGTTTAAACACTTCAGCCAAGGCGTGGGCACTTTCCAGTGCAGGAATAATCCCTTCCAGGCGACAGCATTTGTGAAAGGCCTCCAGGGCTTCAGCATCGGTCACCGAGGTGTACTGAACGCGACCGATGTCGTGCAACCAGGCGTGTTCCGGGCCAATACCCGGATAGTCGAGGCCAGCGGAAATCGAATGGGCGTCGATGATCTGGCCATCGTCGTCCTGCAACAGGAAAGTGCGGTTGCCGTGCAGTACCCCTGGGACGCCGCCGTTCAGGCTCGCTGCGTGTTTACCGGTCTCGATGCCATAGCCGGCCGCTTCAACACCGATGATCTCGACACTCTTGTCGTCCAGGAATGGATGGAACAGGCCCATGGCATTCGAGCCACCGCCGATGCACGCCACCAGGCTGTCTGGCAGGCGACCTTCCTGGGCTTGCAACTGATCGCGGGTTTCCTTGCCGATCACGGCCTGGAAGTCGCGCACCATCGCCGGGTACGGATGGGGTCCCGCCACCGTACCGATGAGGTAGAACGTACTGTCGACATTGGTAACCCAGTCGCGCAGCGCCTCGTTCATGGCGTCTTTCAGCGTGCCCGTGCCGGCAACCACCGGGATCACCTCGGCACCCAGCAGCTTCATGCGGAACACGTTGGCCTGCTGACGCTCGATGTCGGTGGTGCCCATGTAGATCACGCAATCCAGGCCGAACCGCGCAGCCACGGTGGCAGTCGCCACGCCGTGCATGCCGGCGCCGGTCTCGGCGATGATGCGTTTCTTGCCCATGCGCCGCGCTAACAGGATCTGGCCGATGCAGTTGTTGATCTTGTGGGCGCCGGTGTGGTTCAGCTCTTCGCGCTTGAGGTAGATCTTGGCGCCGCCGCAGTATTCAGTGAGGCGTTCGGCGAAATAGAGCGGGCTCGGACGTCCGACGTAGTCCCGCTGGAAGTAGGCCAATTCCTCAATGAATGCAGGATCTTCCTTCGCTACTTCATATTCGCGGGCCAGATCAAGGATCAGCGGCATCAGGGTTTCGGCCACGTAGCGGCCGCCGAAGGCACCAAACAGGCCGTTGGCGTCGGGACCACTGCGCAGGTTGAAAGGGGTCGTAGGCTGGGTCATCGGGGGCGCTCCAGGCAAATGCATAAAAAACAATGGGCTCACTCTACCCCCTGACATCCCATGCTGAAAACCGATAAGATCGCCGCTACCTGTCAGGAAAACTCACAGATCCCATGCGCCAGGACCTTCCCCCGCTCAATGCTCTGCGTGCCTTCGAGGCCACCGCCCGCCTGAACAGCGTAAGCCAGGCGGCCGAACAGTTGCACGTGACCCACGGCGCGGTCAGTCGGCAACTGAAGGTGCTGGAAGAACACCTGGGTGTAAGCCTGTTCAGCAAGGATGGACGTGGCTTGAAACTCACAGATGCGGGTGTGCGCCTGCGCGATGCCAGCAGCGACGCTTTCGAACGCTTACGTACCGTATGTGCAGAGCTCACGCAAAACACTGCGGATGCACCGTTCGTATTGGGCTGTTCGGGTAGTTTGCTGGCGCGTTGGTTTATCCCGCGCCTGGGCCGGCTCAATGCCGACCTGCCGGATTTACGCTTGCACCTGTCCGCCGGCGAAGGCGACCTGGACCCCAGGCGACCAGGGTTGGATGCCTTGCTGGTTTTCGCCGAGCCACCCTGGCCGGCCGACATGCACGTGTATGAGCTGGTGAGCGAGCGAATCGGCCCGGTGATGAGCCCGCACTACGCCGGCTTTTCCCGTCTGCAAGGCGCAGCCGCCGGCGCACTGCTGGATGAACCCCTGCTGCATACCCTGTCCCGACCACAGGCTTGGCCGACATGGGCACGGCAAAACGCCCTTGAGCCCCAGGCATTGAAATTCGGCCAAGGTTTCGAGCATTTGTATTATTTGCTGGAAGCTGCCGTCGCAGGGCTGGGTGTGGCGATCGCGCCCGAGCCGCTGGTGGCCGAGGATGTACGCGCCGGGCGCCTGGTCGCGCCGTGGGGTTTCGCTGAAACCCCGGCGCGACTGGCGTTGTGGCTACCCAAGCGCGCCGCGGACGGGCGCGCCAGGCAATTGGCCCAGTGGCTCAGGCATGAGCTGAGCCAACCGGTTCAGTCACCACGCTTGCACAGCAAGTAAGCGGCCAATAGACCGATTGCGCCGACCGCGACACCGGCCGTGGTCCATGGATGCTCCTTCGCATAATCGCGAGTGGCGAGCCCGGTTTCGCGGGTTTTCACCTTGACTTCTTCATACGCATCGCTAAGCAGGTGCCGAGAGTGTTTCAGCGCGCTTTCGGCGTTTGCCTTGAGCGTCTTGAGGGTCTTGCGCGACTCATCGGAGGCGTCGTCCTTCAGGCTTTCCAACGACTTGAGCAGACTCTCGATCTCCGCTTCCATGCTTTGCAACGAGGCTTTACGTAGCGAATTACTGGCCATGGTGGCTCTCTCCTGCAGTGGTTGAATGGTGTGAGTTGGGACTCCAGCCGCTTCTGAAAGTGCAGTAAATCTGAACTTTAAACAGGTAACGGCGCCACAGATAGGGCGCAAAATCGCTGCTAGGCTGTTAGAGCCCCTATACGGAGAACGTTATGACTGATCAACACACGTACAAAAAGATCGAGCTGGTCGGCTCGTCTCCCACCAGTATTGAAGACGCCATCAACAATGCCCTGGCCGAAGCCAGCAAGAGCCTCAAGCATCTGGAATGGTTTGAAGTCACGGAAACCCGCGGGCACATCGAGAATGGTCGGGCTGCGCATTTTCAGGTGACGATAAAAGTCGGCTTCCGGATCGCTAATAGCTGAGGAGCACTGAACTTGCGCGCTGGCGGAGTGCCATAGGGAATGGCGATGCGCTATTGTCTGCGCGTCAGATCTTTCCAATACCTGCCCTATTGATCCGACCAAGGAGTGCAAGCGATGAAAAAGTTGATGGTGGCCCTGGGTTTGCTGAGCCTTGCGGGTGGTGCATTTGCAGCCGGCAAGCCCTGCGAAGAGCTGAAAAGCGAAATCGCAGCAAAGCTGGATGCCAAGGGCGTGTCGGGCTATTCGCTGGAAGTCGTCGATAAAAGCGCAGCGGCTGACGCCAAAGTCGTCGGCACCTGCGAGGGCGGCAGCAAGGTGATTACGTACAAACGCGGTTGATTTGACGCGTATGAGAAGCCGACGCAACGCGTCGGCTTTTTCATGGGCGCGATTCAGCCTTTCATGACCTGCGCCAGCAGCTCATACGAATGCAGGCGATCGGCATGTTCATACAGGTCGCTGGTGAAAATCAGCTCATCGGCCTGGGTTTGCTCGATCAACACATCCAGCTTGGCGCGAATCTTCTGCGGGCCACCGACCATGGCCAGGCCAAGGAAGTCGCCCACCGCTTCTTTCTCGTGGGGCAACCACAGGCCGTTCATGGTCTCGACCGGCGGACGTTGTACCAGGCTCTGCCCGCGCATCAGCGCCAGGATCCGCTGATACACCGACGTTGCCAGGTAATCGGCCTGTTCATCGGTGTCCGCTGCCACCAGAGGCACACCGAGCATCACGTAAGGCTTATCGAGTACCGCTGACGGTTTGAAGTGATTGCGGTAGATGCGGATCGCCTCGTGCATGTAGCGCGGTGCGAAATGTGAGGCAAAGGCGTAGGGCAAACCACGCTCGCCGGCCAATTGCGCACTGAACAGGCTGGAACCCAACAGCCACACCGGCACGTTGGTCCCGGTGCCAGGCATGGCGATGATGCGTTGATCCGGTGTGCGTGGGCCCAGATAGCGCATCAGTTCGGCCACGTCTTCAGGGAAATCGTCGGCGCTGCCGGAGCGCTCGCGACGCAGCGCCCGCGCCGTCATCTGATCGGAACCGGGTGCGCGCCCCAGCCCCAGGTCGATTCGACCAGGGTAGAGGCTTTCCAACGTGCCGAACTGTTCGGCGATGATCAACGGCGCGTGGTTGGGCAGCATCACCCCGCCGGAACCGACACGAATGGTCGAAGTCCCCCCCGCCAGATAGCCCAGCAGCACGGCCGTCGCGGAGCTGGCGATACCGTCCATGTTGTGATGCTCGGCCACCCAGAAGCGGGTGTAGCCGTACTTTTCCACGTGTTGCGCCAAGTCCAGCGAATTGCGCAGGGACAGGGCGGCGTTGCCATCGGCGCGAACAGGCACCAGGTCGAGGGTTGAGAACTTCACTTCGGACAGCTGTTTCATGGGCCGGATCTCCAACGGCGTTCCGGGCTTTTCCTACGGGCAAAAGCCTGCCGTTTCTATAGGTGTGTTCCATGCAATGTGGGCATATACCCGAGTTTCAATAGCTGCAATGAATTTTCCTACTAAATTAGTCGACTAATCGATCGGGTGAACTTTATCAGCCCGTCTATCCTCACAACCCTGGTAATGAAAAACACCCGGCGCGAACACTCGCGCTCAATCTGAGGAGGCAGACATGGCTATCATCAAGAAAGCATCGGCTCACTGGGAAGGCGACCTGAAAACCGGCATCGGCTCCATCTCCACCGAAACCGGCGTGCTGCGCGAAGCACCTTATGGCTTCAAGGCCCGCTTTGAAGGTGGCAAGGGCACCAACCCTGAAGAGCTGATCGGTGCGGCCCATGCAGGCTGTTTCTCCATGGCGTTTTCAATGATTCTCGGCGACGCCGGGCTCAAGGCTGACGCTATCGACACCAACGCCGAAGTGACCCTGGACCAGGTTGATGGCGGCTTCGCGATCACCGCGGTGAAACTCACCCTCAAGGCGAAGATCCCTGGCGCCAGCCAACAGCAATTCGAAGAACTGAGCAACAAGGCCAAGGAAGGTTGCCCGGTTTCCAAGGTGCTGAACGCCAAGATCACCCTCGATGCGACACTGGTGAGCTGACGAATCGAAAGAGCGCAGCCTTTGAGCCAGCCGCCGAAGGCTGTGCTCTTTTTACCCTGTCAGCCCATCAGCAATGTGTGGTCGAATGACGGTATGCAGTTTCTGCGCACAGGCAGTGCGCACTGTCATAAGGAATTTCGAGCATGAAACGATTTGCCCTGGTGGTTATCGGTTGCGCATTCGCCACATCCGCCTTCGCGGCGCCTAAACCGTGCGAAGAGCTCAAGGCCGAGATCGAGGCCAAGATCCAGGCGCAGGGCGTCACGTCCTACACACTGGAAATCGTCACCAATGACGAGGTCCACGACCAGAACATGGTGGTGGGCACCTGCGAAAGCGGCACGAAGAAAATCATTTACCAGAAGAATGACCGCTAGAACGCCCTACGGGATGCAGTTGACCTGGCGTTCCTCGGCAACCACTTCACGCTTGGCGTTGTAGAGCCGGGCGCTTGGGGTAAACGCCAGGTTGCGAGCCTCCAGACGGTAACGCTGACCCGCCTCGAAACGGTCGAAACGTACAATCAGGTAACACAGTCGCTCTTGCGGTTCGGCTTGCATCCCTAATCCACCGCCACTGAACACTTCAAAGTCGAAGCGCACTTTCAGTTCGTGGCTGCCTGGCGAAACCTGGAAAAACCGCCCGTCCCGCAGGCGCCGGCCATCCAGGCTCTCAGCCATCAGCATCCTGCCGCCCGGCGTTGGGGTAGCGAAATCGACCCAGGCCATGTTCGGGTCGACGGCAGGCAAGGGGCTGGCCGCACAACCGCCTATAGCAACCAGGGCCGGTAACAACATGGATAGGCGCATGATGAATTCCTGAAGTCAGGCCCTGAGCATAACGCCGATCAGCTTTGCTGGCAGCCCGCCGGCGTACCATGCCCCACGACTTTGCGTTGTTGATCGTAGAGTTTGGCCCAAGGCCGGAAGCCAATACTGCCGGCCTGCAACTGGTAACGCTGGCCGGCGTTGAATTCCTTGAATTTCACGTTCAACCGGCAATCACGCCACAGCGGCTCGGCATCGGGACCGATGTTGCCGGGTTCAACGGCAAATTGATAACGCACCGTCAGCTCATGGCTGCCAGGCTGGACTTCGAAATAACGCTTGTCGAGGGACGTCTTGTCGTCGACTTCCAGCGCCTGCAACGCGGTGTCCCGATGGCTTCCCAGGTCGATCCAGGCTTGGGACGGATCAGGGTCGGGCAACCCGGCACAACCGGTCAGCAGCACGAGGCCACTCGTCAGCATCAACATGCGCATAGCGAAGCTCCAGGCAGGCGAGATAGTCTTGTGGGCAGACTCTCCCAAGGTGATTCCAATTGATCAGGCCGCGTTCAAGCCATCGGTTACTCGACCGTGTTTTCCGGATTTTGTTTCCAGGCCTCCTGCTTTTGTTACTCAACGGTTGTTCAAGCATCGGTTACTACGGCCAACTCGTCGGCGGACAGCTGCGCTTGCTGCAGGCCCGTGAGCCGATTGACCAAGTGATCGCCGACCCCGCACGCGATCCGCAACTGCGCGCGCATTTGCTCCAGGCACGCGAAGCACGGGCATTCGCCAGCGCACACCTGCACCTGCCGGACAATAAAAGCTATCGCCTGTACGCGGACATCGGCCGGCCGTTCGTTGTCTGGAATGTCTTCGCCACACCGGAATTTTCCCTGGCGCCGCGAACCCATTGCTTCCCCATTGCCGGCTGCGTGGCCTACCGCGGTTACTACAGCCAAAGCGCCGCCCGAGGCGAGGCGGCGGTGCAGCGCTTGCAAGGCATGGACGTGTCGATTGGCGGCGTGGAGGCTTATTCGACCCTGGGCTGGTTCAACGACCCGATCCTGAGTGCGATGATGCACTGGGGCGACGAGCGCCTGGCGACGCTGATTTTTCATGAACTGGCGCACCAGCGCTTTTACGTAAAGGACGACACCGAATTCAATGAGTCCTTCGCCACCTTCGTCGAACAGGAAGGCACCCGGCAATGGCGCGCCAGTCGTGGGCTGCCACCGGATAACGGCAAGCCGGTGCAGCAGCGCGACCAGTTCATCCAACTGATCCTCGACACCCGCCTACGCCTGGAGGCGCTCTACGCCCAACCCCTGCCGGCCGAGCAAATGCGCCAGCGCAAGGCAGGAGAGTTCGAGCGCCTGCGCAGCGACTACGAACACCTGCGCGACAGCCAATGGGCAGGCGACAAGCGCTACGACGCCTGGGTCTATGCACCGATGAACAATGCACGGTTATTGCCGTTCGGCCTGTATGACCAATGGGTGCCGGCGTTTGCGGCGCTGTACAGGCAACAGGGCGAGGACTGGGTTGGGTTTTATGCGGCGGTGGAAAAGCTCGGCAAGCTGCCTATTGAGGAACGCAAGGCCGTGTTGAGAGGGCTGGCAGAGTCGAAAACTTCGGCTGATTGAGCGGGCCCCTTCGCGAGCAGGCTCGCTCCCACACTGGATCGGTGTTGATGCAGCCTGCGTGTACAACGCCGGACCTGTGGGAGCGAGCCTGCTCGCGATGGCGGCCTAAGGCAGCCCCCGTCACCACCAAGACAAATCCCTATTGAAAACATCACGCAACTGCGCCGCGCTGATACAGCGTCGGCTCGGATCAAACGCCAGCGCCAAACGCAGCGCCGACCAGCAACGCCTGGGCAAGTTACGTGGCGCCTTGAGCTGTCGTTCCAACCGAGTATCGCGCGCCGCTGTGGCAGCCCAGCGGCGAAACGGATGGCTACCGCTCGCCAATTCATACAACAGGCAAGCCACACCATAGACATCGGCAGCCGCTGACAGAGCCGAGCCTTCCAGCAGCTCAGGAGCGGCGTAGGCGGGGGTCCAGGCCTTGAGACGTTTGCGGTCCAGGTTGGGCAGATTCTTCAACGGCCCCTTTTCTGCCAGGCCCAGACCGAAGTCGAACAAACGCACGTTTTCCTCACCGAGCATCACGTTGCTTGGCTTCACATCACCGTGCAGTACACCTCGGCCATGAACATACGCCAAGGCATCAAGCAGCGGCACGGCAATCGTCCGCAATTCATGCCAAGACACGCCCTGCGGCCGTTCGCAAAGCAGTTGGTCAAGCGTCAGGCCGCGCATCAGCTCCATGGTGATAAACGCCTGCCGGTGAGCGGCGTCCACTTCAAAACTGAATGGGCGCAGCACGTTCGGATGATGCAATGGCCGGGTCAGGGCAAATTCGCTGTAGAGCAGCGCACCCGCGTCGGGGCATTGGTAGAAGGGCTCGCTGAGCATTTTCAGCGCGATGTACGGATCGGGATCACCGAACTGTTCGTGCAGCAGATCCCGGGCGCGGTACACAAGCCCCATGCCGCCCGCCCCCAGCAAACGCTCCAGGCGAAAACGCCCGCCAAGAAGTTCAGGCCTTTGACTGACGCTACGTTCGGACGCTGTCACAGCAGGCATACCGTCGATAAACGCGAAATAGGTAGGCTGGCCGTTTTCTCCATTCACCGGCGGATCACCACCGCCGTCAGGTTATCCCGCGCTGCACCACGCAGAACGTCAGCGAACAGCCGCTCCAACGCCAAGCGCGGTGAAGCCAGGTCCAACGCATGTCCCAGTGCTTCGCCACTAAGGCCTTGATACAAACCGTCACTGCACAGCAAAAACGTATCACCGGGACAGACCCCCAGTTCCAGCACTTCCAGCGTCAGCTCCGGTGCGGCGCCTACCGCGCGGGTCAATGCCTTGCCCGCGGGATGAGCCAAGGCCTCGTCGCGACTGATGTGGTGGGTGTCGATGAGTTGCTGTTGCAGGGAGTGGTCCTTGGATAATTGGTACAACCGTCGACCACGCCAGAGGTAGCAACGGCTGTCGCCGGCCCAGATGCAGATACCGCGGTTGCCTTCCAGCAACAACGCCACCACCGTGCTGCCCATGATGCCGTGATGCTCCTCGGTGACGGTCAGCTCCTGATTCAGCCGCCGATTGCTCCAGCGCAGGCATCGGCGTACCGCTTTCGCACGTTCGTAAAGGTTTTGGTGCGGGGGTAGCTCCGCCAAATTGGCAACAATCAACTGACTGGCAATATCACCATCCGCATGACCGCCCATTCCATCTGCGACAGCCCACAACCCATGTCGCGGGCATTCGAGGAAAGCATCTTCGTTACGTGACCGGACCTTGCCCTTATCCGTGCGCGCGCCGCTACGCCAGGAAGCGGTGCCCTGCATCAGAGTTGCACCGGCATTCGAAATGTCCGTAGGGCCGCCATGTCGAAAGGATTCGGCGTGCGCTGGCTTGTTAACAGGTAGTTGGCGCGCAATCCGCCCAGGTCAGCCTTGAGCACGCGGACATCGCGTCCGGTCAAGTACTCGACCTGCATCAGGTCGAACAATCGAAACAACGACCACGGCCCCGTGTTCTTCTCGATGCCAACACCTCGCCCGACCCTTTTCTCCAGCACCAAAGCGGCTCGCCCGTCCTGCTCGCTGCTTGGCCAAGTGAATGCCACAGGCAGGATCGGACCGTGACGGTATTCAAGCGCCCTGTCGCCAAAGCGGAACTCCGAACGGCTCACCGTCGGATCCAGGGTGTAAGGCTCAAGCTTGAATTGCACTTGTGGTTCAGCCGGGTCATGGGCGAAAAAGCTTCGGCGAATGGTATTTGCCGTCGCCATCTGGTCGAGATAGGCCATGGACATTGGCAGGCTTTGACCGTCGATGCTGCGCGGCCGGTATTGCCCCGGCGTACCACTGACGAAGGGACGCATATAACGCTCGAAGAATCGATCGACAATGCCCTCATCCTTGAAAAATTCCCGGAAGTCGTTCAGCGCGACTTCGCTGACGCTGTGGGCGTTGAACGGATACCGCTTGTGGATCGCCTTGCCATAAAAACTGTACAGCTCGCTCTGATAGCGCTGGTTCAGATAACGGTAGGAATCGTTTAGCACCAAACGCCAACTATCCTCGGCCAACGCGTTGAACCATGCACTGATGGGACGCGGCAGACGCGCTGAGGCACTGCGCAGATGACTCAATGCATCGCGATGGCCGCCCATGCGACCCCGAGCCAGCTCGAAGGCAGCAAGCTCCGGCGCATCGGTTTGGGCCAGGCCAGCCAGTTGCGATTGGAGATCGTCGAGGGCCCGCAAGGCCTGGTTCAGATCAGCTGTCGGGCCATTGTCCGGGTCAAGCAGCCGGTGCAGCGGTTCGAAACGTCGGTGCAAGGCTTTTCGCGCGGTGTCCGGCAGACTTTCGGTCAAGGGACCAGCGACTTTCCCGGCCACAACGGCGATTTTTCCGAAGGCACCCCCCTTCCCAGTCTGCGTCACGTCATCGATTTGCTCGGCAACGCTCTGGATCCACGTGTTCTCGCGTACCTGCACCAGCATCTGCACAATTGGCGAATGCGCTGAGGTCAGCCCCGCAAGTTGCTGGGCGCCCTCCCCAGCACTGTTGATTGTTTGTAAGGTCACCCGACCGACCGCATTGCTCCAGTGGTCGGCATAGTCACGAAAGTACAATTGCTCCAACTCGGCCATCAGGCGACGCATGTCCAGGCTGCCAAGGTCCTCGCCATTGCCCAGTACCCAGTTATCGCGCAGCAACTCGGTAACCAACGCCGCACTCTGAACGGAGAAATATCGCTCGAAACCCTGCCGGGTATATAAGCCAGGAATGACATGGTCAGTGCCCACCAGCAACGCGCCCTGCGAGCCCAGATGGTGACTGAGCCGATAGTGCGGCAGGTGATTGGCCTGTTCATGCAACATTCCGTACACGACGACGGCCAGGGATTCACTGCGCAGTACTTCACGCGCTTGGGCAATCAACGGCTCGTTGAGCGCGTGGGTAAAGGGCTGCTCCAGTAAACGCGCGAAATGGGTATTCAAACCGTCCTGGAGCACGGTGTTGCCGGGGTAACGAAGGGACCAATCCTTATTCAGCCGATCCTTGAGCCAAACCGTATCGCGGCGCTCTTTCAGATTCAGCATCAAGTACGCGCGCAGGCTGTTGAGCAAGCGTTCGCGGTCATTCCAATTAGCGCGGATATGCTCTTCCAGTCGTTGCGCAACCCGGGGCAATAGGGCTGCCCGCAATTCGCGCTCGTACGCGTCAGTCACAGCACGATTGCTGACTTCCCCCTGGTACAAGCCCATACGCTCATAGAAGGGCACCGCCGTCGGAGGCGGGAAAACCCGGGTGGCCTCGAAGCGCAGATCAAGTGATTCGAGCATCGAGATCCAACCATCGCCGGTCACCGCTGCTGATTGCTGTTGATCCCAGCGCTGCGCCAATGCGCGCACGTTTTCCAGGCGCTGGTGATTGGTCGAAAAACCATTCGCCCACAACAGCCCCAACAGCCCAAGGACCGTCAACCCACCAAGGTACAAAGCCCGCTGCCCCCAATCGATACGACTGCGCTCGCGCTGATCGAGGTCGACCAAATCGGCTTCCGGGAGTATCACCCGACTGATCAGATGACGGATGAACCGATCGCCAGAAGGGGCGTTATGGGTCCGGGCGTTCACGCTGCCATGTTCATCGGTCGAATTCATTGTCCGGCTCGGCTGCGATGCGCAGGTCAGGTAAAAGCCACGCAGGCTGCAGTTGCCTCCGGCGAACGCTTGCTCGACCAGCAAGTACAACCTCGCACCGATCTGGCCCAACTGGTTTGGGAAATCAAGGATGCCGCTGCGACGCTGCGTATCACGCTCCTGATGCATGCGCATGATGACTTGGCTGTTGAGTCGATGCAGGAGCGCTTCGAAGTTGGCGCGTAATTCGGTCGCGCCGCTTGTGGGCTTATCTCGGCTGAAACTCGCTCCAAGTACCTGGTCGCGCTCCTCGCGAGTCAGCGACTCGAAGAATTCATGGAAACCTGGCACACGGTCCGCTTTGCTCAGGACCAGATAAATCGGCACATCAATGTGCAGCCGTCGTTTCAACTCCCGCAAACGGCCATGAATCTGGCGAGCCAGCGCGGTCACTTCACCCTCGCTGCCCAGCAGCAGGAGTTCAGTCGGCACAGCCAGCAGCACCCCGCTCAACGGGCGACTACGGCGACGTTTGCGCAACAGTTCGAGCAGCACGGTCCAGGCACTGCTGTCGACGTCATTGTCCGCCTGGGTCAGGAAGCGTCCGGCGGTGTCGATCACCACGGTGTTTTCGGCAAAGTACCAGTTGCAATACTGAGTATCCGATGGGTCGCTGATCGGCTGATGCCCGTGGTGAGGAAACTCCAGACCCGAGCAATTGAGCAGGCTGGTCTTGCCGCTGGCAGGCGGCCCCATCAGCAGGTACCAAGGCAACTCGCTACGCCAGCGTTTACCATGTCCCGGATAAAGACCTGGAGACTTCAGCGTGCTTAAAGCCTTCTGGAAGCGCGAGCGCACTTCATGCTGCTCGTTATCAATCCTTTTCCGTCGTAGAACACGAGGATCGGTGTCGTTTTCCTGAGTGCTCACGGTCGGGTCGGCGTGCCTATTGACGAAAACCATCCCCAGGCCCCAACCCAGCAAGAGCACACTGATGGTCAGCAGCCTGGCCGTTGGGCTCGCCCAGAACTTATAGTCATTGACGGCCAGCAGCGGCCCGACAAACCACACCAGCAGCGCTGCGCAAGATACCAGCAGCAGCGACCAGACCCAGGTCCGACGACCCACGGTATGGATTTTCCTGAAAAGCAATTTCATGACACGTCCCTGTTCAAGGCAGCGGCTGGGCGGTGACCGGCTCCAGCAGTTGATAAGGTTGCAGTACGCTTTTGCGTTGCTCTTCCAATACCCACGCGAAGCTCGAATACATCACGCCCAGGCAGAACAATGTAAAGCCCGCCACTGCCCAGGTCGGGATAATGCGCACTGGGCGGTGAGGTTTGCCGACAGCGCCTTCGCATTGAGGTGACAGTTCGCGAGGCACCTCGCCGCGTACCTGGCGAATCAGCCGATAGAGAGCGTCGCGCAGGCTCTCAAGCTCAAGCCCCCCCCGAGCCTCAACCCGATATTTGCCCTCAAAGCCGAGGGACAGGCACAGATACAGCAACTCAAGCATTGCCAGATGCTTGACCGGGTTTTTCGACAGACGATCAAGCAGCTGGAAGACTTTCTCGCCACCAAAGGTTTCGTTGTGAAAACTGCTGAGCAGACTCAGCTGTGACCAGTCTCCACCACGCCCCCATGGCGAGGTGACGACCGCTTCGTCAATCACCGTGCAGAGCACGTAGCGTGCGGCGATCAACTGCGTATTTTCAACGCCGAACTGCAGAGCACGGGCCTCGAATTGCTCCAGGCCCCCACTCAGCTCCCGCTTGAGTGCTGGCAAGTCCCCGCGACCTTGGCCGTACTTGAGCTGCGCCATTTGCGACAACAACCCGCAGGCCGCGGCTACCAGCGGATTGAGGCCGACATTGGAGGCCTGGGACGGCGGTAGCTGCGCGGCATAGATCATTCGTTCCTGCAGTTGCTCCATACGCGGCGGGGCGACTGCGTCGGTCAATGGTCCTGAAATAGGGCGTTGTCCGTGATGGTCGAGCAAGACCGTTGTTTCGTCCTGAGGATCTTCCTTATCCATGACATTCAGTTCCTGATGGCCCAGAAGTTCAGTTCTAGCTCAGCGAAGTCACCGGAAACATGGAATGCAAAGCCCGCGGAGCGCTTCAGCTGAGCCAGGTCTTCGGAGCTTGGTTCGAGAATGAAATAGGTCTTGTTGGCGTGGAACGCAATCTGCCGCGGTGCCACGGGCAGAGGCCTGATCCTGATGCCTGGCAGGTGCAGATTGACCAGCTGGCGGATGCGCTCCACTGAACCGACCTTGAGATGCGCAGGCAATCGTTGGCGCAGCTCCTCAGCGTCGCAATTGGCACTTGCCGCCAGCACGAACGAAGCCGAATCCAACAACGAAAGATCCTGCATCGGCGAAACAATGACGCCGTATTGACGCGCCTGCAGTTGCATCTCGATAGCATGCTGCTCGAGCACCATCGACAGCGCCTGACGGATCGCTTGCATCAGGCTGCGAAAGCACCCGCCCTGGTTGCTGTGCTGGTAGCGGTTGTCGAGCAGAGGCCGCTTGCTGTCGCTGGAGAACGCTGCCAGATCGCCTAACAGCCCCAGTAACATTCGATACAGTGCTTCCGGATGCACCTGCTCCAGACCCAGGTAATGACGCAGCAACAATTCGTTGCGATTGATTAGTTGCAGCATCATGAAGTCGCCTACTTGCGCGCCTCCCGCTTTGCCATTGGCGCCGATTCGCTCCGCGAGGCTATCGCCCCGATGGGCAAGCATGCCGATGACTTCCTTGAGGCAAGACAGCAAATAGGGGGATGAGCCAACCTGGATGAACGTTGGCACAAAGATCGGATCGAGACTGATCACCCCATCGACTGTGGTGTCGAGTACGTCACAGAGCTTGAGTTTCACAAACGCGTCTTCGCTCAGTTGCTCGCCCAACAGCAGGCGCAGGTCCGGGCGGCCACAGCTGATCTGGCTTGCACCCGCTTCTCCGGCGTTGGAGTCCGCCACCAGCGCGTCGTAGGTGGTGTAGCGCGCCAGTACGTCGGAATATTCCGGACGACGCGACTCGATGTGATTGCCGGTCACCAGGGGCAGAGCGAGGTAGATTGACGTGTTGCGGGTATTGGACGGTATTTCCAGGGCCAGCGGTTCGGCGTTACCACCCAACTCGAACAGACTGCCATCGGGCAGGACACCGCTGGCCTGGCTGACCACCAGTTGTCCCATGTTGAGAAACTGCAGATCAATTTCCAAGGTCAGGAAACCCCAGGCGTAACGGCTTAACAGCCGGGTACGAACCTTCAACTGGTGGTCGAAATAGCGATCGTTGTGTTGCAGATGCTGCGGGCGCAGAAGCATGCCCTCCTGCCAGATGACCTTGTCGTGATTCATTGGTCATTCACCTTGGCAAGTCGGTTGGTGATCCCGGTCCGATCAAGGCTCAGGTTCGCTTCAGTCAACTGTCCCCCGGCAACCGGCAGCGTATAGCGCCATCGCGTGTGCGGCAGGTCACGGTAAGCCGCGAGCATGCCAAGGTAACGGCCATCCCCCGTGAGGCTGAGCCGCAGTTCAACGCTTTCACCTGGACGCAATTCCAGCTCTTCGCTGGCAACCAGATCCGCCGCCAGGGTTTCCCTCGCGCGCTCATATAGGCTGAAGAAGTCTGTGTTCTCAAACGCCACCGGATGCTTGAGTTCGAATAGTCGCACCACCAATGGCGACGGCCGTCCATTGAGGTCCGGGTTGAGCTCGTCGCTGGTGGTCAGTGCGAGGTTGAGTTTGGTCATCGCCGAGAAGGGCGACCAGCTGGCGCAACCGCTCAATAAAAGCGTTGTGGCGAACGCTGTGAAGACCCAGGAAAAAAACTTCGTGAAGCGAGGCATGGGCGTCATCCTTGGCGATCGATATGCAGGGAGGAAATCAAGCGAACCTGTTCTTCATAGGCTTGAGCGTTTTGCTTGAACCATTGCGCAGTAGTAATTGCCAGGGACTCACGGGCAGCTCTATCGAGGTTATTGAGGTTCACGCCCAGCGCATGCCCGAAGCGCCCCCAGAAGCGCTCATCCAGACATTCGCTGGCATCGGATCGGTTCAGCTCCACCCCGGGCGGGACCTCGACCAGTTCGGGTAACAACAGGTTTTCCATCTCGACACGCGCATAATCCACGCTCCCGCCTCTGTTTGGCGGTAGCGCAGCGGGGGTTATCAGCTCATCGATGTCCAGGAAGATGCTCTCCTGCTGATCCAGAAGCTTCAGCGGGTCGAGATCCAGAAAAGCGTTGTCCGGGATAAGGCTGCCACCTGACCTCAGGTGACTGGGTCCGGCAGCACCGCGCGCGGAATCGGAGACGAGCCGCACCAGAACTTCGAAATTGCCCAGGATGTAGGCATCTGCGTCCTGTATTCGTACCGGCTTGCCCTTGGGCAGACGCATCCCACTCTGCCGGTGGGTCGTACCGTTTCCACTGATATCGGTCAGGAAAAACACGCCCTCGCGGGAACTCACCTGTGCGTGATGCTTGGACAGCAGACGCTGGCGATCGGGAATCACCCAGTCACAGTCCTCACCCCGCCCGATCACACCGCCTGCCGGTCCGAAAGATTTCCGACGTTGATGTGCGTTGGTGAGGTGCCCGGGGTTCAGCATCTCGAAAACAAGTTCCATCTATAGAAGCTCCTGGGGGTCACTGCCACGATTGACCGCCTGTGGGTCGCCCAGAGGGCGATAATCGCTGTCGTTGAATGTGTAATTGCCGGTGCAACCGCCGAGGCTGCATGACAGGACAAGGGTCAACAGGACAATTGACCATGAACAGACAGACATGAAGTTCTCCAGAGGCTGGTGGGCGGAGCTGGCATGGGTACGTAGGAAAAGAGCAGGATCAATCATCGAAATCACTGCGCTGAATTTTCAGGCGTTCAAGGCGGTAAAGCAGTGTGCGCAGTGGCAGGCCCAGTTCTCGGGCGGTACGCGCCTTGTTGCCGCCGAACTCGCGCAGGCCATCAATCAGAAGGCTCCGCTCGATCTGCACCATGCGCTCTCTGAGGCTTACACGGCCGCGCTCGGACGGGGGTGAAATGTGCAATCCCAGATGATCGACGAGCAACTCGCTGCCCTCGCACAGCAGCACGGCCCTTTCTACGATGCTTTTGAGCTCACGGACGTTTCCGGGGAAACCATAGGCCGCCAGATGGTCAAGCGCCGCATCCGACCAGCGCAGCGGATCACGCTTCAAGAGCGCGCATGCCTTGTCAGCGAAGTGCCGCGCCAGTTCGATGATGTCGCCGTCGCGCTGCCGTAGTGCCGGCAATTGGATCGGAAACTGTGCGAGGCGGTAGTACAGGTCTTCGCGGAACTTGCCCTCCTCCATTAACTGCTTCAGGTCGCGATGGGTAGCGGCAATGATGCGCACATCGACGTTGTGCGTTTCGTTGGACCCCAGTGGACGGATTTCACCCTCCTGCAACACTCGCAGCAGCTTGGCTTGGAGGGACAATGGCATGTCACCGATTTCATCGAGCAACAAGGTACCTCCATGAGCTGCGTCGAACAGCCCGATACGGTCCCGGTCAGCGCCGGTAAAGGCACCTTTGCGATAGCCGAAAAGCTCACTTTCCAGCAAGTTCTCGGGCACTGCCGCGCAGTTTTGCACCACAAGCGCCTTGGCCCGACGCTGTCCAGAGTCGTGGATGGCGCGCGCCACTACCTCCTTGCCGGTACCGGTCTCCCCCCGCAACAGGATGGTATAGGGGCTATGCACGACCTTACTGATCATTGAGCAGGTCTTGCGCATCGCTGCACTCTTGCCGATCAGGCCGTAGTCATTGGCACTCGGCAGGCTCCTGTTGATAGGCAGGGGCTCATCGCAAGGACGGTGCAGGCGCTGCAACAGATGGAGCTGGCCCAGCACAAATGCGCCAAGATGACCCAGGGACTCAGCAAATCCCTGCAAGTCAATGTGCTGATCGCTAGCGCACACCAACACGCCATCAGCGGTCCCTCGCAGGTTGACGAGGGGTACACAGAGCACTGATTGCCACGGCGTAGCCCGGTGCGGTAAAAACCGGGTTTCCTGGAGGCTGTCGCTCAACGCGTCAAGGCATACCACACGGTTCTGGCGCAGGGCGAATTGCAAAAGTTGCTCATCGCTGTAATCGGAAGGCAAGGTTGTCCGGTCACGGAATTGCAAATGGCCTTCCAGGCATTCGGTGTTCATTTCCAAGTGGATGCGGGTGGCATCAAGCGCGTACAGCTGTACCAGTTCACACCCACAGAGTTGCGCCACACCCTGGGCGAAATCCCCTACCAGCACTGCTCCGTCCACCAAGCGCGAAAGCCTGGAAAACTGCGTTAAAAGCGCTTGAGCATAGTCAAGGGGTTGCGGAACACTCTCGAACATCGCACTCACCTCAACTGAACTCACACGCTACGCTGGCATAGGGACTGCACTGCTGAAGGTCTACGTGGGTCATGTCATCCTTTCCTAATGAGTTTTACTGCCAAGAGTCACCACGCCGTCCGCGCGCTCATGACCCAGCCAACTGGTCCATCCCAGCCGACAAGCGTTCTGTTCTCCAATGCGCAGAGCTCGGATTTCCTGCCTGCGCAGGGATAGGCGAATGTCGTATTCGAGGGGATCGCGCAGAGTGAAACGCACGAGCGAGCACAGCGGCTGGTAATTGCTGCCGATGGGAAGGAATTCGTGGAAGCGTTGCCAATCCAGCTCAGAAATATGGATTCGGAACTTGCCACTGCGGTCGCGTACCCTTTCACCGAGCACGAGATCGTGGCTCAACAGGCTGTTGGCGCTCCCCAGGCGACTGCGCTGCTCGTCGAGGATGTCCACCCGGCGCTCGATACATTGTTCGAGGTACAGTTCAGCGTGCTTGAAGTAGTAACGCAGTACGGCTTCGATCAGTGCGGCTGAATGAGCACGCAGGCTCAGTAGGCCCAGGTAAGGCAGCAGACGCTTCCAGTTCAGTTGGTTGGCCTTGCGAATTGTTTCTCCACCCAGGCCGATCAGCGCAAACAACTGTTCCGAAAATGGATCTCGAGCACCGTGCTGAAAACTTGCGCAGTAACGGTACTTGCGCCAGATCGGCAGCATCAGTCGTTGGAGACGATGGTGGAACACGTCGAGGAAATCGCGAGTCGAGCTATTCTCATCACTCAAAGCCTGCTCGCCATAGAACGCCGGTAGCGGCGAACCTGCGCCCACGAGGGTGATCAGGTTCAAGCGCAGACGTGCGCGCACCTTTCCGTGCTCCTCGAAAAACTCTACGCGCTCGATATCGCTGGCCGGGAAACCCAGGCCTGGATTGGCCTGGAATTCCAACCGCTCATACAGCTCTTCATCATCCAGGTTTGGATGGGCCTCACGCAGCCGATCAATGACCAGCAGCACGGCCTGAAACAGCGAGTACTCGCGTATCTCTCGTGTCAGCACGCTTATAGAAGCGGCTGCTGGCCCATGCGGGGTGTCCATTGGTACACCTCTCCCTGTGTGCTGTTCACCCGCAGCTCGTGGTACGAATTAAGGCTGGCATAAAGCGCGAAGAATTCGTTGAGAACCGAGGCGAAGACGAACAGATCACCTTCGCCGATATAACCCTGTGGATCGACGGTGAGTTCCGTGCGCAACCCGCGGACCGGCAGCCCACGGTGCAGCCGGTCGACGTGCTGGTGCCTGATCGACTTGAGCCCGCTCAGCAAGCGCTTGCTGACCTTCTCGGTTTGCTCGTCGTAGTACCGCGGAAAGTCGTAGCTTTCGAGGATCACCTTGAGCGCATCGACATCCGCCAGTGACAGGTAGTTGAGCGACATGTTGCTGATCAGCTTCCAGAGAAAGTCGCTATTGAGTGGGGGCGCGAAACTCGGCGTGACCGGGCCGATGTTGCGGAAACCGAGCGCTTCAGGGGTTTTTTCACCAGGTTGATTGATATCACCGGGCCTGAGTTGGCGCGGCAGATCCAGATTGGTGCACATCAGCTCGATTGACAGCGTTTCATAGGGCTGAGCGTGTTGAATACCGAAAGCCAGACAGGTATCGAGGCGGCTGTTCAACAAGGAGGGTCGCTGGCGAACGCTGTAATACGGCCGGCTGTGGGGTACATCAAAACTTGAATCGTGCTCAAAGGATTCGAACGGTACATAGGTCTGATAACCCAGGCCGCCAGGGTTCCAGCCGGTAACGCTCTCTACCGAATAGACCCCGCAGTGTTCAGAGTCGTAATGGGCCGGTAACAGCCGATATTCGTCCTGTTTGCCATCCAGGCGGATCGGCTGGGCATCATGCTTGAATAGATTGACGATCGGTGTGCAATAAAGCTTTACGTTATCCAGCGTTGGACGCATCCGCTCAATGCTGCTTTTGCCGATCTCGAAGCGCAGATCCAGACCACGCATCCGTTTGAGGCTGCTCAAGGGCAATGCGTTGAACACGTCCAGGCCATCGACATCGACGAACAGGAACTTGTCCTGGAAAGCGAAATACTCCTGCAGGTAGCGATAGCCGCGAAAGGTATTCAGCGGATACGGGATCAACGCTTCCTCTTCGGCAAACCCTACCGGCTGGACACGGGCGGCTGGGATCCTGAACGTCATGGGACTGCTATCTTCGACGCGGAGGGGTTCGCCAGCACCGTCCAGCGGGATCAGTTCGATGCTTTCAAGGTTACGTACCAGGCTGAGATAGAGCATCTGGCTGATATAACGCTCGCCGGTGAAATGCAAACGCAACCGGCTCAACTGCAACTCCCCCAAGTGGCCGTTACAATGCATCTCCAAGCGCAGGCTCAACAATGACCCGTTTCCCTTGACCGAATAACTCAACCCGGTCAGCTCCAGTGCCAGGACGTCGGTTGGGTAGCAAGTCAGAAACTGGCAACGCACGCCCTGAACGGGCTTGCTTTCGACCGGCGTATTCCGTTCCACCCGCAGGGCGGGTCCGGAGCGTGACAACGCATCGAACTGCAAAATACTGAAAGCCGGCAACGGCCGCATATAGTTCGGCCAAAGCAGTTGCATCAGCGAATGGCTCAGTTCCGGCAACTGGTCATCAAGTTTTTCACGCAGTCGCCCGGTCAGAAAGGCAAAGCCTTCCAGCAACCGTTCTACATCCGGGTCCCGCCCCGCCTGCCCCAGAAAGGGCGCCAACGCCGGATTCCGTTCGGCGAAACGTCGACCCAACTGACGAAGCGCCGTCAGCTCGCTCTGGTAGTAATAGTTAAACGACATGAGTGGCTATCCTTGTCTGACCTTGACCTGACCGCTGCCATCCAGGCATCCGATGAAACTGACCTGCCGCTTGAAACCCTTCACATCCAGCAAACCGTCGATATTGAAGGACAGCCAAAGCTGATCGGCACTGCTCGGCATCGATGTGACGCAAACATTGCTGAGCCGCGGTTCGTAGGCCTCAATGAAGCCTTCAATCGCGTAACGGGCTTGGCTCCTTGCGTCATGCAGGCTCAAGCGCATGTCATTGAGTTCTGGCAACCCGTAATCGGGTAACGTCGATACGCTACCTGCACGGACGCTGAGCATCTTGGCCAGATGTGCAACCACGGATGCGGTGGCGCACATCTCGGTACTCCACCCCCTGCGCGTTTCGACCTCACCAGCCAGGCGCTCGAAAAGGCTGCCGTAGGACATGACCGCACTTACGCCCTGTCCAGTTTGCCAACCAATGACAGGGTGAAATCAGCGCCCATGTACTTGAAATGAGGGCGCACGTTCAGGCCAACGCGATACCACCCTGGCTCACCGTCTACATCACTGACGACGATCTTTGCCGCACGCAATGGACGACGGCCGCGGACTTCAGCACTTGGGTTTTCCTGGTCAGCGACGTACTGACGGATCCAGTTGTTGAGCTCTCGTTCCAGATCCATGCGCTCTTTCCACGTTCCCAACTGCTCCCGCTGTATAACCTTCAAGTAATGAGCAAGACGATTGACGACCATCATGTAGGGCAACTGAGTGCCCAGCTTGTAGTTCAGCTCAGCCTGTTTGTCCTCGGCACTATTGCCGAATAGCTTCGGCTTCTGAACAGAGTTGGCAGAGAAAAACGCGGCGTTATCGCTTCCTTTGCGCATGGTGAGGGAGATGAACCCTTCCGCCGCCAACTCGTATTCGCGTCGATCGGAAACCAACACCTCGGTTGGTATCTTGGTTTCGATTTCGCCCATACTTGCGAAATGGTGAAGAGGTAAATCCTCAACGGCCCCGCCGCTTTGTGGCCCGACAATGTTGGGACACCAGCGGAACTTGGCAAAACTGTCGGTCAGACATGTGCCAAATGCATACGCAGCATTGCCCCACAGATAGTGCTCGTGGCTATTGGCAACAGTCTCCTTGTACACAAACGATTTGACCGGATTTTCTTCTGGATCATAAGGGAGGCGTAACAGGAAGCGCGGCATCGTCAATCCGACATAACGGGCATCTTCCGAATGGCGAAAACTTTGCCATTTGGCAAATTGCGGGCCTTCGAAGTGATCTTTCAGATCCTTGAGGTCTGGCAAGCCAGCGAAGCTTTCCAAGCCAAAGAATTCAGGACCGGCAGCGGCGATAAATGGTGCATGGGACATGCAAGCTATGCTGGATACGTACTGCATGAGTTTTACGTCCGGCGAGCTTGGCGACATGGCGTAATCAGCAAGGATCGCGCCTACCGGTTGCCCACCAAACTGCCCGTACTCCGCAGCGTAGATATGTTTATACAGGCCTGACTGCGTGACCTCCGGCGAATCCTCAAAATCGTCCAGCAGATCGTTCTTGGAGACGCTGAGCATTTCAATTTTGATGTTTTCGCGGAAGTTGGTACGCGCAACCAGCAACTGCAAGCCGCGCCATGAGGATTCCAACGCCTGGAAATCCGGGTTGTGCAGAATCTCGTCTATCTGACGGCTGAGTTTGGCATCGATCTCGGCGATCATGCGATCAACCATGGCCTTCTTGACCGGCTCGCCCCTGTTCTGTGGCTTGAGTAACTCCTTGATGAATGCCGAAACCCCGCGCTTGGCGATGTCATAGGCCTCGTCGTCTGGAGACAGGCGGGTTTCGGTGATGATGCTGTCGAGAATGCTGTACTCAACTTTTTCACTGGTCTTCTGCTGCGCTACGCTACTGCTCATGGATCAGCCTCCTTGGCAAATGGGATCAGCTTTCAGGCCCAGCTCGCCCAGTACGCGAACACGGGATTCACCAGCCATCAGCACGCCTTCGATTGCTTTTCGGAATGCAGGCGCATTACCCAATGGCCCTTTGAGGGCTACCAGCGCGTCGCGCAATTCCATCAGCTTCTTCAGTTCAGGCACTTGCTCGACCAGGCTGGCCGGGTTGAAGGCGCTCATCGAGTTGATGCGCAACTGCACGGTTAACGCTTGCGTTTCGCTTTCTTCCTGCAGACGGTTTGGCACGCTCAGCGTCAGGGTCAACTCCTGCTTGGCCAGCACCTCATCGAACGTCATCTTGTCGATGCTGATCGGCTTACGATCCTCAACGTTGCGCTCGTCCTTGCGGTGGGTGTAATCACCGATTGCCAACAGCTTCAGCGGCAGTTCAATTTCTTCCTGAGCCCCACCGGTAGCGGGCTTGAACGTGACGTTGATACGCTCTTTGGGCGCTACAGAGCCTTCTTTGGCCATGATTTTTTCCTTGAGATTTTGACCCTGAGGCCTATTCAATAACCCGGTCCAGGTCGAGGTAACACAACCGGCGATAGGTTTCTTCCCTGCACTCACGTACGGCATGGTTCTGAGGTAGCAGCTCGCAGCAGTCATGCAATTGGTGCAGCACCTGGAGTCCTAGCTCGGGCTCCCAGATATTCAGGTCCGCGTGTTGCAGCCTCTGATCAAGTGCTTCGAGCTGGATCTTGGCGAGCTCGTATTTTTTGGCCGAGATGCATAAGCGAGCTATTGCGAAGCGCCAAAGAAAGCGCTCACGGGCGCCAAAAACACTTTGCATGCCTTGCCTGAGCAGTTGAACGGCGGGCTTGAGGCCATCCTCGTGCAGAACCGACCGTGCATCTTCGAGTGCCAGCTCCCAAGGCGTATCACCGTTGACGACATCGGGACTGGGCGCAGTATTGGGCTGTTGCAGGTGAGGCATCACCTGAGCGGCAATCCAGGCAAGAGTCGTCGAATCGGCAAACGGTGTGCCGTCATGCCAGCGCAGCTCCAACACACCTGGCAGACGCTGAATGAATAGCGCGAAGTGGATTTCCACCTCTCGCATGGCCTGTTCGGCGTTCAAGCCTCGCAGACATTCCCAGGCGAGCCTTTGACCATCGAGCCAGAACGGAGCCCTGGCCAGGCTGGCCTCGATTTTCACAAGTAGATCGGCGTAGTTGCCTTGTAAAAGTGAGTCCTGATAGGCCTTGAGCTTATCCACAGGTAACCCGCGCAACTGGGTAACCTGCTCTGCGTTGCGCTCAGGTACGACATCGATCGTGAGCCAGAGCAAGGCGCGATTCAGCCGTAGGGCGCGCATGTCGGTTGTTTTTTGTTTCAGCCACCAGGCGCAGAGTGAACGAGCACCTTCCTGCTGGGCGCGTAGGGCTTTACGAGCTTCTTTTTCGTTTTCAATCGAAGCGTGGGAGGTGAGCAATTGAATGGCGGTCTGCTTCACCTGAGTCACTGCCGCCTGGATGGCGCCGGGTTCCGGCTGGCTCTCAGTGGCACGCCGAATCATATTCTTGAGCCGCCGACACAGCGGCAACAGCAAAGGGGCCTCGTCACCCAGATAGGTGGTGCAAATGATGTCGAGACCTTCCAGTTGGGCCTCCAGGAGACGGAACAGTGATAGTTGCTCCTTGACCGCGACGTCATCACCCAACGCCTTTTCCAGGCGAGTGACCAACCAACTGACAGCGGCGGAACGGGTTCGAGGTTTGGTGGGGTGGATCTCAGGCCAGTGGCATTTACACAAGTGATGCAGGAGACATAGGCCGGCCAATAGCCCTTGGAAAGACTCGCGCTGATACAACGCCCATGCCAGCCAGACGGCCACTCGCAGGTCTTTCGACTGAGTGCGTAACAACAATTCACTTTGATCAAGAACCTTTAGCCAGTCGACCTGCTCGTGTTCATGCATCGACTGGGCCTTGGACACCTCACTTTCGAGTGTTTCGTACTCATTTGAAAAACGCACATCCGCTCCCGCGAAACTCTCGATGGAAACGGGAGATTTGGCGAGAGCCAGATAATGGGCGGATAATTTTCCAGAGTACGACATCCACGACTCTTCTACAGGAAATTAAGTTCAAGGCCTGAGCAACAAGCGCACAGAGTATCAACGAGCAGAAATGGTTTATTCAGGAGGCATGTTACGAAGTGTCGCTACGGTGTTTCTCGCACCCATCCAGTTGAACGCAACGGAGAATGCCAAAATTCCACCGAAAAAAAAGTAGGACGTTTCGCTTTTTATATGGAGTCAAATGAAATAGACAAGACTGGCAGAGAAGTAAATACGCAGAGATCGCCCAATCGGAAGTGATGGGGGCAAGTCAATCAAGAATAAATCTAAATTATTTCTTATTTTAACCAACTTTAATTCATTCAATTCGTCAGTGAACAAAAAGACATGATCTGTAAAAAGTTACTAAACAAGCCGGCTTTTCTCACACTCAATAAACAAAACCGTGGTGTACACCGGTCTCATTTACGCGGCATGCAAGGCGAAAGTCAGGACTGACGATCCAGTTTCTTCAGGAACACAGTCATTTCCTTCTCGGCCTGCTTATCGCCGTGGGCTCGGGCGGCGTCCAGGCCTTGTTCCCAGGCTTTGCGTGCCGCCGGCAAATCGCCCCCGGCCTGGAGAGCCTTGCCCAACAGTTTCCACGCGGCTGAATACTTGGGGTCGAGTTCCACGCAGCGTTGGAGGTGTTCGGCGGCGCGGGGGAAATCGCCGAGGTCGAGGTAGCCCTTGCCCAGGCCGAAGCGCAGCAGGGGGTTGTCCACGCTCTTGGCGAGCATTTTTTCCAGGGAGTCGAGCATGGCGGGCTTTCCTTGTGGGTTGTGTCAGGGATGGATCTGTTGCAAGACGGATTGCTATCGCGAGCAGGCTCGCTCCCACAAGGGAATGTGGTGCAAATGTGGGAGCGAGCCTGCTCGCGATGAGGCCATGACTGTCACAGCAGATGCTGGATCAGAAGAAGCTCAACCCCACATGAAACAGCTTCTCGACGTCGCGAATGTGCTTTTTATCCACCAGGAACAGGATCACGTGGTCGCCGGCCTGGACCACCGTGTCGTCGTGGGCGATCAGCACTTCTTCGTCGCGGATGATGGCGCCGATGGTGGTGCCTGGCGGCAGGCCGATGTCGCGGATGGCCTTGCCGATCACTTTGCTGGACTTGGCATCGCCGTGGGCAATGGCCTCGATGGCTTCGGCGGCGCCGCGGCGCAGGGAGTGCACGCTGACGATGTCGCCGCGCCGCACGTGGGCCAGCAGGGTGCCGATGGTTGCCAGTTGCGGGCTGATGGCAATGTCGATGTCGCCGCCCTGGATCAGGTCGACGTAGGCCGGGTTGTTGATGATGGTCATGACCTTCTTCGCCCCCAGGCGCTTGGCCAACAGCGACGACATGATGTTGGCTTCGTCGTCGTTGGTCAGGGCCAGGAAGATGTCGGCCTCGGCGATGTTTTCTTCCAGCAGCAGGTCCCGGTCGGAGGCGCTGCCCTGCAGCACCACGGTGCTGTCGAGGGTGTCGGACAGGTAGCGGCAGCGGGCCGGACTCATCTCGATGATCTTGACCTGATAACGGCTTTCGATGGCTTCGGCCAGGCGTTCGCCGATCTGTCCGCCGCCGGCAATGACGATGCGCTTGTAGCGCTCATCGAGGCGGCGCATTTCGCTCATTACCGCGCGAATATTCGCTTTGGCGGCGATGAAAAATACCTCGTCGTCCGCTTCGATCACCGTATCGCCCTGGGGCAGGATCGGCCGGTCGCGGCGGAAGATCGCCGCCACACGGGTCTCGACATTCGGCATGTGCTCGCGCAACTGGCGCAGTTGCTGGCCCACCAGCGGGCCGCCGTAGTAGGCCTTCACCGCCACCAGTTGCGCCTTGCCTTCGGCAAAGTCGATCACCTGCAAGGCCCCGGGGTGTTCGATCAGGCGCTTGATGTAGTGGGTCACCACCTGCTCGGGGCTGATCAGCACGTCCACCGGGATCGCGTCGTTGTCGAACAGGTCGGCGCGTGTCAGGTAGGCCGCTTCGCGCACCCGGGCGATTTTGGTCGGGGTATGGAACAACGTGTGGGCGACCTGGCAGGCGACCATGTTGGTTTCATCGCTGTTGGTGACGGCCACGAGCATGTCGGCATCGTCGGCACCGGCCTGGCGCAGCACCGTCGGCAATGACCCGCGACCTTGCACGGTGCGGATGTCGAGACGATCGCCCAAATCCCGCAGGCGTTCGCCGTCGGTGTCGACCACGGTGATGTCATTGGCCTCGCTGGCCAAGTGTTCCGCCAGCGAACCGCCGACCTGCCCTGCGCCGAGGATGATGATTTTCATCCGCTCACTCCTATCGAATCGGTCTTAACCGCGTGCGGCGGCGATCTTGATCAGCTTGGCGTAGTAGAACCCGTCGTGACCGCCCTCTTGGGCAAGCAACTGGCGGCCATGAGGCTGCTTCAGGCCGGCCTGGGTGGCGATGTCCAGCTCCCGGGCGCCGGAGGTGCGGGCGAGGAAGGCGTCGATCACGTCGGTGTTTTCGGTCGGCAACGTCGAACAGGTGGCGTAGAGCAGGATGCCCCCGACGTCGAGGGTCGGCCACATCGCATCGAGCAGCTCGCCTTGCAACACCGCCAAGGCCGCGATGTCGTCCGGCTGGCGGGTGAGCTTGATGTCCGGGTGACGGCGAATCACGCCAGTGGCGGAGCATGGGGCGTCCAGCAGGATGCGCTGGAACAGCTTGCCGTCCCACCAGGACGCGGTGTCACGGCCGTCGGCGGCGATCAGCTCGGCGTCCAGCCCCAGGCGCTCGAGGTTTTCCTTCACGCGCACCAGGCGCTTGGCTTCCAGGTCGACCGCTATTACGCCAGCCAGTTTCGGCTCGGCCTCGAGGATGTGGCAAGTCTTGCCACCCGGTGCGCAGCAGGCGTCCAGCACCCGTTGGCCGGGCGCCAGTTCCAGCAGGTCGGCGGCCAATTGCGCGGCTTCGTCCTGGACGCTGATCCAACCCTCGGCAAAGCCTGGCAGTGCGCGGACATCGCCCGGGGTTTCCAGGACGATACCGTCGCGGCTGTAGGCGCAGGGTATGGCGGGGATGCCGGCCTCGCCCAACAGGGCCAGGTAGGCATCGCGAGTGTGATGACGGCGGTTGACCCGCAGGATCATCGGCGGATGGGCATTGTTGGCCGCGCAGATGGCTTCCCATTGCTCAGGCCAGAAGGCTTTCAGCGACTTCTGCAACCAACGCGGGTGGGCGGTGCGCACCACCGGGTCGTGTTCCAGCTCGGCCAGCAGGGTTTCGCTTTCACGCTGGGCGCGGCGCAACACGGCATTGAGCAGGGCCTTGGCCCAGGGCTTTTTCAGCTTGTCGGCGCAACCCACGGTTTCGCCGATGGCGGCGTGGGCCGGAACACGGGTGTAGAGCAATTGGTAAAGCCCCACCAATAGCAGCGCCTCGACGTCGGCATCGGCGGCTTTGAACGGCTTCTGCAACAGCTTCGCCGCCAGGGCCGATAGCCGAGGCTGCCAGCGGGCGGTGCCGAACGCCAGGTCCTGGGTGAAGCCGCGATCACGGTCTTCGACCTTGTCCAGTTGGGTCGGCAGGGAACTGTTAAGTGAGGCTTTTCCGCTGAGGACAGCGGCGAGTGCCTTGGCGGCGGCCAGACGCGGGTTCATGAGGCGTCCGCCGCGTGGCCCAGGTGGGTACCGACGGCAAATTTCTCACGACGGCTGTTGAACAAGTCGCTGAAGTTCAGCGCCTTGCCACCGGGCAATTGCAGACGCGTCAGGCACAGCGCTTGTTCACCGCAGGCCACGACGAGGCCGTCCTTGCTGGCGTCAAGGATTTCACCCGGCGCGCCCTGCCCTGTGCAAAGGCTTGCGGCGAGCACTTTCAGGGCTTCGCCGCTCAAGGTGCTGTGGCAGATGGGCCACGGATTGAAGGCACGTACCAGGCGTTCCAGCTCGATGGCCGGACGGGTCCAGTCGATGCGGGCCTCATCCTTGTTCAGTTTGTGCGCGTAAGTGGCAAGGCTGTCGTCCTGCACGTCGCCCGTCAACGTACCGGCGGCCAGGCCGGCAATGGCCTGGACCACAGCCGGCGGGCCGATCAGCGCAAGGCGGTCGTGCAGGCTGCCACCGGTGTCTGCGGCGCTGATGGGGGTGCTGACCTTGAGCAGCATCGGCCCGGTGTCGAGGCCGGCTTCCATGCGCATCACGGTCACGCCACTTTCGGCATCACCGGCCTCCACGGCGCGCTGGATCGGCGCCGCACCGCGCCAGCGCGGCAGCAGCGAGGCGTGGCTGTTGATGCAACCCAGGCGCGGGATGTCCAGCACCACTTGGGGCAGGATCAGGCCGTAGGCAACCACCACCATCAGATCCGGCTTCAGCGCGGCCAGCTCGGCCTGGGCTTGTGCATCACGCAGGGTTGGCGGCTGCAACACCTGGATGGCATTTTCCAGGGCCAGTTGCTTGACCGGGCTGGGCATCAGTTTTTGCCCGCGACCGGCCGGACGATCCGGCTGGGTGTAGACCGCGACGATTTCATGCGGGCTGGCCAGCAGGGCCTTGAGGTGTTCGGCGGCAAATTCGGGGGTGCCGGCAAAGACGATGCGCAGTGGCTCAGTCATGGGAGGCTCTCACTTACAAAGCAGTCGCATAAAGAAAAAGGCTTGCCGTGGCAAGCCTTTGAAGGAGGGCATCAAGCATTCTGGCGATGAAGTTTTTCCAGTTTTTTCTTGATCCGGTCACGCTTGAGGGTCGACAGGTAATCGACGAACAACTTGCCGTTGAGGTGGTCACACTCGTGCTGGATGCACACCGCCAGCAAGCCTTCGGCGATCAGCTCATAGGGTTGGCCGTCGCGGTCCAGGGCCTTGATCTTGACCTTCTGCGGGCGGTCGACGTTTTCGTAGAAACCCGGCACCGAGAGGCAGCCTTCCTGGTATTGCTCCATCTCGTCGGTCAGGGTCTCGAACTCGGGGTTGATGAACACCCGTGGCTCGCTGCGGTCTTCGGAGAGGTCCATCACGACAATACGCTTGTGCACGTTGACCTGGGTCGCGGCGAGGCCGATGCCTGGCGCTTCATACATTGTTTCAAACATGTCATCGACCAACTGACGCACTTCGTCGTCCACTACGGCCACCGGTTTGGCGATAGTGCGCAGGCGCGGGTCCGGAAATTCGAGAATGTTCAAAATGGCCATAAGCTTGATAAATGCACGTGTGAGGTAAAGTCGGGTGGCTGGCCTGGCGTGTCTTGGGATGCAGGCTACCGTTGTAAAACGTTGTTCCTGAAACGCTGCTGCTTGCAGCATGGCGCCTGACGGAGCGAGCCACGGGGGCTCTGGCGTTTTACGCGAACGCACATAATAAAGGGATTCACCGCATGAGGAAATCACTACTCGCCCTGCTGCTCCTGGCTTCGGCCGGTATCGCGCACGGGCAGGTGCAACTTCGGGAAGGTTTTCCCCAGCAATACACGGTGGTGACGGGGGACACGCTGTGGGACATTTCCGGCAAATACCTGCGTGAGCCCTGGAAATGGCCGGAGCTCTGGCACGCCAACCCGCAGATCGAAAACCCGAACCTGATCTACCCCGGTGACACCCTGTCGCTGGTCTATGTCGACGGCCAGCCACGGCTGACCCTCAACCGCGGCACTTCGCGGGGCACCATCAAGTTGTCGCCGCGCATCCGCAGCTCGCCGGTGGCCGATGCCATCCCGAGCATTCCCCTGCAAGCCATCAACAGTTTCCTGCTGAGCAACCGCATCGTCGACCAGGTCGAGGACTTCAACAAGGCGCCCTACATCGTCGCTGGCAATGCCGAGCGGGTCCTCAGCGGCGCGGGAGACCGGGTCTTTGCGCGTGGCAATCTCGACCCGAGCCAGACAGCGTACGGGATTTTCCGCCAGGGCAAGGTCTACACCGACCCCGAGACCAAGGAGTTCCTGGGCATCAACGCCGATGACATCGGCGGTGGCGAAGTGGTTGCCCGCGAAGGGGATGTCACCACCCTCGTCCTGCAACGCACTACTCAGGAAGTGCGCCTTGGCGACCGTCTGTTCAGCAGCGAGGGGCGCTCGATCAACTCGACGTTCATGCCCAGCGCGCCGAAATCAGCTGTCAACGGGTTGATCCTTGACGTGCCCCGGGGCGTCACCCAGATCGGGGCGCTGGATGTGGTGACCCTGAACAAGGGCCGTCGCGACGGGCTGGTCGAAGGCAGCGTGCTGGCCGTGATGAAGACCGGCGAAACCGTGCGCGACCGGATCACCGGGCAACCGGTGAAGATCCCGGATGAACGGGCCGGCTTGCTGATGGTTTTCCGTACCTACGACAAGCTCAGCTATGGCCTGGTGCTATATGCCTCGCGCTCGCTGGCGGTGCTCGACAAGGTCCGTAATCCATAACGTGTCTCACAAGTTACCAACAGAGTTATCCACAGCTTGTCCCCGCTTGCACGGGGCTTATTACGGTCAAGGATGATCCGATGCCAATGCCTGAATCTGCTTCGGTTTCCCCCGCGGAACTGGAGGCCCGGTTACGCCTGCACCGCCTGCCGGAGCTGGGACCCAAACGTTTCATGACCTTGCTGCAAGCCTTTGGCTCGGCCTCAAAAGCCATCAGCGCGCCGGCCAGCGCCTGGCGGGCGCTGGGGTTGCCCGTGGCGTGTGCCGAGGCCCGGCGCAACCCCGACGTGCGTGACGGCGCCGCCCGCGCATTGGCCTGGCTAGAGCGTCCGGGCCAGCATTTACTGATGTGGGACCAACCCGAGTACCCGGCGCTGCTGGCGCAGGTCAGCGATGCGCCGCCGTTGCTGTTCGCCGCTGGTGACGCCGCAATTCTGGAAAAACCGCAGTTGGCGATGGTCGGCAGTCGCCGGGCTTCGCGCCCCGGCATGGACACGGCGGCGGCGTTTTCCCGAAGCCTGGCTGGCGCCGGTTTCGTTATCACCAGTGGCCTGGCGTTGGGCATCGATGCGGCGGCGCATCAGGCCGCGTTGGATGTTGGCGGACAGACAATCGGCGTGTTGGGCACCGGGCTGGAAAATTTTTATCCACAGCGCAATCGGCGCTTGGCGGACGCGATGATTGCCCAGGGTAGCGCGGTGTTATCGGAGTTCCCGCTGGACGCCCCGCCCCACGCCAGCAACTTTCCGCGGCGCAACCGGATCATCAGCGGTTTATCCCTGGGGGTGCTGGTGGTCGAAGCCAGTGTTGCCAGCGGCTCGTTGATCACCGCACGCCTGGCGGCGGAACAGGGCCGCGAGGTCTACGCCATTCCCGGGTCCATCCATCACCCTGGCGCCCGGGGTTGCCATCAACTGATCCGCGATGGGGCTGCGTTGGTGGAAACCGTCGAGCACATCCTCGAAGCCTTGCGCGGTTGGCAGTTACCCTTGGCCTCGGCGCCGACGCCGGTGACGCATCCACTGCTGCGCCTGCTCCATGCCGCACCGCTGAGCAGCGAGGCGTTGGCCGACGCCAGTGGCTGGGGCCTGCCCAAGGTGCTGGCGGCGCTGACCGAGCTGGAAATGGAAGGCCGCGCCATCTGTGACAACGGGCGCTGGTTTGCCCGCTAGGTTTTATGGGGAAGATCGGTAAACTGCGCACAGCCTTATTTTGTGTTGCGGGAGAATCTTTCATGGTCAACAGTTGGCGTGTGCAACAAGCCGCGCGAGAAATTCGTGCCGGGGCGGTGATTGCCTATCCAACCGAAGCGGTCTGGGGCCTGGGTTGTGACCCATGGAACGAGGAAGCGGTAGAACGCCTGCTGGCGATCAAGTCGCGGCTGCCCGACAAAGGGCTGATATTGGTGGCTGACAACATTCACCAGTTCGACTTTCTGTTCGAAGACTTCCCCGACAGCTGGCTCGACCGCATGGCCAGCACCTGGCCGGGGCCCAATACCTGGCTGGTGCCGCACCAGAACCTGCTACCGGAGTGGATCACCGGGGTGCACGACACCGTCGCCCTGCGGGTCAGCGATCATCCCACGGTGCGCGACTTGTGCTCATTGGTCGGGCCGCTGGTGTCCACCTCGGCCAACCCCCAAGGCCGCCCGGCGGCGCGCACGCGGATTCGCGTCGAGCAGTATTTCCGCGGACAGGTCGACCTGGTGCTTGGCGGCAACCTGGGCGGACGCAAGAACCCCAGCGTGATCCGTGACCTGGCCACCGGGAAGGTGGTCCGGCCGGATTGAGTCCGGACACAACCGTCTGGCTCGACACAGATCCCGTGTGGGAGCGAGCCTGCTCGCGATGGCGCCGTGTCAGGCGACATTGAACTCAGCTGAAATACCGCTATCGCGAGCAGGCTCGCTCCCACACTTGATTTGTGGTGTTCATAAATACTGTGCTCAACACAAAACCACTGTGGGTTCTCAAGGCAACAAAACAGTCGACCCGGTCGTGCGCCGTGCCGACAACTCGGCCTGGGCCTTGGCCGCCTCTGCCAGCGGATAACGCTGGTTGATGTTCACCGTGAGCTGGCCGCTGCTGATCATGCCGAACAGTTCATCGGCCATGCGTTGCAGGTTTTCGGCGTTGTTGGCGTAGGTCGCCAGGGTCGGGCGGGTGACGTACAGCGAGCCCTTGGCCGACAGAATCCCCAGGTTCACGCCGTCCACCGCCCCGGAGGCGTTGCCGAAGCTCACCAGCAGGCCACGCGGCGCCACGCAATCGAGCGAGGTCAGCCAAGTGTCCTTGCCGACGCCGTCGTACACCACGGGCACCTTCTTGCCGTCAGTCAATTCCAGCACGCGCTGTGCGACGTTCTCCTTGCTGTAGTCGATGGTTTCCCAAGCGCCGTGGGCTTTGGCGATAGCGGCTTTTTCCGCTGAGCTGACGGTGCCGATCAGTTTCACGCCCAAGGCCTTGGCCCATTGGCAGGCCAGCGACCCGACGCCACCGGCGGCGGCATGGAACAGGACGGTATCGCCACCCTTGAGTTCATAGGTCTGACGCAACAGGTACTGCACAGTCAGGCCCTTGAGCATCATCCCGGCCGCCTGTTCGAAACTGATGGATTCGGGCAAATGCACCAGGTTGGCCTCGGGCAGTACGTGTACATCGCTGTAGGCCCCCAGCGGGCCGCTGCCATACGCTACCCGGTCACCGACCTTGAACCGCGTGACGTCGGTGCCGACGGCTTCGACCACCCCCGCCCCTTCGGCGCCCAGGCCTGACGGCAGCGCCGGTGGCGGATACAGGCCGCTGCGGTAGTAGGTGTCGATGAAGTTCAGGCCGATTGCCTTATTGCTGACGCGCACCTGCTGCGGGCCCGGCTCGGCGGGTTGGTAGTCCACGTACTCAAGCACTTCGGGGCCGCCGTGGGAACGGAACTGGATACGTTTGGCCATCTTCACTTCTCCTTGTTGCGGGGCTTTTTACCAAGCCTGCTATCGGACTCCTAAGCTTGATCTTCGTCAACTGTGGCGTGGGCAGGTGCGGTGGTATCCTGTGCGCCCTTTTGCCGCCGGCTCGTTATACGCCGCGTAGCGTAGCCCTGATCAAGGTGATGTCATGTCCACTCGCACCGAGGCCGTGAAAGCCTACCTGCTCGACCTGCAAGACCGCATTTGCGCCGCCCTGGAAACCGAGGACGGCGGCACTCGCTTCGCCGAGGACGCCTGGACCCGGCCTGCCGGTGGCGGCGGGCGCACGCGGGTGATCGAAAACGGCACGGTGATCGAAAAGGGCGGCGTCAACTTTTCCCACGTCTTCGGCAGCGGTCTCCCACCGTCGGCCAGCGCCCACCGGCCGGAACTGGCCGGGCGTGGTTTCGAGGCCCTGGGTGTGTCGTTGGTGATCCACCCGCACAACCCCCACGTGCCGACGTCCCACGCCAACGTGCGCTTTTTCATCGCTGAAAAGGAAGGCGAAGAGCCGGTCTGGTGGTTCGGCGGCGGCTTCGACCTGACGCCCTACTACGGCGTGGCGGAAGACTGCGTGCATTGGCACCGCGTTGCCGAACAGGCCTGCGCGCCGTTCGGCCCGCAGGTGTACCCGCGCTACAAGGCTTGGTGCGACAGCTATTTCCATCTCAAGCATCGCAACGAGCCGCGGGGTATCGGCGGCCTGTTTTTCGACGACCTGAACGAGTGGGATTTCGACACCAGTTTCGCTTTCATGCGTGCCATCGGTGACGCCTACATCGAGGCCTACCTGCCGATCATGCGTCGTCGCAAGCATGACGCGTTCACCGCCAAACAACGGGAGTTCCAGGAATTTCGCCGTGGGCGCTACGTGGAATTCAACCTGGTCTATGACCGCGGCACCCTGTTCGGCCTGCAATCGGGCGGGCGTACCGAGTCGATCCTGATGTCGTTGCCACCGCAGGTACGCTGGGGTTACGACTGGAAAGCCGAACCTGGCAGTGAAGAAGCACGGTTGACCGAATACTTCCTGCAGGATCGCGATTGGCTGGCGACGGCCTGAACGAGGGGACACTCATGGATCGCTACGTGGTAATAGGTCATCCGATCGGTCACAGCAAGTCACCGCTGATCCACCGCTTGTTTGCCGAACAGACCGTGCAAGCGCTGGACTACAGCACACTGCTGGCGCCCCTGGAGGATTTTGCAGGCTGCGCGCGGGAATTTTTCCGCGAGGGGCGCGGGGCAAATGTCACCGTCCCCTTCAAAGAAGACGCCTTTCGCCTGGCCGATAGCCTGACCGAACGGGCGCAGCGGGCCGGGGCTGTGAATACGTTGAGCAAACTGGCCGATGGGCGCCTGGTGGGTGATAACACCGACGGCGCCGGGCTGGTGCGGGATTTGACAGTCAACGCCGGCTTTGGCCTCAAGGGCAAGCGCGTCCTGTTACTGGGCGCCGGCGGTGCGGTGCGCGGCGCCCTGGAACCGTTGCTGGCCGAAGGTCCGGCCTCGGTGATCATCGCCAATCGCACGGTGGAAAAAGCTGAATTGCTTGCCGAGCTGTTCGCGGACCTGGGCCCGGTCTCCGCCAGCGGTTTCGACTGGCTGCAGGAGCCGGTGGACCTGATCATCAACGCCACGTCGGCAAGCCTGTCAGGGGATGTACCGCCGATTGCCGGAAGTTTGATCGAACCGGGCAAGACGTTTTGCTACGACATGATGTACAGCAAGGAGCCGACCGCGTTCTGCCGTTGGGCCCGTGAACACGGCGCGGCGGTGGCGATGGATGGCCTGGGCATGCTGGCCGAGCAGGCGGGTGAAGCGTTCTACCTGTGGCGTGGGGTACGCCCGGACACCGCGCCGGTGCTGGCCGAGTTGCGTCGCCAGTTGGCGCTGTAACCCACTGTGGGAGCAAAGCTGCCCCCCTTAATCCTCGAAATGAATCGGGCAGCGCTCCGGCCCTTCCAGCTTCTTCAATTCGTCCACCACCTGGGGCCGGGCCCGGCGCAGGGTCAGGCTTCGGCCCTGGCTGCGCAGGCGCCGGGCTTCCTGGTGGAGCATTTCCACCCCGGAATAATCGATGAAGTTGATCTGCTGGGCATCGATGACCACCCGTTGCGCCTGCAACCGTTGCAAGCGCACTTGCAGGAAATGACTGGCGCCGAAAAAAATCGAGCCGCCCACCCGCAGGATATCCGCTTCCCCTTCACAGAAATGCTGCACCCGTGGCTGTGAGGTGCGCTTGAGGTAAAAGAACAGCGAGGCCAGCACGCCGGCGTAGATGGCGGTTTGCAGTTCCAGTAGCAGCGTCGCCAGGCAGGTCAGGCTCATGACCACGAATTCAGCGCGACTCACCCGGAACAGCGCCCGGATACCGCGGTGGTCCACCAGGCCCCAGGCGATCAGCAGAATGCTGCCGGCCATGGCCGGGATCGGGATATGTGCGATCAATGTTGCGCCGGCGACCGCAAACAAGGCCACCCACAGCGCCGAGAACACCCCGGCCAGGGGCGAACAGGCTCCGGCTTCATAGCTGAGACCGGAACGGGTAAAGGAACCGGCCGACAGCGACCCGGAGAAAAATCCGCCCACGATGTTGGAAAGCCCCTGCGCCCTCACCTCCTGATTCGCATCGAGCAACTGCCCGGAACGTACCGACAGCGAGCGGGCGATGGACAGGCTGGTAACCAGCCCGAGCATGCCCACCGCGACGGCGCCGGGCAGCAGGCGCAATATCAATTCCAGATCCAGCGGCAGCGGCGTGAGCGGCGGCAGGCGTCCGGTAAAGGCGCTGACCAGTGCCACATGACCGAACATCGCCGGCCACAGCCACACCACCAGGCTGCTGATGACCAAGGTGATCAACAGGCTCGGCCAACGCGGCAGCGCCCGCTTGAGCACTATCCCCAGGACCAGCGTGCCCAAGCCCAGCAGCAACGACGGGTTATCCACAGCCCCGATGTGGCTGAGCAGCATCAGCAAGCCTTTCAGCGCTGTGGCTTCGTTCGGCAGGTCGAGGCCCAACAGGTTAGGCAATTGCCCCAACGCAATGACCACCGCCGCGCCCAAGGTAAAACCCAGCACCACAGAGTGCGAGACGAAGTTCACCAGCGCACCGAAACGCAGCAACCCCAATAACCATTGGAAGATACCGGCCAGCACGGTCAGCAGGAGGATGAGGGTGACGTAGTCCTGGCTGGCAGGTACGGCCAGGGGACTGACGCTGGCGTACAGGACAATGGAGATCGCCGCCGTAGGACCGCAGATCAGGTGCCAGGAGGAGCCCCACAGACAGGCGATCAGCACCGGCACGATTGCGGCGTACAGGCCATATTCAGGCGGTAAACCGGCAATCAATGCGTAGGCAATGGACTGGGGCAGCGCGAGAATCGCGCCACTCAGGCCGACGATCAGATCCCGACCGACACTGGCGCGGGTCTGCCGGGGCAGCCAGCTGAGGAAAGGAAAGAGTGAATGGCGCGTGGGGATTGCCATGGGGCCTCAAGGATGGGGTTTGGCTCAAGAGTATCAGGGCAAGGCACCACTCTCTTTGTGGCGAGGAGATTTATGTGGGAGCAAAGCTTGCTCCCACATGGATTTCCTCGCGACAGTGCTCCGCGCCCTCAGAAAGAACACGCAAAGCAGCGGGGCTGTCAGAGCTTGGCCTTCACCGCCGCCAACGCATCCTGGCCATCCAGCGTCTTCACGCCGTCCAGCCATTTATCCAGCACCGCCGGGTTGGCCTTGATCCAGGCCTTGGCCGCATCGGCGTTGCTGACCTTGTTGTTCACCACTTCGGCCATGATGCTGTTTTCCATTTCCTGGGTGAAACTCAGGTTGGTCAGCAGCTTGCCGACGTTCGGACAGGCCTGTGCATAACCTTTGCGCGTCAGCGTATAGACGCTGCCGGTATCGCCGAAATACTTCTCGCCACCCTTGAGGTAATGCATTTTCAGCTGCACGTTCATCGGGTGCGGTGTCCAGCCTAGAAAGGTCACGAACTTCTGTTTCTTCACCGCCCGGGAGACCTCCGCCAGCATCGCCTGCTCGCTGGACTCCACCAGTTTCCACTCGCCCATGCCGAAATCGTTGGTCTTGATGATTTCTTTCAGGGAAAGGTTCGCCGGGGCGCCGGAGCCGATGCCGTAGATTTTCTTCTCGAACTTGTCGGCGAATTTGTTCAGGTCGGCAAAGTTATGCACACCCGCGTCCCAGACGTAGTCCGGCACCGCCAGGGTGAATTCGGTGCCATCGAGGTTCTTGGCAAGCTGCGTGACATCACCGGTGGCGACGAATTTGTCATAGAAGCCCTGTTGCGCCGGCATCCAGTTACCGAGGAACACGTCGACCTGGCCATCCTTGAGGCCGCCGAAGGTAATGGGCACCGCGAGGGTGTCGACCTTGGCCTTGTAGCCCATGCCGTCCAGCAGAAAACCGGTAATAGCGTTGGTCGCGGCGATGTCGCTCCAGCCCGGGTCGGCCATTTTCACGGTGTCGCAGCTTTGCTCGGCCCAGGCCGACACACTGCTTAGCGCCAACAGCCCAGCGGTCAGTACTGTGGATAACTTTTGCATGTGCTTCCCCTTACGTTATTCGTTATTGGTTTTGGCAGGGTTGTGGATAACGGGCCTTGCGCTCCAGATCGTCGAGGTCGATGTGGTTACGCATGTACTGCTGACTGGCGTCGACCAGCGGCTGGTGATCCCAGCTCTTGAGTTTGCCCAGGGTCAGCGCCTGGGCGACAAAGCGGCGGCGTCGCTGGCTGGCGAGTACCTGTTGATGAATGTGCGGGATGTCCCACCTGGCCCGCGCTTCAGCGAGAAAATCGGCAAACACGCGCTGGTGTTCGGGAGACTGGCTGAGATCTTCCAGTTCCTTGGGATCGTTGCGCACATCGAACAGCAGGCACGGATCATCTTCGCTGTAGATGAATTTCCACGGTCCACGACGGATCATCATCAACGGGCTGATGGTGCCTTCGGCCATGTATTCACCGAACACTTCGTCATGACCGCCCTGCCCTTGCAGGTGCGGTACCAGCGAGCGCCCGTCCAGCGGCAGCCCGGGTTCCAAGGTGCCGCCGGCCAATTCGACCAGGGTCGGCAACAGGTCGGCGGTGGACACTGCGGCACCGACCCGGCCACTGGCGAATTGACCTGGGGCGCTGATCAGCAGCGGTACGCGAGCGGCCATTTCGAACCAGTGCATCTTGTACCAGAGGCCTTTCTCCCCAAGCATGTCGCCATGATCGCCGGAGAAAATGATGATGGTGTCGTCGAGCAGGCCGGTGTCCTCCAGGGTTTGCAGTAACTTCCCGACGTTGCTGTCAATGTAGCTGCACGCGCCGAAGTAGGCCCGGCGCGCGTCGCGAATCTTATCCACAGGCAGTGGCTTGTCCCACAGGTCGTAGACTCTCAGCAACCGTTGGGAATGCGGATCGAGCTCCGTTTGCGCCGGGGTAGGCGGCAACGGAATGTCGTTGTCGTCATACAGATCCCAAAAGGCCTTGGGAATGGTGTACGGATCGTGTGGGTGCGTCATCGAGACGGTCAGGCAGAACGGCTGGTCGCCGTCCTCGCGAATATGGTCGAACAGGTACTGCTGGGCCTTGAACACCACTTCTTCATCGAAATCCAGCTGATTGGTGCGCACGCAAGGGCCGGCCTGCAACACCGAGGACATGTTGTGGAACCAGCTCGGCCGCACATCGGGCTCGTCCCAATTCACCGCCCAACCGTAGTCGGCCGGATAAATGTCACTGGTCAGGCGCTCCTCATAGCCGTGCAACTGGTCCGGCCCGCAAAAATGCATCTTGCCGGACAGCGCCGTGCGGTAGCCGAGGCGACGCAGGTAATGGGCGTAGGTCGGCACGTCCGCCGGGAAATCCGCCGCGTTGTCGTACGCGCCGATCTTGCTCGGTAGCTGGCCGCTCACCAGGGTGAAGCGCGACGGGGCGCAGAGTGGGCTGTTGCAATAGGCGGCGTCGAACACCACGCCTTCGGCGGCCAGGCGCGACAGGTTTGGCAACTTGATCGGCGAAGGACCGTAGATCGGCAACATTGGCGCGGCCATTTGATCGGCCATGATGAAAAGAATGTTCTTGCGCTTCATGTGTTCGCGGCATTCCATAGTGGACAGTTATGCGATATTGCTGCGATTGAGCATGTAGCCCCCAGGTATTGGGGTAAAGCCCATGCAGGATAATGACTAGGATAAGCACAGCTTATGTATGACGCCTTGGGTGACCTGTCTCTGGAACTGTTCCGCGCCTTTGAAGCCGCCGCCCGTCAGCAAAGCTTCACGGCAGCGGCGATTGAACTGGGTACCACGCAACCGGCCATCAGCCAGCAGATCAAGCGGCTGGAGGAGCAATTGGGCACGCGGCTGTTTGATCGCATTTATCGCGGCATCGAACTGACCGAGGCCGGATCGATTCTGTTCGAGCAGGTGCAGGCCGGTTTACAGAGCATTGATGCGGGGCTGAGCGCGATTACCGCCCAGCATCAGCATGAAGTGTTGCAGGTGGCGACGGACTTCGCCTTTGCGGCGTATTGGCTGATGCCGCGCTTGCACCGGTTTCACGCGGCCAATCCGCAGATCGACGTCAGCCTGGTGACCGGTGAGCGTAACCACAACATGCTTCGCACCGATATCGACGTTGCCGTACTGTTTGGCGACGGTCGCTTCAAACAGGGCGAAAGTCGCTGGCTGTTCAGCGAAGAAGTCTTTCCGGTGTGCAGCCCGCTGCTGCTCAAGGAGCGTCCCCTGCCCTTGCCGGCCCAGGCCTTGGCGGAGTTTCCCCTGCTGCATCTGCGCGCGGGCAACAGCAGCAGCTGGTTCGACTGGAACGGTGTTTTTCGCGAGCTGGGCATCACCTCCCCACCGGCACCCGGGCAATTGCGCTTCGACAACTACACGCTGCTGATCCAGGCGGCGATTGGCGGCCAAGGCGTTGCCATCGGCTGGCGGCACCTTGTGGATAACTTATTGGCCCAAGGCCTGTTGTGTCGGCCGATTGCCGAGACAGTGTTGTCACGCCTGGGGTATTACGTGGTCTTGCCCCAGCGCAAGCGGCGCGGGGCATTGATCAGGTTGTTCGTGGATTGGTTGATGGAGGAACAGGCCAACAGCGCCGAATCGCTGACGGGGCTGCCGTTGCCCTCCATTGCTGTTTGAGCGTGACGAGGAGCTTGCCCCGTTCAGATGCGCAGACGCAAAAAACGAGGGCCGCTACGCAGCCCAGCGGGAGCAAGCTCCCTCGCCACGGGTTTTGCACAGCCGTCAGGTGGCGGCGATAAAGTTCAGGTGCTGGCCGACGTGCAGGTTCAAGCGCAGTTCGTCCGCGATACCCACCGCCACCCGGTTCAGCCGCTCCAGGGATTCGGCCAGGCCGGGTTCCAGGCTGGTGCTGACCTGGCTGAAATGCTCGATACCCAAGCCGGGCGCGGCGTAGGGTGTGTTGATGAGGGTCCACTGCAACGTGCTGTTCTTAAGGGCATCGAGCACTTCTTCAGCGGCATGGCGCTGCAGATCGTCGTCGGCCTGCTCCTCGTCGAGCACGGCAAAATCGCCTACCAGGAACAGCCGGGAAATATTCACCGCCTCCATGCCGGCAATCAGCGCATCCACGGCCAATACTTGTTCCACAGGGCCTGGAATCAAGGTGCGTTCGACTTGTTCGCTGTTCATTGGCAACCCCGGCGCGTTCAGCAGGCAGATGACGGCACTGGCACCGGCGACACTTTGCTTGACCCGCTCGGGATCGAACAGGTCCCCAGGCTTGGTCCGCAGGCCCGGGCGGGGCGCCAGGGCGGTGAGATCATCGAGGATGGCGATCACTTCATGCTGGCGTCGCAGCATTTCAGCCATCAATGCGCTGCCGAGGCTGCTCATGGCACCATAGAGCACCACTTTGATCACCGGGGTTTCGGCATTTTTCATGGCTGTTATTCCCTTTTTTGTTCCACGTATAAGGCCTCTGACCCGCGGAAAACGATTGGGGTTCGGCCTCTTTTCGAGGAGTGACCCATGCAGCGCATCAAGGGCTACCACGCCCACGTGTATTTCGACGCCAGCACCCTCGACCAGGCGCGGGCGTTCTGCGAGGAAGCGGCGCGACTGTTTCCGCTGAAAATGGGCCGCGTCCACCAGCGCCCGGTGGGCCCGCACCCGGACTGGAGCTGCCAGTTGGCGTTCGACCCGCAGTACATCGGCGTGGTCCTGCCGTGGCTGGCGCTCTATCGCAAAGGGCTGGTGATTTTTCTTCATCCCAATACCGGCGATGAACGGGCCGATCACACCGACCATGCGATCTGGATGGGGGCCATGCGGCCGTTGGATCTTTCGGTGTTCTGACTTATCAGGCGCGGGTGGGATAAACCATTTCTGCAGCGAAAGCCTGCTGAAAGCTTGCGCGATTAGGATCGCCTCACTACCGGCAAAAGACCGGTGGCCAGAAACGGATTTCCACATCCCGCTCGGCCTTTTTAACAACAACAATGGTGATCCTGATGTCCGCAGCTACCTACCCTGTCGCTTCAACTCCATCCGTCCGTCCCGAGCCCCGCATCCTGCGCTGACCTGTCCGGTTCGCCTTTGCCCGCCGCGCCACGCCTGGAGTATTTCCCATGCTGACTTTCCTTGGCTTTGCCATGGTCATCACGTTCATGTTCCTGATCATGACCAAGCGCCTGTCCGCGCTGATCGCCTTGATCATCATCCCGATCCTGTTCGCCCTGTTCGGTGGCTTCGCACCGAAAATCGGCCCGATGATGCTCGAAGGCATCACCAAGCTCGCCCCGACCGGGGTGATGCTGATGTTTGCCATTCTCTATTTTGCCCTGATGATCGACTCCGGCCTGTTCGACCCGGCCGTGCGCAAGATCCTCAAGCTGGTCAAGGGCGACCCGTTGAAAGTTTCGGTCGGCACCGCCGTTCTGGCGCTCGTCGTTTCCCTTGATGGTGACGGCGCGACCACTTACATGATCTGCGTGGCCGCGATGCTGCCGCTCTACAGCCGCATCGGCATGAGCCCACGGATCATGGCCGGCCTGATCATCCTCGCCGGTGGCGTGATGAACATGACCCCTTGGGGCGGTCCGACGGCCCGTGCGGCCAGTGCCTTGCATGTGGATCCGTCCGACATCTTCGTGCCCATGATTCCGGCGATGGCGTTCGGTGTGCTGGCGATCCTGGCAATTGCCTACCTGTATGGCAAACGCGAGCGGGCACGCCTGGGTGAATTGCACCTGGCCCATGACGAAATCGACCACAGCGAAATCAGCGTGTCGCAGTTCCCGGACGCCCGTCGTCCGAAGCTGATCTGGTTCAACGGCGCATTGACCCTGGCCCTGATGTGCACCCTGATCGCCGGCCTGCTGCCGCTGCCGGTGCTGTTCATGGTGGCCTTCAGCATCGCCATGATCGTCAACTACCCGTGCCTGCAGCAGCAGAAAGACCGCGTTGCGGCACACGCCGGCAGCGTATTGGCGGTGGTCGGGCTGATTTTCGCGGCGGGTATCTTCACCGGCATCCTGTCCGGTACCGGCATGGTCGACGCCATGTCCAAGAGCCTGCTGGCGGTGATCCCGGACTTCCTTGGCCCGTACCTGGCGGTGATCACCGCGCTGGCGAGTATGCCGTTCACCTTCTTCATGTCGAACGATGCATTTTATTACGGTGTGTTACCGGTGCTCGCTGAAGCGGCCAGTCATTACGGCATCACCGCCGTGGAAATGGCCCGTGCCTCGATCGTCGGCCAGCCTGTCCACCTGTTGAGCCCGCTGGTTCCGTCGACGTACCTGTTGGTGGCCCTGGCCGGGATCGAGTTCGGCGATCACCAGCGCTTCACCCTGAAGTGGGCAGTGCTGGTGTGCCTGTGCATAATGGTTGCCGCCTTGCTGATGGGGATCTTTCCGCTGTTCAGCACTCTATAAAAGCAATGCCCCTGCGCCACGCCTTCAGGTAGCTGAAGACGCGGCGCGGCCTAACACTCGCTAAAGGAACTCACATGGAATGGCTGACCAACCCGGAAATCTGGGTTGCCTTCTTTACCCTGACCGCCCTGGAAATCGTCCTGGGCATCGACAACATCATCATGATCTCGATCCTGGTCAGTCGCATGCCCAAGCACATGCAGGCGCGCACCCGGATCTTCGGCCTGGCGCTGGCCATGGTCACGCGGATCCTGTTGCTGCTGTCCATCACCTGGGTGATGCGCCTGACCGCCGATTTGTTCGAAGTGTTCGGTCAGGGCATCTCCGGTCGTGACCTGATCCTGTTCTTCGGTGGCCTGTTCCTGTTGTGGAAAAGCTCCCAGGAGATGTACCACGCGCTGGAAGGCGAAGATGAGAACAGCGACGAGCCTTCGGGCAAGGGTGGCAACTTCCTCTACACCATTATCCAGATCGCCATCATCGACATCGTGTTCTCCCTGGACTCGGTCATCACCGCGGTCGGCATGGTGTCCCATGTCCCGGTGATGGTGGCGGCAATCATCGTCGCGGTGCTGGTGATGATGCTGGCCTCGGGCACCATCAGCGCCTTCATCGACAAGCACCCATCGCTGAAAATGCTGGCGCTGTCGTTCCTGCTGGTGGTGGGTACCGTACTGATCGCCGAGTCGTTCGATGTGCACGTGCCAAAAGGCTACGTCTACTTCGCCATGGCCTTCTCCCTGGCGGTGGAAGCCATCAACATCAAGATGCGCACCGCGATTGCACGCAAGCGCAAGCAGCAGGACCCGGTAAAACTGCGCAAGGATGTACCGGGTCAGTAACTGAACGTAGCAGTGCACGAAGGGGCTCTTTGGAGCCCCTTTTTCATGCCTGCCCGAAAGCGGCCTAGCCAGGACCCATGTGGGAGCGAGCCTGCTCGCGATAGCGATGTGACAGTTGGCACTGCGGTGGCTGATGCACCGCTATCGCGAGCAGGCTCGCTCCCACAAGGAACCTTTGTTGTCCTGTCTCCTGTCTTCATGACAGTTTTGTTTCAATCAATTCTTTAGCTGTGCAATGCTGGCGTTCGAACCGTTCGCCAACTACAGCTTAAGTACAACAACAGACCATGTCGCATCGCCAATTTGTCCCTTTGGGACGTTAACAGGGGGCTCCTCATGCTGACCCTGCTGAATCTACTCTCCGCCGTGGCCCTGCTCATCTGGGGGACGCACATCGTCCGTACCGGCATCTTGCGGGTCTATGGGTCGAACCTGCGCCATGTCATCGGCCAGAACATGTCCAGGCGCTGGCTGGCGTTCCTGGCGGGCATCACGGTCACGGCCATGGTCCAGAGCAGCAACGCCACGGCGATGCTCGTCACCTCCTTCGTCGGCCAGGGCCTGATGGCGCTGACCCCGGCCCTGGCGACCATGCTCGGCGCCGATGTCGGCACCGCACTGATGGCCCGGGTGCTGACCCTGGACCTGTCGTGGCTGTCGCCGCTGCTGATCTTCCTCGGGGTGATTTTTTTCCTTTCGCGCAAACAGACCCGTGCCGGGCAAATGGGCCGGGTCGGCATCGGCCTGGGCCTGATCATCCTGGCCCTGCAACTGATCGTCGAAGCGGCTGCGCCCATCACCCACGCCCAAGGCGTAAAGGTAATCTTCGCCTCGCTGACCGGCGACATCCTCCTCGACGCGTTGATCGGTGCGCTGTTCGCGATGATCTCGTATTCCAGCCTGGCCGCCGTGCTGCTGACCGCGACCCTGGCCGGCGCGGCGGTGATCAGCCTGCCAGTGGCCATCGGCCTGGTGATCGGCGCCAACATCGGCAGCGGCGTGTTGGCGTTTCTCAGCACCAGCATGCAGAACGCCGCCGGGCGCCAGGTGGCGCTGGGCAGCCTGCTCTACAAGCTGATCGGCCTGTTGCTGATCATTCCAGTGCTTGACCCGCTGGTCGGCTGGCTGGACAGCCTGGCTTTCAGCGCCCAGGAAACGGTGATCGGCTTCCACCTGCTCTACAACACCGTGCGCTGCCTGGTGCTGTTGCCCAGCGTCGCGTCGATGGCCAGGCTCTGTGCCTGGCTGCTGCCGGAGCGCCCGGAGACCAACGGCACGGCCAAGCCCCGGCACCTGGACCTCACGGCCCTGGCCACGCCAAGCCTGGCGCTGGCAAACGCCGCCCGGGAAACCCTGCGCATCGGCGACCTGATCGAAAACATGCTCGAAGCCATGCTCGATGTCCTGAACGGCCAGCAGAGCGCCGTTACCCAGGAAGTGCGGCGCATGAGTGACGACGTCGAGGCGCTGTGCAGCACCATCAAGTTGTACCTGGCGCAAATGCCCCGGGAAGACCTCAGCGAACAGGACAGCCGTCGCTGGGCGGAGATCATCGAGCTGGCGATCAACCTGAAGCTGGCCAGCGACCTCATCGAACGCATGCTGCGCAAGGTCCAGCAGCAGAAAACCTCGCAACGCCGGTCCTTTTCCGATGTGGGCCTGGAAGAGTTGGCCGGGTTGCACAGCCAATTGATTGCCAACCTGCGGCTGGGCATGTCGGTGTTTCTCAGTGCCGACCGGGAAAGCGCTCGCCATTTGCTGCGTGAGAAACGGCGCTTTCGGGCGCAGGAACGGCGCATGGCCCACGCCCACGTCAGCCGTCTGCAACGCAAGATCCTGCAAAGCCTGGAGACCAGTGCCCTGCACCTGGAGCTGATTGCCGACATGCGCCGCCTGAACTCGCTGTTCTGCGGCAGCGCCTACGTGGTGCTGGAGAGCGCCGAGATCGGCGCGCTGTCGGCGGATGAAATAGCGGACATCAACCATTCGCCTTGAACATCTGGCGCATTGTCCAGTCAGTAGGATTGGACTGTCAGTCGCCAGGAAGCCGTTTTATGCGTGGTCTGTTACTCACCCTTTTCTTGCTTGGCTCGCTGCCTGCGGTTGCCCTGGACCGGTTTCAGGTCGAAGGTTATGCCTTGCCCAACGGCATGCAACTGCTGCTCAAGCCCGGCAGTGAGCGCGGGCATGTGGCGATTCGCCTGGTGGTCGGCGTGGGCCTGGACGACTTCAGTTGTGCCGATAAAGAGCTGCCGCATCTGCTTGAGCATTTATTGTTCAGTGGCATCGACGAGACAGGCGAAGGCGGTCTGGAGGAGCGTATGCAGGCGTTGGGGGGTGAGTGGAACGCCTTCACCAACAACGCCGACACCACATTCGTCATCGAGGCGCCGGCGGCCAATCAGCGCAAGGTCCTGGACCTGCTGATGGCGTTGCTCACCCGCACCCGAATCGACGAAACAGCCCTGGACGCGGCCAAACGCGTGGTGGAACGCGAAGACGGCGGCCACTACACCCATTTGCAACGCTGGCTCGATCATCAGGACCTGGGACACAAGGCCAGCAACCAATTGGCGGTGGAACTGGGCCTGCGTTGCGCGGAGCGGGCCGAGGTCGAGCACCTGACCCTCGCCCGCCTCGAGCAAGTGCGCAAGGCCTGGTACGCCCCCAACAACATGACGTTGATCGTGGTCGGCGATCTCGATCGGTTGCTGCCGGCCTACCTGGAGCGCACCTTTGGTCAACTCAAGCCGGTCGAGCCCAGCGAGCACGAGGCACTGCCGCAGATCCGCTACAGCGCCGTCACCAAGCGCAACCTGATCCACGGCCTGGTCGGCAATAGCGCCAAGCTCCACTGGCTGTTCCCCGAGCCCGTGTTGGACGAACAACACGACGAAACCTTCGACCTGCTCAAGGACTACCTGGACTGGGCGCTCTATCGCCAGCTGCGCCTGGCCCGCAGCCTGTCCTACGGGCCGTGGACGGAGCGGGAGGTGTTCGGCGGCGTCGGCTTCTTCAGCCTGAACACGGACCTGGCCCGCGAAGACCTGCCCCAAGCCGAGCAGGCGCTCGAAGAGCTGCGCAAAACCTTGCTCAGAGACGGCCTGGACCCCACCAGCTTCGTGCGGATCAAACGCGCGGCCATCGCCCATCAATCCTGGGCGGTTCAAGGCAACAGCGCCTTGGCCGATTACTACTGGAGCGCCCTGGGTGATTACGAGGACGGCCGCTTCGCCAACCCGGCGTTGCGCATGCAGTCGGTAAGTCTGGATCAGGCCAACCTGGCGCTGCGCGAACTGCTCAAGGACCCTGGCTATCTGCGTATCGAGAAGCCATTGCTCAGTGATGATGAGCTGGTCTGGGGGCTGGGCGGTTTGCTCGGGGTGTTGCTGCTGGGGTTGGTGATGTGGCGATGGCGCCGCCGGATATGAGGAAGCAGAACCTGTGGGAGCGAGGTTTGCCCGCGATGAAGTTGATGAGGTCTTTCAGAATAGCGGCGCCTGTATCGCGAGCAAGCTTTGCTCCCACAGTCCCCCCAGCACAGAAGCGGATACGAACCTCGCTATGCCGATGCCCGGACGCTACTCTGTCAGGGATATTTCCTACGACTTACTGTGAAACCGCCTAATGCAGAACCTGCCGCACTTTATCCAGCGCATCCTTGAATTGATAAAGCGCTACCCCGGGGTCATTGCGTTCGGTGGTTTCATCTCCGGGGCTGGCAGTTTCATCCTGGTCGACCGCCAGCAGGGCCTGGCGACCTGGATCGCGGTCATGATGCTGGTGAGCTGGCTCTGGCTGATGGTGGAGAACAGCATGACCCGGCTGTTCGCGCGGATTTTCAAGCGGGAGATCCCCCAGCCGCTGCTGCGTTACGCCACACAGATGATTCACCAGGAAAGCCTGTTTTTCGTCCTGCCGTTTTTCTTCATCACCACCACCTGGAACAGCAGCCAGTTCATTTTTACCGGATTGCTCGGGGCGGCAGCGCTGATCTCGATCATTGACCCGCTGTATTACAAATGGCTGGCGCCGCGACGCTGGGCATTCCTGGCGTTGCACACGCTGACGCTGTTCGCTGCCCTGCTCACCGCGTTGCCGGTCATTGTGCACCTGACCACTGACCAGAGCTTCAAGCTGGCGCTGGGCATCTCCATGGTGCTGTCGTTCCCGAGCCTGGCGTCGATTTTCCCGATCCGCACGGTGCGCAACGCCGTGGCGATTCTGTGCATCACCCTCGGGATAGGCGCCGCCGGCTGGGTGCTGCGTTCCTGGGTGCCGCCGGCCACGTTGTGGATGACCGAAGTGGCGATCAGCACCCAACTGGAGGACCGCACGCCCGGCGCCAGCCTGCAGGAAGTCAGCGCCGCACAGATCCGTGGCAACGGCCTGTACGCTTATACCGCCGTCAACGCGCCGCGTGGGCTGGATGAGCGGATTTACCATGTCTGGCAGTTCAACGGCAAAGAGGTGGACCGCATCGCCCTGGACATCCATGGCGGGCGCAAGGAAGGCTATCGCGCCTGGACCCACAAGCAGAACTTCCCGGACAACCCGGTGGGCAAATGGCAAGTGCGGGTGCTGACGGAAAATGGCCAGATGATTGGGGTGTTGCGGTTCGATGTGACTGATTGAAGCAGATCAGTTAAGTGGGAGCGGGCTTGCTCGCGAAAGCGTCGGCATAGTCAACATTGATATTGACTGACCCTCCGCTTTCGCGAGCAAGCCCGCTCCCACGGGTTTCGTTGCTTGTCTCAGCCAAAGAACCAGTAGCAAACCCCGATTGCCGCCACGACACCGGCCAGCTCGGCCAGCAACGCGCAACCCACTGCATGGCGCGCCCGCTGGATGCCGACGGCGCCGAAATAAACGGCCAGCACGTAGAACGTGGTCTCGGTGCTGCCCTGGATGGTTGCTGCCACCAGCGCCGGGAAGCTGTCCACCCCCGACGTCTTCATGGTTTCGATCAACATCGCCCGGGCGGCGCTACCCGAGAATGGCTTGACCATGGCGGTCGGCAAGGCATCGACGAAACGCGTGTCCCAGCCGGCCCACGCCACTAGGTGCCGGATACCGTCCAGGCCGAAATCCAGCGCGCCCGAAGCCCGCAGCACGCCGACCGCGCAGAGCATCGCCACCAGGTACGGCAGCAGGTTCCTGGCGACGTCGAACCCCTCCTTGGCGCCTTCGACGAAGGCTTCATACACCTTGACCTTGCGCAGCGCGCCCACCACCAGGAACAGGATGATCAGGCCAAACAACGTCAGGTTGCCCAGGATCGATGACAACCCGGCCAACGCCGTGGCCGACAGCGTTGCCAACAGCGCCATGAAACCGCCCAGCGCCAGCGCACCCGGAATCAGATAAGCCAGCACCACGGGGTCCCACAATCGTAAACGCTGCATGAAGGCGACGGATAGCAGCCCCATGAGCGTCGATGCACTGGTGGCGATCAGGATCGGCAGGAACACCAGGGTCGGGTCCGGCGCGCCTTGCTGGGCGCGGTACATGAAGATCGTCACCGGCAGCAGCGTCAGCGACGAGGCGTTGAGCACCAGGAACAGGATCTGCGCATTGCTGGCGATGGTCGGGCTGGGGTTGAGGTCCTGCAGGGCGCGCATGGCCTTGAGGCCAATGGGCGTGGCTGCGTTGTCGAGGCCCAGGCCGTTGGCCGCGAAGTTCAGGGTGATCAGGCCGATGGCCGGGTGGCCGGCCGGCACTTCCGGCATCAGGCGCAGAAACAACGGGCCGAGGGCCTTGGCCAGCCAGTCGACGATCCCGGCCTTCTCGGCAATCCGCAGGAACCCCAGCCACAGGGTCAAGGTGCCAAACAGCAGCACCATCACCTCCACCGACAACTTGGCCATGGCGAAAATGCTTTCCACCATCGCGGCGAAGATCCCGGCGTTGCCGCCGACCAGCCACTGCGCCAGCGCCGACACGGCTGCCACGATAAAGAAGCCAAGCCACAGGCCATTGAGCATCGGTTGAATCCCCCGGAAGATGCCGCGAATGATAGCGGGGCTGGCAGAAACGACAAACCCCGGATTTCTCCGGGGCTTGCCTGTTTCACTGTGGGAGCGAGCCTGCTCGCGATGGCGGAGTGTCAGCCTATATTGATGTCGACAGACCTGACGCTATCGCGAGCAGGCTCGCTCCCACAGGGGCATGCGAGCCCTCAGCGGCTGGACGTCTCAGCCGCCGGCATCGGCTCCTTGCTGCGCCAGTGCGGCAGGGAGTTCCAGTAGCGCTGGCCCTTGGCATCGTCGTACATGCCTTCCCAGCGCGAGATCACCAACACGGCCAGGGCGTTGCCGATAACGTTCAGGGCGGTGCGGGCCATGTCCATGATGCGGTCGACACCGGCGATGAAGGCCAGGCCTTCGAGCGGAATGCCGACGCTGCCCAGGGTGGCCAGCAGCACCACGAACGACACGCCCGGCACGCCGGCGATGCCTTTGGAGGTCACCATCAAGGTCAGCACCAGTAGCAATTGCTGGCTGATGGACAGGTCAATGCCGTACAGCTGGGCGATGAAGAGCGCCGCAATGCTCTGGTACAGCGTCGAACCGTCGAGGTTGAACGAATAACCAGTGGGTACCACGAAGCTGCAGATAGCCTTCGGTGCGCCATAGGCTTCCATTTTCTCGATCACGCGCGGCAGTACGGTTTCGGAACTGGCGGTGGAATAGGCCAGCACCAGCTCATCCTTGAAGATGCGCATCAGCTTGAGCACCGAAAAGCCGAACAGGCGGGCGATCAGGCCCAGCACGACGAAGGCGAAGAACGCGATGGCGACGTAAACCAGAATCACCAGCTTCGCCAGCGGCAGCAGGGACGCGAACCCGAAGTTGGCAACGGTTACCGCGATCAGTGCGAAAACGCCGATCGGAGCGTAGTTCATGATCATGTGGGTGACCTTGAACATGCTTTCCGATACGCCCTGGAACATTTTCACCAGCGGCTCGCGCAGGTCCGATTGCAGGCTGGACAAGCCCAGGCCGAACAGGACGGAGAAGAAAATGATCGGCAGCATCTCGCCGCGAGCGACGGCAGCAAAGATGTTCGACGGGATCAGGTTGAGAATGGTCTCGATGAACGCATGTTCATGCTGCACTTCCGCCGCCGTCGCCTGGTACTTGGAAATGTCCACAGTCCCCAGGGTACTCATGTCGATGCCGCTGCCTGGGTGGAAGAAGTTGGCCAGCAGCAAGCCGACGACGATGGCGATGGTGGTGACGACTTCGAAGTACAGAATGGTCTTGAGACCGATGCGTCCGAGCTTCTTGGCGTCACCGACCCCGGCGATGCCAACGATCAACGAGGAAATCACGATCGGGATCACGATCATCTTGATCAGACGGATAAAGATATCGCCCGCCGGTTGCAGCACGTTGCTGATCCACCAGGCCTTCTCGGCACTGAAATGGTTGAGCAGCGCGCCCAATGCAATCCCGAGGACCAGACCGATGAGGATCTGCCAGGCGAGGCTTAACTTGGCCTTCTTCATATCATTACCCTTACTTCAGTTGGACTCGGACAGCAGCACAAACACGGTTGAACGTTCGTGCAATTGTCCCCGTATAAGGACACCCCGAGCGCACGAGCGGCTTACCGGCGGGGCGAAAAAAGGCGCAACTATTGCGACGCGGAATGGGCACGTCTAATGCCGTAAACGCCTACCCTATGCCGAATCGGCATGAGATTTTCAAAACAAAACTCACGTCCCAGGCAGTTCGAACAGGACATTTCGGCGGGCATAAGTGCCGTGAACCGGCCATTTCAGCGTAGCCGGGCTTTTCCCTGAACGTGTGTAGAACCGATGGAAGAAGGCGAGTGGTGCGCTCAATGCGATGGAAAATGCACCGGGGATTCTCCGATATACGGTCAGAAGCGAACGATGACTGGGGTATCAGGAGATAAATGCCTCGGCAACGGCCGGGTCTCGTTGTCAACTCAACCAACCGCTCTGGCACAGGTACTGTGCGAAATGAAGCTCTCCGCAAGTTCGCCAAGCCGTGTGGACTTTGCGAACCTGCGTCGCAGCTTTTACCTGACCCGGCCCTTTCGCAGGCACCCCTTGTGCCCGTAGGTCACTCCGACTCAATCAGTCAGAACGTCCCAGCCCCCTGGTCATGCAGCGGCCCTCCTCGGGCTGTGCAGAAGGAAAAGCAAGGCTGCTTTTCCCGTTTTCAGAATCAGTACCAGTTCGGATCTTTCTTGAGCTGTTCCATTAACAGTTCTTGCATACCTTCATCGGGCTTGCCAAGAAAACGGTAGTCGGCGTGACGGGTCGGCGATTTGTCGGCCGGCAGTCCGGCAGGGACTTCAACCAACATCGCGTAAGCTTCGTCCTTGTCGAAACTGAACGCGACAATCAGGCGCTTGCTGCGGCAGGTCGCCTGGGTTTCGCACAACGGGCCGACCAAGTACTTGTCGCCATCTTCCTCGACAGCGTTCATCTGGTCGGCATCGCCTGACAGGTTCATCACCCATTCCGGCAGACGCTCTTCCTTTTTGACGACGTGTTGCCAGGTCTCGCGGTATTGCGGGTCAGCTCCAAGCAATTGATTGGCCCGCATTTGTCCGTCGTTGGCAGCGATTGCCACGGCACTGCCGCCCAGTAGCAGGGCGGCGGCCAGTCCTTTAAAGGGAACGCCCATGGTCAGCCTCGGCCGCGGCGGCCAAAGAAGAAGGAAGCGATGAACATCACCAGGAATACGACAAAGAGAATCTTGGCGATGCCCGTGGCGGTGCCTGCGATACCACCGAAGCCCAGAACGGCGGCGATGATGGCGATAATCAGGAAAGTAATTGCCCAACTCAACATGGTGATTCTCCTTAAGCTTTTCTATTTAGTTAGGGTCTGGCGGGTAATGGTTCCGGCGTGACAGACGGCCGGTTCACCGGGTTAAAACACCCAACGCTCCTGACGGGGCATGTCGGTCACGGGCTGAGCCTGATCGACGTCCATCATTCGCATCGACGCGGACGCTTCCGCGACGCTGCTGACAGCGCTGAAATGGGTTTGTGGGGCGCGATGAATCGACACCTGTGGCGCCTCGGGCTGCTGGCTCTCTTGCCAAAGAAGCAGTTGCTGACCAGCGACGAGAGTGATCAGCAGCGCCAGAACAGCCCACAAGCCCTGTTGGATGTGCAGGGAAGTCAGTCGAAACGGGGCGGCACTTTGACGATTCATCCTGAAATTCCTCCCACCGGGGTTGTAGTGATCTGGTTGAGGCGCTGCGAACGCCGTGTTGACCAGACCATTGCAGTCGCCGTGCCAGAATTCTAAAGTGAATAAAATCTTTATAAATCAATAAGTTATATATTCATTAGAAATGTTTGAAAACGCATCCTGCACGATGGGTTCGGCGGCGGTCGTGCGTATTGCACGAGCGAAGGTGGGCGGCCGTTAGATTCTTTTTGAATTGCCTGTCAGAAACAGCTGTCGGAATGACCGAGCCGAGCCCTTCAACGCGGGTGAAGTGGGGAAAAAGCGGCTCAAATCAATCTTTTAGACGTCAGGCGTCCACAGGGCCGTCTTCGGTGGGTAATATTCCCTCGGAAATGACCATGCAACTTGCCCGATTTTTCTGACACTAACCATCATCATTCTTTAAGGAGCGTAGGAAAATGGAATCCGCCACTGAGCAGCAAGGCCGCATTCTGCTGGTAGACGACGAGTCCGCCATCCTGCGTACGTTCCGTTATTGCCTGGAAGACGAAGGCTATACCGTTGCCACTGCCAACAGCGCCGCCCAGGCCGACGCGCTGCTGCAACGCCAGGTGTTCGACCTGTGCTTTCTTGACCTGCGCCTGGGCGAGGACAACGGTCTGGATGTCCTGGCGCAGATGCGCATCCAGGCGCCCTGGATGCGGGTGGTGATCGTCACGGCCCACTCGGCGGTCGACACGGCGGTGGATGCAATTCAGGCCGGGGCGGCCGACTATCTGGTCAAGCCTTGCAGCCCGGATCAGTTGCGCCTGGCGACGGCCAAACAGTTGGAAGTGCGCCAGTTGTCGGCACGGCTCGAAGCCCTGGAAGGGGAAGTGCGCAAGCCCAAGGACGGCCTCGACTCCCACAGTCCGGCAATGAAAGTCGTGCTGGAAACCGCTCGTCAGGTCGCCAGCACCGACGCCAACATCCTGATTCTCGGCGAGTCCGGCACCGGTAAAGGTGAGCTGGCCCGGGCGATCCACGGCTGGAGCAAGCGCGCGAAGAAGTCCTGCGTCACCATCAACTGCCCATCCCTGACCGCCGAATTGATGGAAAGCGAGCTGTTCGGCCATAGTCGTGGGGCCTTTACCGGGGCGAGTGAAAGCACCCTGGGACGCGTCAACCAAGCGGATGGCGGCACGCTGTTTCTCGATGAGATCGGTGATTTCCCCCTGACCTTGCAGCCCAAATTGCTGCGTTTCATCCAGGACAAGGAATATGAGCGGGTGGGCGACCCGGTGACTCGCCGCGCCGATGTGCGGATTCTCGCCGCGACCAACCTCAACCTCGAAGACATGGTGCGTGATGGGCGTTTTCGCGAAGACCTGCTGTATCGCCTGAACGTCATTACCCTGCACTTGCCGCCGCTGCGTGAACGCGCCGAAGACATCCTGACCCTGGCCGACCGCTTTCTGGCGCGCTTCGTCAAGGAATATGCGCGTCCGGCCCGCGGCTTCAGTGACCAGGCCCGCGAAGCGCTGCTAGGCTATCGCTGGCCGGGCAATATTCGTGAGCTGCGCAACGTGGTCGAACGCGCCAGCATCATCTGTCCACAGGAGAAAGTCGAAATCAGTCACTTGGGCATGGCCGAACAGCCGGTTAACAATGCGCCGCGGATCGGCGCCGCGCTGAGCCTCGACGAGCTAGAGAAGGCGCACATCGGCGCGGTGCTGGCCACCGCCGACACCTTGGACCAGGCAGCCAAGACCCTGGGCATCGATGCGTCCACGCTGTATCGCAAACGCAAGCAGTACAACCTGTGAGCGACACCCTATGAAACTGGCGATGAAGCTGCGCACTCGGCTGTTTCTGAGTATCTCGGCGCTGATCACCGTGGCGCTGCTGGGCCTGGTGCTCGGCCTGGTCAGCGTGATGCAGATGGCCAATACCCAGGAACGCTCGGTACGCGACAACTTCATTCTGCTGGACCTGGGCCTGAAGCTGCGCCAGACCCTCGGTGACCAGCTGATGATCATGCTCGCTGACAAGCCGGACCTGGCCGCCCTGGAAGTGTCCAAACAGCAGTACCTGGCGTTGATCGACGAGGGCATCGCGCACGAACGGAGCCTGGACGATACGCCGCGTAACTTCAGCAAGGCCAAGACCGACTACATCGGGTTCGTTGAGGCGTTCACGGCGTCCCGTCGACAGTCGCCCCAGCTCGCGGGTATCAAGGACCTCACCGAAAAATTCAATGTGCTGCGCAATGGCCTGATCGAGGGCTATCGCCAGGCCTTGAACAACATCGCTGAAACCCAGACCCGTGCCCGGGAGCGGGCGTTGTTGATTTCCGGCTTGCTGGGGTTGGTGGGGCTGGCGGTGTTGATCATCGGCTTTGTCACCGCCCATGGCATCGCCAGGCGTTACGGGGCACCGATCGAAGCGCTGGCGGCGGCAGCGGATGACATCGGCCAGGGCAACTTCGAAGTCACGCTGCCGGTTTCCTCCGCTGCCGAAGTGAATCTGCTGACGCGGCGTTTCGGCATCATGGCTCAAGCCCTGCGCGAACATCAGGCCACCAATGTCGATGAGCTGCTCGCTGGCCAGCAGCGCTTGCAAGCCGTGCTCGACAGCATCGACGACGGCTTGCTGATGATCGACCGGCAAGGCCGGCTGGAACACCTCAACCCGGTCGCGCAGCGGCAATTGGGTTGGGATGAGGAGCGCCTGGGCCAGGGATTGGGTGAGGCATTGGGCCGTGTTGATCTGGATGAGCAACTGCAACTGGTCCTTCGCGGTGGCACCCTGGAACGCGCCCCGGAGGACCTGAGCATCGAAGTGGATGGCGAGTCGCGCGTACTGACCTACAGCCTCACGCCGGTCAGCCACACCCAAGGCCACATCCTCGGCGCAGTGATGGTGCTGCATGACGTCACTGAACAACGCGCTTTCGAACGGGTGCGCAGTGAATTCGTATTGCGCGCCTCCCATGAGCTGCGCACACCGGTGACCGGCATGCACATGGCATTTGGCTTGTTGCAGGAACGCTTGCACTTCCCGCCAGAGTCTCGCGAGGCCGACCTGCTCGATACGGTCACTGAAGAAATGCAGCGGCTGATGCAGCTCATCAATGACCTGCTGAATTTTTCGCGCTACCAGAATGGGCTGCAGAAACTGACCCTGGCGCCTTGTTCCATCGAAGAGTTATTGGAAACGGCCCGGCTGCGGTTCTCCGAACAGGCCAGGGTCAAGGGTGTCGAGTTACTCGTGGCGATCCAGGGCCCGCTACCACGCCTGCATGCAGATGCTGCTCAGTTGGAACGGGTGCTGGATAACCTGATCGACAATGCCATGCGCCACACGGGTGAACATGGCCAGATCCGCTTGCAGGCCCGGCGACATGGGGAACGGGTAATCATCAGCGTCGAGGACAACGGTGAAGGCATTGCCTACGGCCAACAGGGACGGATCTTCGAACCTTTCGTCCAAGTCGGACGCAAGAAGGGCGGCGCGGGCCTCGGCCTGGCGCTCTGCAAGGAGATCGTCCAGCTCCATGGCGGACGCATGGGGGTTTATTCAAGGCCCGGGCAGGGCACGCAGTTCTATATGGCGTTGACGATCTGAGGGCGCTCAGGCTTCGTCGTCCAGGCGCCGGCCGCGCAGGCGGCGACCGCGTGTGATCAGCTCGATGAGCTGCACCGCACTGAGGGCATGGGCAAACAGCCAACCCTGACCGAATTTCACCCCTTCGCTGCTCAGGTACGAGGCTTGTGCTTCGTGTTCGATGCCTTCGGCGATCACCTTGAGCTGCAATGCGTGAGCCATGCGAATGATGTGCGGGGCGACACCGCTGCTGGCGGCATCATGGCCCAAGGCATCGATAAATGCCTTGTCGATTTTCAGACAGTCCACCGGCAAGGTTTGCAGGTAGGCCAGGCTGCAATAGCCGGTCCCGAAGTCGTCGATCAACACCTGGTGCCCGACATCGCGCAACGACTGCAAGTTGTCGCGGGCCACCAACACATCAATCAACCCGCGTTCAGTCACCTCAAAGGCAATCTGCCGGGCCGACACCCGATGCAGCGCCAACAGGCGGGCAATCACCTCGCCGATGCGCGGCACCATCACATCGCAGGCCGCCAGGTTGACCGAGATGTACAGCTGCGGATTGACCCTTAGCAACTGGCCCAGTTGATCGAACAGCCGTTGCAGCACGAAATCGGTGATCTGGCGGATCTGTCCGGTGTTCTCCGCCATCGGAATGAACAAGTCGGGGCTGGTCAGGGTACCGTCCGGCCGTCGCCAGCGCAGCAAGGCCTCCGCACCTACACAGTTACGACTGTCGAGGTCGAAAATCGGCTGGTACAACACCTGCAATTCACCGCGCCGGATGGCCCCGTGCAGCTCGGCGTCCATGGATTGGCGCTGGCGGGCCAGCAGAAAGACCTGGAAGCCGATCCCCAGACCCAGCATCAGGCTGATGGGCAGCATCCACCAGGCTTTGGCCGGAACCCTGAAACCGTCACGCGCAGCGATCAGCACCAGTTGATATTCCGGGCTGTCGGTGGGCATTCGATAGATCAGGCGGTTCTGGGTCACTTGCAGCGCACTGCGGCTTTTCGGTGGCCAGGGTTCCGTAGGCGGCCAACGTTGATCAGTGCCCAGTACCGGAATGGCCCGCTTACCATGATCCAGCACGACCAACAGGCTGCTGCCCGGTGGCAGGTCGACCACATCGGTCAGATGCCCGCGAGAGGTGGCCACCCGGAAGTTACCGCGTCCCAGCATCAGCGCTGCGCGGTCTTCGTCGGGTTCTGTGGTGGTGTCGAGCCAGTAGCTGTAGGTCGGGCCGCGGATGTCGGGCAGTCGCGCCCCCGGCAATCCGCCCTGGCGTGGACGGTTGGAGCAGATGCCGTTGCCGTCGACGTACACCGCTTCATACACGAAACGGTAGTTGAAACTGACCTGCCGCAAGGTCGCGATCATGTCGTCGTCACAGCCGCGCAATGGCTGGTTCTGCAGGTCGTCGAGGCTTTCACGCAATTGCCCGAAAAGCTGTTCCAGCCGTTGCAGAAAGCGCTCACCCTGGGCGTTCATCTGGTCGCTTTCACGCTGCTGGATCTGCTGCACCACCACGAACAGGCTGCCCGCCAGCAACAGCAGGGTACTCAGGGCAGCCGCCATCATCGCCAGGAAAAGGGGGCGATGGAGCCAGCTCTGCAAGGTTTCTCGGGCAGCCGTCATCATGGGTAATCCGAAAGTTACCAATGAGTTATAGCTTCTGTTTTGGATTCGGCCCGATTCGTCGGACGGGCGTCATTATTTTGTCTGGTTCAGCACCTGCAAAATCGCAGCGCTTTGCGCGTCCGGCATGCCATCGAACCGGCTAGGCCGGTAGTGCATCTGGAACGCGGCCAGCACATGGTGGGTGGCCACGTCCCATTCGCCGGTCTGGGGTGTCGGGTAGCCCAGACGCGCCAGCTCGACCTGAAACCAGCCGGCACTCGGCAACTGAGTCGCGAAGTTGGACTGCTGGCGAGCGACCGCCTGTTCGTCAGGCCAGATGCCCAGGCCGGCTTGTGCCAGGCGCTTCCAGGGGAACAGCGGGCCGGGATCAAGTTTGCGCAGGGGGGCGATGTCGCTGTGGCCAATAATGCTGCGCGGGTTGATCGCATTGCGTTGGACGATGTCCTTGAGCAACACGATCAATGCCTGCACCTGGGCTTCGCTGTAGGGATACCACAGGCGTCCGGTGGGCGTGTCGGTGAAGCCAGGGTTGACGATCTCGATGCCGATGGAGCTGGAGTTGAGCCAGGTCCGTCCTTCCCATTCGCTTTCTCCGGCGTGCCAGGCGCGCCGGTTTTCATCCACCAGCTTGTAAACAGTGGCGCTTTTATCGTCGCCGATCAGGTAGTGGGCGCTGACCTCACCGTGGGTCAGCAGCGCCAGCGAGCGCTCCAGGGAGGCCGAGGTGTAATGCACCACGACAAATTGGATGCGGCTGTCGTGATTGACCGAGGGGTGACGGGTGTCGAGCCGAGGGCCCGTGGCGCAGCCGGCCAGGATGAGTAACGAAAGGATGAGCGAGACGAATTTCATGGCGGATGACGTTACACGTTGAAATTAATGCAACAGTGTAACGTATCGCCGTCCGATGATCCGCGCGTGGCCACTGATTAAACAAATTGGAACAATTGCTTCAGCCCAGCTCGATACGGTTACGTCCTGCACTTTTAGCCCGATATAACGCCTGATCGGCTCTTTTCAGCACGGTATCGCTGTGTTCTCCCGGTTTGAAGGCGGTCATGCCCATGGACACCGTGATCGTTACGGGCTCGCCCTTGAAATGAAAAGGACAGGCTTCGATGGCGGCGCGCAACGCCTCGGCCAGTTTGGTTCCGGCGGCCAATGGCGTGTCGGGCACCAGCAGGACAAATTCCTCGCCCCCGAAGCGGGCAATAAAATCGCCACCGCGCAGGCGTTTGCGCAGCACCGAGGCAATCAGCTTCAGCACCCGGTCACCGGCCAGGTGGCCGTAGTTATCATTGATGCGCTTGAAGTGGTCGAGGTCGAGCATGGCCAGCAGCAGGCTGTTACCGTGTTGCTGCCACTGGGCAACCTCCTGCTCAAGACGCTCGGTCCAGGCGGCACGGTTGGGCAGCCCGGTGAGGGGGTCGATGAGCGCTTTTTGTCGCTGCTCCTCCAGGTTCTCGCGAACGATCAGGGCATCCTGCTCCATCAATGCGACGCGTTCGGCCAGGCTTTTCAGGCGCGCCGAGACCTCCTGCTCGCGTTGATCGCGTTGCTTCTGATGCTGGTCCATTGTCCCCAGCAAGCCCTCAAGGTGGTTTTCAAGCACTTGCTTGAGGCCTTCCAGGTCATCGGCGTCCTGCACGCTGCTTTGCAGGCCGTCCACCTGTTCGCGAATCTGGGTGTCCATGTCCCGCGAGGCAGAAAGGTTGTCCGCATGGTCTTCACTGGCGGCGCGCAGGCTGTTCTGGAACGACTCCAGGCGATCGTTGAGGCGCTGCAGGTAGGCTTCGAACTCATGCTGGCCGCTGTCCGTGATCGCCAGCATGAGCACCGCCAGGTCGTCGAGAATCGGCAGTAATTCGTACCAGTTCAAACCATTTTGCAGTCTCTCCCGCATGGCTTCGGCTTGGGGGCGATGCCGCTCTGGCAGGGTCAGGTCCCCCAGCAGGCCCAGCAGGGTGTCTTCAATGTGCCGGGCGACCGAGCTGTAGGAGGGTTCCGGAGAGTCGGGCAGGGCGTATTGGGTGTCGACGCCTTCGGCGCCCCCCTCTGTTTCGCTGGGCCCGGCAGAGGACTGCTGGCTGTCGGGCTGGGCTGACGCGGGCTCTTGCAGGGTCAGCTCGTCGGGATTTTCCTGCGCGGGTAGGGGGGCTGGGTGCTCAACGACCGCAGGCCCGGTTGTTTCGTCCGGTTCGCTTGTTGGCTGGGCTATTTCGGATGCAGGCGCCGGCGCAGGCGTTTCAAGTTCAGTCGTCGGCACGGTGACAGCTAACGGTTCAGGCCTCGCTTGCGATGCGGGGGCTTGCTCTGCCATGCAGACTGATGTGTTTTCCGGTGCTGGTTCAACAGGCGCGACGTCTGTTGACCGGCGTAGCGGGGCCATTTCCGGCACGGGAACCGCATCGTTCGCTTGGGCAGGTTCTTGCCGGAGAGGCGCCGCTTCCTCTTGGCCCGGACCGCCAAACAACCGTTGCAGCAACCCCGGACGATGGGGTTCAGCAGGCGTTTCCAACGCACTCAGTGCCTTGCCTTGCAGGCCGCTCAACTCGCTAAGCAGCAACGGAATCTCTCGGGTCTGGCCGACGCGCTCCTCCAACCGCTTGGAAAATTTCTTCAGGGGCCGGCTGACTTCCTTCGGCAGCGGCAGGCTCTGCAACTGGGCCACGAGGGCCGTCAGCGCCGCGTTCATCTGCTCGACGCGGGTCTCGCGACGCTGTTCGGAATCGAGTACGGCTTTCTCCAGGCGCGGCAGCAAGGCCGCCAGGCCCGCATCCATGTCATCGGTGCGCACCACCTCGCGCATCTCTTTCATGCACTCATCGACCGCCCGATCAGAGCCCTCGGCAGCCAAGGTGCTGCGGACCAGGCCGCGACGCAGCAAGTCGAGCCGGGCATCCCAGCGACGCTCGAGCTTCTCCTGCTGTTCGATGCTCTTGAGGTACTTCTCTCTCCAGCGTTCGGCGTCGTCGCTCATTCATCGGGTCCGCGAGGGGCCGGGCTTAACGTGGGGAAGGCATCGGCCGTGAGCGAACCCGGCAAACGAATCTCGACCGCGACCGGCAGGTGATCGGAAATGGGTTGGGCCAGCACCTCGACGCGTTCAAGGGTCAGGGTCGGGCTCAACAGGATATGGTCCAGGCAGCGCTGGGGGCGCCAACTGGGGAATGTCGCTTGCAGTTGCGGAGCAAGCAGGCCGAGATCGCGCAGGGGCGAGGTTTGCAGCAAGTCACTGGCGTGGGTGTTCATGTCGCCCATCAGCACCTGGTGCTTGTAGGCGCCGATCAGCTCGCGAATGTAGGCCAGTTGCATCGTCCGGGTCCGAGCACCGAGGGCCAGGTGCATCATGACCACGACGAGCGCCTCCGGACCTTCGCCGAAACGTACCAGGATCGCCCCGCGGCCCTTGGGCCCCGGCAACGGATGGTCTTCGATCGCCCACGGCCGCAGGCGACTCAACACACCGTTGCTGTGCTGGCCGAGACGGCCGAGGTTGCGATTGAGTTGCTGGTACCAGTAGGGAAATGCGCCCAATTGGGCCAGGTGTTCCACCTGATTGACGAAGCCGGACCTGAGGCTACCGCCATCGGCCTCTTGCAGGGCCACCAGGTCGAAATCCTTCAGCAGGTCGCCGATTTTCTGCAGGTTACCGGCACGTCCGTTGTGGGGCAGCAAATGTTGCCAGCCACGGGTCAGGTAATGCCGGTAGCGCTCGGTGCTGATGCCCACCTGGATGTTGAAGCTGAGCAGCCGCAGACGGCTATCGGCAGGCAGGCCCGTGGACGTGACATGGTGCTCGTTGACCCGCGGTTCATGCAGGCCAACAAGGCGTTCGGTGCTCCAGCGGGCCATGGGCGTAGACCGCGCTTAGTTGGCGACAGCCTTGGTTTTCGCTCGCTCCTTGGCGATCAGTTGATTAGCCAGCTGCAAGGCTTGGTCTGCACCGCCGGCGGAGCCGATGTCAAAGCGATACTTGCCGTTGACGATCATGGTCGGCACGCCGGTGATTTCGTACTTCTTCGCAAGCTCCCTGGCCTTTTTGATCTGGCCCTGGATAGCGAAGGAGTCGAAGGTGGCCAGGAACTTGTCTTTATCAACGCCTTGGGTGGCGAGGAAGTCAGCCATGTCTTCTTTCTTGACCAGTTTCTTGCCTTCTTTCTGGATAGCGTTGAACACTGCCGCGTGAACCTTGTGTTCGACACCCATGGCTTCGAGGGTCAGGAACATCTGGCCGTGGGCGTCCCACGGGCCGCCGAACATGGCCGGGATGCGAACGAAATTGACGTCCTTGGGCAGCTTCTCGACCCATGGGTTGATGACGGGCTCGAACGCGTAGCAGTGCGGGCAGCCGTACCAGAACAACTCCACCACTTCGATCTTGCCAGGGGCCGCCACCGGAACCGGGTTGGTCAATTCAACGTAGGGTGCCTTCGCTTCGTCGGCGTTGGCTTGGGCGGCCATGCCGAACAGGCTGGCGACAACGAGCGCGGCGCTGGTGATCAGATTACGCATGCTTTACTCCTGGACAATTGGGGACCTCGCGAGGTGTGTTTTTCAGACAGGCCTTGGCGGGTTCAGTTTCGCTAGTGTAACGGCAGCGGCCACAAAAAAGGGCGGCCAAAGCCACCCTTTTGATGCTTGCATCGACAGATTAATCGAGCGTTAACGTCACAAGCGGCGTGCGCCCCTCGCAACGTCGTTCAACGACCTCAGTGCAGACCCTGGATGTAGCTGGCAACGGCTGCGATATCTTCGTCACTCAGCTTGCGAGCGATGGTGCGCATAGTCATCGCATCGCCGTCATTGGTGCGCCCCGCTTCTTCCTTGCGGAAGTCCGTGAGCTGCTTGGCCACGTATTGGGCATGCTGGCCGCCCAGGTGTGGGAACCCAGCCGGGGCGTTACCGGCGCCGTTAGGCGAGTGGCAACCGGTGCAGGCCGGCAGGCCTTTTTCCAGATCGCCGCCGCGAAACAGCTTCTCGCCGCGTGCCACGAGTTTTGGATCGGCAGCGCCAACGCTGCCTTTCTGGCTGGAGAAATACGCCGCGAGGTCCGCCAGGTCCTGGTCGCTCAGGTTGTTCAGCAGGCCGGTCATTTCCAGTACCGTGCGCTTGCCGGACTTGATGTCGTGCAGTTGCTTGTTCAGGTAACGCTCGCCCTGGCCCGCCAGTTTCGGAAAGTTGGGCGCCATGCTGTTGCCGTCCGGACCGTGGCAGGCCCCGCATACTGCCGCTTTCGCCTGACCGGCGGCGGCATCGCCAGCGGCGTGGGCTACACCGGTCATCCCCAAGGTCAACAGCAGACTCACGATCAGTTTGTTCATCAGCTAATCCAACTACGGCTAAGGGTTAAAGAGTTATGGACCGGGATCACTCGCTCATCCACTGGATGATTGCTCGGTAATCCTCGGCACTGCAGTCCATGCACAAACCACGCGGCGGCATCGCCTTGAAACCCTGGGTCACGTGTTGCACCAGCGTCTCCATACCTTTCGCCAACCTCGGCGTCCAAGCTTCCTGATCGCCTTTACGAGGCGCTGTGGGGAGTTGGCCGGAATGACAGGCACCACAAACACGGTTGTACACAGCTTCCGGATCCTGTGTAGCCTGAGCGCTGTAAAGCGGCATCAAGACACCGGCAGCTAGCAGCCATTTCGTCATAAAACGACCTTTTCAGGGTTGAGAGCGAGCTGCGTTCTAGTGCGCAATTTCGGTCGGTCGCTCCCGTGAGCTTCATCCTACGCTGGGACAAAGCGCACACAAAATCTGCGGCATTATATACTGGCGTCACTGAAACGGAAACGACACAGCTTGCCGCGTCCATTCCCGACGCCGCCCACATCGGAAATCCCATGCAACTGAAGAACCCCATCCTTGGCCTGTGCCAACAGTCCACCTTCATGCTCAGCGCTGCCAAAGTCGATCAATGCCCTGACGACGAAGGCTTCGAAGTGGCGTTTGCCGGGCGTTCCAACGCCGGTAAATCCAGCGCCCTGAACACCCTGACCCATGCGAGCCTGGCACGCACCTCGAAAACCCCGGGTCGCACGCAGCTCTTGAACTTCTTCAAGCTAGACGATGAACGCCGTTTGGTCGACCTGCCCGGCTACGGTTACGCCAAGGTGCCGATTCCGCTCAAGCAACACTGGCAGCGACACCTGGAAGCCTATCTGGGCAGCCGCGAGAGTCTGAAGGGTTTGATCCTGATGATGGACATCCGCCATCCGATGACCGACTTCGACCTGTTGATGCTGGACTGGGCCGTCGCCAGCGGCATGCCGATGCACATCCTGCTGACCAAGGCCGACAAGCTCACCTACGGCGCGGCCAAGAACACCTTGCTCAAGGTGCAGTCGGAAATCCGCAAAGGCTGGGGCGACGCGATCACCATCCAGCTGTTCTCGGCGCCCAAGCGCATGGGCCTGGAAGAGGCCTATACAGTGTTGGCCGACTGGATGGAATTGGCCGACAAGGGCAGCGAAGAGGCCGAATAAGCCAAATCGCAGGCAAAAAAAACCCCGGACTTCGTATGGGGAGGGGGAAGTTCGGGGTCCAAGTTCCGGACCGTTAGGGCGGGGTCCAGATATCTGCCAACACTTAACACAACATAGGAGCATTGAAGGGCTTCACCAGCCATTCAAAATCTCTGAGTAGCAATTCACGGGTTTAGTTCAGATTATTTTTGGAAATAACCGTAGGACTTTTCCAAACTGAAACCTTTCTGAACGGCGAAGCGTGCCTGTGGCGAGGGATAAAACCCTTCGCCACAAACCCTTTCAACATTCAGGCGTCTCAGTGCGCCTCGTCCCAGTTATTGCCCACGCCCACTTCCACCAGCAGCGGCACATCCAGTTTGGCGGCGCCGCTCATGTGCTGGCGAATTTGCGCACTGACCTGTTCTACCAGGTCTTCGCGCACTTCCAGCACCAGTTCGTCGTGCACTTGCAGGATGACCCTGGCCTCCAGGCCTGAGTTCGACAACCAGCGGTCCACGGCCACCATGGCTTTCTTGATGATGTCGGCGGCGGTGCCTTGCATCGGCGCGTTGATCGCGGTGCGCTCGGCGCCTTTGCGCAGGGCCGGGTTTTTCGCATTGATATCCGGCAAGTACAACCGACGACCGAAAATGGTTTCGACGAAACCCTGCTCGGCGGCCTGGGCGCGGGTGCGCTCCATGTATTCCAGCACACCCGGGTAGCGGGCGAAGTAGCGGTCGATGTAGGCCTGGGACTGCTTGCGGTCAACGCCGATCTGTTTGGCGAGGCCGAACGCGCTCATGCCGTATATCAAACCGAAGTTGATCGCCTTGGCGCTGCGGCGCTGGTCGTTGCTGACGGCGTCCAGCTCGACGCCGAACACCTCGGCAGCGGTGGCCCGGTGCACGTCCAGGTCATTGCGGAATGCATGAAGCAAGCCTTCATCCTTGGCCAGGTGCGCCATGATCCGCAGCTCGATCTGCGAGTAGTCCGCCGCCAGTAGCTTGTAGCCTTTGGGGGCAACGAACGCCTGACGAATCCGCCGGCCTTCGGCGGTACGGATCGGAATGTTCTGCAGGTTAGGGTCAATGGACGACAATCGCCCGGTCGCGGCGACGGCTTGCTGGTAGTTGGTGTGGACGCGGCCCGTGCGGCTGTTGATCTGCTCCGGCAGGCGGTCGGTGTAGGTGCTCTTGAGTTTGCTCAGCGAGCGGTACTGCATCAGCACCTTGGGCAGCGGGTAATCCTGCTCGGCCAGTTCGGCAAGCACCGCTTCGGCGGTGGACGCCTGGCCCTTGGCGGTTTTGCTGAGCACCGGCAAACCGAGTTTTTCATACAGGATCACGCCCAATTGCTTCGGCGAACCGAGGTTGAATTCCTCACCGGCGATGGCAAACGCCTCACGCTCCAGGGCCACCAGTTTTTCACCCAGCTCGACACTCTGCACGCCCAGCAGGTTGGCATCGACCAATGCGCCTTGGCGCTCGATCCGGGCCAGCACCGGCATCAGCGGCATTTCGATTTCATTGAGCACGTTGCCCAGGCTTGGCGTGGCAGTGAGTTTTTCCTGCAAGGCCTGATGCAGACGGAAGGTCACGTCGGCATCTTCGGCGGCGTAGGGACCGGCCAGCTCCAGGGAAATCTGATCGAAGGTCAGCTGCTTGACGCCTTTGCCGGCGATGTCCTGGAAATCGGTCTTGCTCTGGCCCAGGTACTTGAGCGCCAGGCTGTCCATGTCGTGGCGGGTCGCCGTGGAGTCCAGCACGTAGGATTCGAGCATGGTGTCGAAGGCGATGCCTTGAACCAGGATGCCGTTGTTCTGATCACCGCCGATGGCGCAGTTCGCCAGGATGTTGGTCTCGAACTTGGCGTGCTGGCCGACCTTGAGTTTGTTCGGGTTTTCCAGCAGCGGCTTGAGGGCCTTGAGCACCGTGTCGCGGTCCAGTTGCTCCGGCACGCCCATGTAGGAGTGGGTCAGCGGGATATAGGCGGCCTCGAACGGGGCAACGGCGAATGATAAGCCCACGAGTTGCGAATGCTGGGCATCGGTGCCATTGGTTTCGGTAACGAACGCAAACAGCGGCGCCTTTTCCAGTTTGGCCAGCCAGGCATCGAAGCTTGACTGGTCAAGAATGACATCGTACTTGGCCTCGGCACCCGGTAGCTCCTCAGCCACTTCGACGATTTCCTGACCGGAACGCTTGGCGTCCCGCTGGTTCTCGTCGAACCAGCTCTTGAATTCCAGCAGCGTGTACAGCTCGGCGAGTTTTTCGTGATCTGGCTCACCCATCTGCAGATCGTCGAGACCGATGTCCAGCGGCACGTCAGTCTTGATAGTCGCCAGTTCGTAGGAAAGGAACGCCATTTCCTTGTGCTCTTCAAGCTTGGCGGCCAGGGTCTTGGCGCCACGGATCGGCAACGTGGCAACGATGTCCAGTTGCCCGTAAAGCTCGGTCAGGCCGCCATTGACGCCCACCAGCAAGCCGGAAGCGGTCTTCGGCCCGATGCCCGGGACGCCCGGGATGTTGTCGGAGGAATCGCCCATCAGTGCCAGATAATCGATGATCTGCTCCGGAGCGACGCCAAATTTCTCCTTAACGCCAGCCACGTCCAGTGCGCTACCGGTCATCGTATTGACCAGAGTAATGTGCCCATCGACCAGCTGCGCCATGTCCTTGTCGCCGGTGGAGATCACCACCGGACGGTCGGCTGCGGCACTGCTGCGGGCCAGCGTGCCGATCACATCGTCGGCCTCGACGTTGTCCACGCACAGCAGCGGGAAGCCCAGGGCCTTGACGCTGGCGTGCAGCGGCTCGATCTGCACGCGCATGTCATCGGGCATGCTCGGACGGTTGGCCTTGTATTCGGCGTACAACGCATCGCGAAACGTCCCACCCTTGGCGTCGAACACCACGGCGAAGGGGCTGTCCGGATACTGCTTGCGCAGGCTCTTGAGCATGTTCAGCACGCCCTTGACCGCGCCGGTCGGCAGGCCTTTGGAAGTGGTCAGCGGTGGCAGCGCGTGAAAGGCGCGGTACAGATAAGAAGAACCGTCCACCAGGACGAGGGGGGCTTGGCTCATGAGCAGGATCAACCTTTTCGGCGGGTCCGGGGCTAGAATAGCGGGACCGTTGACGACAAAGGGACAAGGTTATCATGCGCACACTCAATCGCCTGTTACTGGCTGGCTTGTTTGCAATCGTTCCGTTGGCCGTCATGGCTGCGGACGATGCGCCGACGCCGGAGCCGGAAGTCACGATCCACACGGAAGGGGACAAGGTCATCCAGGAATACCGCCAGAACGGCTTCCTGTACGCGATCAAGGTCACGCCCAAGGGCGCACCGCCGTACTTCCTGGTGCGCGCAGACGGGACCGATGCAAACTTCATCCGCTCGGACCAGCCGGATATGCTGATTCCGTCCTGGAAAATCTTTGAGTGGAAGTAGTTTCTTAACTTTAACCGGCGTCGCTCAAAACGCGGCGCCAGAACTGAGCAGTTTTTAACCATGTCTGTGTTTACCCCCTTGACTCGGCCCGAGCTGGAAACTTTTCTCGTCCCTTATGGGCTCGGCCGCCTGCTTGACTTCCAGGGGATCGCCGCCGGTAGCGAAAACACCAATTTCTTTATCAGCCTGGAGCAAGGCGAATTCGTCCTGACCCTGATCGAGCGCGGCCCGGTACAGGAAATGCCGTTCTTCATCGAACTGCTCGACGTGCTGCATGACGCCGACCTGCCGGTGCCTTACGCCTTGCGCACCACCGACGGCGTCGCGTTGCGGGAACTGGCCGGCAAACCGGCGCTGCTGCAACCGCGCCTGGCGGGTAAGCACATCAAGCAGGCCAATGCCCAGCATTGCGCCCAGGTCGGTGAGTTGCTGGCGCACCTGCACCTCGCCACCCGCGACAACATGATCAAGCGCAGGACCGATCGCGGCCTGGACTGGATGCAGGAGGAGGGCGCGAAGCTGCTGGCGCACCTCGACGCCGAGCCCCGACGACTGCTGGAAGCGGCGCTGGAAGAGATCAAGCGGGAAAAGGTCGGCATCCTGGCGCTGCCCCGCGCCAACATCCACGCAGACCTGTTCCGCGACAACGCGATGTTCGAAGGCACGCACCTGACCGGGCTGATCGACTTCTACAACGCCTGTTCCGGCCCGATGCTGTATGACGTCGCCATTGCCTTGAACGACTGGTGTTCGGATGACGACGGCGTGCTCGACGGCGCCCGGGCACGAGCGCTGCTGGGGGCCTACGCAGCGCAGCGACCGTTCACTGCCGCCGAGGCCGCGCTATGGCCAACGATGCTGCGTGTGGCGTGCGTGCGGTTCTGGTTGTCGCGGTTGATTGCCGCTGAGTCATTTGCCGGCCAGGATGTGTTGATTCACGATCCGATGGAATTTCAGCAGCGGTTGGCGCAGCGGCAGGACGTTCATACACGGTTGCCTTTTGCCCTTTAAACAGCATCGCGGGCAAGCCATGCTCCCACAGACCAGTGTTTATTTCTGTGGGACAGGGCTTGCCCGCGATCAGGGTCACCGCCAATCAAGCGTTACAACGACTCCAGACACCCCGCCAAATCACTCCCCAACTTTTCCAACAACTGCTCATACCCTTGCGCCGTTGCCGGGGTATAGCCGCCCAGTGCATCCAGTTCCGCCAACTTCACCGGTAACCCGGCCACCAGGGTTTCGGCCAGGCGGGGGCGCAGGGGCGGTTCGCTGAAGACGCAGGTCTTGCCCACGGCTTGCAAGCGCGTGCGCATGGCTGCGACGTGCTGGGCGCCGGGCTGGACTTCGGCGGCCACGGCGAAAACGCCGGCGTGCTTGAGGCCGTAGTGGTCCTCGAAGTAGTCGAACGCTTCGTGGAAGACGAAATACGGCTTGCCGGCGATCCCGGCCAGACGGGCCTTGAGGCGCGTGTCCAGGGCGTCGAGACGCTGGTTGAAGCCGGCGAGGTTGCTCTGATAGCGGGCTGCGTTGGCCGGGTCGGCAGCGCTCAAGTCGGCCGCCATCTTGGCGGCGATCACCCGGGCGTTGATCGGTGAAAGCCACAGGTGCGCGTCGATCGTGCCGGGGCGGTGGTCATGATCGTGTTCGTCGCCATCCTCGTCGGTATGGGATTGGCTGTCCTCGGCAAAATGCCGCAATGTGAGCCCGGGCAGATCCTGTACCGCCACCGAAGGCTGCGTACGACCGTTCAGCACCCGTGGTAGGAAACCTTCCATGTCGGGGCCGATCCAGTAGAGCAGCTCCACCGATTGCACCTTCCGTACGTCGGATGGCCGCAAGGCGTAATGGTGAGGCGAAGCGCCTGGCGGCAACAGCACCTCGGGAACGGCCACGCCGTCCTGCACAGCAGCGGCGATCAGCTGCAACGGCTTGATGCTGGTGAGGACCTTGACGTCAGCCTGGGCCGGGCCGATCAGTAGAGCACTGGCGACAAAAGCGACAAAGAGCGAAAAAAATCGGGACACGGTGACCACTCGAAGAGGCGGGAACGGGTAACATAATAACGTCTCTCACAGAACTCGTCGCTGCCCATGCCTATTACACCCCTTGCCAGCCGTCCCCACGATCACTCCCACTGCGTGCACAGCGCGCTGTCCGAGGCCGATACCATCTGCGCACGTCAGGGGTTGCGCCTGACCGCCTTGCGTCGCCGTGTGCTGGAACTGGTCTGGCAAAGCCACAAGCCGCTGGGCGCCTACGACATCCTGGCGGTGCTCAGCGAGCAGGACGGTCGCCGTGCCGCGCCGCCGACGGTTTATCGGGCGCTGGATTTCCTGCTGGAGAACGGCCTGGTGCACCGCATTTCGTCGCTCAATGCCTTCGTCGGCTGCAACCATCCGGAGCACGCCCACCAAGGCCAGTTCCTGATCTGCCGCGAATGCCACGCCGCCATCGAGCTTGAACAGAAGTCCATCAGCGATGCCATCGTCGCCAGCGCCAAGGATGTGGGCTTCGTGGTCGACACCCAGACCGTCGAAGTAGTCGGCCTCTGCTCCGGTTGCCAGGGGGCCTGATGAGCAACGCCTTGATCCGCCTCGAACAGGTGGCCGTGACGTTCGCCGGGCAGAACGTGTTGGATAACATCCACCTCAGCGTCGAGCCGGGGCAGATCGTGACCCTGATCGGTCCCAACGGCGCCGGCAAGACAACGCTGGTGCGCGCCGTGCTGGGTTTGCTCAAGCCGGACAGCGGCAACGTCTGGCGCAAACCGAAGCTGCGGATCGGCTACATGCCGCAAAAACTCCACGTCGACCCGACGTTACCACTGTCGGTCCTGCGTTTTCTGCGCCTGGTGCCTGGCGTGGATCGCCAGCGGGCCTTGGCGGCGCTCAACGAAGTCGGCGCCGAACAGGTCATCGATAGCCCGGTACAAAGTGTCTCCGGCGGCGAGATGCAGCGGGTGCTGCTGGCCCGCGCCCTGCTGCGCGAGCCTGAGCTGCTGGTGCTCGACGAGCCGGTACAAGGCGTCGATGTGGCGGGGCAGGCCGAGTTGTACAGCCTGATCACCCGCCTGCGCGACCGTCACGGCTGTGGCGTGCTGATGGTGTCCCATGACCTGCACCTGGTGATGAGCACCACCGATCAGGTGGTCTGCCTCAACCGCCATGTCTGCTGTTCCGGGCACCCCGAGCAGGTCAGCGGCGACCCGGCGTTCGTCGAGCTGTTCGGCAAGAACGCACAAAGCCTGGCGATTTATCACCACCACCATGACCACGCCCACGACCTGCACGGTTCGGTGGTCATCGGTGCACCTGTGACACCCCATGTTCATGGAGATGGCTGCAAGCATGGCTGATTTTCTGTTGTACGCCCTGCTCGCAGGCCTGGCCCTCGCGCTGGTGGCCGGGCCCCTGGGCTCGTTCGTGGTCTGGCGGCGCATGGCCTATTTTGGCGACACCTTGTCCCACGCGGCGTTGCTTGGCGTGGCGCTGGGGTTTCTACTGGACGTGAGCCCGGCGGTGGCCGTGACTGTTGGCTGCCTGTTGCTGGCGGTGGTGCTGGTGACGTTACAACAGCGCCAGCCGCTCGCGTCCGACACACTGCTGGGCATTCTGGCGCCGAGCACCTTGTCCCTCGGGCTGGTGGTCCTGAGCTTCATGCACGATGTGCGCATCGACCTGATGGCCTACCTGTTCGGTGACCTGTTGGCAATCAGCCCGACGGACCTGGCGTGGATCCTTGGGGGCAGCGCGGCGGTACTGGCGTTGCTGGTGGCGCTGTGGCGTCCATTGCTAGCCGTCACAGTGCACGAAGAGCTGGCGCGGGTCGAAGGCCTGCCGGTGGCCAGCCTGCGCCTGGCGCTGATGCTGTTGATCGCAGTGGTCATCGCCGTGGCCATGAAAATCGTCGGTGTGTTGCTAATTACGTCGTTGCTGATCATTCCAGCCGCTGCGGCACAGCGTCACGCCCGCTCGCCGGAGCAGATGGCCCTGGGTGCGAGCCTGCTGGGCATGCTCGCGGTGTGTGGCGGGCTGGCCCTTTCCTGGTTCAAGGACACCCCGGCCGGCCCGTCGATCGTGGTCAGTGCCGGCGCGTTGTTTCTGCTGAGTTTTGTCCTGCCCCGCCGGGGGGTGTAGACTTGCTCGCTTTTTGCGCAAATAGAGAGTCGCAGGAATGAAGCCGTTCGCCTCCCGTTATCTGCTCCTTGTCGCACTTTCGGTGCTACTGGGCGCCTGCCAGAGTACGCCGCCGGTCACCGAGGCCCCCGACACCCGGGGCCCGGCCATCGCGCAGCTGGAACAAAGCCTGGCCGCCAATGAGCTGGCCACCGCTGAAGATCAACTGGCCACCTTGCAAGCCCAGTCACCTGAAGATGCGTCGCTGGAGCCCTTCCAGCGCCAGTTGGCCGAGGCGTATCTGCGCCGCAGCCAGATCGACCTGCAAAAGGGTGATGTAAACGCTGCCGCGACGGCCCTGAGCCGCGCCCGGGCGTTGATGCCCAAGGCACCAGCGCTCACTGGCGAGGTCAACAGCGCGATTGCCGAGGCCCGCAAGGCTGATCTGGATAAAGCCGAGGCTGCTCTGAAGGCTGCCGAAGCCAAACCGGTTGCCAAGCTGATCGATCCTAGCGCCGAGAGCACCACCATCCAGCTCAATATCGCCGATATCCAGCAAATGCGTCGGCAACTCGATGCCATTGCCGCTGATGTGGTGGCTTACCAGTGCGACGTCAGTATCCAGGCACCGCGTACCGATGATTATCCGTGGTTGGCGAACCTGCTGACCAAGCGGGTTAAAAAGCTCGACCCGGGGTTTGATCTGAAGGTGCGCAAGCAGATTCTGCGCAGTGTGCCGGCGCAGTTGGTGCTCACTCCGCGCAAGTCCTAAAAGCATCGCGAGCAGGCTCGCTCCCACAGGGGGGTTTGTGTCGGATACAGAATTCGTATCCACAACAAAGCCCTTGATGGGGGCGAGCCTGCTCGCGATAGCGGTGGGTCAGCCAGAAAAGATGTGACTGTAAAGCCGCCTTCGCGGGCAAGCCCACTCCCACAGTGGAACGGCGGTGTGCTCGGGCTCTGTGGCCGACACAAAACCCTGTGGGAGCGAGCCTGCTCGCGATGGCGTCCTACTAGCCACCAGAACTTCTCAGACGACCATCAAGCCGGAATCGCCTTGGCCTTGGGCTCCCGCGCCCAGACCCGGTGTTGGGCAATCGCATCGAAGAATGCCTGGAACTTGCCAGCATCCGCGTCCGGAATCAGCCCCGCATCCGCCTCCAGCTTCAACAACACCAGCAATTGCCGGGCTTCGCCATTCAGGGCAATCGCCTTCAGGTGTTTGTAGGCTTCAAGCACGTAATGCAGTGCCACCCCATCGGCACTCATGGCCTCGATCGATTGCGCGCCACCCGGTACGAACACCGCATCAAAGGCAATCGACGGCATTCCTTCCATGGACGCATCGACCGGCAGCGTCTGCCCGTCGGCAGTGGTGACCGGCGCAGAGGTCGGCCCCAGCACTTTGGCATGGGCGCCCTCGGCCTTCAGGGCCTGCTTGAGCGCATCGATGATCGCCCCATCGACACCGTTCGCCACCAGCACCGCGACCTTGCGGGTCTTGATGTCTCCAGACAACAGGTTCGCCTGGCTCAAGGCCGGGGACTGCTCCAGCGAAGGCGTCGGTACATCCACGGTGCAGGCGGTGGGTGCCGGCAAGCCGAGGTTCTTCGCCACGCGCCCGGCCAGTTCCAAGTCGATGTTGGCAAGGATCTCGTTGACCTGCCGCGCCCGGATGAACTCCCGCTCCACTTTACCCAGCTCGAAGCTGTAGGCGGCGATGATGTGCTCTTGCTCGTGAGGGCTCATGCTCTTGTAGAACAGCCGCGCCTGAGAGAAGTGATCGCCGAATGATTCGCTGCGCTGGCGGATCTTGTGGGCATCGATGCGCTCCGGATAGCTCTCGAAACCACCGTCCTGCGGACCAGGCGGGGTTTCCTTCGGCCAGCCTCCGTCGATCGAGTTTGGCTCGTAGGAGGTCCGTCCCTTGTCGATGGTGCTGCGGTGCATGCCGTCGCGCTGGCCATTGTGCACCGGGGTGATGGCACGGTTGATCGGCAGCTCATGAAAGTTCGGCCCACCGAGTCGGCTGATTTGCGTATCGGTGTAGGAAAAGAGTCGGCCTTGCAGCAACGGGTCGTTGGAAAAGTCGATGCCCGGCACGATATGCCCAGGGCAGAAGGCGACTTGCTCGACTTCGGCGAAGAAATTGTCCGGGTTACGGTTCAACACCATCTTGCCCAGCGGCGTGATCGGCACCAGCTCCTCGGGGATGATCTTGGTCGGGTCGAGCAGGTCGAAGTCGAATTTATGCTCGTCTTCCTCGGCGACGATCTGCACGCCGAACTCCCATTCCGGGTAGTCGCCCATCTCGATCGCTTCCCACAAATCGCGACGGTGGTAATCAGTGTCTTTACCCGCCAGCTTCTGGGCTTCGTCCCACACCAGCGAACAGGTGCCAACCTTGGGCCGCCAGTGGAATTTGACGAAGCTGCTGCGGCCTTCGGCGTTGATCATGCGGAACGTGTGCACGCCAAAACCTTGCATGCTCCGCAGGCTTTTGGGGATGGCCCGGTCGGACATCGCCCAGATCACCATATGGGCCGATTCCGGCACCAGCGAGACAAAATCCCAGAAGGTGTCGTGGGCCGAGCCGCCGGTAGGGATCTCGTTGTGGGGTTCGGGTTTTACCGCATGGACGAAGTCCGGAAACTTGATTGCGTCCTGAATGAAAAACACCGGCATGTTGTTGCCCACCAGGTCGAAGTTGCCTTCGTCGGTGAAGAACTTCACGGCAAAGCCGCGCACGTCGCGCACGGTGTCACCGGAACCGCGCGGCCCCTGCACCGTGGAAAAGCGCACGAACACCGGCGTCTTTTTGCTCGGGTCCTGTAGGAAACCGGCCTTGGTGAGTGCCGAATGCGCCTCATAACACTGAAAATAACCATGGGCCCCGGTACCACGGGCGTGAACGATGCGCTCCGGAATGCGCTCGTGGTCAAAATGCGTGATCTTTTCACGCATGATGAAGTCTTCCAGCAGCGAGGGCCCACGAGCCCCAGCGCGCAGGGTGTTCTGGTTGTCGGCGATCTTCACGCCCTGATTGGTGCGCAACGCCTGTTCGGTGGCGTCGGTACGAAACTGTTCCAGGCTGTCGAGCTTGGCGTTGGTGTTGCCGCGATCCAGGGTGTCGGTCCCGGCCAGTTGGCTCTTGGTACCGGCGGGCTTGTCGATGCTCATCAGGCGTAACTCCTCTTTGCGATCTGTGGCTGCTTTAGGAGTGACCGACGCCGTTTCGCTGCGTTCCTTTTTTGTGTCCTTTGATCGTCTTATTGCCAAATCACTGGTCCAATCGCAAATAAATGCTAAGAACCTCTATACGGACAGGCTAAAATGCGCGCCCGGCTAACCGCTGATCCTTTTCCAACGCGCCCCACAAGGTTCGCTACGTGATCGAGTTTCAAAACGTCCATAAAACCTACCGGGTTGCCGGTAAGGATATCCCCGCCCTGCATCCGACCAATCTGAGGATTGAGAACGGTCAGGTCTTCGGCCTGATCGGCCATTCCGGTGCGGGAAAAAGTACCCTGCTGCGTCTGATCAATCGCCTGGAAGACGCCAGCGGCGGCAAAATCATCGTCGATGGCGAGGAAGTCACCGCCCTGGACGCAGGCGGCCTGCGCCGCTTCCGCCAACAGGTCGGAATGATCTTCCAGCACTTCAACCTGCTGGCCTCCAAGACCGTCGCCGACAACGTCGCGCTGCCGCTGACGCTGGCCGGTGAATTGTCCCGCAACGAAATCGACCTGCGGGTTGCCGAGTTGCTGGCGCGGGTGGGCTTGTCCGACCACGCCAAAAAATACCCGGCGCAATTGTCCGGCGGCCAGAAGCAGCGCGTCGGCATCGCCCGCGCCCTGGCGACCAAGCCGAAGATTCTGCTGTGCGACGAGGCCACCAGCGCCCTCGACCCGCAGACCACCGCCTCGGTGCTGCAACTGCTGGCCGAGATCAACCGCGAGCTGAAGCTGACCATTGTGCTGATCACCCATGAAATGGACGTGATCCGCCGGGTTTGCGATGAAGTGGGCGTGATGGACGCCGGCGTCATCGTCGAGCAGGGCCCGGTGGCCGAGGTGTTCCTGCATCCAAAACACCCGACCACCAAGCGTTTCGTCCAGGAAGACGAGCAAGTCGACGAAGGCGAACAGCGCGACGATTTTGCCCACGTACCCGGGCGCATCGTGCGTCTGACGTTCCAGGGCGACGCGACCTACGCGCCATTGCTCGGCACCGTCGCCCGGGAAACCGGCGTGGACTACAGCATCCTGGCCGGTCGCATCGACCGCATAAAGGACACCCCCTACGGGCAACTGACCCTCGCCATTACCGGCGGTGACATGGAGGCGGCGTTCGCCCGCTTCACCGCGGCCGATGTCCACATGGAGGTGCTGCGCTGATGGACCTGTTGAATTCATTCTTCGCCAACATCGACTGGCTGGAAATCTGGCTGGCCACCGGCGACACCTTCCTGATGCTGTTCGGTTCGCTGCTGTTTACCGTACTGCTCGGCCTGCCGTTGGGGGTGCTGCTGTTCCTGTGCAGCCCACGCCAACTGCTCGAGGCCCGCGGCGTTTATGCGCTGCTGTCGCTGATCGTCAACATCCTGCGCTCGCTGCCGTTCATCATCCTGTTGATCGTGATGATCCCGTTCACGGTGTTGATCACCGGCACCTCGCTGGGCGTAGCCGGGGCGATTCCACCGCTGGTGGTGGGCGCCACACCGTTCTTCGCTCGCCTGGTGGAAACCGCCCTGCGCGAAGTCGACCGCGGCATCATCGAAGCGACCCAGGCCATGGGCGCCACGACCCGGCAGATCATCGTCAACGCCTTGCTGCCGGAAGCCCGTCCGGGCATCTTTGCAGCGATAACGGTGACAGCGATTACGCTGGTGTCCTACACGGCCATGGCCGGTGTGGTAGGTGCCGGTGGCTTGGGCGACCTGGCGATCCGGTTCGGCTACCAGCGTTTCCAGACCGATGTCATGGTCGTGACGGTGGTGTTGCTGCTGGTGCTGGTTCAGGTCCTGCAAACCGTGGGCGACAAACTGGTTGTGCATTTCTCTAGAAAATAAGGCCTCGCGCCTCATAAACCATGAGCCAGCCATTCGCTGGCAGGCGCCGAGAACGGGCGCCCGAAAAGGAGTTAGCTGAATGAAGAAGTTACTGGTTGCCCTCACTGCCGCTGCAGCGTTTTCCGCCCACGCCGACACCCTGACCGTCGCCGCGACGCCGGTGCCCCACGCGGAAATCCTCGAGTTTGTCAAACCGGCCCTGGCCAAAGAAGGCGTGGACCTCAAGGTCAAGGTCTTCACCGACTACATCCAGCCCAACGTGCAAGTCGCCGAAAAACGCCTGGACGCCAACTTCTTCCAGCATCAGCCGTACCTGGATGAATTCAACAAGGCCAAGGGCACGAACCTGGTGAGCGTGGCCGGCGTGCACCTGGAGCCCCTGGGCGCGTACTCCAGCAAATACAAGAAACTCGAAGAACTGCCCGGCGGCGCCAACGTGGTCATCCCCAACGACGCCACCAACGGCGGCCGTGCACTGTTGCTGCTGGCGAAGGAAAAATTGATCAAGCTGAAGCATCCCGAGGATATCCTGTCGACCACCAAGGACATCACCGAGAACCCGAAAGACCTGAAATTCCGCGAACTGGAAGCCGCGACCATTCCGCGCGTGCTGACCCAGGTCGACTTGGCGTTGATCAACACCAACTACGCGCTGGAAGCCAAGCTCGATCCGTCCAAGGATGCGCTGGTGATCGAAGGCAGCGACTCGCCTTACGTGAACATCCTGGTGGCGCGTGAAGACGACAAGGACAGCGAGGCGATGAAGAAGCTGGTGGCTGCGTTGCATAGCCCGGAAGTGAAGGCGTTTATTCTGGAGAAGTACAAAGGCGCTGTGCTGCCGGCGTTCTGATCTGATCGGGTGGTGAAAAAAACGGGCCTGCGTGGGAATGCAGGCCCGTTTTTTTTGCACTCATGATAAATTCCCAGCCGCGACCTCTAATCAATAGAGGGCATTCAGGGAGAGATGTGAGTGATCAAGTCTTTGTTGGTTGGGGCATTGCTGGCAATGGCATCAGCATCGGCATTTGCGATGAGTTGCGATAACCCTCGAAACGCCTATGACAGAACCTATTGCGCGTCGTTGAAAATGGTCCAGTCGGATCAGGAAATCAACGATCAATACAAGAAGACGATGAGTGCGCTGAACCCGGAACAAAAGAAAAAGGTGAAAGCCGCTCAGATCCAGTGGATCAAGGTTCGCGACAACGCCTGTTCCAACGACGGCCTGCTCTACCTGGACTGTGCCAACGAGAAGACCGAAGCGCGTATCGTCATACTCAAGGCTGTCGAGCGCGAGTGCCGTGCTGCCGGTTGCGACGACGCCAAGCTGTCGCAGGTCGAGTAACCCGGCCAAGGGCAGCTGACATTTATCGCTAAGAAGAAGCGATAGGACAGAGCGAAAAGTCTTACCAAACAACCCGACGTAAAGCGTCGGGTTTTTTCTTTGGCGGGCTCACCCGCTATCGCGGCTCAACCCTCGACCATGACACGCCATGTCTGGACGCTGGGGCGCTCCTGCATCCTGGCGTGCCAGGCTCGCAGTGCGGCACATTCTTCAGGAACGGGGAGCTGCACCAACGCGGCGAAGATCATGCCGCCCAGTACCGCAATGTCCGCCATCGAAAAGGCGTCGCCCGCCACGAAGGGTTGGTCTTTGAGCAGGTTGTCGAAATAGCGCATGCCACGGACCGCCTTGTCGCCCATCCGGCGCCCCCATTCAGCGTTCTGGTACAGCTCGACCTGCGGACCGAGGCCCGGTGTGGCGTGGTGGAAGTAGACGCTGACGGCATCGAGGAATTCGATTTCGGCCCGCTTGGTCATCATATGGATGATGCCCTGTTCGAGCGGCGTCCTGCCCGTCAGCGTCGGATCTCCGGCCAGGCCATCCAGGTACTGGGTAATGGCCGTGCACTCCGCGATCCGCGTTCCGTCGTCCAGCTCCAGTACGGGCAACGTTCCGGAGTAGTTGATCGCCAGGAATTCAGGTTTTTTGTGCTCGCCGGTCCACAGATTGACCGGCACGAATTCAACGTTCGGCAACAGGCCCTTTTCCGCCAGCGCGATGCGTACCCGGGCGGGGTAGGGGCCGTTGAACCAATCGTAGATTTTCAGCGTGGAAGTCGCTGGAGAAGCGTCACTGCGTTGCTGTGGAGCGGTCATGATTTTGTCCCTGCCTGTCAGTTGGTAGGCAAAGACTGGACCGGATTTTCGATACCGTCAAGCCCCTACCTGACAATTGGCAGGTAGGCGGTTATGCGCGTAGAATCCCTGCCTCTGATCCATTTGAATCTCGAAGCGAGGTAGCAACGTGAACGAAAATGCTCGAGAAGCCATCTTGGCGGCAGCGAAAGCCGCTGCTCAACTGCACGGTTACAGCGGGATCAATTTCCGTACCATTGCCGACCAGGTGGGTATCAAGAACGCCAGCATCTACTACCACTTTCCGAACAAGGCCGGCCTGGCCGCGGCGGTGGCTGAACGCTACTGGCAGGACGCGCTGCGCATGCTTGAAGAGATACGCGCCGCCCATGCCGATCCGAAGGCGTGCGTGCGGCTTTACCCCTCCATTTTTCGAAAGTCGCTTGAGGACGGCAACAGGCTTTGTCTGTCCAGCTTCATGGCCGCCGAATACGAAGACCTTCCCGAGGAGGTGTCGCGAGAAATCAGGGCTTTTGCGGACGTCAACGTGACATGGCTCGCCCAGATGTTGGCAGAGGCTGGAACAGGCAGTGCAGAAGAATGTGAACGCCGAGCCCGCGCCATTTACACCGCTGTGGCGGGTGCTCAGTTAATCGCGCGAACCCGGGCGGATGTCGGTCTGTTCGATGATCTGATTTTGAGCTACCGGGAAGCAGGATTGATTCCGGCCTGATCTTTTAAAAAATGATCACACGAGCTGTCTGTAGGAAGGATTAGGGCTGCTTCGCAGCCAGCGGGAGCAAGCGCCCTCGCCACGGGTTCTGGTCGGGCCTTGGTTGTAATTCAGTTGTTTGCATTAGTGGCAGGGTGCCACAATCGTTTTTTTCAGCTGCATCACGATCAGGTGGATCACATGGATGGCCCAGGATCTCGGAAAGGCCAGGATTCGTTCATAGCCGAGCAGGTGCGAACGGACCGATTGCAGCAGCTGTTTCGCCAATCCGTCTCAGCAGTGTTTGGCAGTTATCTCGCCGCCATCATGCTCAGTGCGCTGTGTTGGGACCGTTTCGATCACAGCGTCATTCTTTGGTGGCTGGCGATACTGACCGGCTCGACACTGCTGCGCCTCTCAATGTTCATCGCCTACTTTCGCAGCGCGAAAAGCGAACGCACGCCCAGACGCTGGGAGCGCAAATACTGGATCACCTTGGTGCTCTCCGCCAGCATCTGGGGTGGCGGCGTATTCATTGCCATGCCGCCGGATGATCTGTTATCGCAAGCGCTGGTCATGCTTTTTACCGTCGGGATGTCGGTCAGCGCGGTGTCCTGCTACTCGGCCTATCGCGACATGACCCTCGCCTCCATTGGCCTCGTCCTGTTGCCATGCACCGCGTGGCTGCTGTTTCAACCGTCCACGATTCAAGTCGGCATGGCCCTCTCGATCCTGGTGTTCGCCGCCTTTGCCGCCCGCGCCACACGGAAAATGTCCAACGCCCTGGAAACCGCCTTTCGCCTCACCCGTGAAATGGAACAGGCCAACAGCATCTCAACCCGCGCCGCTCAAACCGATGAACTGACCGGCCTGAAGAGCCGACGCGCGTTTTTCGATCATGCCCAACGTCTCTACGAGGAATGCGAAGCCAATCGGCTGGGGTTGTGTGCGGTGATGCTGGACATGGATCACTTCAAGCACATCAACGACACCTACGGCCATCAGGTGGGGGATCAGGTGCTGCGGCAAATGGGGGCGGTGATCAGCTCGTCGTTTCGGGCGACGGATATTCATGGCCGGCTGGGTGGGGAAGAATTCGCCATTTTGCTTCCGGATACGTCCATAGATGTTGCCATCGGGATTGCAGAAGCGCTGATCGAGACGATTGTCGGCTTGATGATCGAGCCGGTTCACCGGGTAACGGCCAGCCTTGGCGTGGCGTCGACGGAGGCAGGGTATAAGGATTTGCATAGCTTGATGAATAATGCGGATAAGGCGTTGTATCGGGCGAAGGCGTTGGGGCGCAATCAGGTGGCGGTGGCGCAGTAGGGGTGGATCTACCCAGAGCGAGAACCAAAAACCGCCCATTCGGCGGTTTTTTTATGTCGATGGAACTCAGGCTTTAGCGCCGGCGAGTCTGCCAACGGGCTCAAGCTCCTTGCCTTTGGCGAGGCTAACCGACAAAAACTGGCGTTCCATACTGGTTGCGCTACCAGCCAGACGGCGGGCTTCGGCTTCGTACTGAGCGCCAAGCGACGGCTTCGGAGTGCGCTTAGAAGCTTTCATGGAAGACCTTGACATTAGGATTGGGGTTCATGTTATGTCTCGTTAACTGCGATGACAAGGCGCCGCTGGTTATCAAAATCGAAGCCCAGGCGTTGATACCAGAGGATGGCGCCGGGGTCAGGCTCAAAAACCTCGATCTCGCGTAGCTTCAGCATTCGCGCGTATCGGCCGATCGCAATCAAAACCAAACCGGCAACTTCTCCCTTTAACGGGTGGGTGGCATCTGGCTTGCCCTCCAGAAGGACGACCTTGATGGACAAGGTGCTCGATTTGGGCGTGGCAAAGCAAAGACCGCATAGTTCACGCTCATACCACAGAGAAAGGTCAAACGCTTTCCCGTCATAACTCTTCCAGCTGGGTATGTCCTCCCATGGATAACGTTGGCACCTGAGCCCCATAGATAGCATTGATCCAGCGCCTCCAGGGTTATCGGCTCGTACCTTATCTGTTCAGCATCGATACCTTTTTCTGCCAGTGCCCCGGGATCATCCATCAAAAACTCCTTAGCGAGCCGCATTGCGGTCGAGCGGAATACCTGATGTTTAAAGTCGTTAACGCGTGGTCGTTTCATGTGGTGGAGTACGGTGATGGGCAATGGCAGGAAAACGATAGGGCCCGGGAGCGCGAGCCATACAATCAGGCGGGGGCTGGCGTAGTTGTAGGCAAAGGCGCCAGGATGTGTGGGCTGGGGAAGGCCATGGTCAGAAGTTGGACAAAGTCCCGAAGGCGCATACGATCCGTGGCGATGGAGCTTGCTCCCGCTCGGCGGCGCAGCCGTCGTCAACCGGCTGAATCGGTTCAACCGGACGAATGCGGAAACCTGTTAGGGCAGTGCCATCATTCAGGGGGTGTAGGCGCCTTCGCCACATGAATCAAACCAAGCGGGGCCGCATATGAATGCGACCCCGTTTTTGTAAGCTCGGAATCGATTAGCGAGATGGTCAGCCTGAGCGCCGGCGATAGCGCTTCAGCGGAGGGCTTTGACACGCTGGCGCACTGAATTTGCGCAGGAGAGTCGTCCCCCACTTACGCAATAACCTCGGTGTGCGTATTGCTTGAGATCTGCTGCCCTAGCTGTGTGGCTGCTTGCAGCGCCTGGTTTGGGTCTTCGGTTTCGCTGTTCAGTAACAGTTGCGAGTTAATCACTTGTGCCCCGCAGTAATCGAAAATCCCATGATCGATCTGCGTCTTCATTGCGGCCGCATAGCCGTATCGCGCGTAAGTCGCTGTATCGGCACCACCAATACCGACCAAGTGAACGCTCAGATGCGAAAGTTTCTTAACCAGAGTGCTCTGCAGGTTGAAGTCAAACGCCCAGCCATTTGAAAACACCCGGTCTATCCACCCCTTCAATAGCGCGGGCATGGCCCACCAGTAAACTGGATACACCAGGATCAGGGTATCAGCACGGTCGACTCTGGCTTGCTCCACCTGCACATCTTTAGAGGGTTGCACCTTTGCGCGATGCACGGCCAAGTCTGCTTCGGTGAAGCGCGGATCGAAGCCTTCCCGTGCAAGGTCGGCTATCTCGAACGTGTGTTGTGCTCCTGCCAGGCTGATGCCTTTGGCTATGTGCGAGGCGACGGCGTGAGTAAGCGAGTCAGCCTCTGGGTGCGCGACGACGATGAGTGTATGCATTGGGGGGCCTCCTGGATGGATTGGACAGCTGGATTGACATCTATATACTTTTAGTAAGTCTTATCGATAAGTTACTAATGGTATATAGAGATGTCAAGAGATAAGCCCGCCCTCATCGACGGACAGCCCAAGGCCCGTCGTCGGTTAACCAGAGAGGAGCGACTGCGCCAGTTGCTGGACGTGGCTTGGCAATTGGTTAGCAATGAAGGCACAGAAGCGCTGACGCTCGGCAGGCTTGCCGAACAAGCGGGTGTGACTAAGCCGGTGGTTTATGACCATTTCGTGAGTCGTTCAGGGTTGCTCGCCGCGCTGTATAAAGATTTCGATCAGCGTCAGACCTCAATCATGGATGCCGCCGTGGAGGCCAGCGAGCCGACGCTCATAGGAAGAGCCGGCGTCATCGCATCGTCTTATGTCGACTGCGTGCTACGTCAAGGCCGAGAGATACCCGGTGTAATCGCGGCGTTGGCCAGCTCGCCGGAATTAGAAAAAACCAAGCGAGAATATGAAGCGATCTTCCTGAGCAAGTGTCGCAGGATATTTTTGCCATACGTGGGTGCCGGAGAACTTAAACCAGCCAGTTTGCACGCAATGCTAGGCGCCGCTGAAGCGCTTTCAAATGCCGCAGCCTGTGATGAGATAACGGCCGAAGCGGCTAAAGAAGAGTTGTTCGCAGTGATCGTCGCGATGGTTGCCAGGAGCGCCCAGGCTGAGGTTTCTGGCTAAATTTTAGTGCAATCGTGGCGGGCGATATCCCATGTTCCAGCAGTGTATCGCTAGAGATAATTGAGATATGTGCGTGCTTTGGCCGGCCGCTTCTGGCCGGAAGCTGCCCCTTGCAGTTTGTCACGGTCCTTATGCGACGTTCGACCGGAGCGATAGTAAGGTCATAAAGCAAAACCCGACAGAAGATGTCGGGTTTCGCTTAATGGGTGAATATTTACCTACTATCGCGCCTCTACGTTATCCAACACTCGATTCGCGATCAACGAACTCAGCTCGATCAATTGCTGAATCCCGAGGGCAACATGACGGCGTGAGCCTTCCAGATCGAAAGCAAGGTCGTTGACCATGGCGTCAGCCGAGGCCAGGGTTTCGGTGAGGTTGGCGAGCAGGCTTTCGTTGTCGAGGTCTTTTACGACGGTGAAGATCTGGCCCGGTTGGGGATCGTCGGGTTTCTTTTCTTTGGGTGAGAGATAGAAATCCAGGGCGCGCTCGGCGGCTTCGTCGAGCTTTTTGGTCTTGGGTTTTGTACGCGGGGAAGCTTGGTCCGCTTCCGGAGGGTTTGGAGTTACTTTGAACATAAGCTGGAATCCTTCAGTTAGGCCGCAACCTCTTCCCTACTAAAAGAAGGGGTGGCGGCTGTACGCAGGTTAGTAGACCGGGGATTCCAGCATTGCCGGCGCGCCGAAGCGCCCTGCGCACAGCCACCATCAAGAACAGGAATTGAGATACCTGCCTGAATGGAACTCATGCATCTTGCGGGAAAACCACGGGCTACTAAACCCGACCACTGATGGGCAGTGGCAGGAAGACAATAGAACCCGGAGGCAAGGTGCACAAGCGGGCGGATTCTGGCGTAGTTGTAGGTAAAGGCGCAAGGATGTGTGGGGTAGTGGTCGGTTGGGAGCGGTGTAATAAACAGGGTTCGGATTGAAAGGTGTTTTTGCCTGCTGGAGGACGGTTTAAGCGATTTATCTGTAGGAATGCGGGGCTGGCCGCCCGGCGGGAGCTCCCTCGCCATAGGTGGTGCAGGTCAATTTAATGTGTGTCGTCTGATAGGGCGCTATCGCGAGCAGGCTGAA
>NZ_JAGGOF010000019.1 GCF_018614775.1 Pseudomonas fluorescens
GCTCGCTCCCACAGGGGGGTGTGTTTTCAGTTGGATGCGTGGCGGTTGTTAGGGCGCTTTCGCGAGCAAGCCCGCTCCCACAAAGGGGAGCGGCGTGCTTGAGGGGTTTGGTTGCCCGTAAGAAGCTGGCTCAGTACCACCGCGCCTCGCCCGGCGGGCGTTTCTTGAAGCGTTTCATGCTCCACATGTATTGGCTCGGGTAGGCGCGCACGTAGCGTTCGACCACTTTGCTCATGGCGGCGCAGGCGGTTTCGGTGTCGGTGCTGTACATGGCGTCGGGGGCGGCTTCGAGGATGACTTTGTAGCCGGAGCCGTCCGGCAGGCGCAGGGCGTGGAGGAAGACGCCGACGGCTTTGCCGCCGGCGAGCATGTTCGGCACGAACTTGCTGGTCAGGGCCTGGGTGGCAAAAAAGGGCACGAAGATGCCGGCGGATTCGGCCGGTTCCGGGTCGGCGGGGATGCCCACCTGGCCGCCCTTGCGCACTTCCTTGATGACGCTGAGGATGCCTTCCTTGGTCGATGCGGCGACTTTGTTGCCCAGTTGCACGCGCTGTTTGCGCAGCAGTTCATCCACCGCCTTGAGCTTGGGCGGGCGGTAGAAAATGATCGGTTTGCACTGGCTGCAATAAAAATGGTTGAGCACTTCCCAGTTGCCCAGGTGGCTGGTGATGCCCACCACGCCTTTGCCGGACGCCAGGGCCTCTTTCAGTACATCCAGGCCTTCGACTTCGCGCACCAGGTCGATGGAGCGCTGGGCCGGCCAGATCCAGGCGCAGGCACTTTCGGTCAGGGATTTGCCGATGTCCTTGAGGCTCTGGCCCACCAGGCGTTCGCGCTCGGCCGGGTCCATCTCGGGGAAGCACTTGGCGAGGTTGATCCGCACCACGTCGCGGGAGCGGTTGGGCAGTTTCCACATCAGCCAGCCAATGGCCGCCCCCACCGCTTGTACCGCTCGCCAGGGCAGCAGCGCAAACAACCGCAGAGCGCCGACCAGCAAGGCGCCTTTCAACTTATCCACAGGTCACTCCTGAATGTATGGGCCGTGTTGCGAGCCGGCTATTCTAACCACCGTTTGCCAGCTCGGCGTAACGGTCGCAGTCCTGGGTGTGGTCCATGACCATCCCCGAGGCCTGCATCAGTGCGTAGCAAATGGTCGGGCCGACGAAGGTGAAGCCGGCCTTTTTCAGGCCTTTGCTCATCGCGAGGGCCTCGGGCGTGATGGCCGGCACTTCGGTGCGGTCCTTGAAATGGTTGATGATCGGCTTGTCGCCGACGAACGACCAGAGGAACGCCACCGGGTCTTCCAACGCCAGCCAGGCCTGGGCGTTGCGGCGGGCGGCCTTGAGTTTGAGGCGGTTGCGGATGATGCCGGGGTCTTGCATCAGGTCCTCGATTTCGGCGTCGCTCATCTGCGCCACCCGCTGTACGTCGAAGTTGTACAGCACCTCGCGGTAGTGCGCGCGCTTGCGCAGCACGGTGATCCAGGACAGTCCGGCCTGGAACCCTTCGAGCAAAAGCAACTCGAACAAACCCTGCGCATCGCGCAGCGGCGTCCCCCACTCCTGATCGTGATAGGCCATGTACAGCGGATCTTCGGAACACCAAAAGCAGCGTGGCATAAGGCTCCAGGGGGCGTGCGCAGGAACGAATCGGGTATACTCCCGCTCTTTAAATCGCAGCCCAAGAAACAGGTGAATTTCGTGAGCCAGCCTACGCCAGCCGTGCGTACCTTCCAAGACTTGATCCTCGCCCTCCAGCAATACTGGGCCGAGCAAGGTTGCGTGGTACTTCAGCCCTACGATATGGAAGTAGGCGCCGGCACTTTCCACACTGCCACGTTTCTGCGTGCCATCGGCCCGGAAACCTGGAACGCCGCCTACGTGCAGCCCAGCCGCCGCCCGACTGACGGCCGCTACGGCGAGAACCCGAACCGTCTGCAGCATTACTACCAGTTCCAGGTCGTCCTGAAGCCGAACCCGGAAAACTTCCAGGAACTGTACTTGGGCTCCCTCAAGCACGTGGGCCTCGACCCGCTGGTGCACGACATCCGTTTCGTCGAAGACAACTGGGAATCACCGACCCTCGGCGCCTGGGGCCTGGGCTGGGAAGTCTGGCTCAACGGCATGGAAGTGACTCAGTTCACCTACTTCCAGCAGGCGGGCGGCATCGAGTGTTACCCGGTGACCGGCGAAATCACCTATGGCCTTGAGCGCCTGGCCATGTACCTGCAAGGCGTGGATTCGGTCTACGACCTGGTGTGGGCCGACGGCCCGTTCGGCAAGGTGACCTATGGCGACGTGTTCCACCAGAACGAAGTGGAGCAATCGACCTACAACTTCGAACACGCCAACGTCGACAAGCTGTTCGAGCTGTTCGATTTCTATGAAAGCGAAGCCAAGCGCCTGATCGAGCTGGACCAGCCGCTGCCGTTGCCGAGCTATGAAATGGTGTTGAAGGCCTCCCATACCTTCAACCTGCTGGACGCACGCCGGGCGATTTCCGTGACCGCGCGCCAGCAATACATCCTGCGTGTGCGCACCCTGGCGCGTTCCGTTGCGCAAGCCTACCTGCTGGCCCGCGCCAAGCTGGGCTTCCCGATGGCGACCCCGGACCTGCGTGATGAAGTGTTGGCTAAGCTGGAGGCTGCACAATGAGTGCGCAAGATTTCCTGGTTGAACTGGGCACCGAAGAACTGCCACCCAAAGCCCTGAACACCCTGGCCGACGCGTTCCTGGCCGGTATCGACAAAGGCCTGCAAGCCGCTGGCCTGAGCTACGAAGCCAAACAGGTCTACGCCGCGCCGCGTCGCCTGGCCGTGCTGATCACGGCGCTGGCGACCCAACAGCCGGACCGCAGCATCAACCTCGATGGCCCGCCACGCCAGGCCGCCTTCGATGCCGACGGAAATCCGACCCAGGCCGCCCTGGGCTTCGCCAAGAAGTGCGGCGTAGAGCTGAGCGAAATCGACCAGAGCGGCCCGAAGCTGCGCTATAGCCAGAGCATCAAGGGCAAGCCGACCGCCAGCCTGTTGCCGACCATCGTCGAAGACTCCCTCAATGACTTGCCGATTCCCAAGCGCATGCGCTGGGCCGCGCGCAAGGAAGAGTTCGTGCGCCCGACCCAATGGCTGGTGATGCTGCTCGGTGACCAGGTCATCGATTGCACAATCCTGGCCCAGAAGGCCGGTCGCGATTCACGCGGTCATCGCTTCCATCATCCAGAAAGCGTGCGCATCACCTCGCCGGCCAACTACCTGGCCGACCTGCGTGCCGCCTACGTGCTGGCCGATGCCAACGAGCGTCGCGAACTGATCAGCAAGCGCACTGAAGAGCTGGCCACCCGCCAGGAAGGCACCGCCATCGTGCCGCCAAACCTGCTGGACGAAGTGACCGCCCTGGTGGAATGGCCGGTGCCGCTGGTGTGCTCGTTCGAGGAACGTTTCCTTGAAGTGCCCCAGGAAGCGCTGATCACCACCATGCAGGACAACCAGAAGTACTTCTGCCTGCTGGACGCCGAAGGCAAGTTGCTGCCGCGCTTCATCACGGTCGCCAACATCGAGAGCAAGGACCCGCAGCAGATCATCGCCGGTAACGAAAAAGTCGTTCGCCCGCGCCTGACCGACGCCGAGTTCTTCTTCAAGCAAGACAAGAAACAGCCGCTGGAAAGCTTCAACGAGCGCCTGAAGAACGTGGTGTTCCAGGAAAAACTCGGCAGCGTCTACGACAAGGCCGAACGCGTGTCCAAGCTGGCGGCGTACATTGCCCCACGCATCGGCGGCGACGCCCAGCGCGCGGCCCGTGCCGGCCTGCTGTCCAAGTGCGACCTGTCCACCGAGATGGTCGGTGAGTTCCCGGAGATGCAAGGCGTCGCCGGTTACTACTACGCCCTCAACGACGGCGAGCCGCAAGACGTGGCCCTGGCGCTGAACGAGCAGTACATGCCGCGCGGTGCCGGTGCGGAACTGCCGACCACCCTGACCGGTGCGGCCGTGGCGATCGCCGACAAGCTCGACACCCTGGTTGGCATCTTCGGCATCGGCATGTTGCCCACCGGCAGCAAAGACCCGTATGCCCTGCGTCGCGCGGCGCTGGGTGTGTTGCGGATCCTGATCGACAAGCAGCTGGACCTGGACCTGAACGATGCGGTGGCCTTCGCCGTCAACGCATTCGGCAGCAAGGTCAAGGCACCAGACCTGGCCGACGCGGTGCTGGAATTCATCTTCGACCGCCTGCGTGCGCGTTATGAAGACGAAGGTGTCGACGTCGCGACCTACCTGTCGGTGCGTGCCCTGAAGCCAGGTTCTGCCCTGGACTTCGACCAGCGCGTGCAAGCGGTGCAGGCGTTCCGCAAGTTGCCGGAAGCGGCGGCACTGGCTGCTGTGAACAAGCGTGTGTCGAACCTGTTGAGCAAGGCCGAAGGCAACATCGCGACCACCGTCGAAGCCAAGTATTTCGACAACGCCAACGAGTTCTCCCTGTATTCGGCGATCCAGCAGGCGGACCAGGCGGTCCAGCCGATGGCGGTAGCGCGTCAGTACAGCGCAACCCTGGCGCGCCTGGCGGCACTGCGCGAACCGGTGGATGCGTTTTTCGAGGCGGTGATGGTCAATGCCGAAGACGCCAATGTGCGGGCCAATCGTTACGCGCTGCTGGCGCGTCTACGTGGCCTGTTCCTCGGCGTCGCCGACATTTCGCTGCTGGGGTAGGCCTTGAAACTGCTGATTCTCGATCGGGACGGGGTGATCAATCACGACTCCGACGCTTACATCAAATCGGTGGAGGAGTGGTTGCCGCTCCCCGGTTCGATCGAAGCCATCGCGCAGTTGAGCAAGGCCGGCTGGACGGTGGCAATCGCCACCAACCAGTCGGGCATTGCTCGCGGTTATTACGACCTGGCCACGCTGGAGGCCATGCATGAGCGCTTGCGCGCCCTGGTGGCGGAGCAGGGTGGTGAAGTCGGGTTGATCGTTTATTGCCCTCATGGGCCGGACGAAGGGTGCGATTGCCGCAAGCCCAAGCCGGGCCTGTTGAAAACCATTGCCGCGCATTACGACGTGGCGCTGGCCGGGGTGTGGTTTGTCGGCGACAGTCTCAGTGACCTGGAGGCCGCCAAGGCCGTCGATTGTCAGCCAGTTTTGGTAAAGACCGGGAAAGGCGAGAAGACTCTGGGCAAGACTCTACCGGTGGGCACCTTGATCTTTGACGACCTGGCGGCGATTGCCGCTGAACTTATCCACAATTAGAGCTCCCACGACGTCCTGACAAGGAGTGTTCGGGAAGCGCTTGAACAGGCGGGCATTGCCCGCAACGGTAAACGCCGCTATGTCGATATTGCAGGCCATCAGAACCTTTCTCTTTTACCTGCTGCTGGGCACCAGCTCGTTGCTGTGGTGTTCCCTGAGTTTCTTTATCGCGCCTTTTCTGCCGTTCAAGGCGCGCTACCGTTTTATCAATGTGTACTGGTGCCGTTGCGCACTGTGGCTGAGCAAGGTGTTCCTGGGCATTCACTATGAAGTGAAGGGCGCCGAGAACGTGCCGGACCGGCCCTGTGTGATTCAGTCCAACCACCAGAGCACCTGGGAGACGTTCTTCCTGTCGGCCTACTTCGAGCCGCTGAGCCAGGTGCTCAAGCGTGAATTGCTGTTCGTGCCGTTTTTCGGCTGGGCAATGGCGATGCTGCGACCGATCGCCATCGATCGCGACAACCCCAAGTTGGCACTCAAGCAAGTGGCAAAGAAAGGCGACGAGTTACTCAAGGACAACGTCTGGGTGCTGATCTTTCCTGAAGGCACCCGAGTTCCTTATGGGACGGTCGGCAAGTTTTCCCGCAGCGGTTCGGCATTGGCGGTGAACGCTAACCTGCCTGTGCTGCCGATTGCACACAATGCCGGTAAATTCTGGCCCAAGGCAGGTTGGTTCCGCACCCCAGGTGTCATCACCGTGGTCATCGGTGAGCCGATGTACGCCGAAGGCACTGGGCCTCGCGCCGTTGCTGAGTTGAACGACCGGGTTCAGACCTGGAACGAACAGACGCAAAGGGAAATGGGCTCGCTGCCTCCCACCCCCGCAGCACCGGCGGCTACGGATCAGGTTGCTGTCTGACATCTGTGGATAAGCTGTGTACCGTTTTCTGTAATCCGCCGATTTTATGGTTTAAGTCTATGTTTTTAATACATATTTCATAAACACATAAAACCGGCGGAAAGGTGCATAAGTTTTTATAGCGCTCGGAAAAGTCGCAGCCCTCGGCAGCGATTTGATCGTTCCCACGCTCCCGCGTGGGAACGATCAATCAGCCGTGGGTGTGAACCAGGCTTCCTGCTTTCCCGACCCGACGGCGCTGCACCAGCACCCCGGAAGCCACCACCAGCAAGCTGAGCAGCCCGGTGGCGAGGATTTCCACGCGGTGGGCTTCCTGGAACAGCATGATGGTCAGCGAGCCGACGATGAACACGATCACCGCATAGGTCAGGCCAGGGAAGAGCCACATGCTGAAGGCAACTTTTTCACCGCGGGCCATGCGCTGTTTGCGCATGCGCAACTGCGAAATCGCGATGACCAGGTACACCAGCAGCGCAATGGCACCCGAACTTGCCAACAGGAACTCAAAGACAGCCGCCGGCGCCACGTAGTTGGCGAACACCGCCAGGAAGGCCGCCGCAGTGGACAACATCACGGCCCAGTAAGGCGTGCCGCTCTTGTTGGTACGCTTGGCAACGGCCGGAGCATCACCGCGCTTGCCCAGCGAGAACATCATTCGCGAAGCGGTATACAGCGCCGAGTTCAAGCAACTGGTCACCGCTACCAGGACGACGATATCGACAATGAGCTTGGCATTCGGGATGCCCATGCGTTCCAGCACCGTCTGGTAAGAACCCACGCTGGCCAATAGCGGATCATTCCACGGCACCAGCGCAACGACGATGAAGATCGACACCAGGTAGAACAAGCCTATCCGCCAGATCACCGAGTTGGTGGCCTTGGAGATCTGCTGCCCCGGGTTCTTCGATTCAGCGGCGGCGATGGTGACGATCTCGGTCCCCATGAACGAAAACATGGTGGTGAGGATCGCCCCCAGTACCGCGCCCATGCCGTTGGGCAGGAAGCCTTGGGTATCGAACAGGTGCGAAACACCGCTGACCTGACTGGTAGGCAACAACCCGAAAATCGCCAGGATGCCCAGGCCGACGAATCCGATGATCGCCACGACCTTGACCAAGGCGAACCAGAACTCGAACTCGCCGTAATTCTTCACGCTGAACAGGTTGGTGACCGTCAGCAGCAGGGTGATGACCAGGGTGAAGGCCCAGATCGCTATGTTCGGGAACCAGGCATGCAGAATGGTCGCCGCGGCGTTGGCCTCCAGTGGGATCACCAGGACCCAGAACCACCAGTAAAGCCAACCGATGGTGAAGCCGGCCCAATGGCCGATCGCGCGATCAGCGTAAGTCGAGAACGAACCGGTGTCCGGCGATGCGACGGCCATTTCCCCCAGCATACGCATTACCAACACCACCAAGGCACCGGCAGCAGCGTAGGCCAGCAACACGGCGGGGCCGGCCGCTGCAATAGCATGTCCGGAGCCGACGAATAGACCGGCGCCAATCACGCCGGCGATGGACAGCATCGTTACATGCCGTGGTTTGAGCCCTTGCTCCAGCGTATCGGAAGTTTGCGTACCGCTCATTGATACCACCTTTTAGATGTGTTCACCCAATCTCGTACCATCGTTCCTGTAAAAATAAAAAAACGATGTGTAAGTTATTAAAGACGCAAGAATTGCGCCAGCCTCGGTCAAATGCCCGTATGCCGGGGGCTTGGCCGCTTGCCAAGTCATTGAGTACTAAAGGTTTTGCTTCAAAGTGTTACTGGGTTACCCGACGTTGCCCACTCAGGGCGCTACCTTTGCCGCATAAAAAAGCCAACGCATGGCGTTGGCTTTTTATTTGGAGCGTGTGCTGCGGTTGGATCAGAAATCCAGGTTGGACACCGCCAACGCGTTGCTCTCGATGAAGTCACGGCGAGGTTCGACCGCATCACCCATCAGGGTGTTGAAGATCTGGTCCGCGCCAATGGCGTCTTCGATGGTCACCTTCAGCATGCGGCGCGAGCTCGGGTCCATGGTGGTTTCCCACAGCTGATCCGGGTTCATTTCACCCAGCCCTTTGTAGCGCTGGATGGTGTGGCGCTTGGTGCTTTCGGCCATCAGCCATTCAAGGGCTTCCTTGAACTCGGTCACGGCTTTCTTGCGCTCACCCCTTTGGATGTAGGCGCCATCGTCCAGCAGCGTGCTCAGTTGCGCGCCGAGGGAGACCACAGTCTTGTAGTCGTTACTGCCGAAGAAGTCGCGGTTGAAGGTGACGTAGTTCGACAGGCCGTGGGATATCAGTTCGACCTCCGGCAGCCAAACGTTGCGCTCACGGTCTTCACGCAGACTGGCTTTATAGACCAGGCCGGACTTCTCGACGGTGCGCAGGCGTACTTCGTACTGGGCCAGCCAATCCTGCATCGCGGCGTGATCGGACAATTGCTCCAGGCTGACGGCCGGCAGGTAGATGAAGTGCTCGGTCAGCTCCTGCGGGTACAGGCGCGACAGGCGCTTGAGCGTTTTCATCACCAGACGGAAGTCGTTGACCAGGCGTTCGAGGGCTTCGCCGGAGATCCCGGGGGCATCTTCGTTCAGGTGCAGGCTGGCGTCTTCCAGGGCCGACTGCGTCATGTACTCTTCCATGGCGTCGTCGTCTTTGATGTATTGCTCTTGCTTGCCTTTCTTGACCTTGTACAACGGTGGCTGGGCGATGTAGATGTAACCGCGCTCGATCAGCTCCGGCAGTTGACGGAAGAAGAACGTCAGCAGCAGGGTACGGATGTGCGAACCGTCGACGTCGGCGTCGGTCATGATGATGATGTTGTGATAACGCAGCTTGTCGATGTTGTACTCGTCGCGGCCAATGCCACAGCCCAGCGCGGTGATCAAGGTGCCGACTTCCTGGGAGGAAATCATCTTGTCGAAGCGCGCTTTCTCGACGTTCAGGATCTTGCCCTTGAGCGGCAGGATGGCCTGGGTGCGGCGGTTGCGACCCTGCTTGGCGGAACCGCCAGCAGAGTCACCTTCCACGAGGTACAGCTCGGACAGGGCAGGGTCCTTTTCCTGGCAGTCAGCCAGTTTGCCCGGCAGCCCGGCGATGTCCAGTGCGCCTTTGCGGCGGGTCATCTCGCGGGCCTTGCGTGCAGCTTCACGGGCGCGGGCGGCGTCGATCATCTTGCCGACCACCAGCTTGGCTTCGTTCGGGTTCTCCAGCAGGAAGTCGGAGAAGTATTTGCCCATTTCCTGCTCGACAGCGGTCTTCACTTCGGAAGAAACCAGCTTGTCCTTGGTCTGGGAGCTGAACTTCGGATCCGGCACTTTCACCGAAATGATCGCCGTGAGGCCTTCACGGGCATCATCACCGGTGGTGGCGACTTTGTGCTTCTTCGCCAGGCCTTCCTGCTCGATGTAGTTGTTCAGGTTACGCGTCAGCGCCGAACGGAAGCCCACCAGGTGGGTGCCGCCGTCGCGCTGGGGAATGTTATTGGTGAAGCACAACAGGTTCTCGTTGAAGCTGTCGTTCCACTGCAGGGCGATTTCCACACCGATGCCGTCTTCTCGCTGGATGTTGAAGTGGAACACCTGGTTGACCGCGGTCTTGTTGGTGTTCAGGTATTCAACGAACGCGCGCAAGCCACCTTCGTACTTGAACAGTTCCTCCTTGCCGCTGCGCTCATCCTTGAGGACGATGCCGACACCGGAGTTCAGGAAAGACAGTTCGCGAATCCGCTTGGCCAGGATGTCCCAGCTGAAGTGGATGTTCTTGAAGGTTTCGCTGGAAGCCTTGAAATGGATCTGGGTGCCAGTGGTTTCGCTGTCGCCAACGATCGCCATGGGGGCCTGTGGAACGCCGTGGATATAAGTCTGTTCCCAGATCTTGCCGCTGCGGCGAACGGTGAGCACCAATTGTTCGGACAGTGCGTTCACTACCGAGACACCTACGCCGTGGAGGCCGCCGGATACTTTGTAGGAGTTGTCGTCGAACTTACCGCCAGCATGGAGGACGGTCATGATGACCTCAGCGGCGGAAACGCCTTCCTCTTTGTGCACGTCGACCGGAATGCCGCGGCCGTTGTCGCGAACGGTGATGGACTCGTCCGGGTGGATAATGATGCTGATATCGTCACAATGGCCGGCGAGGGCTTCGTCGATGGAGTTGTCGACCACCTCGAACACCATGTGGTGCAAGCCGCTACCATCATCGGTGTCGCCAATGTACATGCCGGGACGTTTGCGTACGGCATCCAGGCCTTTCAGCACTTTAATGCTCGTTGAGTCGTACGTATGTTCTTCGCTCAATGCCTTCACTCCCGATGGTCGTGGGTCTGGGTGATACGGCCCTGTTCCACGTGGAACAGGGCGACTGGCGTTTCCGTTTGCCAGCCTTCCCTCAATAATTCGTGATCTACACAGGTGATGAATACCTGGCAGCGTAAGTCTTCCAGCAAGCGGCAGAGCGCGCGGCGGTGGGCTTCGTCCAGCTCGGACGGCAAGTCATCCACCAGATAAATACACTGACCGCGCCGGGCCTGGCTGACCAGATGCCCCTGGGCGATCCGCAAAGCACACACCACCAACTTCTGCTGACCCCGGGACAAGATGTCCGCGGCGTTATGTGCGCCCAATCGGAGACGCAAGTCAGCGCGTTGTGGCCCAGCCTGGGTATGGCCCATCTGCTGATCGCGCTGCAGCGAGCCAGCCAGCACAGCACTCAATTCCCGGTCCTTGTCCCAGCCTCGGTAATAGCTGAGCGTCAGGCCCTCAAGCTCAACCAGTTCGCTCAAGGTCTGCTCGAAGACCGGTTTCAAGGCTTTGATGTAAGCGCGGCGGTATTCATCGATTTCAGCGCTGGCCTGGCACAGTTCCCTGTCCCAAACCGCTTGCGAAACGGCGTCAAGTGTACCATGCCGAAGCCAAGAGTTTCGCTGGCGCAGCGCCTTCTGCAGGCGTTGCCAAGTGGTCATGAAGCGCGGTTCCACGTGGAACACGCCCCAATCGAGAAACTGCCGACGAATCTTCGGTGCCCCCTCCAGCAGCCGGAAGCTGTCCGGGTTTATCAGCTGCAACGGCAGTATCTCCGCCAGCTGCGCAGCGCTGCGCGCGTTCTGGCCGTCGATGCGGATCTGGAACTCGCCCTGTCGATCCCGGGAAATACCCAAGGCACTGTGACCGCCTTGCGCCAACTCCACCTGACCAAACACCGTGCATGCCAATTGATCGTACTGGATCACCGGCAACAGGCGGGTGCTGCGAAACGAACGGGCCAGGCCCAGCAGGTGGACGGCTTCCAGGACGCTGGTTTTGCCGCTGCCGTTGGCGCCGTAAAGGATATTGATTCGGGGGGAGGGGGAGAAGGTCACCGGGTGCAGATTGCGCACCGCGGTGACCGAGACGCGACTTAGAGACATCTAGCTTCTGCTGGGCATGATTACAGACGCATCGGCATGACAACGTAAGCCGAATCGTCGTTATCGGACTCCTGCACCAGCGCACTGCTGTTGGAGTCGGACAGGATCAGACGCACTTGCTCGGTGGTCATCACGCCCAGCACGTCGAGCAGGTAGCTGACGTTGAAGCCGATTTCCAGGGAGCCGCCGTTGTAGTTAACGCCCACTTCTTCTTCCGCTTCTTCCTGTTCCGGGTTGTTGGCCTGGATCTTCAGCTGACCATTAGCCAGTTGCAAGCGAATGCCACGGTACTTTTCGTTGGACAGGATCGCCGTGCGGCTGAAGGCTTCACGCAGCGCCTGGCGATCGCCCAGCACCAGCTTGTCGCCACCTTTAGGCAGCACCCGCTCGTAATCCGGGAACTTGCCGTCCACCAGCTTCGAGGTGAAGGTGAATTCACCGGTGGTGGCGCGAATGTGATGCTGGCCCAATACGATACTGACGTTGCCGTCCGGCTCGGTCAGCAAGCGCGCCAGCTCCAGGATACCTTTGCGCGGCACGATCACTTGATGGCGATCCGGCTGACCGATATCGGCCTGCATCGAACACATTGCCAGGCGATGCCCGTCGGTCGCAACGGCACGAATGACCCCGGCGGACACTTCCAGCAACATGCCGTTGAGGTAATAACGCACGTCCTGCTGGGCCATGGCGAAACTGGTGCGTTCGATCAGGCGACGCAGCTTGCTCTGATCGAGGCTGCAGGTCAGCGAACCCGGGCCTTCCTCAACCGTCGGGAAATCGTTGGCGGGCAGGGTCGACAAGGTGAAACGGCTGCGACCGGCCTTGACCACGAGCTTCTGCTCATCGACCTTGATGTCGATCAGCGCGTCGTTGGGCAGGCTTTTGCAGATGTCCATCAGCTTGCGCGCCGGCACCGTGATGGAACCCGGGTCGGCTGGCTCTTCAAGTTGCACGCGACCAACCAGCTCGACTTCCAGGTCGGTACCGGTCAGCGACAGCTGCTGGCCTTCGACAACCAACAGCACGTTGGAAAGGACCGGCAAGGTCTGACGGCGTTCGACGACGCCGGCGACCAGTTGCAGGGGTTTCAACAGGGCTTCGCGTTGAATGGTGAAATGCATGGTCTAGTCCCTTGCCTTAATTAGCTGCGCTGGTGGTCATCAAGTGGTCAGTGTACGCAGCAGGTTCTTGTAGTCCTCGCGGATGTCCGCGTCGGATTCCTTAAGTTCGTTGATCTTGCGGCAGGCGTGCAGCACGGTGGTGTGGTCACGCCCACCAAACACATCGCCGATTTCCGGCAGGCTGTGGTTGGTCAGTTCCTTGGACAAGGCCATGGCTACCTGACGCGGGCGCGCGACCGAACGCGAACGGCGCTTGGACAACAGGTCGGAAATCTTGATCTTGTAGTATTCAGCCACCGTGCGCTGAATGTTATCCACAGAGACCAGCTTGTCCTGGAGCGCCAGCAGGTCTTTCAAGGATTCGCGAATCAGCTCGATGGTGATGTCGCGGCCCATGAAGTGCGAATGAGCGATCACCCGCTTGAGGGCACCTTCGAGCTCTCGCACGTTCGAGCGAATGCGCTGGGCAATGAAGAACGCGGCGTCATGAGGCAGCTCGACCTTGGCCTGGTCAGCCTTCTTCATCAAAATCGCGACCCGGGTTTCCAGCTCTGGCGGCTCGACAGCCACCGTCAGGCCCCAGCCGAAACGGGATTTCAGGCGCTCTTCCAGGCCCTCGATTTCTTTCGGATAACGGTCACTGGTGAGAATGACCTGCTGCCCACCTTCAAGCAACGCGTTGAAGGTGTGGAAAAACTCTTCCTGGGAACGCTCCTTGCGGGCGAAGAACTGGATGTCGTCGATCAGCAAGGCGTCCACCGAACGGTAGAACCGCTTGAACTCGTTGATCGCGTTCAATTGCAACGCCTTGACCATGTCGGCCACGAAACGCTCGGAATGCAGGTAAACGACCTTGGCATTCGGGTTCTTCTTCAACAGATGGTTGCCCACCGCGTGCATCAAGTGGGTTTTACCCAGGCCCACGCCACCATAAAGGAACAGCGGGTTATAGCCGTGCTTGGGGTTATCCGCCACTTGCCAGGCGGCGGCCCTGGCCAACTGGTTGGATTTACCTTCGACGAAGTTTTCGAAGGTAAAGGTCCGGTTCAGGTAGCTGGTGTGCTTGAGCGCACCTTCGACCTGGACGTTGCGCTGTTCGGCACGCACCGGAGCCTGCTGCGAGCTCGCGCCTGCCATGGGATCGAAACTGTCCCGGGACGGCTCTTCGCTGACTTCCGCCGTTTTCTGCGTACTGCGTTTGCTCGGGGCAGGTGCGGGAGCAGGGGCGGTGTTAACCGGCGCAGCGGCTGCCTGGGCCTGGGAGGCGGCTGCGGCCAGCGGCGCATTGGGCGCCGCGCGCGGTGCCGAACTGCGTTTGCTGCCTATTAATAAGGACAGCGCAGGCGCCGTGCCATTGCCATGCTCGTCGAGCAGTTCCAGGACGCGACCCAGGTACTTTTCGTTGACCCAGTCGAGAACGAAACGGTTGGGCGCATAGACACGCAACTCGTCGCCTTCGGCTTCGACCTGTAGTGGACGGATCCAAGTGTTGAATTGTTGGGCAGGCAGCTCATCGCGCAAAAGCTCCACGCACTGCTGCCAAAGTTCCACTGACACGGACATCCCCTAAGTTGAAAGCCGGTGAGGCAAAAACAAGCGGCCATTGTAGCGACCAGACGCCCACTTATCCACATGCAGGTTGCCGATCGCCCATGATTATCAATGCCTTAACAAAGAGAAAGGCGACAGACGGTCAGTGGATAAGCTCTGTGGATAACCGGGTCTGAGGTCATTGCATAAGTGGGGGTTGAACCCGGTGGATAACCGGCCTGTGGATAACTGCCCGTTCCACACACAGCTTATCCGAGGGCGCAGCACAGCCTGAACACCGTTTTCCACTGTAGTTGTCATCCTCTGTACATGACGGATTATAAGGCCTGGGGGTGGTTATCCACAGAAAAGTGGCTGCCTAGCTTCTATAAGCTTTACAGAAAAGCTTTAAATAATTCCCTTCTTTATTTCTATATCTAGTGCCGTGTGATGAATCCGCCAGGAAGGCTGCGCATCTATTTAAAGGAAACGCTGGTTGGAAATTGACCTAGAGGCTTGCTTTCTCTAGAATCCCCGGTCTCTTAAAACGGGGGCCATTCCGGCCCGTTGTGGACGAACCAGGTAACACGACATGAAACGTACTTTCCAACCAAGCACTATCAAACGCGCTCGTACCCACGGTTTCCGTGCTCGCATGGCTACCAAGAACGGTCGTGCCGTCCTGTCGCGTCGTCGCGCCAAAGGTCGTGCGCGTCTGGCAGTTTGATAATCCGGCACTGGAGGTGAGTCAGGACTTCAGTCGGGAAAAGCGTCTGCTTACTCCCCGGCATTTCAAGGCAGTCTTTGACTCCCCTACCGGCAAGGTTCCGGGGAAAAATCTCCTGCTCCTTGCGCGTGGCAACGATCTCGATCACCCCCGACTCGGGCTGGTTATCGGGAAAAAGAGCGTCAAGCTCTCCGTTCAGCGCAATCGCCTCAAACGTCTGATGCGCGAATCGTTTCGCCTGAACCAGGATTCACTGGTCGGATGGGACATCGTTATCGTCGCGCGCAAAGGTTTGGGTGACGTAGAAAACCCCGAATTGATTCAGCATTTCGGCAAGCTCTGGAAGCGTCTGGCACGTAACAAGCCGGTACCAGCAGTCAACACCGAAACTGTAGGGGTAGACAGTCCAGATGCGTAAACTGGCACTCGTTCCGATCCAGTTTTACCGCTACGCCATTAGTCCCTTGATGGCCAGTCACTGTCGTTTCTACCCCAGTTGTTCCTGCTACGCGTATGAAGCCATAGAAAATCATGGCCTTCTGCGCGGTGGCTGGCTGACCTTTCGTCGTTTAGGTCGCTGTCATCCGTGGAATCCCGGCGGCTATGACCCGGTTCCGCCTATCCCTACCTCCCGTTCTTCTTCGATGGCCGAGTAATCATGGATATCAAACGCACGATCCTGATCGTCGCCCTGGCAATCGTGTCCTACGTCATGGTCCTTAAATGGAACCAGGACTATGGCCAGGCTGCCCTGCCGACTCAGAATGTTGCAGCCAGCAATACCGCACCGAGCCTGCCGGATGCCCCTGTTGGCAACACTGCTGCCAGCAATGACGACATCCCCCGCGCGGCAAGCGATACCAGCGCTCCTGCAGAAGCCCCAGTGGCGGTCAGCAAGGATCTGATTCAGATCAAGACGGACGTGCTCGAGCTGGCAATCGATCCACAAGGTGGTGACATCGCCCAGCTGAAGCTGCCGCTGTATCCCCGTCGCCAGGATCATCCGGAAATTCCGTTCCAGTTGTTCGACAACGGCAACGAGCGGACCTACCTGGCCCAGAGTGGCCTGATCGGCACCAACGGCCCGGACGCAAGCCCGGCCGGTCGTCCGACCTACTCTGCCGAGAAGAAGACTTATCAACTGGCTGATGGTCAGGATCAACTGGTCGTTGACCTGAAGTTCAGCAAGGATGGCGTCAACTACATCAAGCGTTTCACCTTGAAACGTGGCCTGTATGACGTGACTGTGTCCTATCTGATCGACAACCAGAGCGCCCAGCCCTGGTCCGGTGCGATGTTCGCGCAATTGAAGCGCGACGCCAGCTCCGATCCTTCCTCCAGCACCGCCACTGGCACCGCGACTTACCTGGGCGCCGCCCTGTGGACAAGTTCGGAGCCGTACAAGAAAGTGTCCATGAAGGACATGGACAAGGCACAGCTCAAGGAAACCGTCCAAGGTGGCTGGGTTGCCTGGCTGCAACACTACTTTGTGACTGCCTGGATCCCGCAGAAAGGCGAAAGCAACGTCGTCCAGACACGCAAGGACAGCAAAGGCAACTACATCATCGGTTACACCGGCCCGGCGTTGACCGCTGCGCCCGGTGCAAAAGCCGAAACCAGCGCCATTCTGTATGCCGGCCCGAAAAGCCAGGCGGTGCTGAAGCAGTTGTCCCCCGGTCTGGAATTGACCGTCGACTATGGCTTCCTGTGGTTCATCGCCCAGCCGATCTTCTGGCTGCTGCAACATATCCACAGCATTGTCGGTAACTGGGGCTGGTCGATCATCTTCCTGACCATGCTGATCAAGGGGCTTTTCTTCCCGTTGTCGGCTGCCAGCTACAAATCCATGGCGCGCATGCGTGCAGTGGCACCGAAACTGGCTGCCCTGAAAGAACAACATGGCGATGATCGGCAGAAAATGTCCCAGGCCATGATGGAGCTGTACAAGAAGGAGAAGATCAACCCGCTGGGTGGTTGCTTGCCGATTCTTGTGCAGATGCCTGTGTTCCTGTCGCTGTACTGGGTGTTGCTGGAAAGCGTGGAAATGCGCCAGGCGCCATTCATGCTGTGGATTACCGACCTGTCGATCAAGGACCCGTTCTTCATCCTGCCGATCATCATGGGTGCGACCATGTTCATCCAGCAGCAGTTGAACCCGACACCGCCGGATCCGATGCAGGCGAAGGTCATGAAAATGATGCCGATCATCTTCACCTTCTTCTTCCTGTGGTTCCCGGCGGGTCTTGTGCTGTACTGGGTTGTGAACAACGTGTTGTCCATCACTCAGCAGTGGTACATCACACGTAAGATCGAAGCGGCGACGAAAAAAGCCGAGGCGTAACTTGCTCTGTGGATAACCACACAAAACGCCCCCTAGTGGGGCGTTTTGCTATCTGCCACTTTTGTCTGGATACCGGTTTATGAGCGCACCGCGTGAAACCATCGCCGCCGTTGCCACCGCCCAAGGTCGTGGCGGGGTCGGCATCGTCCGTATCTCGGGGCCGTTGGCCAGCACTGCGGCCAAAGCTATCAGCGGTCGCGAGCTCAAACCGCGGTTTGCTCACTACGGCCCGTTCTTCAGTGACGATCAGCAAGTGCTGGACGAGGGCCTTGCCCTGTATTTCCCCGGACCGAATTCGTTTACCGGCGAAGACGTGCTGGAACTGCAAGGCCACGGCGGCCCCGTCGTCCTGGATATGCTGCTCAAGCGTTGCCTGGAACTGGGTTGCCGCCTGGCCCGGCCGGGAGAGTTCAGCGAGCGCGCGTTCCTCAACGACAAACTCGACCTTGCCCAGGCCGAGGCCATTGCCGATCTGATCGAAGCCAGCTCGGCCCAGGCCGCGCGCAACGCGTTGCGTTCGTTGCAAGGTGCTTTTTCACAGCGTGTGCATAACCTGACCGAGCAATTGATCGGCCTGCGCATCTACGTCGAGGCGGCGATCGACTTCCCGGAAGAAGAAATCGATTTCCTTGCCGATGGCCATGTGCTGACCATGCTGGACAAGGTTCGCGATGAGTTATCCACAGTACTGCGCGAAGCGGGGCAGGGTGCCTTGCTGCGTGACGGTATGACCGTGGTGATTGCTGGACGGCCAAACGCTGGTAAATCCAGCCTCCTGAACGCCCTGGCCGGTCGTGAGGCCGCCATTGTCACGGAGATCGCCGGCACCACCCGGGATATCTTGCGTGAACATATCCACATCGACGGAATGCCACTGCACGTGGTGGACACTGCGGGGCTGCGAGACACCGACGACCAGGTTGAGAAAATCGGCGTTGAGCGGGCACTCAAAGCCATCAGCGAAGCGGACAGGGTGTTGCTGGTCGTGGACGCCACGTCGCCGGAAGCCGACGACCCATTCGCCTTGTGGCCGGAATTCCTCGAAGTCCGACCGGATCCGGCAAAAGTCACCTTGATTCGCAACAAGGCCGACCTCACCGGGGAAGCGATTGCCCTTGAAGTCAGTGACGATGGGCATGTGACCATCAGCCTGAGCGCGAAGTCGGCTGGCGAAGGCCTCGAATTGTTGCGCGAGCATCTCAAGGCTTGCATGGGCTATGAGCAGACCTCGGAAAGCAGCTTCAGCGCCCGACGCCGGCATTTGGAGGCGTTGCGTCATGCCAGTGCCGCTCTGGAACATGGCCGTGCTCAACTGACATTGGCCGGTGCCGGCGAACTGCTCGCCGAAGATCTGCGTCAGGCCCAGCATTCGCTGGGTGAAATCACCGGGGCGTTCAGTTCCGATGACTTGCTGGGACGGATCTTCTCCAGCTTCTGCATCGGCAAATGAACGGAGGCTGTGGACAATTTATCCACAGCCTGGCTTTTTTAGTTACCAGTTGTATGAAACCGTGCCGAGCAGCGTACGGTCTTCACCCCAGTAGCAGCGCCCCGCATCGTTGCAACCCGAAACATACTCCTTGTCGAACAGGTTCTTCGCGTTCAAGTCGACACTCCAATGCGTATCGATCTGGTAGCCGACGGCGGCGTCCACCAGCGTAACATCGCCGGCATCGAGCTTTCCGTACAGGGTGGGCGCGGTGTAGGCGTATGCGCTGTCGAAATAGCGCACGCCGCCCGCCACGTACAACCCTTTCAAGTTACTTTCCAGAAAGCGATATTTGGCCCAGAAAGAGGCCTGGTTTCGCGGTACGCCGGTCATCTGGTGGCCTTTTACCAGGGATGTCGGCGCATCCTCGGTCACCCGCGCATCGGTATAAGTGTAGGAGGCCGTGACATTCAGGGCTGGGGTCAGGTTGCTATTGAGCTCCAGCTCCACGCCCTTGGCACGGCTCTCACCCACCTGACGATAAGTCGACGTGGTAGCGTCGAAGTAAGTGTCGTCTTTTTTGCGCAAATCGTAGACGGACGCAGTGAAGGCAGTATCCCAGCCAATGGGCTCGTATTTGAGGCCGACTTCATACTGGCTGCTGGTGATCGGTTCAAGCGGCGTGCCGGCATTGGAAATCTGCTGCACCGGTACGAAGGCCGTCGAGTAACTGACGTAAGGCGTCATGCCGTTGTCGAACTGGTACATCAAGCCACCCTGATAGGTGAACTTCTTGTCCTTCGAGCTGATGTTTCCCGCGCTGGCGACCTTGTCGCGGAAATCGCTGTCGACCCAATCCTGGCGCCCACCAAGTAGAAACAGCCAGCGGTCGTATTTGCTCTGCAACTGGGTATAAACCCCTTTCATCTGTTGTTCGAGCAAGGTGTTTTGCACCGCGATCGGCGTCTTCGGATCGCCCAGGTACACCGGGTTGTAGATATCCACAGGCCCGACGACGCCGGCATTCCAATCCTGATTGAACGACGTCCGATCATAGCTGGCACCGAACAGCAGGGTATTTTCCAGACCCCCCGTGCTGAACTTACCCTCCAACTGGTTATCCAGGGAGTACACCATCGATTTGTTGAAACGGTCATAGGCCGTGACGTTCACGCGGCGGCCAAAGCCGCCGTTGTTCAAACTGCCGGGCCAGGTTTCGTGGCGGGTGATGCGTGATTGCAGGTAGCGCGAGTTCTGCCGGAACTGCCAATCGTCATTGAAGCGGTGGCTGTATTCATAACCGGTGCTCCAGGTTTCCCGCTCGAAGGTGTTCCAGTCCGGATCGCCAAGCATGGTGTCCTTGGGCAACTGACCGTTCGGGTTGCTGAGCAGCGTACCGGCGGCTGGTAACCCCAACTCCATGTTGGTGTGATCTTTCTGATAGTTGGCCAGCAGGGTGAGCGTGTTGAAGTCATCGAAATTCAGAGTCAGGGAGGGCGCTATGTAGAGACGGTCATCTGGAACGTGGTCGGTCTGGGTATCCGCGTTACGGCCCAACATTACGATCCGGCCGAGGATATTGTCGTTCTCGGCGAGCGGTCCGGAGACGTCCACGCCAACCTGACGCCGGTTGTGGGATCCATAGCCCAGCTGGACTTCGCCCTGTGGCGTGGCGGTCGGCCGCTTGCTGACAAGATTGACCAGGCCACCCGGCGCATTCTCTCCATAAAGCAGCGAAGACGGCCCGCGGAATACCTCGACTCGCTCCAATCCGTATGGCTCCGAGCTGGTGTCGTAGCGGTTGCCCTGGACCCTGAGGCCATCGCGGAGCAAGCCATAGCCATAATCCGTGGCGTTGAAGCCGCGTATATAGAACAGGTCCCCAGCCAAGCTGTCGCCAGCGGCGAAAGGCGGGGCGAAGATGCCAGGAACATAACCCAGGACATCGGTCAGGGTCTGTGACTTCTGGTCTTTCATACGCTGGCCGGTAACCACCGACACCGAGCGCGGCGTTTCTGACAACGGCGTGCTGGTTTTCGTACCGATCCGGCTGTTTTGTGCCCTGTAGCCCACATCGGTGGCGTAATCCAGGTCCATCGGGTTGGCCGCCGTCGCGCTGATACTGGTGGCTGCCAGTTCGATTGTCTGGCCCGTCGGCAAGGCGTACAGCGTGTAACTGCCGGGCGCCTGCGCCATGGCCTGGAGCCCTGAACCTTGCAACAGCTGGGCGAATCCCTGTTCAACGGAATAGTCACCGGTCAACCCGGGGCTCTGCATCTGACCGGTCTGCTGTGGAGAGAACGAGAGGATGACATTGGCTTTCGCGGCGAACTGGTTCAGAACGGTGTCCAGTGAACCGGCGGCAATAGCGTAGTGCTGCGTGGCGGTATTGGCGAAAGCGCCAGGGGCCACCAGCACGCCGCCTGCGGTGCTGGTTATCAACAGGCCATAAGCGATGCAGTGCTGAGAAAAACGCTGACGAAACGTGGAGAGGCGCATGGTGGGTAAGCCCTGGAGGTTGGCAAAGAGCCGCGTTATCGCGATTACCTGAAGGGCCGTATCAGCACGGAAAAAGATAACCCCCGTCACCCATTTATTTGCGGGTGCCGGGATGTCCTCATCCCATTCGCCTGATCGACACCCAGTATTGGCTGAAATATCGAACCTGAATGGGCAACGACGCCTGCAGGTTAGCCAGCACGGCATCCGTGGAGTCCAGGCGAAACGTACCGGAGACCCGCAAGTGCCGGGCCCGTTCCTGACATTGCAGGACACCGGGTCGATAACGACCCAGCTCTTCAATGACGTCCCCCAGGGGCGTGTCGAGAACGATCATCTGGCCGTCCACCCACGCCGCTTGCGCGGAACGATAGGATTGGATGGCCCCCAGGCCCTGACTGTTGAAGTCGGCTTGCTCGCCGGCCTCAAGGGTAGCGGTGTCGTTCGGGCCCCCTCCCGGCGCAATGCTGACCCGGTCTTGCAGCACGCCCACACGCGTCGAGTCCGACAACCGGCGTACCGTGAATCGCGTCCCCAGCGCCTGAATACGGCCATCCTCGGTCTCGACAAAAAAAGGCCGTGTGTCTTTGAGTTTGCCGGTCTGCACCAGGATTTCCCCGCTGAACAACCGAATCAGCCGCTGGTGAGTGTCGAACGAAATATCTATGACTGTTTCGGTGTTGAGATGAATACGGCTACCGTCCGCCAGGTCAAGGGCACGACGCTGCCCCACTGCGGTTTTGTAATCGGCCCAGACCGAGGCCAGCGTCCTGTGGTCTCGCAGGTTCCACCCGACAGAACCCGTGGCGGCCAACAACAACAGCAGCTTGAGTACCTGGCGCCGGTGTTGTCCGGTATTCAATGCACGCCGTGAAACGTCCTGGGGCAACGCACCGAGATGGCGCTGCAGTTGCTCGATCTGGTGCCACGCATCTTGGTGGGCTGGATCGCTGTCGAGCCAGCCCTGCCAAGCCAGGCGTTCGGTGTGCGAAGGGGGACTGTCCTGAAACTGCACGTACCAACTGGCGGCCGCTTCGAAGATCTTGCGATCCGGCAGGGCAGGCATCAGCGTTCGGCCATGATCAATGCGCACTCGGTGAGTGCGCGCACCATGTGCTTTTTCACGGTGGTCAGGGAAACCTTCAATTGCCCGGCAATCTGTTGATAAGTCAGCCCGCCGATTTGCGACAGCATGAAGATGCGCCGGGTACGGGTTCCCAACCCCGCCAAGGCTTTATCCACAGAGACCAGCGTCTCGATGATCAATGCCTTGTCTTCTTCACTGATCGCGGTGGGCTCGGGTCGCGCTGAAAGAGACTCCAGATAGGCGGCTTCAATAGCCTGCCTTCTATAACGATCAATGACCAGGCCTCTTGCGACCGTGGCGAGGTAATCCCGTGGCTCGCGAATCTGCATGGCATTGCGTGCCCCAAGAATCCGCACAAACGTGTCATGGGCAACGTCCGCAGCATCGCAAGCGTTCTGCAACTTGCCCCTGAGCCACCCGTACAGCCACGAATGGTGTTGCTCATAAATTCGCTCGATCGCAGCAGTATGAGAAGACAAAGGCATAGTCCGGGCGCGCTAATGATAATAGCTATTATTAGCTTCTGTTACGTCTTCTCACAATAGCCCCGGGGCTCCCATCAACAAGCTTTTCAGTTTTAGCTTGACGCAACGTGCTTGAGGGGCGCGCAAGCACGATTAAGCCCTGTGAATAACTGCCCCTGAGCCAGGTTGATAAGCCCCCTCAAAAACTGAAGATAACCGTCTCTGTGGATAACACGCCTATTCATCCACAGGCTTACACCGCTTATCCAAGCCCCTCATTGCCACATGACCACAGGGTTTTGAAACGCTGTACATAGCGTAAATGAAGGCCTGTATGGTTTTATCCACAGATAATCAGCTCAGTAAGAATAAACATAAAAACAAAGGTTTTATAAATTTCTTTCTTTTTTATTTCTTTAACCGCGAGTTCTCCACAGCTGGTTAAATTTTGTGCAAAGGGTTCTTTAGGAAGGGCGAAGTCCCTATACTTGCCGACCTGGCTCAAAACGCCCGATGGCCAGAGTCAAAACCTATTTCCGAATTACCTGAATTAAGCAGGCACGAGGTGCGTGGTGGATTTCCCTTCCCGTTTTGAAGTGATCGTCATCGGCGGCGGTCATGCCGGTACCGAGGCAGCACTTGCATCAGCACGCATGGAAGCCAAAACCCTGTTGCTGACGCATAACGTGGAAACCCTCGGCGCCATGAGCTGCAACCCCGCCATTGGTGGGATCGGTAAAAGCCACCTGGTCAAGGAAATCGACGCCCTTGGCGGCGCCATGGCGATTGCCACGGATAAAGGCGGTATTCAGTTTCGCGTGTTGAACAGCCGCAAAGGCCCGGCCGTACGCGCCACTCGCGCCCAGGCCGACCGGGTCCTGTACAAGGCCGCTGTCCGCGAAATCCTGGAGAACCAGCCGAACCTGTGGATATTTCAACAGGCTGCCGATGACCTGATCGTCGAGCAGGACCAGGTCCGCGGCGTGATTACGCAAATGGGCCTGCGGTTCTTCGCCGATTCGGTTGTGTTGGCCACCGGGACCTTCCTCGGCGGACTTATCCACATCGGTATGCAGAACTATTCCGGTGGCCGCGCTGGCGATCCGCCTTCCATTGCGTTGGCCCAGCGCCTGCGTGAGTTACCACTGCGTGTTGGCCGCCTGAAAACCGGTACCCCGCCGCGTATCGATGGCCGGTCGGTGGATTTTTCGGTCATGACCGAGCAACCGGGCGACACGCCGATCCCGGTGATGTCGTTCATGGGGTCGAAAGAGCAGCATCCGCAGCAGGTGAGCTGCTGGATCACCCACACCAATGCCCGTACTCACGAAATCATTGCTGCCAACCTGGATCGTTCGCCGATGTATTCCGGCGTGATCGAGGGCATCGGCCCGCGTTATTGCCCGTCGATCGAAGACAAGATTCATCGCTTTGCCGACAAGGAAAGCCATCAGGTCTTCATCGAGCCCGAAGGCCTGACCACGCACGAGCTGTACCCGAACGGAATCTCCACATCCCTGCCGTTCGATGTGCAACTGCAGATCGTCCAATCGATTCGCGGGATGGAAAACGCCCACATCGTTCGCCCCGGTTACGCCATCGAGTACGATTACTTCGACCCGCGTGACCTGAAGTACAGCCTGGAAACCAAAGTCATTGGCGGCCTGTTCTTTGCCGGTCAGATCAACGGCACCACCGGTTATGAAGAGGCTGGTGCCCAAGGTTTGTTGGCCGGTGCAAATGCTGCGCTGCGTGCCCAAGGCAAGGACAGCTGGTGTCCACGTCGCGATGAGGCGTACATCGGCGTGCTGGTGGACGACCTGATTACCCTGGGTACCCAGGAACCGTACCGGATGTTCACGTCCCGCGCCGAATATCGGCTGATCCTGCGTGAAGACAACGCCGACCTGCGCCTGACCGAGAAAGGCCGTGAGCTGGGGCTGGTGGATGACGTGCGTTGGGCCGCGTTCTGCAAGAAACGCGAGAGTATCGAACTGGAAGAGCAGCGCCTGAAAAGCACCTGGGTTCGTCCCGGTACGGAACAGGGCGATGCCATTGCCGCGAAATTCGGTACGCCGCTGACCCACGAATACAATTTGCTCAACCTGTTGAGCCGTCCGGAGATCGACTATGCCGGGCTGGTGGAAGTGACCGGCCAAGGCGCAGAAGATCCACAGGTGGCCGAACAGGTCGAGATCAAGACCAAATACGCCGGGTACATCGATCGCCAGCAGGATGAAATCGCCCGTCTGCGCGCCAGCGAAGACACGAAACTGCCTGTGGATATCGACTACACCGGGATTTCCGGGTTGTCGAAGGAAATCCAGAGCAAGCTTGGCGCTACGCGTCCGGAGACCCTGGGCCAGGCCTCGCGCATCCCCGGCGTGACGCCTGCGGCCATTTCCCTGTTGATGATTCATTTGAAAAAACGCGGCGCGGGCCGCCAGTTGGAGCAAAGCGCTTGAGTTCGATGGTCACCTCGCAACACGCCGAAGAGTTATCCACAGGTGCCCGGCAACTTGGCGTCAGCCTGACCGAAGCCCAGCACGCGCAGTTGCTGGGTTACCTGGCGTTGCTGATCAAGTGGAACAAGGCCTACAACCTGACCGCGGTGCGCGATCCGGATGAAATGGTCTCGCGCCATCTGCTCGACAGCCTCAGCGTCATGTCCTTCATCGAAGACGGTCGCTGGCTGGATGTGGGCAGCGGTGGCGGCATGCCGGGGATCCCGCTGTCGATCCTGTTTCCCGGCTCGCAAGTGACCTGCCTGGACAGCAACGGCAAGAAGACCCGCTTCCTGACCCAGGTCAAACTCGAACTCAAACTGGACAACCTGCAAGTTATCCACAGTCGCGTCGAAGCGTTCCAGCCAGCCGAGCCTTTCAACGGGATTATTTCCCGGGCGTTCAGCAGCATGGAGAATTTCAGCAACTGGACTCGCCACTTGGGCGATGCCAACACGCGCTGGCTGGCAATGAAGGGCGTTCATCCGGCCGATGAGCTGGTAGCATTGCCAGCAGACTTCCACCTCGATAGCGAACACGCCTTGGCCGTACCTGGTTGCCAAGGCCAACGCCATCTGCTGATACTGCGCCGCACGGCATGATTGGGAACACAAGCAAGAATGGCTAAGGTATTCGCGATAGCGAACCAGAAGGGTGGTGTGGGCAAGACCACCACCTGCATCAACCTCGCAGCATCCCTGGTCGCGACCAAGCGCCGGGTGCTGTTGATCGATCTCGATCCACAGGGCAACGCCACCATGGGTAGCGGTGTGGATAAACATGGCCTGGAAAACTCCATCTACGACGTGCTGATCGGCGAATGCGATCTCGGCCAGGCCATGCACTTTTCCGAACACGGCGGTTACCAACTGCTGCCGGCCAACCGTGACCTGACCGCGGCCGAAGTGGTCCTGCTGGAAATGCAGATGAAAGAGAGCCGTCTGCGCAGCGCCCTGGCGCCGATCCGGGAGAATTACGACTACATCCTGATCGACTGCCCGCCGTCGCTGTCGATGCTGACGCTCAATGCCCTGGTGGCCGCCGATGGCGTGATCATCCCGATGCAGTGCGAGTATTTCGCCCTGGAAGGGTTGAGCGACCTTGTGGATAACATCAAGCGCATCGCCGAGCTGCTGAACCCGGAGCTGAAGGTCGAAGGCTTGCTGCGGACCATGTACGACCCGCGTCTTAGCCTGATGAACGACGTCTCGGCCCAGCTCAAGGAACACTTCGGCGAGCAGCTCTACGACACCGTCATTCCGCGTAACATCCGCCTGGCCGAAGCGCCGAGCTACGGCATGCCAGCATTGGCCTACGACAAACAATCCCGTGGTGCGCTGGCCTACCTGGCCCTGGCAGGCGAGATGGTTCGCCGTCAGCGTCGTAACCCCCGCACCGCTGCTGCCCAGCCAACTTAAGGAAACCCCATGGCCGTCAAGAAACGAGGTCTCGGACGTGGACTGGATGCACTGCTCAGTGGTCCCACGGTCAGTTCGCTGGAAGAACAGGCCGTACAGGTGGATGAGCGCGAGTTGCAGCACCTGCCGCTGGACCTGATCCAGCGCGGCAAATACCAGCCGCGCCGGGACATGGATCCGCAAGCGCTGGAAGAGCTGGCCCAATCGATCAAGAGCCAGGGCGTGATGCAGCCCATCGTGGTACGTCCGATCGCCAACGGGCGCTTCGAAATCATTGCGGGTGAACGCCGTTGGCGCGCCAGTCAGCAGGCCGGCAAGGAAACCATTCCGGCCATGGTCCGCGACGTGCCCGACGAAACCGCCATTGCCATGGCGCTGATCGAGAATATCCAGCGCGAAGACCTCAACCCGATCGAAGAAGCGGTAGCTCTGCAGCGTCTGCAGCAGGAATTCCAGCTGACCCAGCAACAGGTGGCCGAGGCGGTGGGCAAGTCCCGCGTGACCGTGGCGAACCTGCTGCGGCTGATTGCGTTGCCGGAAGTGATCAAGACCATGTTGTCCCATGGCGATCTGGAAATGGGTCATGCCCGGGCGTTGCTCGGTTTACCGGAAAATCAACAGGTTGAAGGGGCGCGACATGTTGTCGCACGCGGTCTCACCGTGCGCCAAACCGAGGCACTGGTTCGCCAGTGGCTGAGCGGCAAACCGGCCCCTGTCGAAGCCCCCAAACCCGACCCGGACATCGCCCGCCTGGAACAGCGCCTGGCCGAGCGCCTGGGCTCTGCGGTGCAGATTCGCCATGGCAAGAAGGGCAAGGGCCAACTGGTAATCGGTTACAACTCCCTCGATGAGCTGCAAGGTGTTCTTGCGCACATTCGCTGAAACAATTGTCTTTGTAGCGCGCAGTCGGAAATCACTACCCGGCAGTTGAATAGGGGCAGAACCGCCCCTATACTCTGCGCGCATTTTGTCGGCACAAATTATGCCAAGTTATTGAATGATGGCAGCCGACCCTTGGAGAGCAAAAGCGATGGAAACCCGCACGCCAAACCGCTTGCCGTTCCATCGTCTGGCAGTTTTCCCGGTTTTGATGGCTCAATTCTCCGTCGTACTGATCGCCGCATTGGCGCTCTGGCAATGGAAAGGAGTCGTCGCCGGATACTCGAGCCTTTGCGGAGGCCTGATAGCCTTGCTCCCCAATATTTACTTTGCTCACAGGGCCTTTCGGTTTTCCGGCGCCCGAGCAGCCCAGGCTATCGTCCGGTCGTTTTATGCCGGTGAGGCGGGGAAACTGATTTTAACGGCAGTGCTGTTTGCATTGACGTTCGCAGGTGTGAAGCCATTGGCGCCGCTGGCTGTATTCGGCGTCTTCGTGCTGACCCAACTGGTCAGCTGGTTCGCTCCCCTGCTGATGAGAACAAGACTTTCGAGACCTTAGGGCGTTTGAGGCAACCATGGCAGAGACAACCGCTTCGGGCTATATCCAGCACCACTTGCAGAACCTGACCTTCGGTCAGCTACCCAACGGCGGCTGGGGCTTTGCCCACTCCGCAGCAGAAGCCAAGGAAATGGGCTTCTGGGCTTTCCACGTCGATACCCTCGGCTGGTCGGTCGCATTGGGTCTGATCTTCGTTTTTCTTTTCCGCATGGCGGCAAAGAAGGCGACGTCCGGTCAGCCTGGTGCACTGCAGAACTTCGTTGAAGTATTGGTCGAATTCGTCGATGGCAGCGTGAAAGACAGCTTCCATGGCCGTAGCCCGGTGATCGCACCGTTGGCACTGACCATCTTCGTCTGGGTGTTCCTGATGAACGCCGTCGACCTGGTACCGGTCGACTGGATTCCCCAGCTGGCCATCCTGATCTCCGGCGACCACCACATCCCGTTCCGCGCCGTGTCGACCACCGACCCTAACGCAACCCTGGGCATGGCGTTCTCGGTTTTCGCACTGATCATTTTCTATAGCATCAAGGTCAAGGGCCTCGGCGGCTTCATCGGCGAGCTGACCCTGCACCCGTTCGGCAGCAAGAATATCCTGGTCCAGGCCCTGCTGATCCCGGTGAACTTCCTGCTGGAATTCGTGACCCTGATCGCCAAGCCAATCTCCCTGGCCCTGCGACTGTTCGGCAACATGTATGCCGGCGAGCTGGTGTTCATCCTGATCGCTGTGATGTTCGGCAGCGGCCTGTTGTGGCTCAGTGGCCTGGGTGTCGTTCTGCAGTGGGCGTGGGCTGTGTTCCACATCCTGATCATCACCCTGCAGGCGTTCATCTTCATGATGCTGACCATCGTCTACCTGTCGATGGCGCACGAAGAAAACCATTAAGGCCAGTCTCGACTAGTCTGATGTCCTTCCCGGTCAAACGGGAGGGAGCCTGAACCGGGCAGATGAAACGATTTGTTTTACCGCTTTAATCTAAAAAACCTAAACCATACGACGTAAAAGTCGGGAGGAAAGATGGAAACTGTAGTTGGTCTAACCGCTATCGCTGTTGCACTGTTGATCGGCCTGGGCGCACTGGGTACCGCAATTGGTTTCGGCCTGCTGGGCGGCAAATTCCTGGAAGGCGCTGCGCGTCAACCGGAAATGGTTCCAATGCTGCAAGTCAAAATGTTCATCGTTGCCGGTCTGCTCGACGCCGTCACCATGATCGGTGTTGGTATCGCTCTGTTCTTCACCTTTGCGAACCCGTTCGTTGCTCAGATCGCTGGCTAATTACTCGAGGTTTTCGAGTAGTTTGATGTGATGGACAACGTAACTGCGAGGTGTTGGCGTGAACATTAATGCGACCCTGATTGGCCAGTCCGTTGCGTTCCTGATTTTTGTAGTGTTCTGCATGAAGTTCGTATGGCCTCCGGTCATTGCGGCATTGCACGAACGTCAAAAGAAGATCGCTGATGGTCTGGACGCTGCCAGCCGAGCAGCTCGCGACTTGGAGTTGGCCCATGAGAAAGTGGGTCAGCAACTGCGCGAAGCGAAAGCTCAGGCAGCTGAAATCATCGAGCAAGCCAAGAAACGCGGTACCCAGATTGTCGACGAAGCCCGTGAACAGGCTCGTGTCGAAGCTGACCGTGTGAAGGCCCAGGCTCAAGCCGAGATCGAACAGGAACTGAACAGTGTCAAAGACGCGCTGCGTGCCCAAGTGGGTAGCCTGGCCGTTGGCGGTGCTTCGAAGATCCTGGGTGCCACAATCGATCAAAACGCGCACGCAGAGCTGGTTAACCAACTGGCTGCTGAAATCTAAGCGAGGGCGATCATGGCAGAACTGACCACGTTGGCCCGACCTTACGCTAAGGCGGCCTTCGAGCACGCTCAGGCCCACCAGCAACTGGCCAATTGGTCAGCCATGCTCGGCCTGGCTGCAGCGGTGTCGCAAGACGACACCATGCAGCGCGTGCTCAAGGCCCCGCGACTGACGAGCGCAGAAAAGGCCGCCACGTTCATTGACGTGTGCGGCGACAAGTTCGATGCCAAGGCACAGAATTTCATTCACGTCGTTGCCGAAAACGACCGTCTCCCGCTTCTGCCGGAGATCGCCGCTCTTTTCGACCTGTACAAGGCTGAGCAAGAGAAGTCGGTAGACGTGGAAGTAACCAGTGCTTTTGCATTGAACCAAGAACAGCAAGACAAACTCGCCAAGGTTCTCAGTGCACGACTCAACCGGGAAGTGCGCCTGCAAGTCGAGGAAGACAAATCCCTTATTGGGGGTGTTGTCATCCGCGCCGGCGACCTGGTTATCGATGGCTCGATTCGCGGCAAAATCGCGAAACTTGCCGAAGCATTGAAATCTTGAGTTTGAAGGGGCAGCAGAGCAATGCAGCAACTCAATCCTTCCGAAATAAGTGAAATTATCAAGGGCCGCATCGACAAGCTCGATGTGACCTCCCAAGCCCGTAACGAAGGCACTGTCGTCAGCGTATCTGACGGCATCGTGCGGATTCACGGTCTGGCCGACGTCATGTACGGCGAGATGATCGAGTTTCCGGGCGGCGTCTACGGTATGGCCCTCAACCTTGAGCAAGACTCTGTAGGTGCCGTTGTACTGGGCGCCTACACGACTCTGGCCGAAGGCATGAGCGCCAAGTGCACCGGCCGCATCCTCGAAGTTCCGGTAGGTAAGGAACTGCTGGGTCGCGTTGTCGACGCACTGGGTAACCCTGTTGACGGCAAAGGTCCGCTGAACAACACCGAGACCGACGCGGTCGAGAAAGTTGCTCCAGGCGTGATCTGGCGTAAGTCGGTAGACCAGCCTGTACAGACTGGCTACAAGGCTGTCGATGCCATGATCCCGGTCGGCCGTGGCCAGCGTGAGCTGATCATCGGTGACCGTCAGATCGGTAAGACCGCTCTGGCGATCGACGCGATCATCAACCAGAAAAACAGCGGCATCTTCTGCGTCTACGTGGCAATCGGTCAGAAACAATCGACCATCGCCAACGTGGTTCGCAAGCTGGAAGAGAACGGCGCCCTGGCCAACACCATCATCGTGGCGGCCAGTGCTTCGGAATCGGCCGCGCTGCAATTCCTGGCACCGTACTCCGGTTGCACCATGGGCGAATACTTCCGCGACCGCGGTGAAGACGCGCTGATCGTTTATGACGATCTGTCCAAGCAAGCAGTGGCTTACCGCCAGATCTCCCTGCTGCTGCGCCGTCCACCAGGCCGTGAAGCCTACCCAGGCGACGTGTTCTATCTCCACTCCCGTCTGCTGGAGCGCGCATCCCGCGTTTCGGAAGAGTACGTAGAGAAGTTCACCAACGGCGCAGTGACTGGCAAGACCGGTTCCCTGACCGCGTTGCCGATCATCGAAACCCAGGCTGGCGACGTTTCCGCGTTCGTTCCGACCAACGTGATTTCCATCACCGACGGTCAGATCTTCCTGGAATCGGCCATGTTCAACTCGGGCATCCGTCCTGCTGTGAACGCCGGTGTTTCGGTATCCCGTGTGGGTGGTGCCGCGCAGACCAAGATCATCAAGAAGCTGTCCGGTGGTATCCGTACCGCCCTGGCCCAGTACCGTGAACTGGCGGCATTCGCCCAGTTCGCTTCTGATCTGGACGAAGCGACCCGTAAGCAACTTGAGCATGGTCAGCGCGTTACCGAGCTGATGAAGCAGAAGCAATACGCACCGATGTCGATCGCTGACATGGCGCTGTCGCTGTATGCCGCTGAGCGTGGGTTCCTGACTGACATTGAAATCGCCAAGATCGGCAGCTTCGAACAAGCGCTGATTGCTTTCTTCAACCGCGATCACGCCGATTTGATGGCCAAGATCAACGTGAAGGGTGACTTCAATGACGAAATCGACGCTGGCCTCAAGGCCGGTATCGAGAAGTTCAAGGCCACCCAAACCTGGTAAGCCGCAGCGGGAGCCGCAAGGCTCCCGCTTGCTAACCTGATAGGTGTTACATGGCAGGCGCAAAAGAGATTCGCAGTAAGATTGCGAGCATCAAAAGCACGCAAAAGATTACCAGCGCCATGGAAAAAGTGGCGGTCAGCAAAATGCGCAAGGCACAAATGCGCATGGCTGCTAGCCGTCCTTATGCGGAGCGCATCCGCCAGGTGATTGGTCATCTGGCCAACGCCAACCCGGAATACCGCCACCCGTTCATGATCGACCGCGCCGTCAAGCGCGTCGGTTACGTTGTGGTGAGCAGTGACCGTGGTCTGTGCGGTGGCTTGAACACCAACCTGTTCAAGGCCCTGGTCAAGGACATGGCGGTAAACCGCGAACAAGGCGTCGAGATCGATCTGTGCGTGGTCGGTAGCAAGGGTGCGGCTTTCTTCCGTAACTTCGGCGGTAACGTCGTCGCCGCTATCAGCCATCTGGGTGAAGAGCCGTCGATCAATGATCTGATCGGCAGCGTCAAGGTGATGCTGGATGCTTATCTGGAAGGCCGGATCGACCGCCTGTCCGTGGTATCCAACAAGTTCATCAACACCATGACGCAACAGCCGACCGTGGAGCAGTTGATTCCACTGGTGGCGACCCCGGAACAGGAACTCAAGCACCACTGGGACTATCTCTACGAACCGGATGCCAAGGAGCTGCTTGACGGCTTGATGGTCCGCTACGTGGAGTCGCAGGTCTACCAGGCGGTGGTCGAGAACAACGCAGCTGAACAAGCCGCGCGGATGATCGCGATGAAGAACGCTACCGACAACGCCGGTGATTTGATCAGCGATTTGCAGCTGATCTACAACAAGGCGCGTCAGGCTGCGATCACCCAAGAGATCTCGGAAATCGTCGGCGGCGCTGCCGCGGTTTAACGGTTCAAATATTCAGAGGATCCAGCTATGAGTAGCGGACGTATCGTTCAAATCATCGGCGCCGTTATCGACGTGGAATTTCCACGCGACAGCGTACCGAGCATCTACGACGCCTTGAAGGTTCAAGGCGCCGAAACCACCCTGGAAGTTCAGCAGCAGCTGGGCGACGGCGTGGTTCGTACCATTGCGATGGGCTCCACCGAGGGCTTGAAGCGCGGTCTGGACGTCAACAACACTGGCGCAGCCATCTCCGTACCGGTCGGTAAAGCGACCCTCGGCCGGATCATGGACGTACTGGGCAACCCGATCGACGAAGCGGGCCCGATCGACACCGAAGAGCGCTGGGGCATTCACCGTCCTGCGCCATCCTTCGCTGAACAGGCGGGTGGCAACGAGCTGCTGGAAACCGGCATCAAGGTTATCGACCTGGTTTGCCCGTTCGCCAAGGGCGGTAAAGTCGGTCTGTTCGGTGGTGCCGGTGTCGGCAAGACCGTAAACATGATGGAACTGATCCGTAACATCGCCATCGAGCACAGCGGTTATTCCGTGTTCGCCGGTGTGGGTGAGCGTACTCGTGAGGGTAACGACTTCTACCACGAGATGAAGGACTCCAACGTTCTGGACAAAGTGGCACTGGTCTACGGGCAGATGAACGAGCCGCCGGGAAACCGTCTGCGCGTTGCTCTGACCGGCCTGACCATGGCCGAGAAGTTCCGTGACGAAGGTAACGACGTTCTGCTGTTCGTCGACAACATCTACCGTTACACCCTGGCCGGTACCGAAGTATCCGCACTGCTGGGCCGTATGCCTTCGGCAGTAGGTTACCAGCCGACCCTGGCCGAAGAGATGGGCGTGCTGCAAGAGCGCATCACTTCGACCAAGCAAGGTTCGATCACCTCGATCCAGGCGGTCTACGTACCAGCGGACGACTTGACCGACCCGTCGCCAGCGACCACCTTCGCCCACTTGGACGCCACCGTCGTTCTGTCCCGTGACATCGCTTCCCTGGGTATCTACCCAGCGGTAGACCCACTGGACTCGACGTCGCGCCAGCTGGATCCGAACGTGATCGGCCAGGAGCACTACGACACCGCTCGCGGCGTCCAGTACGTGCTGCAGCGTTACAAGGAACTGAAGGACATCATCGCGATCCTGGGTATGGACGAGCTGTCGGAAGCCGACAAGCAGTTGGTAAACCGTGCTCGTAAGATCCAGCGCTTCTTGTCGCAGCCGTTCTTCGTGGCTGAAGTCTTCACCGGTGCCTCGGGTAAATATGTTTCCCTGAAAGACACCATTGCTGGCTTCAAAGGCATCCTCAACGGTGACTACGACCACCTGCCAGAACAAGCGTTCTACATGGTCGGCGGCATCGAAGAAGCGATCGAGAAAGCCAAGAAACTGTAATCCCGGCGCCCGGTAACGGGCGCTAATTTAGGTTGAGGCAATCAGATGGCTATGACAGTCCATTGCGATATCGTCAGTGCGGAAGGGGAAATTTTCTCCGGTCTGGTCGAGTTTGTGGTTGCGCACGGTGAGCTGGGTGATCTTGGTATCGCCCTGGGTCATGCACCGCTGATCACCAGCTTGAAGCCAGGTCCGATCAGTCTGACCAAGCAGGGCGGGGAAAAGGAGGTGTTCTACATCTCTGGTGGTTTCCTCGAGGTTCAGCCGAACATGGTCAAGGTCCTTGCCGACACCGTGCAACGTGCTGCCGACCTGGACGAAGCGTCTGCTCAGGAAGCCGTCAAGGCTGCCGAGAAGGCCCTGCACGAAAAAGGCGCAGACTTCGACTATGGTTCTGCTGCTGCACGTCTGGCCGAGGCCGCAGCCCAGCTGCGCACCGTCCAGCAGATCCGCAAGAAGTTCGGCGGCTAAGCCGTCCGCTTTCTGTGTGATTGATTAAAAAGGGTAGCCTCGGCTACCCTTTTTTCTTTTTTCAGACACTCATCATCTGGTCGCAGCCGCTGACCACCCAGGATTGGTAGCCAGTCATGTCTCTCGAAATCGTTATCCTCGCGGCCGGTCAAGGCACCCGCATGCGTTCGGCGCTGCCCAAGGTCCTGCACCCGGTCGCCGGCAATTCCATGCTTGGCCATGTTATCCACAGCGCTCGTCAACTTGATCCACAGCGCATTCACGTGGTGATTGGCCATGGCGCCGACGCCGTGCGCGAGCGCCTGGCGGCCGATGACCTTAACTTCGTCCTGCAGGACAAGCAGCTCGGGACAGGGCATGCGGTCGCCCAAGCCGTACCATTCATCACCGCTGACACCGTGCTGATTCTCTACGGCGATGTACCGCTGATCGAAGTCGATACCTTGCAGCGCCTGCTTAAGCATGTCGCGCCCCAGCAACTGGGCCTGTTGACCGTCGAACTGAACGACCCCACGGGTTACGGGCGTATCGTGCGCAACGCCGACGGCCAGGTTACCGCCATTGTCGAGCAGAAAGACGCCAACGAAGCCCAGCGAGCGATCACCGAAGGCAATACCGGCATCCTTGCGGTACCGGCTGAGCGCCTGGGCGACTGGATGAGTCGCCTGTCGAACAACAACGCCCAAGGCGAGTATTATCTGACCGACGTGATTGCCATGGCGGTCGCCGACGGGCTGGTGGTTGCCACCGAACAGCCGCTGGACGCCATGGAAGTGCAGGGCGCCAATGATCGCAAGCAGCTGGCCGAACTGGAGCGCCACTACCAGCTGCGCGCCGCTGGCCGCCTGATGGCCCAAGGCGTGACCCTGCGTGACCCGGCCCGTTTTGATGTGCGCGGTGAAGTCAGCGTGGGCCGCGACGTGGTCATCGACATCAACGTCATCCTTGAAGGCAACGTCGTGATCGAAGACGACGTGGTTATCGGCCCGAACTGCGTGATCAAGGACAGCACCCTGCGCAAAGGCGTGGTGATCAAGGCCAACAGTCACCTAGATGGCGTGGTCATGGGTGAAGGCAGCGACGCCGGCCCGTTCGCCCGCTTGCGTCCCGGCTCGGTCCTGGATGCCGGCGCCCATGTGGGTAACTTCGTCGAGCTGAAGAACGCTCATCTGGGCGAAGGTGCCAAAGCCGGCCACTTGACGTATCTGGGTGACGCTGAAGTGGGGGCTCGCACCAATGTTGGCGCCGGTACCATCACCTGCAATTACGATGGCGCGAATAAGTGGAAGACCGTGTTGGGTGAAGATGTCTTCATCGGCTCCAATAACTCGCTGGTGGCGCCTGTGGATATCTCTAACGGTGCAACGACAGCGGCAGGTTCGACCATCACTCAAAATGTGGATAAGTCCCAATTGGCCGTAGGCCGTGCGCGTCAGCGCAATATCGACAATTGGAAGCGTCCGGAAAAGATCAAGAAGCCCTAAAGTTATCCACACCCTCTGTGGGAGCGAGCCTGCTCGCGATGGCGTCATATCAGTCGACGGCTACTTGACTGACATGCCGCTTTCGCGAGCAGGCTCGCTCCCACACTGATATTCACAACCGATCCTTCAGAGTTTTCCTCCCTGCGCCTTGACGACCGCTACGCAATAGGTTTTGATTGCTTACGTTATCTTTCGAATCGAAACTTATCCCGTTATGTCGAAACGCAACACGCCACAACGCCGCCACAACATTCTCGCCTTGCTCCAGGAGCAGGGCGAAGTGAGTGTGGATGAGTTGGCCAAACGCTTCGAAACCTCGGAAGTTACGATTCGCAAGGATCTCGCCGCCCTGGAAACCAACGGCTTGTTACTGCGCCGCTACGGTGGCGCGGTGCCCATGCCGCAGGAGTTGGTGGCCGATAACGGGCAGACCGTCTCCCGTTATAAGCAAGCCATTGCCCGGGCCGCCGTGAAGCGGATCCGCGAACATGCGCGAATCATCATCGACAGTGGCAGCACCACGGCGGCCATGATCCCTCAGCTAGGCCTGCAACCGGGGTTGGTCGTCATGACCAACTCCCTGCACGTGGCCAGGGCCTTGAACGAGCTGGAGCACGAGCCAGTGCTGTTGATGACCGGTGGCACCTGGGACCCGCATTCCGAATCGTTCCAGGGCCAGGTCGCCGAGCAGGTCCTGCGCTCCTATGATTTCGACCAGTTGTTCATCGGTGCCGACGGCATCGATCTGGTCCGTGGTACCACCACCTTCAACGAACTGCTGGGCCTGAGCCGTGTGATGGCTGAGGTTGCCCGCGAAGTGATCGTGATGGTGGAGGCCGACAAGATCGGCCGCAAGATCCCCAACCTGGAACTGCCGTGGAGCAACATCCATACCCTCATTACCGATGATCGCCTGCCCGTAGAGGCCCGCGATCAGATTCAGGCCCGCGGCATCAATGTGATCTGCGCGTCTGTCAGCCAGGAGAAATAGCATGTGTGGAATTGTCGGCGCCGTTGCGGAACGCAACATCACTGCAATCTTGCTCGAAGGCCTCAAGCGTCTCGAATACCGCGGCTATGACAGCGCCGGTGTGGCGGTGTTTACCAACGACGAGAAGCTCGAGCGGGTGCGTCGTCCGGGCAAGGTCAGCGAGTTGGGGCTGGCGCTGGAAGCGCAACCCCTGATCGGGCGCCTGGGCATCGCCCACACCCGCTGGGCTACCCATGGCGCGCCTTGCGAACGTAACGCGCACCCGATGTTCTCCGAAGGCTTGGCGGTGGTGCACAACGGCATCATCGAAAATCACGAGGCCCTGCGTGAGCAACTCAAGGCACTCGGCTACGTGTTCACCTCGGACACGGACACCGAAGTCATCGCCCACCTGCTCAATCACAAGCTCAAGGACCTGCCGGACCTGAGCGCCGCCCTCAAGGCGACGGTCAAGGAACTGCACGGTGCCTATGGCCTGGCGGTCATCAGTGCCAACCAACCCGATCGCCTGGTGGCAGCCCGCAGCGGCAGCCCGCTGGTGATCGGCCTGGGCCTGGGGGAAAATTTCCTGGCTTCCGATCAGTTGGCGTTGCGTCAGGTCACCGACCGTTTCATGTACCTGGAGGAAGGCGACATCGCCGAAATCCGCCGCGACAGCGTGCAGATCTGGGACATTGATGGCAAAGCCGTGGAGCGTGAGACCGTTCAATACCGCGACGGTGCCGAGGCCGCCGACAAGGGCGAGTTCCGTCACTTCATGCTCAAGGAAATCCACGAACAACCGGCCGTGGTACAACGCACCCTGGAAGGGCGCGTGAGCCAGAGCCAGGTGTTGGTCCAGGCCTTCGGTCCACAGGCGGCCGAGTTGTTTGCCAAGGTCCGCAACGTGCAGATCGTTGCCTGCGGTACCAGCTACCACGCCGGCATGGTTGCCCGTTACTGGCTGGAAGAACTGGCCGGGATTCCGTGCCAGGTCGAAGTGGCCAGCGAGTTCCGCTACCGCAAAGTGGTGGTGCAACCCGATTCGCTGTTCGTGACCATTTCCCAATCCGGCGAAACCGCCGACACCCTGGCCGCCCTGCGTAATGCCAAGGAGTTGGGCTTCCTCGCCAGCCTGGCAATCTGCAACGTGGGCATCAGCTCGCTGGTGCGCGAATCCGACCTGACGCTGCTGACTCAAGCCGGCCGGGAGATCGGTGTGGCATCGACCAAGGCCTTCACCACGCAGTTGGTCGGCCTGTTGCTGTTGACCCTGTCGTTGGGTCAGGTGCGCGGCACCTTGGCCGAGGGCGTCGAAGCGAAACTGGTGGAAGAACTGCGCCGCCTGCCGACCCGTCTGGGCGAGGCCCTGGCGATGGACAGCACGGTAGAAAAAATCGCCGAGCTGTTCGCCGAGAAAAACCACACGCTGTTCCTGGGCCGTGGCGCACAATTCCCGGTGGCAATGGAAGGCGCCTTGAAGCTCAAGGAAATCTCCTACATCCACGCCGAAGCCTACCCGGCCGGAGAGCTCAAGCACGGCCCGCTGGCCCTGGTGGACAACGACATGCCGGTGGTCACCGTGGCGCCGAACAACGAGCTGCTGGAAAAGCTCAAATCCAACCTGCAGGAAGTGCGCGCCCGTGGCGGTCAACTGATCGTCTTCGCGGATGAGAAGGCCGGCATGACCAATGGCGAAGGCACCCACGTCGTGCACATGCCGCACATCCACGACATCCTCTCGCCGATCCTCTACACCATCCCGCTGCAACTGCTGTCGTACTACGTGGCCGTGCTCAAGGGCACTGACGTGGACCAGCCGCGGAATCTGGCGAAATCTGTCACGGTGGAGTGAGTTTCGAGCCGGTCGGAGCGCGTAGGGGGAGCGACTATAATCGGTCTATAGTCGCTTTATAATTCCCTGTAAATGCGTCTCTGACTCCCTGATACCTGTCATTCCAGAAAACTACGATCGAACAGGTAAACGCTCCCCGGCTTGAGGTTTTCCACCGTGCGCTGGGGGCGGCCGCCGTCGCCGCTTTTCTTGCGGCCGGTCTCTTGCAGGTAACCCGCCTCGGTCATCTTCAGCAGACGCTGGCGAATGCTGGTCTTGAGCACCGGACGGTTGAGCACCAGGGAGAAGATATCCACAGCTTGCGGTGCGCTGAACTCAGGGCCCAGGAACATCAGCGGCAGGCTGCTGTAGAGTGCTTTGGACAACAACCGCTCCTGCACCGCCGCCACCAGGCTGTTGTGATCGAAAGGCAGTTTTATCGAGGCGTCAGCGACGTCCTTGAGGGGGAAGAATCCCTGGTGTTCGGCGAGTGGGGCCGCATCGCTGACGATAGCCAGATAGAACGTCGACGATGACCAGCAACGCGGATCGCGGAACGCATCGCCGACGGTGCCGACCTGTTCGATCCAGGCCAAAGGCATGCCTACTTTGCTTGAGGTGCGCAGGCGCTCCACGGCGTCGTTCAGCGTGAGATCTTCGACCCCACCATTGACCACGATCCCGGGCAGCGCCCAATGGCCGGCGAACGGCTCGGCTTCCCTGCGGTTCAGGAGGATTTCCAGCGCCTGGGCTTCCCGGTTCAAGCGCAGCACACAAAGGTCGATGGTGTGCAGATAATCGCGCGCGGGGGCTGTGCTGTTCGGCATGTCAGTTTCCATGGGAAGCGTAAAGGTCATAGTTTACCGGTTCCATGCCGGGTGCCATCCAGTGGTTGGGCAGCAGCTCGCCCAACGCCAGGCGTTCGCGGACCAGCGTGCTGCGCACGTGGATCGTTTCCTCGACGCAAAGGATGGAAAAGCGCTCCAGCAATGCCTGGCCGCGATAGAAGGTCGTTAACCGATCCGCGACGTCCTGACCGACCACCAACGCGATCTGCTTACCGTCCAGTGCCAGGCTGTCAGCGAGATGGGCGAGCAGGGTGTAGCTGTAGATGGCGCCTTCAACGCCGCGCGCCACGACCTCTTCCACGCGGCTGGCACGCACTGGCGCGCCGCACCGTGGCTGGACGTGCCCGACGATCGCCTCCAGCCATTTCAGACGAACGTCATAGTCGACCATTTGCTTGCCGTAGGGATGCCGGAAGCTGGGGGCCACCAGTACGCGCCTGGCCTGGAATGAGGCCTGGATCATCACCTGGGCATGACCGGCGTGAGGGGGATTGAAGGCACCGCCATAAAGCGCCAGTTCGAACATGGCTTATCCTCAATAAGTACACGACGTGTACGCTATCATCAAAAACCCCTCCGGTGAAATGCGTTGCTGCACCAAGCAAATATTTAATTGAATGAAAGGAGCCTGGAAAAATTATTTTCACAGTGGCTTGTCATGAAAGTACACGTTATGTACTCTTGCGGCCATGAAGAGGAGAATCCCGGCATGAACAGCCTGACCCGCAAAACCGCGTCCTTCGATGTCGATGCGCAAAAGAGCTTTACGCCGCTGTGCCCGGACGAGCTGCCGGTGCCGGGTGGTGATCAGATTGGCGGTGAGTTGAATTTCATCGCCTCCCTGGCCAGCCTGCGCATCGGCAGCAAGGACGCCCATTCGCCTCAATCGCCCTGGGTGGTCGCCGATCATTCTCAGATGCTGATGCCGACCGGGCTCGAGCACGCCGACATCACGTGGGTCAGCCACTGTGTGCCCGGCACTGAAGGTTTTGCCCTGCTGGACGAATTGCCGACCCCCTACGACTACGACTATTTCGTCTGGAAGGGCGTCGAGCCGGACTTGCACCCGTACGGCGCTTGCTACCACGACCTGCACGGCAAGTTGTCCACCGGGGTGATCGAGTATTTGAAGGGCCAAGGCGTCGAGCAGGTCATTGTTGGCGGGCTGGCGCTGGATTTCTGCGTCAAGACCACCGCCCTGCAACTGGCAGCCGCCGGTCTCAAGGTGATCATTCACCTCCCGGCTTGCCGGGCCATCAGTGAGGCCGGTGCCGTTCAAGCCCTTCAGGACATGCGGCAAGCGGGAGTCGCGGTTGCCGCGACCCGCGAAGAAACCATCCGCCTGGCAAGCGTATAAGGAAGAACAATCATGGACAGCGCATTCGATTCGAGCAACGGCACCATCCAGAGTCTTCTGGATACCGACTACTACACCTTCACCATGATGCAGGCGGTCTTGCACCAGCATCCCAACGTCGAGGTGGAATACCAATTCATCGTGCGTTCCAAGGAACGGCTCGGTCACCTGATCCCGGACATTCGGGTCGAGCTGGAAAAGCTGGCCGGGTTGCAGTTGCGCGAAGGAGAGCAGCGGTTCCTGTTCAACAAGCGTTTCCGTGAGTACCTGACGCCGGACTTCGAACAGTTCCTCGGGTTGTTCCGCTTCAATCTGCGCTACATCCATGTGTCCGAAGTCGACGGCCAACTGAACATCCGCGTCCGTGGCCCGATGTTGCACTGCATCATGTTCGAGCAACCCGTCCTGGCGATGGTCAGCGAACTGCGCAACCGCGAGAAATACCCGGAGGTCGAGCTGGCCGACGTTACCCGCCAGCTGTACCGGAAGTTCGAATGGCTGGAGAAAAATGCCAGCCGTGAGGAACTCGCCGAGTTTCGTGTTTCAGACTTCTCCACCCGTCGCCGGCTGTCGTTCAGGGCCCAACGGGAAGTGGTGAATGTCATGCGCAGCGATTTCCCCGGGGTCTTTGTCGGCACCAGCAATGCGCGCCTGGCCTACGAGTTCGATCTGCCGCTGATTGGCACGATGGCCCATCAGTGGTTGATGGTGCACCAGCAACTGGGGCGGTTGCGTGAGAGCCAGAACGCGGCGTTGGAAAACTGGGTGCACGAGTACCGCGGCCGGCTCGGCATCGCGCTGACGGACTGCATCAGCACCGACTTCTTCCTCAAGGATTTCGATCTGTACTTTGCCAAGCTCTATGACGGCCTGCGCCAGGATTCCGGTGACCCTATCGTCTGGGCTGACAAGGTGCTGAGGCGTTACAACGAGTTGGGCATCGATCCACGTACCAAGGACCTGATGTTCTCCGATGGCCTCAATTTCGAAAAATGCCTGCCGATCCTGCGGCACGTTCGTGGCAAGGCCCGGTTCGGGTTTGGCATGGGCACCAGCCTGGCCTGCGATGTCGAAGGCGTCGAACCGCTGAGCATCGTCATGAAGCTGGTGCGGGTCCACGGCGAGCCGGTCGTGAAGTTCTCGGACGATCCGGTCAAGAACGTCTGCGAAGACGCCTCGTTCCTGCGCTACGCCGCCCAGGTGTTCAACGTCGGCCTTATCAATCCACAGCTGGGAGCCTGATATGACTTCATGGGTGCAAGAACGCATTGCCCGGGAACTGGGCATCGACCGCCAACTCAAAAAAGGCGGTGAACCCACCGAGATTGCCCGCCGCGTCGGGTTTATAAAGCAGGTTTTGCGTGAGTCGGGTTGCAAGTCCCTGGTATTGGGTATCAGCGGCGGCGTCGATTCGCTCACTGCTGGCCGCCTGTGCCAGTTGGCGGTGGAGCAACTGCGAGGAGAGGATTACGAGGCGCGTTTCATTGCGGTCCGGTTGCCTTACAAGACCCAGGCGGATGAGCGAGATGCCCAGGCGTCTCTGGATTTCATCCGGCCGGATGTGATCACCACCAGCAACATCGCCGCCTGTGTTGACGGGTTGATGGCCAATATCTCGATCGACGGTGTACAACCTTCGGCCGAACTGACCGACTTTGCCAAGGGCAACGTCAAGGCCCGGGCACGAATGCTCGCGCAATACGCCATTGCCAATTTCTGCAATGGGTTGGTGGTCGGCACCGATCATGGTGCAGAGGCGGTGATGGGCTTTTTCACCAAGTTTGGCGACGGTGCCTGCGACCTGGCACCGCTGTCCGGGCTGACGAAGACCCAAGTGCGTTTATTGGCTGACGCCATGGGCGCTCCCGCGCACCTGGTGCACAAGGCGCCGACCGCTGACCTGGAAGAGCTGGCACCCGGTAAGCTGGATGAAGTGGCGTATGGATGCAGTTATGCCCAAATCGACGCGTACCTGATGGGCGAAACCGTGCCGCCTCAGGCGCAACAGATCATTGAGCGTGCCTACAGCAAAACGGCGCATAAACGCGCGTTACCGCGCGTTCCGAATGGAGTGGATGAATGACCCTGACGACCAGCATCAAGGATCGCGTGCGCATCAAGAACGTCGAGGTGCTCTCGGACAATTGGTACGTACTGCGCAAGACTACCTCGGCCGTAATGGCCAGTGGCAAGAGTCGACACGCGAAACCTACGACCGTGGCAACGGCGCCACCATCCTGTTGTACAGCAAGGCCAAGCAGACCGTGGTGCTGACCCGGCAATTTCGCTTCCCGGCCTTCGTCAACGGGCACGATGACCTGCTGATAGAAACCTGCGCCGGCCTGCTGGACAACGATGATCCGCACACTTGCATTCGCAAGGAAACCCAAGAGGAAACCGGCTATGTCATCCAGGACGTGCGCAAGGTCTTCGAAGCGTTCATGAGCCCGGGCTCGGTGACGGAGCGCCTGCACTTTTTCGTCGGCGAATATTTCGACGAAGACAAGCAGCATGAAGGCGGCGGGCTGGAGGCGGAGGGCGAGGAGATCGAGGTGCTGGAGATGTCGCTCGACCAGGCCTTGGGCATGATCGAGACGGGGGACATCTGCGATGGCAAGACCATCATGCTGTTGCAGTACGCGAAGCTGCATCGCTTGCTGGATTAGCCCCGGGCTTCGCGATCGTCCTGCATATCGTCCAGATATTCCGGTTGATCCGGCGGGTCCGGCAGTTCAGTGACGACGCTGAAGTCGCTGATCTCGATCACGCCCACCCCATGACCGAGCAGATGGAAGGAAAAGGCTTTGCGCTGTTGCGGGTTATCAAAACTGATATTCATCACCAGCGGCTGTTCGGGTGTCACCGCCACGTTGGTCGGCAGGTCCATGGCGACGTCCTGTTCGAACTCCTTGGCCTTCAGGGAAATATAGGCGGCATGGTCCGCCTCCACGGCGCGGATGGTCAGGCTGACGCGGGTCTGTGAACCCTTGGGCATCTCCAGGTACTGGGCGCCTATCAGGTTGTCGGTCCAGTCGTTGGACACCTGAGCCGGCAGCGGGATTTTCTCGGCGCTGCCGAATTGATAACGCTGGTTCAGTGGCGTGGGCAGCAGGGTCTGGCCCAGGGCCGTGGCCCGTGCGTTGATCAGTCTGGCGCGCTGGCCGCTGTATTGGCCGCCGTAGCGAGCACGGTCGGCGATGAACCCTTCGCTGGCGTAGTGCCGGCAACGTTGCAGGAAATCGCATTCGGTAAACGTGCCATTGCCGTCATGATGGCGCAGTTTGCCGTTGGTGAACGACATGATTTCCCGGCCGGAGGCATAGTCCCTGAACATCGAGCGGCCGGACAACGTCGTGGGCACGGCCAAGCCGAAATAATCGAGGATCGAAGCGGTCAGGTCGACATGGCCGTAGACCCCGGCCTTGATCCTGGGTAATGGTTCCGGAGCCAGGGTCAGGTTGAAACCCCAGGAGGAGGCCAGGCGCACATCGTCGATGCCATGGGATTCGTCCGAGGTGATGACCACCAGGGTGTTTTCCAGGACGCCCTGGCGTTCCAGGCCGGCCAGGAAACTGTCCAGCGCGTCATCCAGGTAACCGACGGCCGCCTGCTTGGCAGAGTCGTAGCGTTGCAGGTAGTCATCCGGTGCTGAATATGGCTGGTGCGTGCCCACCGTCAGCAAGGTGAGCATCCAGGGCCGGTCCGCCTGTTGCAGTTGCCCGACATAATCCAGCGCCCCCTCGAAGAAGGTCTTGTCGTCCTTGCCCCAGGGAAATTCCAGGTACGCGGGTTTTGTGAACCACTCCATGCCCAGCGCCGTGTCGAAGCCGATGTGCGGCATGATCCGGTCCTTGGCCATGAACCGCAGGCCGGCGGCTTGCAGGAAGTGGGTGGAGAAACCGTTCTGGCGCAACTGAGCCGGCAGGCAGGCCTGATTGCGCTGGGTCTGGTTCAGCATTTCGACACCCTTGGGCGTGCCGTCGTCGAGTTTGTCGTAGTCGCCACACAGCATCGCGTACAGGCCACGGATGGTCTGGTGGCTATGCAAGACGTAGTCCGGGGTGTTCATGCCGCGTTCGGCCCAGGCACTGAGGTGCGGCATCAGGTTTTCCTGATAGGGACTGTTCAAGGCCTGACGATTGGCGCGCACATACGCACCGGGAATGCCTTCCAAAGCGATGACCAGGACGTTGCGCGCCCGACCCGGGGCGGCCAACAGTTTTTGCCCATCAAGGTCCAGCCGGGTCAGGCCTTCCATCGGCGGGACGGGATCCGGAGCCTTGCCTGCCAACCATTGTTGGGCGCGTTCCTGCCCATTGGCGATCGCTGCGGTGGCCAGTTGGTGGGGCAGGTTGAACACATTCCACTGGTCCGCTTCACTGGGCCGCCAGGCTTGCACCGCGCCGTGGACCAGCAAGAGCAGCACCGGCAACGCCCAGGTGTGGTGAGGCAAGCGTGGGGCCGGACGCGCTCGGCGGGGCCATTGGACAAGCAGCCAGAACGCCAGCGCTGCCCATTGGACCGCGGCCAGCCAGGGGTGGGCAAAGCCGCCGCTGGTGGAGTTCTCAACGAATTGCGGGTCGATCAGGTAATGCACGTCCGAGGCGGTGGGCATCCGCCCGACGGCGCTGACCAGCTCGATGCTGGCCAGCGTCAACGCGCTCCAGGCCAGCAATACGGGCAGTGCCAGCCACCAGGGACGACGATAGAGCAGCGCGATCAGCAACCCGCCGACACCCAGGTCGGAGAGATAACCCAACGGATCGGACCATCCCAGTACCAGGCGAAGGCTCATCGGGACCAGGAGCACGCAACTGATCAAGGCGAGAAGGGATGCGTGGGGGTGGGTTAAACGGGAGTAAAAGATTTTCACAAAACAGGCCTTTCAGTTGAAGCTGATCCATTGAACGGCATACACACCTTGTGGGAGCGAGCCTGCTCGCGATAGCGGTGTGTCAGCCGACGGGGATGGATGTTGATTCGACGCTATCGCGAGCAGGCTCGCTCCCACAGGGTTTCCTTCAGTCATTAAATGATCACACGCTGGGATGGTACCAAGCGTGACACTCAGCGACCGGCACAATGTCCCGGTGTCCGGCTGCGCTACGCTGTGGTTCACTGGCTCGGCCCTCTACACTGGCCGCGTAGCGCGGTTTCGGGGCGTTTGGAAAACTTGTATCAGGATTTCTCACCGGGGGATGGATGGACAGGTTTCAGGAAATGCAGGTGTTTGTCGCCGTGGCGCTGGAGTCGGGTTTTTCCGCGGCGGCGCGGCGCCTCGGGCTGTCGGCGGCCAGTGTCACGCGTGCGGTGGCGGCGTTGGAGCAGCGCATCGGTACGCCGCTGTTGGTCCGCACCACCCGCAACGTCTACCTGAGCGAGGCCGGCCAGCGCTTTCTCGAAGACTGCCGGCGGATCCTGGGCGATTTGCAGGAAGCCGAAGATTCGGCGGCGGGCAGCCACGTCCAACCCCGTGGGCAATTGACGATGACCGCGCCGGTGCTGTTCGGCCAGTCCTTTGTCACGCCGGTGCTGGTGGATTATCTGCAACAGTTTCCCGAGGTCAGCATCAACGCCCTGTTGTTGGATCGCATCGTCAACATGGTCGAGGAGGGCATCGACGTTGCCGTGCGCATCGGCGAGCTGCCGGACAGCAACCAACACGCCGTGCGTGTGGGTGACGTGCGCAGAGTGGTGTGCGGTTCGCCGGATTTCTTCGTCCGTCATGGACGGCCCGGGCACCCGGGCGAGCTGGAGCAGATGCCGGTGGTGGCGTCGTCGGCCATCAGTCAGAACAAAAGCTGGACCTTCGTCGACGCCGGCCAACCCCTGACCGTCCGGCCTGTGCCGCGGCTGATGGTGACGGCCAACCAGGCCGCGATCAACGCCGCCTGCCTGGGGCTGGGAATGACGCGGATCCTGTCGTACCAAGTGGCCGACAAAGTGGCCTGCGGTGAATTGGAGATAGTCCTGGCCGACTTCGAATTGCCACCGCTGCCGATCCATGTGGTCTATCAGGGCGGACGCAATGCACCGGCGCGGGTCCGCAGTTTTGTCGATTTCGCCGTCAACGCATTGCGCCAACACCCGGCGCTGAGCCGCTGACCCATCATTTCCGTGAGTGAAATAATGGATTGCGCTTTCGGGTGATTCTCTGGTTTTCCAATGCAGCGCAGGATAAAGCCATCGACGCCGTTCTGCTGATGGCGTCAACCTCAGCGGAGTCGACCATGAAACCCATCAAGCACTACCACTTCCCGCTTTCCGGCCATTCCCATCGCGTTGAATTGATGTTGTCGTTGCTTGAGCTGCCCGTCGAGGTGGTGTTTGTCGATCTGGCCAAGGGCGCGCATAAACAACCCGGGTTTCTGGCGATCAATGCGTTCGGCCAGGTGCCGGTCATTGACGATGACGGCGTGGTGCTGGCGGATTCCAATGCCATCCTGGTGTACCTGGCGCAGAAATATGGCAAGGGGCGCTGGCTGCCGACCGACCCGATCGGCGCCGCCCGGGTGCAACGGTGGTTATCGGCGGCCGCGGGGCCGATCCATTCAGGACCGGCGACGGCGCGTCTGATTACAGTGTTTGGCGCGGCCCATAACGCCGAGGATGTGATCGCCCGTTCCCACAATCTGTTGAAAGTCGTGGATCAGGAACTGAGCAGCAGCCCCTATCTGGCGGGGGATGCTCCGACCATCGCCGATATCGCCGGCTACACCTACATTGCCCATGCGCCGGAAGGCAATGTGTCGTTGCAGGACTATGCCCATGTGCGTGCGTGGCTGGCACGGATCGAGGCGTTGCCCGGGTTCGTCGGCATGCCGCGTACGGCGGTGGGTCTACAGAAAACTGTCTGAGCCCAGTACACAGCCCTGTGGCGAGGGGATAAGTCCCCTCGCCACAGTGGAGCTTGCCAGCCTCGGCTCATGCGTAGGAAAGCGCTCTTTCCTCCAGCAACTCCTCGTACAACTGCACCCACTTGCGGCCCATCTCTTCGGACGTGAACAGCTGCCGGTAACGGGCTTCGGCCTTGGTGCCCATTGCCTGTGCCTGCGCCGGGTTTTCCCAGAGGCTGCGCATTGCTTCGCGGAACGCCTCGGGATTGCTCGGTGGCACCACCAGGCCGGTTTCGTTGTGAACGTTGATGTAGCTGGTGCCGGTGCCGATTTCACTGGAGATCATCGGTTTGCCGAACATCGCGCCTTCGAGCAGCGAGATACCAAAGGCTTCGGAGCGCAGGTGCGAGGGAAAGACGATGGCGTAGCTCAGTTCGAGCAGCGCGACTTTATCCTCATCCCCCAGGCGTCCGAGAAAGTGCAGGTTGCGCAGGCCCAATGCCGCGGCCTGGGCATGCAGTTCCTTTTCCAAGGGGCCGGCCCCCATGATGACCACCGGATAATCCACGCCTTTGAGGGCGTTGAGCAGAATGTGCAGGCCCTTGTAGTAACGCATCACCCCGACGAACAGGAAAAAGCGCTCGCCCAACCGGGCCTTCCACCCCGCCATGCGCGCGGCGTCAGGCTGTGGATAGCTGGTTTTATTGAGGCCGTAGGTGATGACCCGGGTTTTCTCCGGGTAATCCTTGAGCACATCGCTGGTGTGCACATAGTTCGGCGAAGCCGCAACGATGCGATCGGCGCCGTCCAGGAAGCGTCGCATCAGCGGTTTATAGAGCTTGAGCAGGTGGCGCTGGCGAACGATGTCGGAATGATAGGTGACGACATAGGGTTTTTTCACCGCGCTGAAGAAGTGCACCAGGTCCATGAACGGCCACGGGAAGTGGTAGTTGATCACGTCCGCTTCAGCGGCCAGCTCGCGAAACTTCTTGAATACGCTGTAGGAAAAACCCGTGGAGGCCAGTTGGAAGTCCATCCGCGCCTGGTGGACGTCATGCTGCCGGATCCTGATGGGTTCGGCGGCGGGCTCTCTGCTCAGGGAAAGCACGGTGTTATTGATGTTCAACCGGTCGGTGCTGTCGCACAGCTGGAAAATGACCTGTTCGATGCCACCCATGGATTCAGGCAGATAGGTTTTGTAAAAGTGCAGGACTCGCATTCAACCTCCCAGGACCTGGCGATACGCGCCCGCGGTCACTTTTGCACAGCGCTCCCAGGAAAACAGCGCCGCTTGTTGCAATCCCGCTTCCCGACAGGCTCGCCAGTGCAGCCTGTCTTCCATCAACCGGAGCATCGCCTCGCGCATGCCTTGATCGTCATCGGGTTCGCAATAGTTGCCGGCCGACCCGGCCACCTCGGGCATCGCCGAGCAACGGGTAGTGATCACCGGCGTGCCGCTGGCCATTGCTTCGAGCACGGGCAAGCCGAAGCCCTCATAAAGAGAGGGAAAGATCAGCGCGCGGGCGCCCGCCAGTAACTGAGCGACCTGCTCATCAGGCAGGTATCCGGTGAGGCAGACATGCCCGTCAGCCAGGGCTTTTTTCAGCTCTTCGTTGAGCTGCGTCGGTTGCCATCCGCTCATTCCTACGATGAGTAGAGGAAAGGCCTGACGGGCGGATTCGGGAAGTCCGGCGTGAGCACGAAGTGCCAGCGACAAATTCTTGCGCGGCTCCAGGGTGCCGACGCAGAGGAAATAACGACCTGCTTCCAGGCCATGAGCCTTGAGCACCCCGTCGATGGCCTCAGGTTCACGCGGCTGGAATCGCGCAGCCACGCCTAACGGGGCGACCTTCAGGCGTTCGGCTGGGAGGCCGAAATGTTGACGGGCCTGCTCGGCGATGAACTGCGAGTCGGTCAGAATCAGCTGCGCCTGTTCCACCGCACGGGTAAGCCGCCGCTCGATTTCCTTCAATCTCGCCGCCGGTTGTGTCTCAGGGTAGTACAAGTGAGTCAGGTCATGCAGGGTCATCACCGTCGGGCCGTCAAAGGACAACGGCCACAGGCTGGGTTCGTGGTACAGGTCGATGGCCTGGGAACGGCCCTGGTCGAAGCGTTTCTGTTCCAGCCAGCGACGTGCCCGATAGGCGCCCGGCACCTGCCGAAGCAGAGGGCTCAGGCGTGAATAACCTGGCATCGCCGCTTGTGGCAGTTGTGGGCTCCAGCCCCAGCCGTGGAACAACGACAATTGCACGTCCGGCTCTTGGGCCAGGGCGGTGGCCAGCTCCGCCACGTATTGGCCGATGCCGGTGCGGGGGGCCTGGAGAATCCGGGCGTTGAAGGCTATCCGCATACGGCTTCCCTGCCAGCGGCCACTTCGCCGATGTGCTGCTCGATGCGCTCTACCAACTGTTCGCTGGCCTGACGCCAGCTCAGCCATTGCCATTGATCGAGGGCGCGCATGGCTGGGAATGTCCCGCTGTGCTCCATGCCCATGACCTGATCCGCCAGGCTTTGGGGGTCGTCGAGGTCGAAATAAGCCATGAAATCGCCGCCAATTTCGCGGAACACTTCAATGTCACTGCCCATCGCCGGTAACCCGCGCTGCATGGCTTCGACCAACGGCAGGCCGAAGCCTTCCACGTAGGATGGGAACACCAGCGCCGTGGCGTGCTGGTAGGCATATTCCAGGCTTTGATCCGAGAGGGTGTTGAACATGAACAGGCGATTGTTGAGTTGCGAATGGCGCTCGATCCGTTCGATCAGGGCCTCGCATTTCCAACCGATCTTCCCGACGATGCATAGCCGGGCCTGGGAGCCGGCCGCCCAGGCGCGCTCGAATGCATCAAGCAAATAGGTATGGTTTTTCCGCGGTTCGATGGTGCTGACCATCAGGAATACCGGCTCGGATTGTTTGAACATCCGTTGCAACGCGCGATCGACGGGACGGCTGGGGTCAGCCAGGTCCAGTTCGCTGCCCAGGTAGAAATAGTCGAACCAGCGCTCGCTGACCTGCTGCTCACCGACGCGCCGGACCATTTCCTGCCGAACCTGGTCGCGGATGGTGCTGGAGATGGTGATGTAGCCGTTGGCGGTGCGGGTAATCCAGTCGAACCAGCGGTTGAACACCTTGACCAGCCCTGCGTCGCAGAACTGCGGATGGGTCAGGGGTATCAGGTCATAGATGACCGACACGATGCCCACGCCGTCGCGCTTGAGCTGCTCGGCCAGCGGGAAGATGTCCGAATGCCAGGATGAGTCCAGCAACACCAGTTGATCGCCGGCCCGATGCGCCAGCGGCACGCACCGCTGCGGCAGTTCCTTGCCCTTGAGGGCGCGGTCGAGCAAGCGGATCGGAATGCTCAAGCAAGCCAGGGCAAACACTCTGCAGCCCACATACAGGAGGCGGCGGGCCCACAGCGATTGGCGGAAGGGCCATTGCCGTGCCAACGTCCGGTGTCCGAACCAGAACCGGTTGGCCATCTGTTCCCAGCGGACTCGCAGGCTGGCCAGGTCCAGTTTATGGGTAGATAACGGCGCCAGGCTCTTCACCTCGTACAGCTTGCCTTGCACCATGACCACGGGGATGCATTCACGCTCGCCATCGGCAGCGGGGAGCTCGCGGATGACATTGCGCACCACCCGTTGGATGCCGGAATTGTCTCCCGGGTGTTCGAACACATAAGTGCACTCCACCAGCAGGCGGGTCATGGCAGCTCCTTTTGTGGCAACGCTTCGGCAGCAGGCTGGCTCGTGCGCTGGATGCTGGTCCGCGCCTGGAGCCAGGAACAGCCAACGAAGTCTTCCTGGCGATTATTGATCACGTGAAAGACCAGCCCGTAGTCGCGCCATTCGAAATTGCGGTCAAGGTGCGAATCCAGCCGTGACAGGCTCAGCGCAACGGAATAATTACCCTTGCCCAGGCGCATGTCGAAACTGAAGCGGAAGGTAATCTGCTCGCCGGCCTTGAGGTCGGTCACCGCTTTGTCCTGGCGGTGGGTGTTGATGCCGTACATGGGCTGGCCGAGACGGTCCTTGATCAGGAAACCCAGCACCAGTCGTTCGATGTCCTGGCGGACTTCAACCCGGACCTGCAACACCATCGGCTGGCCAATCTCGGCCACTTCCACGGGCTGGCCCTGGCTGTCGAGCAACTGCACATCGAGAATGCCAGCCTCGCCCGTGCCGGAAATGGTCCGCACCTGGCCGTTGGCGAGCATTTCCTGGCGGACCACCTGGCCCTCGCGCTGGGCCAGCATGGCGTTGTAGTAGTCCATCACTTCTTCGGGCTTGCCGTGCATGGCCATGCGCCCGTGTTCGAGCAGGATGGCGGTGTCGCAGATCGACTGGATCGCCGAGCGGTCATGGGACACGATCAACAGCGTCGTGCCGGCCTTGCGGAAGTTGCGGATGCGTTCGAAGCTCTTGTGCTGGAAGTAGGCATCGCCCACCGACAGCGCCTCGTCGACGATCAGGATGTCCGGGCGCCGGGCAGTGGCGACACTGAAGGCCAGGCGCATCTGCATGCCGCTGGAATAGGTGCGCACCGGTTGGTCGATAGCCTCGCCGATTTCGGCAAACCCTTCGATCTCCGGCATCAATGCCTGGATTTCCTCCACCTGCATGCCCAGCAATTGACCGGCCATGAATGCGTTCTGGCGGCCGGTGAAGTCCGGGTGAAAGCCCATGCCCAGTTCCAGCAACGCGGCGACGCGACCACGCAGTTGGATCTGGCCGCAGGTGGGTTGGGTGGTGCCGGTGATCATCTTCAGCAAGGTGCTTTTGCCGGCGCCGTTGACCCCGACAATACCCACGGCTTGCCCAGGCTGGATCTCGAAATCCACCCCTTGCAGGATCCAGTGCAGTTGATGGCGCTGCCGGGAAAAGGGAATCAGCCATTCGAACAGCCGGCTCCAGCGGTTCGGATACTGCTTGTAGGCCTTGCCCAGGCCACTGACGCGTAAATGTCCCATCAGAGTTCGTCCACCATTTCACCACCGCGCCGGCGAAACATGCGCAGGCCGGTGACGCACAACAGCAGGCCAACGACCAGCAACGGCAGCAAGGAACTCCACACCGGCCACTGGTTGTAGAGAAACAGGTTCTGGTAGCTCTGCATTAGCGCGGTCATGGGATTGAACGCCAGCAGTTGCTGGATCGAGGGGGGAAGGATCGTCATCGGGTAAACGATCGGGGTGAGCCAGAACCAGAATTGCAGGCAGATGCCGAACAACTGTCCGACATCGCGGAAAAACACGTTGAGAATTCCCAGCAACATGCCCAGCCCGGCGGCAAACATGACCTGCAGGGCCAGTAGCGGTATCAATGCCAGCAAGCTCATGCCGGGCCAGCGCCCGGTGATCAGCAGAAAACCGAGGAACAAGCCGAGGATGATCGCGAAGTTGATTCCGGCGTTGAGCAGCACGATCACCGGCAGGCAGACCCTGGGGAAGCTGATTTTCTTCAGCAGGTTGGCGTTCTCCAGGAACATGCCCTGGCTACGGGTGGTGATTTCAGCGAACAAACCCCAGGTCAGCAAGCCGGCACAGAGGTAGACGCTGTAGGCCATGCCGTCTTCCACCCCGGGCAGGCGGGCGCGCATGATGTGGGAAAAAATCACCGTGTAGACCAGGATCATCGACAGCGGATTGAGCACCGTCCACAGCGCGCCGAACAACGAGTTGCGATACCGCGCCTGGAATTCGCGCTTGACGCTGCCCAGGACGAAGCCGCGGTAGCTCCACAGGGTGCGTTGCAAGGTCAATAACATCAGACGGCCCTGCCGTAGTGATCCTCGAAGCGAACGATGTCGTCTTCGCCCAGGTATTCGCCGCTCTGCACTTCGATGATGACCAGGTCGATGACGCCGGGGTTTTCCAGGCGATGCTTGTGGCCGGCGGGGATGAAGGTCGACTCGTTCTTGGCCACCAGGTGCGAACCCGAGCCGTTGTTGGTGACCTTGGCCATGCCTTCGACTACCACCCAGTGTTCGTTGCGGTGATGGTGCATCTGCAGCGACAGCGACGCGCCGGGCTTGACCACGATGCGCTTGATCTTGAAGCGCGGCCCCTCTTCGAGCACGGTGTAGCTGCCCCAGGGCCGGCTGACCGTGCGGTGCAGGCGATAGGCTTCGTGTGCCTTGTCCTTGAGTTGCCGGGCGACGCGGCGAACGTCCTGGGCGCGGTCGGCGTGGGCCACCAGCACGGCGTCGGCGGTGTCGATGATGATCAGGTCTTCCACGCCCAGGGCCGCCACCAATCGCCCGTCGCTCTGGACGAAGTTGCGCTGGCTATCGATGAACAGGGCCTCGCCCGTGGCGCGGTTGCCCTGCGCATCGGCAGGCACCAGGCCGGCGACGGCGCTCCAGGAACCGATATCGCTCCAGTCGAAGGCGGCCGGGATCACCACGACGTTGGCGGAGCGCTCCATCAGGGCATAGTCGATGGAAATATCCGGCATGTCGGTGAAATGTTCGGCGGACAACTCCTGCTGCACGCAACCCGAAGTCTCCACCGCGGCGCTGGCGGCGATGCAGGCGCGGGCCTGTTCCAGCAGCTCGGGAGCGTGGGTGTGCAACTCCGCCAGCAGGGTCTTGACCGTGAAGCAGAACATGCCTGAATTCCACAGAAACCGGCCGCTTTCCAGGTAGTGGGTGGCGGTCTGCAGGTCGGGTTTTTCGATGAAGCGCACGACCTTGGCCGCGCCCTTGGTATCCAGGGGCTTGCCCCTTTCGATGTAGCCGAAGCCGGTTTCCGGCGCCGTCGGCAGTACGCCGAAGGTGACCAGATGGCCGCGCTTGGCCAGCTCCACCGCGTGTTCCACGGAGGCCTTGAAGGCGGCCTCGTCCTGGATCAGGTGATCGGCGGGCATGACCACCAGGATCGTATCGTCGCCGTGCAAGGCTTGCACAGCGAGGGCGGCGGCGGCGATGGCCGGCGCGGTGTTTCGGCCCGTCGGTTCCAGTACGAAGTGGCCGCGATGACGTTCCAGGTGAGCGCTTTGATAATGGTCGCGGCTCTGGAAGTAATACTCGCGATTGGTGACGGTGACGATATCGCCCCGACCGTCGAACAACGCTGCGGCACGCCGATAGGTCTTGCCCAGCAACGACTGGCCGTCGGGCAAGACCATGAAGGGTTTGGGATGGCCTTCGCGGGACACCGGCCACAACCTCGTCCCGGCACCGCCGGAGAGAATCACGGGAATGAGCATGACCTACTCCTTGGCGACGCGTTTCATGTCCGCATCCATCATCATGCGGATCAGGGTGTCGAGGTCGGTCCTGGGCTTCCAGCCCAAGACTCGCTGGGCCTTGGCCGGGTTGCCGAGCAACACCTCGACTTCGGCCGGGCGGAAGAAGGCCGGGTCGATCTTCACGAAGTCCCGGTAGTCCAGGCCGACGTGTTCGAAGGCAATCCTGCACATTTCCCGTACCGTCGTGGTGACGCCGGTGGCAACCACGTAGTCGTCGGGCGTGTCCTGTTGCAGCATCAGCCACATGGCCTCGACGTAATCGCCGGCAAAACCCCAGTCGCGCTTGGCGTCGATGTTGCCCAGGCGCAGTTCCTGCTGCTTGCCCTGCTTGATGCGTGCCGCGGCGTCGGTGACCTTGCGGGTCACGAACTCGATGCCGCGCAGGGGCGATTCGTGATTGAAGAGGATGCCGCTGCTGGCGTGCAGGTTGAAGCTTTCACGGTAATTGACGGTGATCCAGTGGCCGTACAGCTTTGCCACGCCATAGGGGCTGCGCGGGTAGAACGGTGTGTGTTCATCCTGTTGTTCGGCCTGGATCAGGCCGAACATTTCGCTGGTGGACGCTTGGTAGAAACGGGTATCGGGACTGAACTGGCGAATGGCTTCGAGCAGGTGGGTCACCCCCAGCCCGTCGACGATCCCGGTGGTCACCGGCTGATCCCAGGACGCGGCAACGAAGCTTTGCGCGGCGAGGTTGTACACCTCGTCCGGCGCCGACTTGATCACGGCCCGCTGAACCGAACAGGCATCGGCCATGTCGCCGTCCAGGTAAACGATGTCCTGTTCGATGCCTGTCTCGCGCAGCCGCCAGCGTGAATCGCTGCTTCGCCGCGCCACCAGGCCATGGACTCGGTAACCCTTGTCGAGCAGCAGCTTGGCCAGATAGGCGCCGTCCTGGCCGGTGATCCCTGTGATCAATGCACTTTTCATTCTTCGAGTACCCGTATCTCCCAGTCGGACAGGATCGCCCGCAAGGATTGTTGTGTTGTTGTCTCAGGCGTCCATCCAGTGGCCTGTCGTAGCTTGGCGGGGCTACCACAGACGCGACGCTGTTCTGCACGGCGCATGCGCGCCGGGTCCTGGATCAGTTGCACATCGACCTGGGCGATGTCGGCCAATTGTTCGATGAGGCTGCGGATGCTCTGCTCGCGCCCCGAGCAGATGTTGTAGACCTGCCCCGGGGCGCCTTTGTCGAGCAGGGCCAGGTAAGCCGAGAGCACATCGGCGACATCGAGGAAGTCGCGGGTCACGTCGATGTCGCCGACTTGCAGCCGGGCCGGTTGCAGGCCCTGCCTGATGCGGCTGACCTGCCGGGCGGCGCTGGCGATGACGAAGCTGTCCTTCTGGCCGGGGCCGATGTGGTTGAACGGACGGGCCACCAGCACTGGCCAGCCTTCGCTCATGCCCCATTGCAGGCTCAGCAGCTCGGCCGACAGCTTGCTCACGGCATAGGGGTTGCGCGGGGCGGCGGGTTGCAGCTCGGTGATCGGCAACTGACTTTCAGCGACCTGGCCATAAACGTCGCCGGAGCTGACATACAGGAACGTACCGGTGAACCCGCGGGCCTTGAGGGCCTGGAGCAGATTCAGCGTGCCCAGCAGATTGATATTCAGCGTCCGCGCCGGGTCGCGAAAGGCTTCGGGGACGAAGGTCTGGCCTGCCAGGTGGATCACCGCGTCGGGAATGTCAGGCCAGAGGCCTTCGAGGGTCTTGCTGTCGGTCAGGTCGTAGCGAGTAGCGACGGGCATGACCTGCCACGCCGAATCGGGGGCATCCAGACGTGATTTGAGGTGACGTCCCACAAAGCCGTTGAGGCCCGTGACGAACAGACGTTTTTTCACGCATCAACCCCCTTTGATGGATACGTCGTTCTCTGGCGAATTAGGTAGGAAATTTCCGTAAGATCGGGGAAATATCATCCAACAATCAGCCAAGAGAAGCGTTTGTTGTAGTTGTTTGGCTGCCAATCTGTGCCAATTTCGCGGCAATTTCAACAACGCAAACCGTGACCGGTCAGTTCTCATATTTATAGCGGGTTTATTCATGCCGGGCGGTTCACGAACCCTTGGCGGATGTGTTTAGAATGCCCCTCGACACCAACCCCCGGTGAGGGTCTCCAGATTGAACCGCAGGGCGAGGGTCACTAAAAACAAGAACGAGACGGGTAGACAGGGAATCGACGAACGCGGCATGGCCGGTTCGCTCAGTGACCCGACCGTCATGAAAAGAGGTAGCCAGGATGGCGACCTCCCTTTGGGGTGCCATGAACTTCATTCTTTACTCGGACGTAAACGACCACTCCATCAGTCAGAGCCTCGGCCGCCCGGAGTACAGCTATTACTTCGTGCTCAAGGCCTATCGTCCGGTGCTTGAAAGCCTGGGGACGGTGCATGTGGTGGCATCCGTCGCCGAGGTCGATCCGCTGTACCTGACATTGCAACAGGCTGGGCAGGATTGCCTGTTCCTTTCGTTTTCCCCCCCTCACAAAACGCCCGTCGACCTGCTGTGTCCGATGGTCTGCGTGGTGGCCTGGGAGTTCGATTCGATCCCGGCCGAGCATTGGGATGACGATCTTCGGCATGACTGGAGTCGCACGCTGGCGCGCCATGGCCGGGTCATCACCCTGTCCAGCCACACGGCCGAAGCCATTCGGCGGACCTTGGGCGAGGATTTTCCGGTGTTGGTCCTGCCGACACCGCTATGGGAGCGTTTCGCAACGGTTCGTGAGCAGTACCCGAGTACTCCGATGAACCCTGGCACGACCTTGCAGATCAAGGGCTGCATCATCGACAGCCGCGTCCTCGGGCTGTCGGCCGATGGCTTGATCGCGCCAATCTGCGAAGAAGCGTTGACGTTGTCCGAGCCGCCCGTGGAAGACGCGCCGCTACCGGACCCTGTGGTCGAACCGCCGCCCCTGACGTGGCGGCGCCGTGCATTCATCTCTCGTCACTACCTGCGCGAAGTCATCCGCGCTGTCGCCGGCAGGACCGAGCAAGGTCCGGTCTGGCTGCTCAAGCACAACCTGCTTTGTTGGTATCGCGAGGCGGTCCGCGACCTGATTCCGGTGCCTGTCCGCGTTTCGGTCAATCGGATACTGAGGGGGCCGCCAGTGCCGACGGCTCCAGCGGTTGTCGAGCCGGTGCCCGAGTCACTGCCGGAACACCCCCAGGCCGTGCTGCCCGATACCACCCAGACAGTCACGACCGAGGTCAGTGGCGTGGTGTATGTCAGCGTGTTCAACCCCGATGACGGGCGCAAGAACTGGCATCACCTGGTCACTGCATTCTGTTGGGCCCTGCGGGACGTCGAGGACGCGACGCTGGTGCTGAAGATGACCCAGAACGACCTGTCGACCTACTACGTCGAGCTGTTGACGCTGTTGTCCCAGCTCTCGCCGTTCAGTTGCCGCGTGCTGGTGCTGCACGGTTACCTGGAAGACGAACAGTTCGCCAGCTTGTATGGCGCGGCCAGTTTCTACGTCAACGCTTCACGCTGCGAAGGCCTGTGCCTGCCATTGATGGAGTTCATGTCCTGCGCCCGGCCGGCGATTGCGCCGGACCATACGGCGATGCGCGATTACATCGATACCGAGGTGGCCTTCATCGTCGAATCCAGCCGCGAACCGACGATCTGGCCAGAGGACTCGCGCATCTTGTATCGCACCTTGCGGCATCGTCCCGACTGGGGGTCACTGAAGCTCGCGTACCAGCAGAGCTACGCGATGGCGCGGCATCAGCCGCAGGCCTACCAGGCCATGGCCGCTGCGGCCAACGAGCGCATGCGCCGCTATTGCGGTTTCGCCCCGGTGCAGCAACGGCTGGCGAATTTCCTGGCGGTTGCAGAGGATGATGAAACGCTGTCGCTGGCGATCCGGGCGGGGAGCGCGTCATGTTGATCATCATTTATTCGGAAACCAACCAGAGCAACATCCTGGAGAACCTCGGCAAGCCCGAGTACAGCTATTACTTCGTGCTCAAGGAGTTCCGGCCGGTGCTGGAGCGGCTGGGGCGGGTGATTGAAGTGACCCGGCCGGACGACGAAGTCGACCTGTTGTATGCCGATTGCCTGCGCCGTGGCGAAGACTGCGTGTTCCTGTCGTTTTCACCGCCCCATCGCACCGCTGCCCACTACGCTTGTCCGACGGTGCCGGTATTCGCCTGGGAATTCAGCACCCTGCCCACCGAAAGCTGGCAGGGTGAACCCCGGCACGATTGGCGGGTGGTGCTTGGCGCGACGGGCATGGCAATCACCCATTCCAGCTTCACCGTCAGTACCGTGCGCGAGGCGATGGGCGCGGATTTCCCGGTCGTCGCCATCGCCGCGCCGGTGTGGGACCGTTTTGCCGCACGTGGCGCGGTATTGGCCCAGCGACCGACGGTCGAGCACATGCGCCTGCAACTGCGTGGCTTGTTAATCGATAGCCGCACCACCGACCTGCGACCCTATGGCCCGCCGGCCCATCAGGCCGGAACCCCGCTGGTGCTTGACGGCCCGGCCGAGGACTGCGAGTTGCTGCTGGACGGGGTGATCTACACCTCGGTGTTCAACCCTTATGATGGGCGCAAGAACTGGAAGGACATGATCAGCGCATTTTGCGCGACGTTCCGCGACGTTCCCGATGCGACGCTGGTGCTCAAGCTGACCCATCACGATGTCAGCGCTGCGCTCACCGACATGCTGCACCACGTCTACAAGAACCAGTCGTACCGGTGTCGCATCGTGCTGATTCACGGTTACCTGGCGGACGTGGACTATGAGCGGCTGGTGGAAGCCACCCGATACGTGGTCAACTGCTCCTATGGGGAAGGGCAGTGCCTGCCGCTGATGGAGTTCATGTCCTGTGGCCGCCCCGCGATTGCCCCGCTGAACACGGCGATGGCCGACTACATCGATCACGACAATGCCTTCATCGTCGACTCCACCGAGGAACTGACCGCCTGGCCCCACGACCCACGCGCGGCGTATCGGACCCTGCGCTACGTCACCGACTGGGACTCATTGTGTTCAGCCTTTCGCGCCAGCTATGACGTGGCCAGGAACGACCCCGAGCGCTATCGCCGCCTGTCGGCCCACGCCGTGCGCAGCCTGGAGAGGTTCTGCAGCCAGGCCAATGCCGAGCAGCGCCTGGCGGCGTTTTTCGAACAGACATCGGAGCGTCGCCGGAACGCGCAGCAGTCATGATCCAGCGCCTGCTTGCCTGGCTCAGGCCGCCGGTCGACTCCGCGCCGCCACCGACAGGCGCCGTCTCGCCCCGTGATGCCGGCCTCTACGACGCGATGCTCGACGGGTGGTTTAGCAATGAAACCGGCGAGTTGCTTAAAGGTTTCGCCGTTGGCGCCAACGATACGCTGTTGGACGTGGGGTGCGGCGAAGGCGTGGCGACACTGTTCGCGGTGCGCCAGGGCGCGGCGGTGATCTTTACCGACAGCGAACAGGACAAGGTGCGCGACCTTGCGCGGCAGGTCGAGGCCCAGACAACGGCGCCATTCCTGGGGCTGGTCAGCAACAGCTTGCCGTTGCCCTTGGCCGACGGGTGTGCGAACAAAATCGTCTGCATGGAAGTACTCGAACATATCGACAAACCGGAGCCGTTCATGGCCGAGTTGGTGCGCATGGGCCAGCCTGGCGCGCAGTACCTGCTCAGCGTCCCGGCGCCAGTGGGTGAACATCTGCAGCGAGGCATCGCACCGGCGAGCTACTTCCAGGCGCCCAACCATGTGCAGATTTTCAGTGCCGAACGCTTTGCCGCCCTGGTGGAAGACGCAGGCCTGGTGATCGAGCATCGCCAGGCCAGCGGATTTTTCTGGGTCATGGGCATGATTTTCTTCTGGGCCAGCGAACAAGCGGCCGGGCGCAATATCGAAGGTGCCGTGCGCGACCGTATCCAGGCACCGTATCCCGCGCTGATGGAGCGCTGGGCGGGTGTCTGGCAGGACTTGCTGACGCAACCCGATGGCCTGGCGATCAAGCAAGTGCTGGACCGGTTCATGCCCAAGAGCCAGGTCATCATCGCCCGCAAGCCTGATGTTCTGTCGGGGAGTACCGCATGAGCAGCAAGCGAATCATGGACATCGAGTTGCTGAGGGCCGTTGCGGTGGCGGGCGTGTTGTTCCACCACGTACAAGGCATGTTTCCCGGCGGATGGCCGCGCCTGACGGCCCTGGCCGATAGCTTTCAACTGTGGTGGGGGGTGGATCTGTTTTTTGCCATCTCTGGGTTTGTCATCGGGCGCAGCCTGATTCCGCAACTGCGTCGCTGCGGCGGCCCGGGGCAGTTCTGGGCGGTCGCCCGCGGGTTCTGGATTCGCCGGGCGTTTCGCCTGCTGCCGTCAGCCTGGCTCTGGCTGCTGCTGGTGCTGTGCGCGGTGTTCTTTTTCAATCGCTCCGGCGCGTTCGGCAGCGTACAAGCCAACCTGCAAGCCACCCTGGCCGGTTTGCTGCAGTTTGCCAACCTGCGCTTTGCCGATGCATTCATGCGTTATGAGTACGGCGCCAGTTTCGTGTACTGGACGCTCTCGCTGGAGGAGCAGTTCTACCTGGTCCTGCCGCTGCTGGTGTTTGTTTCGCGTCGGTACCTGGTCTGGGTATTGCTGGCGGTGGTGCTGGTGCAGTTTTTCACCTGGCGGGCGCTGTGGTTGTCGGTGATCCGCACCGATGCCCTCGCGCTGGGCGTGTTGTTGTCGATCTGGAGCCTGCAACCGAGCTATTGGCGCTTCGAGCCCAAGGGGTTGCGCTGGCCCGGGTTGGGTGTACTGCTGATCGTGGCCCTGGGCGGTGTGATGGCCTGGGTCGCGACCGAGCACTTCAATCTGTCGTTCTATCGCCTCGGGGTCATTGCGTTGTGCAGCGCCGTGCTGGTCTGGGTGGCCTCTTATGACCGCGATTACCTGTTGCCTCGCAGTCGGCTGAAAACCGCACTGACCTGGGTGGGCAGTCGCTCCTACGGGATCTATCTGATCCACGTCCCGGTGTTCTTCCTGCTGCGCGAGCTGTGGTTCCGCTTTGCCCCGTTGGGCTCGTCGGACCCGGCCAGCCACCCGTGGCTGGCCCTGGCCTGTGCCGTGTTGCTGATCGGGCTATTGAGTGAACTCAACTATCGGCTGGTCGAAATGCCCATGCGCAACCGGGGCGCCCGGTTGGTTGAACGCCTGTCCACCGCCCGCACTGTCCTTCCCGTTACTGGAGCCCCTTCATGCTGAGCCTTTTGAAGAAACTCACGGCGGGCACGCCTGCGCCCGCGACGCCTGCAGCCGAGAAGGTCGACCCGTATATGCTCGGGCTGCACGATGCGATGCTCAGTGGCTGGTTCAACCAGCAGACGGGTGAGCTGTTCAGTGGTTTCCCGGTGACCGCGCAAGACACGCTGCTGGATGTGGGCTGTGGTGATGGCGGCAACGTGCATTTTTGCGCAATGCGCGGGGCGAAGATCATCATCGCCGACATCGACGCGGCCAAGGTCGAGGCCACCCGGCAACGCTTGAGCGACACCCCGGCGCGCGGTGTCGAGTGCCATGTGACCGACTGCAACCCGTTGCCCATCGCCGACGCCACGGCCACCCGCGTGGTCTCCACCGAGGTCATCGAGCACGTCGACGACCCGGCGCAATTTCTCGCCGAACTGGTGCGGGTCGGCCAGCCCGGTGCGCTGTACCTGCTGAGCGTGCCGCACCCCAGTTCCGAAGAGCTGCAAAAGGACATCGCCGCCCCGGAGTACTTCCAGAAGCCCAATCACATTCGCATCATCAGCGAGGAGCAGTTCAAGGCGATGGTCAGCGAGGCCGGGCTGGAGGTGTTGAGCCACAGCCAGTACGGTTTCTACTGGTCCATGTGGATGCTGTTGTTCTGGGAAGCCAAGGTTGATTTCAGCAATGCCGACCACCCGTTGCTCAACCATTGGGCCGATACCTGGCAAGCCGTGCTGGACTCGCCGCGAGGCGCGCAGATCAAGCAGGCCCTGGACGCGGTGGTGGCCAAGAGTCAGGTGATCATTGCGCGTAAGCCTGGGGCGCTTCCATAGGCTCTTGTGTCGCAAGGGCTTTTGTAGCGTGGCAAGGGAGCCGGTAGCGTTAATCTATCGGCCTTTTCTTTGGGGTGGTGAGGCTTCATGCGTGTTATTTTCCGGCTGTCGCTGGCCTTTGCCGCGCTGCTTTTGAGCGGCTGCGAACAACCCCCGGCCCAGCCTCTGGACCAACAACTCTACATCTGGCAACGCCAATGGACGCCGGCCCACGCGTCGGCGTTGCAGCAAAGCCGTGGCGATTTCTCCAGCCTGCGGGTGCTGGCGCTGCAAGCCTTTCCCGGAGCGGGTTGGAGCCGTGCGCACATCGACCCGGCACTGCTCAAGGCTGACGGCCGTCCGTTGATCGCGGTGATTCGGCTGGACGGCCAGCTTAAAACCCTGGATCAGGACGATGTCATTGCGCAGGTCCAGCAGCTCCTCAGTGACTGGCAAGCCCAAGGCCTGTCCCCGGTGGGGGTGGAGATCGACCACGACGCCGGCAACGCACGGTTGCCGGCCTATGGAGAATTCCTCGGTCGATTGCGACACAGCTTGCCAGCCAGCTTGCGCTTGAGTATCACGGCGCTGCCAGCCTGGCTCGACAGTCCTGCACTTCCAGGCTTGCTGGAAGTGGTGGACAGCAGCGTGCTGCAGGTTCACGCGGTGAGCGATCCTCGCCAGGGACTGTTCGATCCGAACCAGGCCCGGCGCTGGGCTGAACGCTGGAGCGTGGTCACCCCGCACCCGTTTTACCTGGCGCTGCCGGCCTATGGCGTGGCGCTGCTGACCCAGGAAAGCGGCGTGCCGGTGGTGGAAAGCGAGGTGCCGATCGATCGCGGCGGTGAGCGGCGCGAGTTGCTGGCTGATCCGCAGCAAGTGGCCGGCCTCGCGGCAGACTTGCGCGCCGAGCCGCCAAAACACCTGGCCGGGCTGATCTGGTTTCGCCTGCCGCTGGCGGGCGACCGTCGGGCCTGGAGCCTGACCACCCTCGGGGCGGTTACCCGCGGTGATCGCCTGGACAGCCGCCTGGCCGTGCACCTGGAGGAGAAGGGCGGTGTGTACGACATTTATCTGGTTAACCCGGGCAATCTCGACAGCCCCTGGCCCCAGCGCCTGACGCTGGCCGTCGGTGGGTGTGACGGCGTCGATGCCTTGGCCGGTTACACGTTGCAACAAACTCCCGGACTGCTTACCTTCACCCGCATTCAGGAAGGCCGCTTGGCCGCCGGTACCCAACGCGCGATCGGCTGGGCACGCTGTACAAAAATTGATCAAGGAGCTTCCAATGTTTACCCGTAAGTGGCCTCGTCGCCTGCTGTGTCTGAGCCTCAGCTTGCCGCTGGGCCACGCGTTGGCGTGCGGGCCGGACTTCCCGATGCGCCTGCTGGATAACCGCGCCCAGTCACTGGCCGAATTGCCCGAAGGCAGCTTTCGTTTCGAGGTCAGCCGCCTCGGCCAGGCGATTGCCGGGCTCAAGCCGGCTACCGAGGCGACGCGCAACCCGGACTATAGCTACGACGGCGAGTCTGCTTACATTGAGCAGCGTAATCAGGCCGAGCGGATTGGCCTGACCCCACCGCAACAGGCGGTGGTGGAGCGCCTGCGGGCCCTGAGCGATGCCGAACAGATTGCCACCGAGGCGGCAAACCTGCCGGCCGAGCTGCGCTTGTACGCCCTTGGTGCGGCGGCCTTCAATGCCGGTGAACATCAGCGTGCCGCCGAAGCGTTCCAGCAATTGCTGGCGTTGCCGGCGGACCAGCGCCCGTTGCGCAGCACCTGGGCGGCGTATTCCCTGGGGCGCGCGTTATTTGCCATGAGCGCCGAGGCCGGCAGCGGCGAACCGGCGGCCTTGCAGAATCAGGCCCGGACAGCGTTCCGCCAGGCCCGGGAGATGAGCGCGGCCGGTTTCAGCGATCCGCTGGAGCTGGGTGTCGCCAGCCTTGGCGAAGAAGCCCGGGTGGCCTACACCGCTGACGACTGGGACAGTGCCATCGGACTCTATGCGAGCCAGTCCCTGCAAGGTTCTCCGGTCGGCTACAGCTCGTTGCTGCAACTGGCGGGCGATTTGTACGTCCAGCCGGATGAACACTTGGCTGAGTTGCTCAAGACCCGCGCGGTGCAGCGCTTGGCGGTTGCGTACCTGCTCAGCCGCGTCGGCTGGTGGGACGGTGAGGAACCTTCGGGTGAGAAGCGGCTGCTCAAGCTGCTGCAAGCCAACGCCCAGGACAACCTGGAGGATGCCGACCGTCTGGCGGCGGTGAGCTACCAGCACGCTGATTACGCCAGCGCCAAAGCCTTTGTGGATAAGGCCGCCGACACTGGGTTGGCGTGGTGGGTGCGGGCCAAACTGGCGCTGCGTGACGGGGACAAGGTGGCCGCAGCGGCGGCCTATGCGAAAGCGGCCCAGGCGTTTTCGAAGGACGAATCCTGGGGTAACCGCCGTACGCCGGATTGGGACTACGAATCGGTGCAGCCCAAGTGCCGGGTGGAGGGTGAAAGCGCGATCCTCGCCTTGCAACGAGGCGACTACCTGCAAGCCTTCGATCAGCTCTATCGCGGGCAAGGCAATTATTGGTATGACGCCGCCGCGGTCGCTGAGCGTGTGCTGACGGTGGACGAACTCAAGCAGTACGTCGATGCGCAAGTCCCCGCGCCACCGGCGTTGAGCCAACAGGATCGCGACAACTACGTACCATTGCCGGTGGCTGCGAGCCTGCGCAACCTGCTGGGGCGCCGTTTGCTCAGGGAAGGGCGCTACGACGAAGCACCGGCCTACTTTGACAACGCCGACCTGCAGAACAAGGCCAGGTTCTACGGGCAGTTGCTTCAGGACGCGGAATCCAAATGGTGGCCAACCCGGCAGGCCGAGGCCTATTTCAATGCCTCCTGGATGGCGCGTAAGTGGGGTATGGAGTTGCTCGGTTATGAGATGGCGCCGGATTACGCCAGCCTCGGCGGCACTTACAGCCTGGAGCCGGTTGAATTGAAGGTCGGTCCCCTGGTCGCCGAAGGTGAAGTACAACGCCAGCAGGCCAGCGCCGCGCAGCCGGACGTGCGCTACCACTATCGATTCGTCGCCACGGCGCTGGCAAGCCAGGCGGCCGACCATCTGCCCCATACCAGCCAGGCGTTTGCGGCGGTGCTGTGCAAAGCGGTCGGCTATAACTCAAGCCTTGAAGAGCAGAGCGCGTTGTACCAACGGTATGTGAAGGAAGGCCCCTACGTGACGTGGGCCGGAGATTTCGGTCATCAATGTCAGGAGCCGGATTTCCGTCAGGCGGACAAGCGCTACGTCACCCAGGCCCTGGACCCGATTCGCGCAACGCTGAGGCCTTACAAGGTTTGGCTGCAAGCCGGCGGTGTGGTGCTGGTGGTCGCGGTGGCATTGGGATGGATCAGCCGGCGCCGGCGTAACGCCCGCAAGTCCGAAGCCTGAGCCGAAATCCAATCCCCCTGTGGGAGCGAGCCTGCTCGCGAAGAACGATAACGCGGTATGCCTGTAAAACCGCAGTGTTCGCCTCGCGAGCCGGCTCGCTCCCACATGTGCCCCCCGACCTGTCTAGCCGTTCTCTCCCTGATTTCGGTCAGGACCCAAGTCAAGAAGCAACACCGCTTCTGGCATGAAGAATTCCAAACGGAAATTTCACAGCTATCGTTATAAGGTAACGCCATATAACGGAGCGGCGGTGGCCTCTGTCCACGGCCCCGGATTCTGTTCGCCACAAGCGTTGGGGTGGTATGCAAGTCGATCTTGATGTCGAGGCGGCGCAAGTCGCCGAATGGCCGCGCTTTCAGCAGGCGTTGTTTCAAGGGCAGCGGGTGAGGCGAATGGCCTTCGCGCTGGGCGGCGCGGCGGGTTTGGCACTCGTACTGGGGTTTTTCATCGGGCTGTTTTCACCGCTGTCGTTGTGGCCGGCCTTGCTGGTCAGCCAGGGAGCAGGCCTGCTGGTGCTGGTGGCGGGTCTGCAATCAGCCTGGTGGATCACCCAATGGCGCAGCAAGGCATTGCTGCCGGTCGCGGACCTCCTCATCTCGCAAAGCCAGCCTGCTGATAGCGTGGGATGGTATGAGCGCCTGCTCGAACGACTCGGTGCGCGCTGGATCGGCCTGTTAAGGCAAATCGGTGCGCCGACGTTATGGCTCGCCGGTTGGGCAACGGTGATCTTGCTGAGCCTTGAGCAAGCGTGGAACCTGTCGTTGCCCGCTGCCGCCCTGGGAGCGTCGGCCAGCGTGGGGGCGGTGCTGTCGTTGTTGTTGGCGTTCGGGCTCTTGGTGTTCGAGCGCCAGTTGGCCCAGCAACCTGCGATCGAGTGGCCGGAAGCGCAACCGCTGGCGCAACTGACGCGGGTGACAATCATCGTGCTGGTGCTCGGCGCGTTGTGCCTGCTGTTTGCAGGCGAAGCCTCTGTCTGGCCGGTGCGTCTGGCTGTGCTGATGGGCGTGTTGCCGGGAGGGGTGGCGGTGGAGCTGCTGCTGCGCGCCGTGCTGTCGCTGTTCAGCCCGCGCCGGGATACCTTGGAGCCGACGCTGCTGGGCCGCAGTGTCATTGCCGATCTGCTGCGCTGGCCGCCGCAACCGTTGCTGGCCTTGCAGCACGAATTGCACAACCGCTTCGGCATCGACCTGCGTCAGATCTGGGCATTCAGTTACATGCGCCGCGCCTTCCTGCCGGTGTTGGCGTTGGTCGCCTTGGTGGGCTGGTTGCTGACCGGCGTGCACGAGGTGCCGTTGCAGGGGCGCGGTATCTATGAGCGCTTCGGCAAACCCGTGGAAGTGTTCGGCCCGGGCCTGCACGCTGGATTGCCTTGGCCGTGGGGCAGGGTGCTCAATGTCGAGAATGGGGTGGTGCATGAACTGGCGACCAGCGGGGCCGACACCCGGGCACCCGTAGAAACCGAGCCGGCGGAGGGGCCGGCGCCAGCCATTGCCAATCGTCTCTGGGACGCCAGCCATGTAAACGACAAGTCCCAGGTCATTGCCAGCCGTCGTGCGGACCAGCAAAGCTTCCAGATCGTCAACATGGACGTGCGCTTCGTCTATCGCATTGGCCTGACGGATGCCGCGGCGTTGGCGGCGACCTACAACAGTGCCGATGTGCCGACGCTGATCCGCAGCACCGCCAGTCGCATCCTGGTGCATGAGTTTGCTACGCGCACGCTGGACGGTTTGCTGGGTGCGGATCGTGTCAGCCTGGCCGATGAGATCGGTCGTGCGGTACAGGCGGATTTGCAATCGCTCGACAGCGGCGTGGAAATCCTCGCGACGGTGGTGGAGGCGATTCACCCGCCGGCCGGTGCAGCCAATGCCTACCACGGCGTCCAAGCGGCGCAGATCGGTGCCCAGGCACTGATTTCACGGGAGCGCGGCGCGGCGGCGGAGCAAACCAACCAGGCGCAACTGCAGGCCAGCACCGCCCATGACCAGGCCGAAGCCAGCGCACGGGAGATCAATGCGACCGCCCAGGCTGCCGACCTGCGGTTCAACGCGGATCGCAACGCCTATGCATCGGCCGGCCACGCGTTCGTGCTGGAGCGCTACCTGGGCCAACTGAGCCAGGGCCTTGGCAATGCCAAGCTGTTGATTCTCGATCATCGCCTGGGCGGTAGCGGCAACGCGCCGACCATCGACCTGCGTACCTTCACGCTGCCGGCAGACCCTGCGTCGCCGCGTAACCCTGTCTCGCCAGGAGCTGCCCATTGAGCCAGTCCTCTTCACACGATCACCCTAACCATGCCGGTCACGATCACGGCCATGCCGGTCATCACCACGGGCATCATCACCACCATCACGGCGATCCACAGGAAGCCGGCCCATTTCCCTGGCGGCGGATGGGCTGGGCGGCGCTGCTGGTTGCGTTCGCCGTAGCGGCCGCCAGCCTGGTGCAGGTGCGCTCGGGGGAAGCCACGGTGATCACCCGTTTCGGCAACCCGGCGCGGGTGTTGCTGCAGCCTGGCCTGGGCTGGCGCTGGCCGGCACCGTTCGAGGCGGCGATCCCGGTGGACCTGCGACTGCGCACCACCTCCAGCGGTCTGCAGGATGTCGGCACGCGCGATGGCCTGCGGATCATCGTCCAGGCCTACGTGGCGTGGCAGGTGCAGGGCGACCCGGACAACGTGCAGCGGTTCATGCGGGCGGTGCAGAACCAGCCGGACGAAGCGGCGCGGCAGATCCGTACTTTTGTCGGCTCGGCACTGGAAACCACTGCGGCCAGTTTTGATCTGGCGAACCTGGTCAACACCGATGCGAGCCAGGTGCACATCGCCGATTTCGAAGCCCAACTGCGCCAGCAGATCGACCAGCAATTGCTCGCCACCTATGGCGTGCGCGTGTTGCAGGTCGGCGTCGAGCGCCTGACCTTGCCCTCGGTGACGCTAACCGCCACGGTGGACCGCATGCGGGCCGAGCGCGAAACCATTGCCACCGAACGCACGGCCGTCGGCAAGCGCGAAGCGGCGCAGATACGTTCTGCCGCCGAGCGCGATGCGCGGGTCATGCAAGCCGATGCCACGGTGAAAGCCGCCGATATCGAGGCGCAAGCCCGGGTAGAAGCCGCCCGGATTTATGGCAAAGCGTACGCCGGCTCGCCGCAGCTCTATAACCTGCTGCGGTCGCTGGACACGTTGGGCACCCTCGTCAGCCCGAGTACCAAGCTGATCCTGCGCACCGACGCTGCACCGTTTCGCGTCCTGGTCGACGGCCCGCCCGCTGTGGAACCCAAAGGTGGAACACAACCATGAGTGTGGTTCCACGTGGAACAAATGAGTTATCCAGCCCGTGGATTCAGGCGGGCCGCCTGGCTTTTCTTGGACTTTACGCAGTCACGGTATTGGCAGCGTTGGCCTGGGCTGTCTCCAATGTCCGGCAGATCGATCCGCAAAACCGCGCCGTGGTGCTGCACTTTGGCGCTTTGGATCGCATCCAGAATGCCGGCCTCCTGTTGGCATGGCCACGTCCCGTGGAACAAGTGATCCTGCTGCCGGCAGCGGATCGGGTGCTCGAACGGCGCGTTGAGAATCTGCTGCGCTCGGACGCAGCATTGCAAGCTGACCGGGTTGCCAGCTTCGCTACGCCGGTCAGCGATGCACTGGCCGGCTCTGGTTATTTATTGACCGGTGATGCAGGCGTGGTGCAACTCGACGTGCGGGTGTTTTACAAAGTGACCGAACCGTACGCCTTCGTACTTCAGGGCGAACACGTGTTGCCGGCGCTGGATCGGCTGGCGACCCGTAGCGCCTTGGCGCTGACGGCGGCGCGGGATCTGGACACGATTCTGGTCGCGCGCCCCGAATTGATCGGCAGCGACAGTCAGGCCGCCGAGCGCCGCGAACGCTTGCGTGGGGATCTGGTGCAAGGTATCAACCGGCGCCTGGCTGACTTGGCAGCGACAGGGCAGGGGCTGGGCATCGAAGTGGTACGGGTCGATGTTCAATCGAGCCTGCCGGGTCCGGCGGTCAGTGCCTTCAATGCGGTGCTGACCGCCAGCCAGCAGGCGGACAAAGCGGTGGCCAACGCCCGCACCGAAGCCGAAAAACTCACCCAGACGGCGCGCCAGGACGCTGACCGCGCCCTACTGGTTGCACACGCCCAGGCCAGCGAACGACTCGCCAGGGCATCGGCCGACACGGCGACGGTATTGGGGCTGGCGAAAACCCAGGGCACCGATCCGCAGATGCTGCTGCGCCTCTATCGCGAGCGAATGCCTGCGATTCTTCGCCAGGCCGGTTCAGTGACCACGGTCGATCCGAAAGACGATTCCCGCCTGATCATCCAGGGAGCCGAACAATGACTGCCCAAACCCCAGCCAAGCCGATGTTGTCTTCGGCCGAACAACGCACCGCCGCGCGGCAGCTGACCCTGGCGATGCTCGCGCTCGGCCTTCTGGCGTTGGGCCTGGTGTGGCGCGGTTGGCTGCCGGAGCAGATGGGTGTCAGCCAATTGCTACTGGGTTTTGCCTCGCTGCTGGTGGCGGTACCGGTGATGCGTTCGGCCTGGTACAGCCTGCGCTATCCAAGTCTGCACGGGATCACCGACCAGCTGATCGCTCTGGCGATGCTTGGCGCCTGGGCCACCGGCGATCTGCTGACGGCGGCGTTGCTGCCAATCATCATGATCTTCGGTCATGTACTGGAAGAGCGCAGCGTCATCGGCTCCCAGGAGGCGATCCATGCCCTGGGCCAACTGACCCGCAGCCAGGGCCGAAAAGTGCTGGCCGACGGTTCGATTGTTGACGTCGACAACGGTACGTTGCGACCCGGTGACATTGTGGAAGTACGCGCCGGTGATCGGGTGCCGGCGGATGGCCGCGTGCTGTCCGGCCAGGCCAGCCTCGATACCGCGCCCATCACCGGCGAATCAGTCCCACTGGAGGCCACGGTCGGTACCGAAGTCTTCGGTGGCGCGATCAATCTGGATGGCCTGCTGCGCCTCGAAGTGACCCGCACTGGCGACGAGTCAACCCTGGGCAAGGTCATCGCCCTGATGCAGAACGCCGAGCGCTCGAAGCCACCAATTACCCGCTTGCTGGAACGCTACGCTGGCAGCTACCTGGTGCTGGTGTTGTTGCTGGCGGCGGTGACCTGGTTCGTGACCAACGACGCCCAGGCAATGCTGGCGGTGCTGGTGGCCGCGTGCCCTTGCGCGTTGGTACTGTCGGCACCCGCGACCGCCATTGCCGGCATTGCCGTGGCGGCGCGTCATGGAATCCTGATTCGCAGTTCGGCTTTCCTGGAAGAGCTGGCCGACCTGACGTCGCTGGTGGTCGACAAGACCGGTACCCTGACCTATGGCGCCCTGCGTCTGCAATCCATCGAAAGTGCCCATGACGACCACGTAACCTGGGTACTGCCATTGGCTGCCAGCCTGGGTTCAGCCAGCAGCCATCCGGTCAGCCGCGCGTTGGCCGGTTTGGTGGAACCAGAAAACTGCCTGCCGCTGACGGAGATCCATGAGCGCCAGGGGCTCGGTGTGGTCGCGATGACTGGGCACGGCGAAGCGGCGCTTGGCCGGCCGGAGCTGTTCGCGCAGTTGGGTATTGTGACGTCAGTGATTCCTGACCACGATGGCCCGATCGCCGGATTGGCGTTGGATGGACAGTTTCTCGCCTGGCTGCTGCTGGCCGATAGCGTCAAGCCGGAAGCACGAGCGGCCATGGCTGAGTTGCGCGAGCTTGGGCTGGGTCGTCAGCTATTGCTGACGGGCGACCGGCAAAGCGTGGCCAACACCTTGGCGCAGGATGTCGGCATCCGCGACGTACAAGCCCAGGCCCTGCCGGAAGATAAGCTCAACCGCGTCATGGCCGAAATCGACCATGGCTTCCGCCCCATGGTGGTGGGGGACGGCATCAACGATTCCCTGGCGCTCAAGGCCGGCGTAGTGGGGGTGGCGATGGGGGCGGGTGGCGCGGACATCGCCCTGGCATCGTCGGACATCGTGTTGATCGGCAGTGATCTGCGCCGCCTTGGCACCTGCGTACGGCTCGGTCGCCAATGCCGGCGCACGCTGCAGGTCAATGTGATCATCGGCCTGGGCTGGACGCTGGCAATCGTTGCCTTTGCCGCGTTTGGGTGGCTTGGCGCGGCGGGAGCGATGGTCGCTGCGTTGTTGCACAACCTCAGCACCTTGCTGGTGTTAGGCAACGCCGGGCGCTTACTGCGGTTCCAGGAGCCGTTGCTGAAAATTCAGGAAGACTGACTTTAGCGAACTGTGAGGCGCCCTGGCAGTCTGCTATTGAAGAGGGCGCACCACCGCCGGCAGTACCCGTCTCAGGAATTGAGTTTGGGGCAGCGATAGAGAAAGGCTATAAATTCGATAGCCGGCTATTTTTCTACCATGGTCTACCCTCAGTTCAGATGTTCTGAAATCAGGGGGGATATCTTATGCTCGCGCAGCTTCCACCAGCCCTACAGAATCTTCATCTGCCGCTTCGGCTGCGGCTCTGGGACGGCCATGAATTCACGCTGGGCGCCGATCCCAGCGTGACGATCGTGGTCAAGGACCCACAAATGGTCGGGCAGTTAACCCATCCCAGCCTGGACGCGCTGGGAGCGGCGTTCGTCGAAGGCAAACTAGAACTCGAGGGTTCGATTCACGAGGTCATTCGCGTCTGCGATGAATGGAGCCAGGCGCTGGTGGAGGAAGACTCCGGTGACCAGCCGGTGCGTTTGGCCCACGACAAGGAGACCGACGCCAAGGCAATTTCCTATCACTACGACCTTTCCAACGCGTTCTATCAGCTGTGGCTCGACAGCGACATGGCCTATTCCTGCGCCTATTTCGAGACGGGCAGTGAAACCCTCGAACAGGCCCAGCAAGCCAAATTCCGCCATTTATGCCGCAAGCTGCGCCTGCAACCAGGCGACTACCTGCTGGATGTAGGCTGTGGATGGGGTGGCTTGGCGCGTTACGCAGCGCGGGAATTTGGCGCCAGGGTCTTCGGCATTACCTTGAGCCAGGCGCAGTTGGACCTGGCCCGGGAGCGGGTCAGGGCGGAGGGCTTGGAGGGTCAGGTGGAACTGCGGTTGCTGGACTACCGGGATCTGCCTCAGGACGGACGCTTCGATAAAGTGGTCAGCGTGGGCATGTTCGAGCACGTCGGCCACGCCAATCTCGAGCAATACTGCAAGACCCTGTTTGGCGCGGTGCGCGAGGGCGGGCTGGTGATGAACCACGGTATCACCGCCAAGCACACCGACGGTCGTCCGGTGGGTCGCGGTGCCGGTGAGTTCATCGAGAAGTACGTATTTCCCAACGGTGAGCTGCCGCACTTGTCGATGATCGCCGCGCATATCAGTGAAGCGGGGCTGGAAATCGTCGACGTCGAAAGCCTGCGCCTGCACTACGCACGCACCCTCGATCACTGGAGCGAGCGGCTGGAGGACAACCTGGCGACGGCGGCGAAGGAAGTACCGGAGCAGGCATTGCGGATCTGGCGCCTGTACCTGGCCGGCTGCGCCTACGCATTCGCCAAGGGCTGGATCAACCTGCACCAGATCCTGGCGGTAAAAGCCCACGCCGACGGTGGCCACGATTTGCCTTGGACCCGTGACGATCTCTATACCCCTTAAAGGATCGGGGAAATAAGCCGGGCGATCCGCATGCCGACCTTCTGAACGCGGTGAGTCTCCCGGCTTTCCTGTTTGTCGATTTCCTGGGCTTGGGCGAAGTCTTGTTCAAGCATCTGCTCGACCTCGGTGGCGAACGGAATGTCGACGGTCAGCAGCATCACTTCGAAATTCAGCCGGAACGAACGGTTGTCCAGGTTCGCACTGCCAATGGCGCTGATCTCCCGGTCGATCAACACCACTTTCTGATGAAGGAAGCCCGGTTCGTAACGGAACACCCTTACCCCGGCGCGCACCGCTTCGAACGCGTACAGGCTGGACGCGGCGTAGACCACCTTGTGATCCGGCCGTGACGGCAGCAGGATGCGCACGTCCACTCCACGCAACACGGCCAGGCGTAACGCCGCGAACACCGCTTCGTCAGGAATGAAGTAGGGCGTGGTGATCCATACTCGCTCGCTGGCCGCGTGGATGGCCTCGACGAAAAACAGCGAACAGGTTTCATAGGCGTCGGCCGGACCGCTGGCAAGCAGTTGGCAAAGCACGCCGCCGTCCGGGTAAGTGTCGGGCAGGATCAGCGGCGGCAATGAGCGGGCGGCCCAGAACCAGTCCTCGGCAAACGACTCTTGCATGCTCGCCACCACCGGGCCGCGGACTTCGACATGGGTGTCGCGCCATGGCGCCAGCGGCGGCATTTCGCCCATGTACTCGTCGCCGACGTTGTGCCCGCCGACGAACCCGAGCACGCCGTCCACCGCCACAATCTTGCGATGGTTGCGAAAGTTGACCTGGAAACGGTTGAGCCAGCCACTGCGGGTGGCGAACGCTTTTACGTGGACTCCACCGTCGCGCAACGCCTGGACATATTGGTGGGGCAGGGAGTGGCTGCCAATGCGGTCGTAGAGCAAATACACCGCCACGCCTTCGGCGGCCTTCTTCAAGAGCAGCGCGTGCAAGCGTTGGCCGAGGCGATCGTCATGGATGATGAAAAACTGAATCAGCACGGCCTCGCGCGCGCTATCGATGGCGTGGAAAATCGCCTCGAACGTGGCATGGCCATTAACGAGCAAACGCACTTGGTTATTTGCCAGGCACGGCGCGCGGCCTAGTTTGGGCATGGCCCGCAACGAGGCATAGGCCTGTGAAGCGCGGGCAGCGAGGGCTTCTTCGACCCACGGCCGCCAGTTCAGCTCGGAGATCGCCTTGCGCATCTCCTCATTGGCTTGGCGACGCGCCTTGATGTAGCCATCGAAGGTGCTGCGCCCAAAAACCAGATAGGGAATCAATGTCAGGTAAGGGATGAACACCAGCGACAGGGCCCAGGCGATCGAGCCTTGGGCGGTTCGCACCGTCAGCACCGCATGGACAGCGGCGATGGAGCCGAGGGTGTGCAGCAGCGCGATCAGGTAACCGAAAATATGCGGGCCGAAAAAATCCATGGGGGCAGCCTTGCTCCTGAGTTTCATTGCCTAACAGACCATGTTCCAGGGCGAATGTCGCTATTTAATTCACCGCTGTGGGCCTGAACCGAAACCCGTGGGTGGCGTCTAACGGCCACTTGTCCTCTGGAGTATTTTGCAATGAAAGTTCGTCTGCTGGGTTTGGCCTTGGCAATGGGTTTGTCGATTCCTCTGGCGGCTCAGGCGCAGATGCTTCAGCCGGGGCTGTGGGAGTTGACCACCAGCAACATGAAAGTCGATAACCAGAATCTGCCGGACCTGCAATTGCTCCTCGGCCAGGTGCAAAGCCAGATGACGCCGGAGCAACGGGCAATGCTGGAAAAGCAGGGCATCACCATGGGGGGTAAAGGCATTCGTGTCTGCCTGACACCCGCGCAGGTGCAAACCAACGATATTCCGTTGCAAGACCCGCAATCGGGTTGCAAGCAGCAGATCACCGATCGTACCGGTAATCAGTGGAAGTTCCGCTTCAGTTGCCCGAAGGCCCAGGGTAATGGTGTCGCGACGTTCCAGAGCGATCGGGAATTCACCACCAAGGTGAACGGCACGTTCAATGCCACCGGTATCCAGCAGAACGGCAGCCTCGACACCCGTGCTGTCTGGTTGGGACAGGATTGCGGGACGGTCAAGCCAAGGGCCTGACCTTCTTCACGGCGGCCGCCGTGGTGAGGGGCTTGCTGGCGCTGAATTGCGCGGCAGCCCGTCAGCCCGATCACGGCTTACTTAAAGCGTCAAACAGTGTGTTGAGGTTGTATTCAAACAGGCCAGTGAACGTGCTGGCCGGTCCGCTGGCGGCGAGTGCATCGGAGTACAACGTACCGCCGATGTGCGCGCCGCTCTCGTCAGCGATCTGCTTGAGCAGGCGCGCATCCTTGATGTTTTCCATAAACACCGCTTTGACTTTCGCCTGACGGATCTGGGTAATCAGCGCCGCGACTTCGGCCGCCGAAGGTTCACGCTCGGTAGAGAGACCCTGGGGTGCCATGAAGTCGATGCCGTAGGCCTGGCCCAGGTAACCGAAGGCATCGTGGGATGTCACGATCTTGCGATTGCCCGCTGGCAATGCGCCGAGCTTGGCCTTGGCTTCGGCGAGCAACGCATAGATCTTCTTCAGGTAGGCCTGGCTGTTGCGTTCGTAGTCAGCTTTGTTGGCCGGGTCCGCGGCTTCCAGCGCCTTGGTGATATTACTGACATACAACTCGGCATTCGCCAGGTTGTGCCAGGCATGTGGGTCAGGGACGGTCTCACCGTCCTCATCCAATGAGCGTGGAATCACGCCGTGACTGGCACTGATCACCGGCGCGGTGGTTTCGGTGCTGGTGACCAGGCGATCCAGCCACGGCTCGAAACCCAAACCATTCTTGATGATCAGTTTCGCCCGGAGCAGCGCCTTGGCATCGTCCGGCGTGGGTTCGTAGGTGTGCGCATCGGCGTCCGGCCCGACCATGTTGGTGACCTGGACGTGGTCACCGCCGACTTGTTGAGTCATGTCGGCGAGGATACTGAAGCTGGTCACCACCTGGAGTTTCTCGGTGGCGGATAAAGACATGGACAGCATCAGGCTGAACAGCACGAGTAGAACGCGCATCAGGAAACACCTCATTGGGATGTGAGCAAAGGCGGACGGCGCAGCAGGCCGTGCACCGGACCGAATACCACAGAGAGCAAATACAACATGCCCGCCACCAGCACGATGGACGGACCGCTGGGCAGTGAGAAATAGAACGACAACAGCAGGCCAAGCCACACCGAGAGGCAGCCGAGCGAGGCGGCGACCATCATCAGCATCGGCAGGCGGCGGCTCCAGAAGCGCGAGGCGGCCGCCGGCAGCATCATCAGGCCGACCACCATCAATGCGCCGATGGCCTGGAATCCGATCACCAGGTTCAACACCACCAGCGTCAGGAACACGCCATGGGCCAGCGGGCCGAGACGGCTGACGGTTTGCAGGAACAGCGGATCCAGGGTGTCGAGCAATAACGGCCGATAGATCAGCGCCATCGCGATAAGGCTGATCCCGGAAACCCAGAGCATGCCGGTCAGGGTCGGGCCATCTACCGCCAGCGCGGAGCCGAACAGCAGGTGGAGCAGGTCCAGACGCTTGCCGGCGATGCCTAGAATCAACACGCCTGCCGCCAGGGAAATCGGATAAATCGCTGCAAGGCTGGCGTCTTCCCGCAGCCCAGTACGACGGGTGATCCAGGCGGCGAGGCCCGCCATGCTCAATCCCGCGCCCAGGCCACCGATCGTCAGCGCGGGCAAGCTCAGTCCAGCCAACCAGAAACCCAAGGCAGCGCCGGGCAGGATGCCGTGGGCCACGGCGTCACCGATCAGGCTCATGCGGCGAAGGATCAGGAACACGCCCAACGGCGCCGTGCTACACGCCAGCACCAAGCCGCCGAGCAATGCCCGGCGCATGAAGACGAACTCCTGGAACGGTTGCCAGAGATGGGCGGCGGCGAGCATCAGGCCACCCACGCGCAAGGTTGTTGGGCAATCAGCTCGACACTCCGACCCAGCACGCAGCCGGCGCTTTTGATCAGCAGCGTCTGCGGAATATGTTGGCGAACGGCCGCCAGGTCATGACACACCACCACCACGGTTCTACCTTCGGCATGCCAGTCATGGATGTGTTTCCACAGCAACAACTGGCCCTGTTCATCGAGGGCCGCATGGGGCTCGTCTAACAAGAGCAAGGGTGCTTCGGCCAAGCTCAAACGGGCGAGCAGGGCGCGTTGCAATTCGCCGCCGGACAATGCCATGAGTGGACGCTGCTCAAGGCCAGTCAGCGCCCAGTCCTCCAAGGCATCGTGCAACAGTCGCTTGCGCAGGAGCGGCGTATGCCGATTCCCCCAGGCCCCAGCCGCCACCAACTCTTGCAGACTAATGGGGAATTGCCGGTCCAGATGCTGCTGCTGCGGCAGGAACGAGACGCCGCCATGTCGTGGAACATCCAGCAGGACTTCTCCAGACAGCGGTTTTTGCAGTCCGGCGATCACCTTCAGCAAACTGCTTTTTCCCGAGCCATTGGCTCCGATGATGGCCGTCAGGCTGCCCGTCGGTCGCTCCATATCCAGCGGTGGAGTGAGGGACTGGCCGGGAGCGCCCCAACATAAGTTCTGGCAACGAATCATGAGGCCTCCCTGGTCCAGCGGCTCAGGGCTACAGCATCGTGGGCATGCAGGCTTTCGGCGTGAACGACGCGAACCTGTCCGGCAACGATCCCGGGTGATCGGCTCAAGGCAGCGCTCAATCGTCGAGCGGCGTCTTCGCAGAACATCAGGTTCTGGCCATTGGCGAGTGCGAAGGCCTGTTCATCGGCGCGTTTGACTGCGGTTTGCACGGCGGTACCGAGCGCTGCCTCGGCTTCGTCGATGAACGATTGCAACGGCAAGTCGCTGCAGTCAGCGTGCAACCGCAGTATCAAGGTGGCTGTGCTGCGTTGGCTATGCGGGGTGGCAACGATGCCATTCGACGAACCTAGCCAGGCGAGGATCTCGGTGTGTTCAATTTTTTTGTTGGCGAAGTCGTCCACGAATTGCTGTTGGATCAACTGCCGGGCGAGGGCTGCTGAACAAGGGCAAGTCGAGGAGTAAGGGATCTGAATATTCAGTTCCACGTGGAACATCGAGTTTTTCAAATGGGCCTCAACGCTCAGCGGATAACGCTTCCAGCCGGCCAAAGGGCTGACCAGTGCCGGTCGTTTGAGCAGCAAGTGGGTTCGTATGCTGAGGGACGCGGCTCGCGACAGGCCTTCGTGGCTATCAAGAAATTGCTGCAGGAGCTTGCGCAACATCGCCGGAGACAGCGGCACTTCTTCGAGTATTTCCAATGCCAGATACAAACGCGACATGTGTATGCCCCGGGCTTCGCCGTCGTCGAGGCTGACACCTGCATCAATCATTGCGCTTAACCGCTGCCCGTCTATCAACACCGGCGTCGCGATGCCGCACATTCCCACCCAATCGAGGGGCAGGCGTTCGTGTGGAACCTGCGCAGCAATGTCTGGCAGCGTTAACGCATTCATGTTGGGGCTCCGTCATGGAAACAGAAGTAGATGTTATATTGTTGCATAATATTTTTATAGAACGTGTTCATGAACGGAGTTTCACTTGGCTTTCATAGGTTCCACGTGAAACATCAGCGCATGGAGTTCTGGCAACCGTTGAGACGGCCGCAGACAAATGATCCAGTGCTGCCACCCGAGCTGGCGAATCGGTTGATCGTGGTCCAGCCCACCCGTTGGCTGTATCCAACCCAGCTCTCTCCATCGGATGCCACCCCTGTAAAGAACGTGAGCTGTCCATAGCGACTGCTCGTCTGCACCCAGAAACGCCGACTCGCCGCTTCAAAGCCCCTCAGATAAACAGTACCTCCAGCGGTCATGACGCTGTACGCATTGCTTTGCCGATCCACGCAAGCCAGCAGATTGGCGCTTCGCGTGCACTCCGCCCTGAGCGGGCTTTGCGCTGAGGCGCTCAGCGTCCATAGCAGCAACGCACTCAAAGAGATGAGTCTCAGGTAATTGCGCATTGATCGGTCTCTAAAACACCAGAGGGCTGGCTTGTGAGTATTGTTATACCATAACATAAAAATGCACCTGACATTACCGAGCCGCAACGCAGCCGTAACGCCCTTCCGATGAGGATGTACCCGATGCCCAATCGCCTTCCCGTAACCGTGCTCTCCGGATTTCTCGGTGCCGGTAAAAGCACCTTGCTCAACTATGTCCTGCGTAACCGCGACGACCTGCGGGTCGCCGTGATCGTCAACGACATGAGCGAGATCAACATCGACGGCAGCGAGGTCCAGCGAGATGTGACCCTGAACCGCGCCGAAGAAAAGCTCGTGGAGATGAGCAACGGCTGCATTTGCTGCACGCTGCGGGAAGACTTGCTGGAGGAGGTCGGCAAGCTCGCCAGGGAAGGGCGCTTCGATTATCTGTTGATCGAATCCACCGGCATTTCCGAACCGTTGCCGGTGGCAGAAACGTTCACCTTTCGTGATGAGCAGGGCCGAAGCCTGGCCGATGTTGCGCGACTCGATACCATGGTGACGGTGGTCGATGGAGTGAATTTCCTGCTGGATTATCAAGCCGCAGAAAGCCTCGCGTCGCGAGGCGAAACCTTGGGTGAGGATGATGAGCGCTCAATCACCGACCTGCTGATTGAGCAGATCGAGTTTGCCGACGTGATCCTGATCAGCAAAATTGACTTGATCAGTCGTCATGAACGGGAGGAGTTGGTCGCGATTCTGCAACGGCTCAATGCTCGGGCACAGGTCATTCCGATGACGATGGGACAAGTGCCCCTGGGAAGGATCCTCGACACCGGCCTCTTCGATTTTGATCGCGCCGCCCAATCGCCCGGCTGGCTCCGGGAACTGCGTGGCGAGCATGTGCCGGAAACCGAGGAGTACGGCATCGCCTCGACAGCTTACCGGGCGCGCCGACCGTTTCATCCCCAGCGGTTCTACAACTTTATCGACCGTCCATGGACCCAGGGCAAACTCCTGCGCTCGAAGGGTTTCTTCTGGCTGGCCAGCAAACCTGAGGACGCGGGCAGTTGGTCCCAGGCTGGCGGCTTGATGCGCCATGGTTTCGCCGGGCGCTGGTGGCGGTTTGTACCAAAAGACCAATGGCCGCAGGACCAGGAAAGCACCGTGGCCATCATGAACAACTGGCTTGCAGTCACGGGCGATTGCCGTCAGGAACTGGTGTTCATTGGCCAGGGAATCGATTTCGCCCGACTCAGCGCCGAGCTGGACGCGTGCCTGCTCACTGACGCAGAAATGGCACTCGGCGTTGCAGCGTGGCGCCTGTTGCCGGACCCGTTCGGTCCGTGGCACGACGAGGTCGCGGCGTGATGTTGGCTCAGGGCTTGAGCCAGGTGCCTTGGCTCTGCCCTTCGCAAAAGGGTTTGAGATAAGCGGCGTCGGTGGCCACGCCGTAATAGTGAATATCCTGGTGATAAGGCATATTGGCGACCTGGGCGTTGCTACAGATACCGAAAGCGCCGCCAGGGCAGTGATCGACGTATTGCACGTCGACTTTCTGGCCGGCAAGGCTTGGCTGGCAGAAGCCGTCAGCGAACAGCTTCTGCGGAATATTCCGGTTCTCCTGGCACACTTTCACATCCAGCCGTTCCGCCTGGCTGTGGACCACGCAAGCCTGGGCCAGTGCCTGGCTTGAGGTCAGTGCCAGCAGTAACCAGCCGATCATCCGCATCTTCACCTCTATCGAAACCGCCGATTATGTTGCAGCACATACCTACCCACGTCATCGCCGGCCCCTTGGGCGCCGGCAAGACCAGCCTGATCAAGCATCTACTGGCCCAGCGTCCGGCCAACGAACGCTGGGCGGTGCTGATCAACGAGTTCGGCCAGATCGGCCTGGATGCCGCGTTGCTGACCCAGGCCGCCGATGGTATCGCACTGGGCGAGGTGGCCGGGGGCTGTTTGTGTTGCGTCAATGGCGTGCCGTTTCAGATCGGTCTCGGTCGGTTGCTGCGCAAGGCCCGGCCGGACCGATTGTTCATCGAGCCCTCTGGCCTTGGCCATCCAGTGCAATTAATGCGGCAGTTGAACGAGGCGCCATGGCACGGCGTGCTGGCGGTACAACCCTGCGTGCTGGTACTGGATGGCCAAGCGATGGCGGACGGCAAGCCATTGCCCGATGCCCAGCGGCAAACCCTGGCCGAGGCAGGCCTGCTGGTGCTCAACAAGTCCGAGACCCTGACGCAGACCGATCGTGAACGTATTGTCGAGCAGTTGCCTGGACGGACGCTGTACTGGACGCAACAGGCTGCGCTGCCGCTTGATCGATTGCCGGGGCTTGCCGCTCAGGGGCGCGTAGCGGCGGATAATTTGAAACTGCCGAACAGCGTGGGCGAGATGCCGGCCATCTGGAGCGATCCAGCCCTGCCGATCTGCCTTTACCAGCAGCAGGAGGGGAGCTGGAGCATCGGATGGCGCTGGCATCCCAGCCAACGGTTCGATACAGCTGCGCTGGCTCTTTGGTTGCAAGATCGCCCCTGGAAACGGGCGAAGCTGGTTATCCACGGTGTCGACGGTTGGCGTTCGGCCAATGCGCTGGAAGGGGCGGCACTGAGCTGGCAGGCGAGCGAGTGGCGGCAGGATTCAAGGCTCGAACTGATTTTCGATGAGCCGCAAGACGTGGCTGCCCTGCAAGCGGCCCTGACAAATTGCCGGCGGCTCTGAATCAATCCGGTTTCAAGGCTTCCACTTGTTATGTTCCTGGCGCCATTGGCTCAATTCGATGACTTCAGCCCGGGGCCTGGTCTGGACGGATTCAATCGGCGCCGGTGGCACTTCTTCAAACGGCATCGGGTAGGGCGCCAGTTCGATGTGGGCGCTGTGGGCCCCGAATTGGGTAATCGTGCCCGAATGGCGGGTTTCACCGGTGACGGTGAACTCGAAATTATAGATGCGCGCCAAGCGCCGTCGGCCGTTGGCATCTTTCACAAAACCGATTCTTTTCAGCGCTACGTTGCCGTCCAACAGCTCGATCTTGAGATGGGCGCAATGCTGCATGACCCTCGCCAGCGCCCGTTCGCGCAAGCCATGGTTGTGCCACAGCCAGGCGCCGCCGGTAGCCAGCAGCATCAGCACGAAAATATTTCCAAGGGTCAGCATGAACGAAGTGCTCCAACAAGTTGCTGTCAGCTTAACTGTCTCGCCGGTCTGTCGTACAGGCTGCGTTTAGTCGCATACTGCGCGGCTTGAATTTCAATCGTTTTACGGAAACCTCCCGCATGAAACGTACACCTCATCTGCTTGCCATCCAGTCTCATGTGGTATTCGGTCACGCCGGTAACAGCGCTGCCGTCTTTCCGATGCAGCGGGTCGGGGTAAATGTCTGGCCGCTCAATACCGTGCAGTTTTCCAATCACACCCAGTACGGCCAATGGGCTGGGGAGGTGCTGGCGCCTCAGCAGATTCCGGCCCTGGTAGAGGGTATTGCGGCCATCGGCGAGTTGGGTCAATGCGACGCGGTGCTGTCCGGGTATCTGGGCAGCGCTGCCCAGGGGCGGGCGATACTGACGGGTGTGGCGCGGATCAAGGCCGCCAATCCGAAGGCGCTGTACCTGTGCGACCCGGTTATGGGGCATCCGGAAAAGGGCTGCATCGTGGCGCCCGAGGTGAGCGAATTCCTGCTGGAAGAAGCCGCTGCCGTAGCGGACCTCATGTGCCCGAACCAACTGGAGCTGGACAGTTTCGCGGGACGCAAGGCGCAGTCGCTGCTGGACTGTCTGGCCATGGCCCGGGCGCTACTGGTTCGCGGACCGAAGGCGGTGCTGGTCAAACACCTGGCTTATCCCGGCAAGCCCGACGACAGTTTCGAAATGCTGCTGGTGACCGCCGATGGCAGCTGGCACCTGCGTCGCCCGCTGTTGGCATTCCCGCGCCAGCCGGTGGGCATGGGTGACCTGACGTCAGGGCTGTTCCTGGCGCGGATCCTGTTGGGCGACAGCCTGGTGGCGGCCTTCGAATTCACCGCCGCCGCGGTGCATGAAGTGCTGCTGGAAACCCAGGCGTGCGCCAGCTACGAACTTGAGCTGGTGCGTGCCCAGGATCGGATCGCCCACCCGCGGGTGCGGTTCGAGGCGGTACCGATCAGTTTTTGATCGACCGATGAAACTGATGAGTTATCTGTGGGAGCGAGCTTGCTCGCGATAGCGATTGGTCAGTCAGCATCGGTATTGACTGATCCGCCGCTATCGCGAGCAAGCTCGCTCCCACATTTGATTTCGTCGATCAGTCAAGGCGCGTCCGCCTTGATCTCCTGATAACGCTTTTCCAGTTCCTGGCGGATCTGCCGGCGCTGTTTGGCTTGCTCGTAACGGCGCTTCTCTTCGCTGTTGTGCGGTTGTAATGGCGGGACGGCGGCGGGCTTGCGCTGATCGTCCACCGCGACCATGGTGAAGAAGCAGCTGTTGGTGTGGCGCACCGAGCGTTCACGGATGTTCTCGGTCACGACTTTGATGCCCACTTCCATCGACGTATTGCCGGTGTAGTTCACCGATGCGAGAAACGTCACCAGCTCGCCGACGTGAATCGGCTCACGGAAAATCACCTGATCCACCGACAAGGTCACCACGTAGCGCCCGGCGTAGCGGGAGGCGCAGGCGTAAGCGACTTCGTCGAGGTATTTGAGCAGGGTGCCGCCATGGACATTGCCAGAGAAGTTGGCCATATCGGGGGTCATCAACACCGTCATCGACAGCTGGGCGTTTCCGGGTTCCATAACGTACTCACGGTTCAAGGCAGCAATGTGGGAAGGCACCTCTGCGGGTGCTCCTGAGTGGTCTGTAGCCGACAAGGTTTTCACAACCACCGATATCGGGACGCTGCGCCTGTGTTTGCCGTCACGCGCCCAAGGATCTGTTTCCCTATTTGCACCGTCTTTTTGCCTATTGGAATCCTCCGGGCACTGATCGCTGACGGCGTACCCGCGATCAGCTTTCCAGCCAGACGTCCCGAGCCCAGTGCCAGACCGATTCCCAGGTTTCTTCAGCGACCAGTTCTTCTTCGGCCTGCCACAGCACCACGGTCCCGTCTTCTTCGACGCAGTAATAATCGTCGCCGTCCTGGCAGATCGGAATCAGGCTGCGGTCGACACCGGCATCCCACGCATTGGCAGCCACGTCCGGCAGGTAGGTGTGGGATTGTGGGTCGGTGACGGTGACCGGTTCCAGGCTGCCGTAGACGACATCGCTGACGGTCAGCAAAAACTCCCTGAAGACGAACGGGATGTCGATGAACAGCTGCTCTTCGATCTCTACCAGCAGGTCTTCGTCGGGCAACTCCAGCGGAACCGGCACGGGTTCGTTGGCTTCACGCAATTGTTCGATGATTTCTTCCACGTCCGGGGATCCTCTTTCTCGATGGCGCGGTTTATATGGAGCGGTTTATACAGTAGCTCGCTATAGATGCAACCGCGAAATAGAAAACCCCGGCCTGGGCCGGGGTTCTTTTATTTCAACATGCAAATTGGGTAAAGGTTCAACCGTTCTGACGAATACCGGCCACCAGCCAGGGCTGGTCGTCGCCCTGGGCACGTTCCATGTTCCAGCTTTCGCTGAACGCTTCACCCTTGTCGAAACGAGAGTCCTTCGACACGCCGCTGAAGGTCAGGGTGGCGATGGTCCTGTCGGCACGATCGTCGACTCCGTCCAGTTGCACCTGCAGATTATCGATGTAGGTGGACTGGAAGCCCTCACCCAGGTCAGCCCGTTCGCGCTTGAGGAACTCCAGCAATTGCGGGGTCACGAACTCGGCGATCTTGTCCATTTCGTTCGCGTCCCAATGTTGTTGCAAGGACATGAAGTGGCTGCGAGCGGCTTCGATGAAGCGTTGCTCGTTGAACCAGGCCGGCGCATTGATGACTGGGCGGGGCGCTACGGGCGCTGCCGAACCGCCAAAGATCGAACCACTGGCAGGTTGCTGGTTGAACACTTCACGCTGCATCGGCGCGCCAGCAGGAGCGAATTGCTCCTGCTGCTTGCGACGACGGGCGGCGATGAAGCGGAACACCAGGAAGGCAATGACGGCCATGATCAGGATGTCGAAGATCTGCATGCCCTGGAAGCCATCGCCCATGAACATGGAGGCGAGCAGGCCGCCGGCGGCGATGCCGGCCAGGGGGCCGAGCCAGCGCGATGCACCGCTGGCCTTGGTGGCCGCGCCTGCGGCACCGGCAGCACCTGCGGTGGCTGCAGTGGAGCCGGCAGCAGAGGACGGCGCCATCTGGCTGGTCTGGTGAGTCGGGGCGGCGCCGGAGCTTTTACCACCGCCGAAGCGCTTGGCAGCGTTGGCATCAATGGCCATCGTCAGGCCAATGCACAGCGCCATGGCGATGCTAAGAAAACGTTTCATATAAAGGCATTCCCATTTGTGAATAGCACACGCGCCATGTTGCACAGGTGAAGTGTTGCTGGCTAGCGGCAGAGTGTTTCGGGCTTTTGCGCGACAGGTGAGGTTCAGCTTCGGCACGCAAGAGGGCTTGTTCGCTTTGGGCTGTAGGAAAGGGGAACAAGTTCTATCGGAAAGTGGCTTGGTGCCGAACGTATCCCTGTGGGAGCGAGCCTGCTCGCGATGACGGAGTGTCAGTCAGCATCAGTGTGTCTGATCCACCGCCATCGCGAGCAGGCTCGCTCCCACAATTAGCACTAGGAGATCTCGCTAGATCGCCTCGAGCTTGGCATACCCCAGCATCAGCCACTTGCTGCCTTCGCTGAAGTTCACCTGCACCCGGGCCTGGGCGCCAGCGCCTTCGAAATTGAGGATCACGCCGTCACCGAATACCGAATGGCGCACGGCCTGGCCGAGGCTGAAGCCAGTGTCCGGAATGTCGCTGCCGCCGAACAGGCTGCTGGTGCTTTGCTGCTGGCCGCCACCGAAAGGACGGCTGACACTGTTGGACAGGCGCACTTCCTGGATCAGACCTTTCGGTACTTCGCGTACGAAGCGCGAGACTTTGTTGTAGGTCTCGCTGCCATACAAACGTCGGGTTTCGGCGTAGGTGAGTACCAGGTTCTGCATGGCCCGGGTGATGCCGACGTAGGCAAGGCGTCGTTCCTCTTCCAGGCGTCCCGGTTCTTCCAGGCTCATCTTGTGGGGGAACAAGCCTTCTTCCATGCCCACGAGGAACACGTAGGGGAACTCCAGGCCCTTGGCACTGTGCAGGGTCATCAGCTGGATACTGTCTTCGTGCTCGTCGGCCTGGGTGTCGCCCGCCTCCAGGGACGCGTGCCCGAGAAAAGCCGCCAGTGGCGACAGGTCTGCATCTTCCTCGGTGTTCTCGAAGTTGCGTGCCGCGCTGACCAGTTCCTCAAGGTTTTCCACCCGAGCCTGGCCTTTCTCGCCTTTTTCCGCCTCGTGATAGGCGATCAGGCCGGACTGTTCGATGACGGTCTGGGTCATCAGGTGCAACGGCATCTGTGTGCACTTGGCAGCGAGGTCCTCTATCAGGTCCATGAACGCCTTCAGTGCGCCGGCAGCGCGACCGGCCATGCCCTTGTTGGTCACCAGTTGGTGCATGGCTTCCCACATGGACACGTGACTGTGGCGCGCGTGATCGCGAATCGCTTCGACGGTTTTCTCGCCGATGCCCCGCGTCGGTACATTGATCACCCGCTCAAGGGCCGCGTCGTTGCCGCGGCCTTCGATCAGGCGCAGGTAGGCCATCGCGTTCTTGATTTCGGCCCGCTCGAAGAAGCGCTGGCCGCCGTAGATGCGGTACGGAATACGTTCGCGCAGCAGGGCTTCTTCCAGGACTCGCGATTGGGCGTTGGAACGGTAAAGGATGGCGATGTCGCTGCGGGCCAGCCCGGTTTTCAGCGCGCTCTCGATAGTTTCCACCACGTAGCGGGCTTCATCGTGCTCGTTGAAGGCAGCATAGAGGTTGATCGCCTCGCCTTCGCTGCCATCGGTCCACAACTCCTTGCCCAGGCGCCCGGTGTTGTTGGCGATCAGGGCGTTGGCGGCCTTGAGGATACCGGCGGTGGAGCGGTAATTCTGTTCCAGGCGGATGACTTCGGCGTCAGGAAAGTCTGCCGAATACTGATGGATATTCTCGATCTTGGCGCCGCGCCAGCCGTAGATCGACTGATCGTCGTCTCCCACGACCATCAGGCTGTCACCGCCCTTGGCGAGCAGGCGCAACCAGGCGTATTGCACGGCGTTGGTGTCCTGGAACTCGTCCACCAGCACATGACGGAAGCGCTTCTGATAGTGCGCCAACAGGCCGGGGTGATCGCGCCACAGGTCCAGCGCCCGCAGCAGCAGCTCGGAAAAGTCGATGACCCCGGCGCGCTGGCAAGCCGCCTCGTAGGCTTCGTAGATGCTGCGCATGGTCGCCAGGAACAGGTCGCCGCTGGCCTGGATGTGTTGCGGACGCAGCCCTTCATCCTTCTGGCCATTGATGAACCACTGGGCCTGCCGGGCGGGCCAACGCTGTTCGTCCAGGCCCAGCTCGCGGATCACGCGTTTTACCAAGCGCTGCTGGTCGTCGCTGTCCAGGATCTGGAAGGTCTGGCTCAGGCCGGCCTCCTGCCAATGCGCCCGCAACAAGCGGTGCGCCAGGCCGTGGAACGTACCGACCCACATGCCGGCCGGGTTGATGCCCATCAGCTGCTCGATGCGGTGGCGCATCTCGGCCGCGGCCTTGTTGGTGAACGTCACCGACAGGATTGAATGGGGCGAGGCGTTCTCGACCTGGATCAACCAGGCGATACGGTGCACCAGCACTCGGGTTTTACCGGAGCCGGCACCGGCCAGGACCAACTGACGACCCACGGAGGCGGCTACGGCCTGGCGTTGGGCATCGTTGAGGGAGTTCAGCAGAAGGGAGAGGTCATCGCGCATCGGGCCATTCTAGGGTGCGACGTCACCCCGGGCAAACCCAGCGTTGCCTCAGCCGATAAAAGACCACTTGGAGATGACCGGTAGGTCATGGGCTACAAGCGCTGGCGGCGTTCGCTCAAAGGGCTCGTCATTCAATGAATTGGCAAGTTTTTTCCGTATTTTTATGCGCGGGTGCAGTGTGGGATGGCCTCGGGCTTGTGTATGCTCGGTGCTCATACCGGGCTCTCCGTGCCCCCTGAATAAGAACAAGAACAGTGCCTATGACCCTTAATTCCGATCTGGCGGGCCCCTGCGTGGAACCGCGGGTCATCTGCAAGCAGTACGCCACGGAGATGGCGGTTGAGCGTACACGATTGCTGTATCAGGGCTCGCTACTGCCCACATTGTTCATGTTGATCAACGGCCTGGTCTGCGCCGCGCTGTTGTGGGAGCCTCGGCGCTACTTCCTGGTCAGCGTCTGGCTTGTCTGGCTGCTGTCCCTGGTGGCATTGCGAGTCATCCAGGTCGCCGCCTTCGATTCGGCGATGCCAAGCCGCCAGGCCCATCCGATCTGGTTACGCATGTTTTTGCTGGGCTCGGCGATGACCGGCCTGACCTTGGCCGGGGCGGGTATCGCCCTGGTGCCGGCTGACAGCTTTCAACAGCAGGCCTGGGTGTTCGGCCTGATCGGTGCCGCCACCCTTTCGGCCAGCGTCGCCTACGCGGTGAGCATCCCGGCCTTCCTGTCCTTCGCCTTGCCCTGCCTGTTGCCGGCCATCGGCTATCTCTTCTGGGATGGGGATGAGCAGCAGCACGGCTGGGGCTGGCTGGGGCTGGTGGTGCTGGTTTCGCTGAGTATCGTGGCCTGGCAGGTCAATCGGTTGATACAGAACGGTCTGCTGCGACGGTTTCAGAACCAGGCGCTGATCGAGCATCTGCAGCAGGCGCAGACCCGTGGCACGCAGCTCAACGATGCGCTGGCCCGGGAGGTCGAGCAACGGCGTTTGGCCGAAGACAAATTGCGAGCGGCCCAGGTGGGCCTGGAAGCGCGGGTTGCGCAACGCAGCCTTGAGCTGGACGTGGCCAGCCAGGCCCTGAGCAAGAGCGAAGCGCGCCTGGCCCTGGCCCTCAAGGCCAGTGAGCTGGGGTTGTGGGACTGGAACCTGCAGACCGACGAAGTCCACCACACCCAACTCAAGGAATTGTTCGGCCTGGAGCCTGAATACATCACGGCGATGCTCAGCCATCTAACGCCGCGCCTGCACCCCCAGGACCTGCCGGCCCTTAAGCGGGCGCTTATCGAGCACCTCAAGGGGCGTAGCGAGGATTACCAGATTGAATACCGCGTGCGTCACGGCGACGGTCACTGGGTCTGGATCGAAGACCGCGGCCGGGCCGTGGAGCGCAGCGCTGGCGGACGGGTGCTGCGCATGGTGGGTACGCGGCGAAACATCAGCGCCACCAAAGAGCTGGAGCAGCAGCGGCAGCTGGCAGCCACCGTGTTCGAGGCGGCCAGCGAAGGCATCGTGATCTTCGACCCGGGCTTCGTGCTGCTTGCGGCGAACCAGGCATTTACGCGGGTCACCGGCTTCAGTATCGACGACATGCTCGGACGCAACGTGGTCGATCTGCCGTGCAGCCGCGATGCACGCCGGCACTACCCGGTCATACGCCAGTCGCTCAAGCAACATGGCACCTGGCAGGGCGAGCTGGTGGAAGCCCGGGCCAACGGCGAGCTGTATCCGCAGTGGTTGCAGCTGAACGTTGTCCGTGACGATCGGGGAAATGTCAGTCATATCGTCGGCTTCTTTGCCGATCTTTCCGCTCGGCGCGAATCCGAAGAGCGAATGCGCTACCTGACCCACTACGACGAACTGACCGGCTTGGCCAATCGCTCGCTGTTTCGCGAACGCTTGCAGGAGGCCCAGCAGCGCGTGCGTCAAGGCGGACGGCGCAGTCTCGCGCTGCTGCATATCGATCTGGATCGTTTCAAATTGCTCAACGACAGTCTCGGCCATGACATTGCCGACCAACTGTTGCAGAAAATGGCCCGACGCCTGATCAATGCGCTGCCCGAGGCTGACACCATTGCCCGGTTGTCCGGCGATGAGTTCGGGGTGCTGTTCGATGCCTATGGCAACCTCTCCAGCCTGGCGCGGGTCGCGACGCGGCTGTCTGCCAAGCTGCGCCTGCCGCTGACCATTGAAGGCCATGAGTTGGTGGTCAGTGCCTCCATCGGCATCAGCCTGTTGCCGGACAACGCGCGAGAGGTTTCCACGCTGGTCAACCAGGCGAACATGGCCATGCAACACGCCAAGCATCTGGGCGGTAATAATTTCCAGTTCTACACCGAGAGTCTCCAGGCCAGTACCCTGGAGCGTCTGCAATTGGAGAACCAACTGCGCAAAGCCCTCGAAGAACAGCAATTGAAGGTCTTCTATCAACCCAAGTTGTGCCTCGCGACCGGTCGCCTGAATGCTGCCGAGGCACTGGTGCGCTGGGACCATCCGGCCATGGGGCGGGTCCCACCGGGAGATTTCATCGGCCTGGCCGAAGAGACCGGGTTGATCGGGCCGATTGGCGAATTCGTGTTGCGCCAGGCGTGCTGGCAGGCATGTGAATGGCAACGCGAGGGGCTCGCGCCGATCAGGGTCTCGGTCAATCTGTCGGTGCATCAGTTACGCCAGGGCAAGCTGGTCAGTCTGGTTCGACAGGTGCTGGAGGAAACCGGGCTGGAGCCCCGGTACCTGGAGTTGGAGCTGACCGAAAGCCAATTGCTCGACAGCGTTGAGCACATCATCGCGACGTTCCAGCAACTGCGTGATCTGGGCGTGACGCTGGCGATCGACGATTTCGGCACAGGCTATTCTTCCTTGAGTTACCTCAAGCGGATTCCCGTGGATTACGTGAAGATTGATCAGACATTCATTCGTGGCCTGGGGGAGGGCAGCGAAGACGCGGCGATTACCCGGGCAATCATCGCCATGGCGCATGGTTTGTCGCTGAAGGTAGTGGCCGAAGGTGTGGAGCGAGTGGACCAGCTTGAGTTCCTCAGGAGCGAACACTGTGATGAAGTGCAGGGCTACCTGATCAGCCAGCCAATAGAGGCGCAAGGGCTTGGGCGCCTGTTAAGAGATCAGCATTGATACGGCGGGGGAACTTCCCGCCGAGCCCTTGTCGGGTTCGGCGGGAAGTCAGGAAGCACTGTTTGTTAATCGGTAATCAGTACGTTATCAATATGGTGGAGTAGTTCGCCTTCGTGGAAAATACTGACACCTGTTACATTGGAATTGCCGCTGACTTTATATTCGACCGGTTTGTCAGTTATGACCTGCAACGACACGCCGTCCGAAGTTTCAAGTTTCAACTCCAGGCGAAGGTCAAAGGATTTGTCTTGTACTGGGCTGCGTACCAGCCTGGGTGTAACGCCCGAGTGAGGCACGGTAACGGTGCCAGCGGTGCGGAAAAAAGCGTCGCCGGGCATGCGATTGATGTGGGCGATCCACTCTTTGGTTTTAATGTTCATGGTCTAACTCCTGTTTGGTGGTGTTTGCTTCCTGCGGACTGAATATAACCATTCGATTAACGTTGTGTGGGGTTCATTTGTAAGTTGATTTATGCCTGTTCGAATCTGCGGTTCAAAAACAACTCGTTGAACCGGGTTACTTGCAAGTAGATAAGTGCCCGTTCAATGGACAGGCAAGGGGCGGTAACGGTGGGCAGGGAAGGACAGTCGCCGGTCGGATCGCGCCGCGCCCCGCGCAGGAGGCTACATCAGGGCTCATCGGCCAAAACAAAGGCGTCGCGCAGCGATTCAGTTACGTTTAGGGCAGGCAAAAAGCCAATTCTTGTAGTATAACTACAAGCTTGCTACATCCCGGCACCTGCCATAACAAGAGTCCAGTCCCTTGAACCTGTTGCAACATATCGCCCAGTCACGCCACCTGCTGCGCAAATCGGAGCTGAAAGTTGCCGATCACGTACTGCTTGATCCTGCGGCCGTCATGCACAGCTCAATGGCGGATCTTGCCCACAGCGTTGGCATCAGCGAACCGACCATCGTGCGCTTCTGCCGGGCCATCGGTTGCTCGGGCTTCCAGGACCTCAAGCTGAAGCTGGCGCAGAGCCTCGCGGCCGGTGCGAGCTTCGGCCAGTTTGCAATCCACGAGGACGATTCGGTCGCCGACTACAGCCTGAAAATCTTCGATACCACGCTGCATACCCTGATGGAGGTTCGCGAGAAGCTCGATCCGGTGGCCTTGCAGAAAGCCGTGACGGCCATGTCCCAGGCCCAGCGTGTCGAGTTCTACGGCTTTGGGGCATCGGGTGCGGTGGCGGCCGATGCCCAGCATAAGTTCTTCCGGCTGCTGCTCACGGCGGCGGCCTATTCCGATCCGCACATGCAGGCGATGTCGGCGGTCACGTTGAAACCCACCGATGTGGCGATCTGCATCTCCCAGTCGGGGCGCTCCAAAGACTTGTTGATCACCGCGAACCTGGTGCGCGAAAGCGGCGCCTCGCTGATCACCTTGTGTCCGAGCCAGACGCCTTTGGCCGAACTTTCCACGGTCAACCTGGCCATCGATGTGCATGAAGACACCGAAATCTACACGCCGCTGACCTCGCGCATCGCCCACCTGGTGGTGATCGACGTGCTGGCGATGGGCGTTGCCATGGCCCGCGGGCCGAGCCTGGTCAACCACCTCAAGAGCGTGAAGCGCAGTTTGCGCAGCCTGCGGTTGTCACCCAAGTCGGTGAAGGCGTTGGATGACTGAAGCGGCAAGCTACAAGCCTCAAGCTGCAAGAGGCTTGTAGCTCATTAACATTCATCGTTCTGTCATCCACGCGCCGCCAAACCGTCATCCCGCGCCTGCATCGTAAAGCTCCCGTATACGTCTTGGGAGTCTCGCTATGACCCAGTCCTACGAAGAGCGCAGCGCCGTCAAAACCCGTCGTCAACAGGAAGACCAGCGCCGCATGGCGTTTCGTCGTGCGATCGAAGACCGCTGCGAGCAGCGCCAGCTTCTGGCAGAGATCAGCGAATTCCCTGACGCGACTGAATTCAATTACTGGCAGGCAACGCCGGCGGCTTCCCGTCGAAACGCTCAACCAGGCCGATGATTTGAGCGCGCTCACCGCGCACGAACGCCAGGAAAGCGTGGGCCACCGGTGACAGGCGTTTAGCCCTGGCCTGGACCAGGCACCAACTGCGGTACAACGGCAGTTCCTCCACCGGCAACTCGACGAGTGCGCCGGAGGACAGCTCGCGGCTCACGGCGTGGCGCGTCAACAGCGCCACGCCCAGGCCGGCCACCACGCATTCGCGTTGGGCCTCCGCCGAAGCCACCTCCAGCGTCTGGGTGAAATGCACCCGTTTCTCCTTGAAGTATTCCTCGCACGCCAGCCGTGTACCTGACCCCGGTTCGCGCGACAACAGCGTATACGGCTCCAGATCCTGCAAGCGCAGCGGGCCCATGTGGCACAGCGGATGCTCCGGTGGCGCCACGGCGACGATCGGATTATTGAGGAACGGCAGGAATTCCAGGCCCATGTCCTGGGGCACCATGGACATGATCACCACGTCGTCGCGGTTGTCCGAGAGCCGGCGGATGACCTGGCCGCGATTGACTACCGAGAGGTTCAGGTTGACCTCCGGGTGCTGGCGCTTGAACGCGGCGAACAGGTGCGGCACGAAGTATTTGGCGCTGGACTCGACAGCCAGTTTCAACTGGCCTTGCAGCGAGCCCTGCATGTCCGAGAGCTGCATGTCGAGGTTTTCCAGGCGTCCGAAGATGTCCCGGCTGGCACGCTGCAGCGCTTCGGCGGCTTCGGTCATGTAGAGTTTTTTGCCGACGTAGTCGAATAAAGGCTGGCCGATCAGCTCCTCCAGCGAACGGATCTGTAGGCTGACGGCCGGTTGCGTGAGAGACATTTCGTCAGCCGCGCGGCTGTAGGACCTCAGGTCGCACACTTCATTGAAGATTTGCAGTTGACGCAAGGTCATACGCATCAATGACTTACGCATTTTTACCCATCCAGAACGGCCCCATGTGACGCAACTATAAGGTTTTGCTTATGCATGACCCAATAAATATTCATTTTTGTTAATCCACCGCCAGGATTAGTGTGGACCTGCGACCAATTGTTACATCTGGTCACGCATCGGCCTGAACCCCAGGTCGTGGGATCACCGGCTCAAGGGAACCTCCAATTGATAAAAAAGATCCTGATCGCCAACCGTGGTGAGATTGCCGTTCGAATCGTGCGCGCTTGCGCCGAGATGGGCATCCGCTCGGTCGCGGTCTATTCCGACGCAGACCGGCATGCGTTGCATGTCAAGCGTGCGGACGAGGCCCACAGCATTGGCGCCGATCCGCTGGCCGGTTACCTCAACCCGCGAAAACTGGTGAACCTGGCCGTTGAGACCGGTTGTGATGCGTTGCACCCGGGCTATGGGTTTCTCTCTGAGAACGCCGAGCTGGCAGACATCTGCGCCGAACGCGGAATCAAATTCATTGGCCCGTCGGCGGAAGTGATTCGCCGCATGGGCGACAAGACCGAAGCGCGCCGCAGCATGATCAAGGCCGGCGTGCCGGTCACGCCGGGCACCGAAGGCAACGTGGCGGGCATCGAAGAAGCATTGACCGAAGGCGACCGCATCGGCTACCCGGTGATGCTCAAGGCCACGTCTGGTGGCGGCGGTCGCGGCATCCGCCGTTGCAACAGCCGCGAGGAACTCGAACAGGCCTTCCCCCGGGTTATCTCCGAAGCCACCAAGGCGTTCGGTTCGGCGGAAGTGTTCCTGGAAAAATGCATCGTCAACCCCAAGCACATTGAAGCGCAGATCCTCGGCGACAGTTTCGGCAATGTGGTGCATCTGTTCGAGCGTGATTGCTCGATCCAGCGCCGCAACCAGAAGCTGATCGAAATCGCCCCCAGCCCGCAACTGACTCCCGAGCAGCGCGCCTATATCGGTGACCTGTCGGTGCGTGCCGCCAAGGCCGTGGGCTACGAGAATGCCGGCACCGTGGAGTTCCTGCTCGCCGAGGGCGAGGTGTACTTCATGGAGATGAACACCCGGGTACAGGTGGAACACACCATCACCGAAGAAATCACCGGTATCGACATCGTTCGCGAACAGATCCGCATCGCCTCCGGGCTGCCGCTGTCGGTCAAGCAGGAAGACATCCAGCACCGGGGCTTTGCGCTGCAGTTCCGGATCAACGCCGAGGACCCGAAGAACAACTTCCTGCCCAGCTTCGGCAAGATCACCCGTTACTACGCCCCCGGCGGCCCCGGCGTGCGCACCGACACGGCGATCTACACCGGCTACACCATTCCGCCGTTCTACGATTCGATGTGCCTGAAACTGGTGGTCTGGGCGTTGACCTGGGAAGAAGCAATGGACCGAGGCCTGCGCGCCCTGGATGACATGCGGCTGCAGGGGGTCAAGACCACCGCCGCGTATTACCAGGAGATCCTGCGCAACGCGGAATTCCGCAGCGGCCAGTTCAATACCAGCTTCGTTGAAAGCCACCCTGAACTGACCAACTACTCGATCAAGCGCAAACCCGAAGAGCTGGCCCTGGCCATCGCCGCCGCCATTGCCGCCCACGCAGGCCTATGAATAAGCAGCTGTAGGTCTCGAGCCGCAAGCTACAAGTAAAAGCCGATTTGCCTTTACTTGCAGCTTGTAGCTAGCAGCTTGCAGCTATGAGGAGTTCCGAATATGTCCAAGAAGATCCATGTAACCGACACAATCCTGCGCGACGCCCACCAATCGCTGCTCGCCACTCGCATGCGCACCGAAGACATGCTGCCGATCTGCGACAAGCTCGACAAGGTCGGCTATTGGTCGCTGGAGGTCTGGGGCGGTGCGACATTCGACGCCTGCGTGCGCTTCCTCAAGGAGGACCCGTGGGAACGCTTGCGCCAATTGCGCGCGGCACTGCCCAACACGCGCCTGCAAATGCTCCTGCGCGGCCAGAACCTGCTGGGCTACCGCCATTACAGTGACGACGTGGTCCGGGCGTTCGTGGCCAAGGCTGCGGTCAACGGCATCGACGTGTTCCGGATTTTCGATGCGATGAACGACGTGCGTAACCTGCGGGTCGCCATCGAAGCGGTGAAGGCTGCCGGCAAGCACGCCCAGGGCACCATCGCCTACACCACCAGCCCGGTACACACCATCGACGCCTTCGTGGCCCAGGCCAAGCAGATGGAAGCCATGGGTTGCGACTCGGTGGCGATCAAGGACATGGCCGGTCTGCTGACCCCGTTTGCCACGGGTGAACTGGTCAAGGCGCTGAAGAGCGAGCAGTCGCTGCCGGTGTTCATCCACTCCCACGACACCGCCGGCCTGGCCGCGATGTGCCAGCTCAAGGCGGTGGAAAACGGCGCCGATCATATCGACACCGCGATCTCCAGCTTCGCCTGGGGCACCAGCCACCCGGGCACCGAGTCGATGGTCGCGGCCCTCAAAGGCAGCGAGTTCGACACCGGCCTGGACCTGGAGCTGTTGCAGGAGATCGGGCTGTACTTCTACGCCGTGCGCAAGAAATACCACCAGTTCGAAAGCGAGTTCACTGCCGTGGACACCCGCGTCCAGGTCAACCAGGTACCGGGCGGGATGATTTCCAACCTCGCCAACCAGTTGAAAGAGCAGGGCGCGCTGAACCGGATGGGCGAAGTGCTGGCGGAAATCCCGCGGGTGCGCGAAGACCTCGGCTTCCCGCCGCTGGTGACCCCGACCTCGCAGATCGTCGGCACCCAGGCCTTCTTCAACGTGTTGGCCGGCGAGCGCTACAAGACCATCACCAACGAAGTGAAACTGTATTTGCAGGGCGGCTACGGCAAGGCGCCGGGCTCGGTGAATGAGAAGCTGCGTCGCCAGGCCATCGGCAGCGAAGACGTGATCGACGTGCGTCCGGCTGACCTGCTCAAGCCGGAGATGACCAAGTTGCGTGGCGAAATCGGTGCGCTGGCCAAGTCAGAAGAAGACGTCCTGACCTACGCCATGTTCCCGGACATCGGCCGCAAGTTCCTCGAAGAGCGTGAGGCCGGGAGCCTGACGCCAGAGGTGCTGCTGCCAATCCCCGAGGCGGGCAGTGTTGGCTCCGTCAGCGGCGAAGGCGTGCCGACCGAATTCGTCATCGACGTTCACGGCGAAACCTACCGCGTCGACATCACCGGCGTGGGCGTCAAGGCCGAAGGCAAGCGTCACTTCTACCTGTCCATCGATGGCATGCCGGAAGAGGTGGTCTTCGAACCGCTCAATGAGTTTGTCGGCGGCGGCAGCAGCAAGCGCAAGCAAGCCACTGCGCCAGGTCATGTCAGTACCACCATGCCGGGCAACATCGTCGATGTGCTCGTCAAGGAAGGCGACGTGGTGAAGGCCGGCCAGGCCGTACTGATCACCGAAGCCATGAAAATGGAGACCGAAGTGCAAGCGGCCATCGCCGGCAAGGTCACCTCCATTCATGTGGCCAAGGGCGACCGGGTCAATCCGGGCGAGATCCTGATCGAGATCGAAGGCTGAGTCAGCAGCCTCGATCCAACCTTTTTACCTCGGGGGAGCATGTGCTCCCCTTTTTTTTCGCCCATTGCTTGCCGCTGTCGCCTTTATGGGAGCGAGCCTGCTCGCGATAGCGGTGGGTCAGCCTATATGGAGGGTGACTGTACCGCTGTCATCGCGAGCAGGCTCGCTCCCACAAGGAATGGCGGTCAGAACATCATCCGCCATTGCCCCAGTAACGCGCTGTTGCGGTTGTCCTGACCGGTCTCACCGTTATAGCTCAGCCCCAGGGTATGCCGTGGCGAAACCGCCAGGTCCAGCCCCGCTTCGACGAGCAAGCTGTCGCGGTCCAGTTCGATGCCCTCGACGGTGTATGTGTTGCCGCCATTCGCCAGGCGTTGGCGGGAGAGACCTCGCACTTCGCCGTAGCGATGTTTCCAGCCGACATTCAGCCGAGGTGTCAGGCCCATGCCCTGATCGAACGCAAAGCCCCGGGCGAGGCGCAGGCCCAGGTTGCTGTGATAGGCGTCCTGGGCCTGGCGGTTGACCTGCAACGCGGCGTCGCCACCTTTCTCGGTATATCGGTCGCGCTGGTAGCGTTGGTAGCCCAGATGGACATAGGGCTCGACCTCAATCTTGGCGACGTCGAAGGTGTAGCCGACTTGGCTGAAGGCCTGATGCGTGCGGGCCTCGTAATGACCTTTGAGGTGGTCACTGAAACGGTTGAAGGTCACGTGACGCCTGGTAGTGCCGTCATGACTGCCGAACGTGGCGCCGAAGTGCAGCGCCAGCGGGCCGTCCTGCCGCAAGGCGTAGGCGCCGACGTGCCAACTGTCGAGCCCGCCGTCGAATCGGTAACCGTCCAACCGGGTCTGGCTCTTGCTGCCGATTATTCCCAGGCGCCATTCGGGGCTGACGGCCCAATCGGTTCCCAGCATCAGGCCTTGGGTCGAATGCTTGAGGGCATGGCGGTCCGATTGCTTCCCCAGCGTGCCGCTATTGCCCAGGGCCTGGACCCAGACCTGGCCGTCGTCATGCCCGCTCCCTGGGGGTCTCTGGCCCATGGCCGAGATCATGCCGGCGCTGATCGGAGCGATGCTGCTCAGGGTGGCATTGCCCAGGTCTGCCGTGTCATAGCCGCCTAATTGATCGATGGCCTCGGCGGCTGTGATCAGGTTGGTGCCGAGCAGGGCGTTGATGGCTGCGTTGGGTTTTGGTTCGGACTTGACGGCTTCCGCCTGGATGACGGGTGCTTGGGCGCTGCTGACGATTTGCGGCGGTTCGATGGCTGGGGTTACCGGGACTTCGAGAGTCGGTTCCACTACTGTTGCATGAGTCACGGTAGGCTCTTCGAAGGGTAGCGGGGCCGGCGGTTTGACCTGTTGCATGTCTTCGATAGCCTCCACAACCGACAGCCCGTTATCGGTACTCGTTGCCTGCGTCAGCGGCACACCGTTGCGGACATAGGTCAGGCTGACTTGGGTTTCATTGGAGTAATCCGCGGTTACGTCCATGAATACCAGTTCACTGTCTACCTTTCCAAACTGTCCTACGACCTGCTTCGCGTCGATCACGGTGTGTTTGCCGGTCCCGATGTATTCACCTTGTACACTGACGACTTTAAGGGTCGCATTTCCCAGTGTCGCAGTGTGACCGACCTTGATCGTGGCGTGGTCACCCTCGGGATTGACACCGTAGAGCAGCGTTGCGCTTTTCGACAGCTCCAGATTCTTTGTAATCGTAGGGGCTCCGTTCTCCGGACCGACCGCCCACTCACCCGCTACGTTTAGCGATTCCACCGTTCCGGCGCCACTGAACCTGCCTTTGGCTTTCACGAATACGGGGCCATCCACGGTGCCCCGGTTATCAAACGTGCCTAGCACCTGTACCTCACCGCCCATATGTCCGGTGTTGATCAGGGTGGCTTTCGACTCGATCAGGCTTTTGCCGTCGAACCTTACGGTGTTTGTCCATTCCCCCTGTCTGGCATGCAGGTCCTGGAAGTTTCGTATTTCGCCCAATGTGCCACCCGAGCGGGTATCCAGTTGCAAAACGTTTGCGCCGCCTCCACCCTCGCTCAGGCCGATAAGTTTGCCGGCCCCGCTCACAATCACCAGATCGTTGTCGTCCCCCTTTTTCAGCGTGACATCCTGGGTGATCCTGTCGCGCTTGGTATCCAGCGCGCTGGCGAATGCCTTGAGGCGGGCCTGCATCTGGGCGGCGGTTTTGAAGGGGGAGGCAACAACGTCGTCGGCAACTGACTGAGCCATCGAAACGTCGGCGTAACCAAGGGTCAAGGCAATCGCCAGGGCAAGGTAGTGGGGAGGGTATAAATGTTGGATAGGCATTGAGTGTGGACTCACATGATTGGGAGTCCACACTTTAAAAATTCAACCCGAGGCGTGATGCCAGCCAACTCCGAGTCTTGGGCAAGACACGCCGGATGAGATCTGTAGGCCGTTCACGAAGCTATCAATGCATATGCGCATTAGCCTCCGTGGTTCGACGCTTTTCCCTACAGCCGCTTCAGATCTGTCGGTTTGACTGATCCGGTGCAATCAACTGCGCTTGAGATACGCCTTCCCATAATGCCGCTCCATCCGCGCCTGGATCAGCTCCAGCGCAATGGACATCAACCAGTAGATGATCGCCGCCGTGGTCAGCATTTCGATATAGCGGTAGCTGGAACGCCCATAAGACTGCGCCAGGAACATCACTTCCCAGACGCCCATCACCGAGATCAGGGAGGAGTCCTTGAGCATCGAGATGAACTGGTTGGTGGTGGGCGGGATGATGGTGCGCATCGCCTGGGGCAGGGTGACGCGCCAGAAGATCACGGTTTCGCTCAAGCCCAGCGCCAGCGACGCTTCGCGTTGGCCGTGGGGGACGCCGAGGATGCCGGCGCGGAAAATTTCGCTCAGGTAGGCGCCATAGTTCAGCGACAGGGCGATGATCCCGGCGGCGATCGCGCCGGGTACCACGCCCAGTTGTGGCAGGCCCAGGTAGATCAGCAGGATCTGGATCAGCAGCGGCGTGCCGCGAAAGAACGAGGCGTAAAAGCTGGCGATGCCGAACGCCACCGCGCTGCTGGACAACCGCGCCAGGGCGGTGACGAAGCCGAGCACTGATGACGCGACGATCGAGCACAGGCACAAAAAAAGCGTCAGCGCCGCGCCTTGCAAAAAGCCGTTAGGCGCCAGGTGCACGCCCAACAGGTTCGGCAGTTTGTCCAGGATGATGGAAAACTTCAGGTCGAAGCTCAGGAAGAAACTCGCGAACAACACCAACATGGCTGCCCAGGTCAGGTACAGCCGCGTGCGGAAACCCAGGATTTTTTGCAGACGCGACTCAGCCACCGGTTGCGGTGGCCGAGAAGGGGACGGGAAAGAGGTCATTGAGTGATGTCGGCGCCGATCCATTTCTGCGAGAGTTTGCTCAAGGTGCCGTCCTGTTTCAACTGGGCGAAGACTTCACGCACCTTGTTGTCCCATTGGGCGTCGCCCTTTTCGATGGCCACCGAGTTCGGTTCGGCATACAGCGGCTCGCCGGCCAGTTTGAAGCGCTTGTCTTCGGTCAGGCGCGGCTGCGCGGTCACCAGGTTGGTCAGCACCGCGTCCAGGCGCACCCCGGCGCCCAGGCCGAGGTCTTGGAACGCCACGTTGTCGGTGTCGTACGGGGCGATCTGCACGTCCTCGAACGGATAGCTCAGCTGGGTGTCTTCGGCGCCTTCGATCACCAGGTTCTTGTTCAGGTAACTCTCGTAGCTGGAGGCGCTGGTCAGGCCGACTTTCTTGCCGCTCAGATCCTTGGCGCCGTGGATGCTATCGTCCTTGGCGTTGACCACGATCACCGCGGGCGAGGCGTAATACTGCACCGGGAAATCGAACACTTCGGCGCGCGCCTTGCTCGGCGTCATGGAGCAGATGCAGATGTCATAGCGACCGCTCCAGTGCCCGGCGGCGATCACGTCCCAGGACGGTGTTTCCAGACGCAGCTTCACACCCAGTTTCTCGGCCACGGCCTTGGCGACATCCACGTCAAAACCGTCGAGCTGGTTCTGGTCGTTGAGGAACGAGAAGGGCGGATAGCTTTCCATCAGCACGCCGACCAGTTCTTTTTTCTGTTCGACGCGATCCAGCGTGGCGCCGGCGAATGCTTGCGATGAGGCCGCCAACAGCGTCAGGCCCAGGGCCAGCAATGGTTGAAGTTTCATGTGAGGTCCCGGGTTGAAAAATAAGTTGTGGTCAGCCGATGGCTGCGTATTAAATAGTTATAAGAACAACTCCGGTAGTGAGTATTTTTCATAAGCTTATGAGTGAATCGCATATGGGCTCAGCAACGACAGTCATTCTCGATGGCGGCATGGGCCGCGAACTGCAACGCCGGGGCGCGCCGTTCCGCCAGCCCGAGTGGTCGGCGCTGGCCTTGAGCGAAGCGCCCCAGGCGGTGGAGGCGGTGCATGCGGCCTACATCGCCAGCGGCGCCAACGTGATCACCAGCAACAGCTACGCAGTGGTGCCGTTTCACATCGGCGAGGCGCGCTTTGCCGCCGAAGGCCAGGCGCTGGCCGCGCTGGCAGGGGAGCTGGCGCAACGGGCGGTGCAGGCGTCAGGCAAAGCGGTGCGGGTGGCCGGTTCGCTGCCTCCGCTGTTCGGGTCCTACCGGCCCGACCTGTTCGACGCCTCCCGCGCCAGCGAACTGTTGGCGCCGTTGGTGACCGGCCTCGCGTCCCATGTCGACGTGTGGCTGGCCGAAACCCAGAGTTCCACGGTCGAGGCCCGGGCGATTCACGCCGGGCTGCCGAAGGATGGCAAGCCGTTCTGGCTGTCGTTCACCCTGAAAGATGAAGACACGGACGAAGTGCCGCGCCTGCGTTCCGGTGAACCGGTGGCGGACGCTGCGGCGGTCGCGGCTGAACTGGGTGTCGAGACGCTGCTGTTCAACTGCAGCCAGCCGGAAGTGATCGGCGCGGCCATCGACGCGGCGCGGGACACCTTCGAGCGCTTGGGCGTGAAGATCCACATCGGCGCCTACGCCAACGCCTTCCCGCCGCAACCGAAGGAAGCGACGGCCAACGACGGCCTGGATCCGCTACGCGACGACCTCGACCCACCGGGTTACCTTCAATGGGCGGCGGACTGGCGCAAGCGTGGAGCCAGTCACCTGGGTGGGTGCTGCGGGATCGGGCCGGAGCACATTGCGGTGCTGGCGCAGGCGTTGCGCTAGCAGCAATAAGTCATCGACTGATCAATTGTCATCGCGAGCAGGCTCGCTCCCACATTTGGAATGCGTTCCTCTGTGGGAGCGAGCCTGCTCGCGATAGCGGCTGCCCAGCCGCCGCTATTCCGGCAAAGGTCATATCCGTTTACGGTTCACCCCCAGCGCTACAGCCCGCCATACATATGTACGTCAGTTCAGCTAGAACGGCGCGATAGGGTCCGAACTCTTCAACCAGAACCGGACCCTTCAGATGTCGATTTTCCCCCACGATGAACCGGGCGTTGGCGCGCCTAACCTCCATTCGGAAACGACCGACGCCCAAGCGAGGGATCAGCTCAGGCAGTTGGACTTGCTGGACATTCATCAGGTCCAGCTGACCCGTTTGTTCGCCGCCGTTCCCACCTTCGACAAGGTCATTGGAAGCGTGCTGGTCAGCTCGCTCAAGGCCAGGTTTCCCGCGCAAAAATGGCGTTCCTCGCTGCTTCCGGACCTCGATCCGGATCACTGTTTTGTGAACCGCTTCACTACGAGCCCGAACGGCGCGCGCACGCTGACTTCATCCGAAAGTTTTACCCAGGTCCTGCGCAGCAGTCTGCTGAGCGACACGGCGCCTGATTTCGCGAACGGTGGCATCGGGTTTTTCATCCGCCCGGATTCCCTCGAGGCCGCCGACAGCGTCTTCACTGGCCCACTGGATGAGCCTTCGCTGCGGGCCCTGGAGGCCATGTTCCAGATCGCCCACCCGCCCACGAACGCGCGAGTGAAGCGCCAGTTCCGTGACGAACTGGCGCTCTTTCGCCAGCGTACAGACTGGGCAGCGTCCCTGGGCGTGGCGACCTCGTCCACCACACAAGCCGCCCTCGCACAATTATTGTCCCGACGTTTTCTGCATCTGTTCGACCTGAGCAAAGCCGATCGGGCTCCTGTCGCTCAATTCAGCCATGGCGCGCGCATCCAGCAAAGCGATGAAGACCGCCTGCTGGACCTGATCACCACCCATCCGTCCCAGGCCGACAGAAGCCGTTTGTTGCGAGCGCCCGCGCCCCATGTCTACGCAGTCATGCTCGACAGTGGCGCGACGCAGCCGCAGCAATGGCCGGCGGCGATGGTGATCAAATTTACCGACCGGCCCTCGCTGTTCCTGTATTCCCTGGAAGGTGGGCTGCAACGCTTCGATGCGTTTGAGAACCTGGTCAGCCAGATACGCCCCTTTCTGGGTGGACAGGAGTGCGTGATCCGGGACATTTCCACCGAACTGTCCGGGCATGTCTTCGAGAGGGCGGCCGCAGACCTGCTGCAGATGCAAGACGCGGCGCTGGAAAAGGTGCTCGATGCGCCCGCAAACGCAACGGTTGCGGTGAGCGACTTTGCCCGGCAAACCGAAGATGCCCTCGGCCTGCCGCTGTTATCACTGGTCGGGCCACTGGCGGCCCGCCAGGAAACCCTGGTGGAGAACCGCCGCCCCGGCTTCTACAAGACGGCAACATTGGCCGAGCGGGCCCGCTATCGTCGTCTCGAAACCCAGGTATTCGACGCCGTCTACATCCTGGGAAGCGATGTGCCGACGCTGATGCAGTTCACGCGGCAGAAGATCAGGCAGTACCTCCAGCAAACCATTCACCCGCAAATCAACGTGGACCCGGATCAGACCCAGGTCAGGCTGTTCTATGGCGACCGGGCCAACCCGAGGCAGTCCCGCACCAGCAGCCTGACCCAGTTGATGCTGGACAATCTGCGGGCGCAGCAATACCCGAACGCCATGCGTGAAGTGCTGGCGGTCCATCTGGTCGATGAACATGGCCAGCGCATCCGCCACCCGGCGAGCGGTTTCTCGATCACAGTGACCGGGGGCGAACTGGCCAGGATGGCGGCGAGCATTGATGCCGGGGGCAATTACGAAATCCTGCTGCGCAAGCAAATGAATGAGCCGCGCTACAAGGCCGCCTGGCAGGCGGCGTACCTGGCCAACCTGAAATTCAAGGGCTATGAGGCTGCGCTCAGGGGCGAGGAAGTGTTCCAGGCCACGGTATCCGATACGGTTTCCAACGCTCTCCCTTCGAAAAAACGGCTGGCCGGTTGGCTGGAGGCGGTTCTGCATTCATCCACAGCCGCGAAGCGGGTGCTGGTGGAAGGGCGACAGGTTCATGTCCATGGGCTTCTGCTGGGCGGCAGCGTCGGCTGGCAAGGTGGCACGCCGCGCAACGCGCTCAGCATCGACGGGGTGCTGATTTTTTCAGACCAGATCGGGCCAGACATCAAGGGCACGGTAGGCGTGTATCTGCCGGACAGCCCCCAGGGCAATGACCTGCATGAGTTCGCCGACTTGAGCGACGGCATTACCGGGCTGTTGCAACAGGAAGAATGGCGCACGTATTTCCGCTCGCGCATCTCCACCCTTGATCAAGAGGAGATCAAGCGCGCCTTGGGGCAGCACCGCGGTCGGCCCCTGATCCGTGGCTGGCTGATCCGCGGTGATTGGCTTGAGAGTTTTCACCGCGCCCACGTCAACTTCCACAGCGCCTACGCCGATCATCGCTCTAACAGCAACCGGGACATCAGCGTGCAAACCACGGCGCGGCTGGTGATGATGGTGGTTGAAATCGTCATGGACCTGGCTGGCCTGTTGTTGATCCCCGGCTTCCAGATGCTGACCCGTGCCGTCAGGACCGGCTTGCTGGTGCTCAAGACCGGTGCCGTGCCAACGAACACGACGACGCTGGCATTTGTCCATGCGGTGGCCAACACCCGTACGACAGCCGGCCTTGGCGGCGTGACCTTCAACGTGCGAGGGCGTTCGTCTTTCCTGGCGGTCACCGCTCGCCAAAACCAGACGGATGCGCCGTTTGGCTTGCCCCTCGAAGCGGCGCTTTATCAACGCTATGCCGTGGCCGATACCACGGTGATCCGAGGGTTGCCCGCCGATGCCCGAGGCTTCTATCGCCCGGCGATCACGGATGGCGCCACTGGCAGCGTGACGCGCCCCGTGTATGTGCGGCAACCCGACGGGACGGTGTTCCGGGTTCATGACCGTACGCCGCGCCAGGCCACCGAGGCCAACATTGTCGACCCTGCCACCGGGCTGAACATCCGCTCCAGTGGTGTAATGCGCAGCACGGTGGCCCGGACGCCCAATGGCGAGTGGCGCGCCGTGGGATTCGGCCTGGGCGGGGGCAAACGGTCACCCGAGGGGTCGCCCCGACCGGGCCCATCAGACCCCAAGCAACCGGCGACATCGCTTCGCGCGGTGTCCGAACTGATCCGCACGCCAAACGAATGGGACGTCGAGATCATGGACCTGGTCCCGTCACTCATCACCCGTCTTCCAAGTTGGCCTCAACATCGCAGCCTGTTGATCATTGATCAACGGCGTGGACACCAGGACTGGTCGATACGCTTTACCCCGGGGCAAGTGGAAAGTGGCTATCCAACGGGTACGCATCCGCTGCGGTCCGACACCGACCTCGTGCTGATCCGAACGGGTGAAAATCATTACACATTGAGGCTGGCTGGAAATACCGACGTCACGTTCGCCGCCGACGGCAATTGCTTTTTCAATGCCGTCGCGCGAGGGTTGAACGAAGGCCAGGCGCAGCCAGCGTTTTCGATGCAGGGACTGCGCAATGAAACCGCCGCTTATATCGACCTGCACCCGGAGATGAGTCACTACCTGGTGGCGCCGCCCACCGGCTTGCAACAAGCGCTCGCCGATAACGCCCGTTCGCTGGAGCACCTGCTGGGCAAGGACACGGTATTCGACCTGAGCCAGATCGTCTACGGGACGCGCAACCCGCATAACCTGTTTCAACCGCTGGTGAAATTCTTGAGCCTGTATGCCGACGACGTGGCGCGTCGAACATTGAATAGAGCCTGGGACGCGGACTTGCCGCCGGAGGTATTGCGCCACATCGGCAGCTATCTGTCTCCCCGGGCACCGGGTCGCCCAGTACTGAGCAGCGTTCCGTACTACACGCAAAACGATCAGTCCCTGCGGACTTTCTTCGAGGACACGTTATTAGGGCCCATCGACCGTTCGGAAATTACCGAATTGCTCAACAATGAATACCTCATGTTCTCCCAGGACGTGGTGCATATCATGCTTGAGTACGGGATCAGGGCCCGGGAGCTGACCGATCATCACCCCAGGAACAGCCTGGCGTATGTGCGCTTCGACGAGGCGCTGCATCGCCACCTCGACGAGGCGCAGCTCGAAGAGACCCTCAATGGTGCCTACCTGGTGGATCGCGATGACTTGAAGAAGGCCAGGAGACGGTACGAGCAGGAGACCGGCAATGTCATGGATGACGACACGGACCTGTTGGAGCAACACATTTACTACGACCGGGCCGATGACCTCGTCGATTTGCTCACCGTGGCGCTTGAGCGATTTCCGATCTTGCAGGCGCGGGCCGCTATTCTTCTCAAGTCGCCGGTGATCGCTTCCAACCTGGGTGGCCTGTTCCCCGTGAACCTGCTTTCACAATGGATACGCACCCCGAGCCTATCCAACGCGCGACTTCAGCTCATCGGCGATTATGTCAATGGTCGTTATGACGAGCTGACGAGGTACGGCGGCGTCGATATCAGCTGGATGCGACCATTCGATGATTGGAACCTCCACAGCCTGTTCACGCATCGGCAGGCGTTGCTGGACTTCTTCGGTTTTCTCCAGGAAGTCCGATACCTTGAGGACAGTGACCTGTCGGCTGTCGCCAGGTTATTCACCGTGCCCGGGCAGCCGCTTTCAAACAGCCGGGTGGCTATCCTGTTCAATCGGCCGAACCTGTGGACGTCCATTCGATCCATGCGCGGGGCCTCGCGGGAAAGCGCCAGGAGCATCTGGCATGATCTGACGGGGCCGCAGTTCAGCGACGACAACATCCGATTCGCCCTGGGCCGTCCCGGTTCGCTCAGCACCGAGCCGGCGTTCATGAGCGCCTTGATCGACAGTCTGGTCAATGATGAGGCCCGGGCGCACCAGCTGATCCTGGGGGCGTATGCCATGAGCGAAAGGCAAGCCCAGTACTTTCTCTACAATTTCGATTTTTCAGGAGGACTTGCGGGGCATAGCCGGCTGGATTTCGCCAGTTATGTGAGTGCCCACGGAGCCATACCGCAATGGGCCTGGCCGTATGCACGCAGTGGGGTGACGCCCGAGGTGCTCAAGCCATTTTTCGCCACGAGGAAACCGCCTGAGTCCCAGTAACCCGTCTTGATCGATCGCCATCGCGAACAGGTTCGCGATGGCGATCATCCCGCACTCATCACGCCGAGCGACATTGCGCCAGGCTTCGCACCTGGCCGTCCGCGCGTTGATTGTCCTCACTCAACCACTGCTCGAACGCCGCACCGATCGCCGGCCATTCCGAATCCAGCATCGAGTACCACGCGGTGTCGCGGTTCTGCCCCTTGACCACCATGTGCTGGCGGAACACCCCTTCAAACGTGAAGCCCAGCCGCTCGGCCGCGTATCGGGAGCGGGCGTTGGCGTTGTTGCATTTCCATTCCAGGCGCCGATAACCCAAGGCGAAAGCCTCTTTCGCCAACAGGTACACCGCCTCGGTGCTTTTCGGCGAACGCTGCATGGCGGCGCCGAACGTCACGTGACCGATCTCGATGCGGCCCTGGGCCGGGACGATGGACATCAGGCTGAGAATCCCTTGTACCTCGCCATTGGCGCGGTCGATCACCGTGAAGAAATACGGATCGATGTTCGCGGCGTGGTTATCCAGCCAGGCATCGAACGCCTGGCGCTCGGCGAATGGACCGTAGGGCAGATAATCCCAGAGTTTCGGATCGGCCCCGGGCCCTTCGAGCGCTCGCCACAGGCCGTCGCCGTGGCGCGCCGGGTCGAGTTTTTCCAGGCGGATGAAGCGCCCTTCGATCAACTGTGTGGAGGGCGCAGGAGCGCCTTTCCAATCGGCCAGTGAAGTCAACATGCAGCGCTCCTTACAAGGCTTTGCGAAATTGGATGAAACCGGGACGTTCAGCGATGCGCTCGTAGAGCTGGATCGCCGTGGCGTTGGTTTCATGGGTCAGCCAGTGCACTTTGCAGCAGCCATCGGCCTTGGCGGTGGCGTAGACGAACTCGATCAATTGGCGCCCGACGCCGGTACCGCGGCTCTGCTGCGTGACCAGCAAGTCTTGCAGGTAGCAGGAGTTTTCGATGCTCCAGTTCGAGCGGTGGTAAATGAAATGCACCAGGCCGATGGCCGTGTCGCCCTGCCAGGCCAGCGCAGCGTGGGTGGGCTCGCGATCGTCGAGCAGGCGCTGCCAGGTGCTTTGGCTGACCGCCTCCGGCAGTTCAGTGTTGTAGAACGTCAGGTAAGCCTGCCACAGCGGCAGCCATGCGGCGTGATCGTCTGCGGTGACGGGGCGGATCTGAATCTGGCTCATGTTCACTCCTTGGTCGAAAAGTCGGACATCAGGCGTGCAATGGCCTGGTCTTGAGGGTCGGGGCTGGCCGCCAACCCCTGGCGCACACCGGCGGCGTCGGCGGGGGCGCGGTTCTGGCTGAGCTTGCGTTTGCCTTCCAGGCGCTGGATGGGCAGGGCGAAACCGACAATGGCCTTGAGCATGCTGTCGATGTACTCGGCCGGTGCGTCGTCGATGTGCCACGGCTGGGCGCGACCGGTTTCGTGGCGGTCGGTGAGGGCGCTGACCAGGTTGCGCAGCCGGTTGGCATCGCTGAATACCTCGGCGCGGCCATAGGCGTGCACGGCCTGGTAGTTCCAGGTCGGTACGACCTTGCCGTGTTCGCGCTTGCCCGGATAGAACGCCGGGCTGACGTAGGCATCGGCGCCGGCAAAGATCACCAGCGCTTGCGCCCCGGCTTCGAGTTCGCGCCATTGGGGGTTGGCCCGGGCCATGTGCCCGTAGAGGCTGCCGTTGGGGCCGTGTTGCGTGTCCAGTAACAGCGGCAGGTGGCTTGCCTGCAAGCCCTGCTCGCCGTGGGTGACCAGCAGGGCCAGGCGGCACTCGTCCATCATGCGGTGCATTTGGGGCAGGTCTTCGACGGCAAAGGCTTTGGGGTTGTACATGACGATTTTCCTTGGCGAATGCGAGCATCCTAGGCAGGCTATTGGTCTGTTGTAAGAGCCACTTGAGACCAATTCGATAGGTCCATTGCGAGGGTAGTCATGAGCAACGCCGTGCCGCCACTGTCCTTCAACCCCGCCGGCATCGAGCTGGATCGCCGCCAGGGCCTCAGTCGTCAGCTTTACCAGGCGCTGCGTGCGCGGGTATTGGACGGACGACTGGGCAGCGGCACGCGGCTACCGGCCAGTCGTGACCTGGCGGCGGCGTTGTCGATTTCCCGCAACAGCGTGGTGCGGGCTTACGATCAGCTTTACGCCGAGGGTTTCATCGAGGGGCGGGTGGGGGATGGTACTTACGTGGCCGAGCTGTCCTCTCTGGTGCTGGGCGGGCCTCATCGCGAGCAGGCTCGCTCCCACAGGGATACCCGTTCCAATGTGGGAGCGAGCCTGCTCGCGATGAGGGCGTCACAGGAAAACATATCCACAAAAGTGTCCACAGGGTTGTCAACAGGCTTACCCACAGCCTTATCCACAGATTGGCTCGATTTACCTGTGGGTCCATCCAGTAAAGTTATCCACAGTGACGCGCTGGAACGGGTCGAAAAGCACTATTTGGCTGCCCCTCCCAGCGGTCCGCCGCGAGCGTTTCGGGTGGGTGTTCCGGCGTTTGATCTGTTCCCGTTCGACGTCTGGGCCAAGCTGAACGCGGCTTTCTGGCGCAAGCCGGACCTGCAGCAGTTGTGCTACGGCGATTCCCAGGGCGATGCGCGTTTACGCGGGCTGATCGCGGCTTACCTGCGCAGTTCACGCGGCCTGCACTGCACCGCTGAGCAAATTGTGATCACCAGTGGCGCACAACAAGGTATTAGCCTTTGTGCACAGCTGCTGGTGGACCCTGGCGACCTCGTGGCGGTGGAGAATCCGGGCTACAGCGCCGCCGGGCATGCCTTCGCCGTTGCCGGTGCCGATGTGAGGGGCGTACCGGTGGACGGCGATGGTCTGGACTGCACGGCGCTGGGTGCGTTGAGCCACTGTCGGCTGGCGTATGTCACACCGTCCCACCAGTACCCGACCGGGGTCGTCATGAGCCTGGCGCGGCGCCTGGAGCTGCTGGCCTGGGCCGAGCGCAACGACGGCTGGATCGTCGAGGACGACTATGACGGTGAGTACCGCTACAGCGGCGCACCGCTGGCGCCGTTGGCGTCACTCGACCGCCAGGGCCGGGTGCTCTATGTGGGCACGTTCGGCAAAGTCGCATTCCCGGCCTTGCGCCTGGGCTACCTGGTGTTGCCGCCCGGCCTGGTGGACGCCTTTGCCCGGCGCCGCGCCGTGGATGTGCGCCACTCCGAAGTCAGCACCCAGGCGGTGATGGCCGAGTTCATGGCCGCCGGGCATTTCCAGCGCCACATCCGGCGCATGCGACGAGCCGCGCTGGCCCGCCGCGATGCGCTGCTGGCGGGCTGGCCGACGGGCGTTGCAGGTGTCGGCGCCATGCCGACCGTGGTGGCCGGGCTGCACGTGACGGTGCCGGTGGACAGTGTCGAGCGTGAGCGCGAACTGATCGCCCGGGCGGTTGGCGCGGGGGTCGAAGTCAATGGCTTGAGCAGCTATTGGTTGCCCACCACCCCATTGCCGATCCGTGGCGGGCTGGTGCTGGGGTTCGCAGCCGTCCCGCCAGCGGCGATTGCCACCGCGCTGGCGCGCCTGGTGAAGGCCTGGAAACCCTGAAACCTTGGTTCATGACCGTAATGCCGCTCACCTGAATCGTGACGAGGGAGCTTGCTCCCGCTGGGCTGCGTAGGGGCCCCATCTTTGTGAGTGCTGCGCACTCAAGCGGGAGCAAGCTCCCTCGCCACGGGGTCAGTGGTTTCCTTGAGTGAACGGCATCAGGTTCATGAGCGCGGTTTTACAAAGAACACCTCCTTGGCCTGATCCACAGCAATCTCGCTGCGGTAATGATCGATCAGTTGGCGCTGGCTGAGGGATTGGGTGGCGTCGGTGATGGGCGGCTTCTGATTGGCCTGCTCGACGGTTTTCAAACGGGCGGAAAGGAACGCGTAGGCGGGCACCCAATTGGTCGAATAATGGAAATCCGCCAACCAGAGAGTCTTGCCGGTTTTCCGTTCGCTGATCTCATACCGGTCGAGATAGCCGTAGGGCGGGGTCTTGATGCGTTGTCGATTCCTTTGTCTGGTGATGGAAATCTGGTTGCGGCTTCTCAGCCAGATGATGCCACTCATGGTCGGCGGACGTTGTTTGATGGCGTTCAGTACGGTGTCGAAACCCAGGACATAAAGTGCGCTTGCTTCCTTCTCAAGCTGCGTGCGCAAGGTTTCGGCCGAGCGCCGTTGCGCTTGCGGGAGTTCGAAGGTTTCGTTGGACGCCACGCCTTGTGCCTGGTCCAACGCCTGTTTGATGGCAGCACCGATTTTCTCCATCCTGCCCGCATGGGCATTGAGGATCATCCCGATACCGGCAGGTGTCTTTTCTGGCTGTTTGACGGCTGCTTCGATCTGCGCCTTGAACGCCGCCAGTCCGTTGATCAGGGCGTTGCCCTTGGCAACGCTGATGCCCAGGGCCGGGACGGCGGCAGGCGCGGCGTCGGGTTTCACATGAGGGATCCATTCGCCGGTTTCCTTGCGATGGAACGTGACGATGATCTCCCCCGAGAACGGGTTCTTCACATCGACCCAATCGGTTTCCTCCATCAGTCGGGACAGGCGCGGCTCGCCACTGACCAGTCCCCAGAAGCGCGCTCGAATGAATCTTTTCCTCGGTCTTGGGCGTTGCTCATAAGGAGTGCCAGCGTAGCGCTGTCCACTTCTTTCATCGAGAGCGGACGCAAGGTGACGCAACGTCCATTGCTCCAGCGTGTCGATCCCCGAGCGCAGTCGAGCGAGCTGATGCGGGTGCATGCTGCCGCTGTATTCGTCACCCAGGTAGTGGAGGTGTTCGTTGATGGCGGCGAACTGTTCGGCCAGGCTGCCGAAGGCGTCGATGCGCTCATCCAGCCGGATCACGCTACGCTCGTCGATCGCGTCCCGCAGGCTTTGGAACGCCACCGTGGCGTTATCGACGATCTGGTTGATCGCTTCCCAGCCTTCGGGCATCGACTCGACGCTTTCCAGCGTCAGGCAGAGATGACGGTACATATCCAGCTTGATCAGGCGAAGGTCTTCGCCCGTGTAGAGCGGCATCTGCTTGCGATGTCGTCGGACAAATTCGAAGCCTTCATAGCCCACGCTTTTCAGCTCGGTGAAACGCGTTTCCATATAGTCCAGGCGTTCGATCATGTCGTCGCCGACGCTGACCATGCGTTGGGCGGCATCAATGTGCTGTTGCTCCAAGACCCTGACCCCGGAAGTGATCATGCCCTTGGCCTTGCTCATGGCCGGAACGAATCGTTCCTGAAGGGCTTCCATCTCGGCGAAGGTGAAGTTTACTTGCGCGTTCAAGTAGCCGAGCCGGGTGCGCGGGTAGTCGGGCCTTGACTGGAACAGCGGCCATTCCATCAGGACTCGCAAGGCTTGCTCGTAGTTTTCCCGCTGGGTTTTAAGCGTGGCGACATATGTGTCTCGCTTTACTTCCCTGGCGGCGCCCGACGCTTGATCCATGTCCGTGGCCTGCATCGTCAGCAGCTTCTGATTCTGGGGTTTCTGCGCTTCGAACTGATTCAGTGCCGACAGCAGATCGATCCGGCGGCGTTTCGCGCCGGCAATGACTTTTTGCCTGACGCCCATGGACCCGCTGCCGCGTATGCGCAGGCGGGTGTCGACGTGCCATTTGCCGTGGGCGTCACTCATCAGGGGAGGGCCCTCGCGGGTGGGGTCCTTTGCGTCGACGAGGGAGACCAGCTCGCCTTCGACCCGCACCTTGAACCACTTGCCCGCCATTTTCGCGTGCCAGTCCCCACCCTGTTCGTAGAGCCCTTTGAGCGCGCCTTCGGTCTGGAGTTGTCCCGGATCCGAGGGGTCGTCGAGGCTGAAGGTGTCCAGAAACTGTGCGCTGTCCCTCGACCTGCCCATCAAGGCCCCACTGGATCGGATGGCCTCGTAGTGTTCGGTGGGCAGTGATGCGCTCGGGAGCGGATCGAGTCGCTCTATTACCTGCTCATGTCTGGGTTTTGGCAGGCTCTCCAGCTCACGTACCTCTTTTGGCGCCTGCGCCCGATGAGAACTTCTTGCGGCTCTGGCGCGGTCGATGGCGTGGGTGATGAGCGCCAGCGCCACATTCAGCAGCAGGTCGGTGAACGCCTCCCACTTGGCCGGGCGGTCGGCCTCTTCCTTGCCCTGCGTGAGTTTGTCGACGTCGTCGAGGATCTGCCAGAGCCAGGCTGCGGTGCCCACGGCAGTGCCCAGGTACGGCAGGGCCAGGTTGAACATCAGCCAGCCGGCCCGCTTGAAGGTTTCCCAGCGATTTTCACGGTTGGACACCGACTGGCGGTCGGCGAGTTGGACCAGGGCCTCGGCGTTGGCCCTGAACAATGGCGGCAGGAAATCCGCCCCCAGGGTCTTGTCGGTCAAGCTGACGGGGCCGCTGTTGGCCAGGGAGGTCAGCGGGTCGGCCACGAATGCGACGATACTCCAGGGCGAGGGCAGCAGGTCCGGGAACACAAAGCGACCGTAATCGTCACGCACCCCATCGGGTAACCAGGCCAACACCGATTGACGCAATGAAGGGGTTTGCCTGATCGCATACAACAGGTTGCTGAACGACGGGTACTGGCTCAATTGCGGTTCCAGCATGGGGCGATACAGCAGGCAGGACCCGGCGCTCGAATCCTCGGGGCCGATGATGAACATGTTGGTCACGACGTCTTCCGCGTCGCCCAACTGCAGTTCGGGTACGAAGGCCAACCGACGCAGGACAATGGTTTTTCCGTCCACCTGTCGATCCGCTTCATCAGGCGCCACCAGTGCGACGACGTAGCGGTAACCCTGGTCGTCCAGGTGACCCTCCCCGCGGATTTTGAGCTCCAGCGCCAGCATCGGCAGCTGGATGCGCAACTGATCGGTGTACAACTGCTCGCGGCGGCTCGACTCGGCCAGATCGTCGAGCAGCTTGCGCTTGATCAGCTCGGGGTAAACGCGACCGATATCGACCTGGGTGATGAGGTTTTCGAGGTACGCCACGGTCATCCACTCTGGCAGCTCGGTGTCGTCGAGGAACCGGACGGTTTTGTCCCCCAGGGGCAGCGCAATCAGGTTTTGCAAGGCGAGCTCAACCAGGCTGAAGCGGGTGGTCTCGATCTTGCCGGGCACTACGAAACTTCCCCAGACAACCGGGCTGCGCACCTCGATTTCGATGTGTCCAAGGTCGAGCTTCGAGGCGTCGGCGTGGTCCGCGACCAGCTGCTGTTTCAGCTGGTTTAACGCGTAGTCCTTGATGGAAGGAATCTCGTCCACATAGGTCCTGCCGGCATGGGACTGATTCAAGATCGACAGGTTTTTCATGTGCTGGGCAAACAGGCTCTGGTCGGACGGCGAGGCCCTGAGCAACCAGTCGGGTATCTGCTTCTGGAACCAGCCCACGAGCGCGTCCTGATCGGCTTCCTCGCCGTTGATGAGGGGCTCGTAGGTCACCGAGGTTTGCGGGGAGGCACCGATGATCTTGATCTGCTCGGCGATCATCCCGCAGGCCTTGTGATCGAAAATGTTGCCGGCGGGCTCATACAACCGCCACTGGATTTTCCGGTAGGTGGCGGTGCCGAAATGGGACGGCAGGGACTGGCCCAAGGCCTGCTGGGTCTCGAACTTTTCGTATCCGTTGACGATCGAGTACTTGAGGATGACCTCCTTGCTCTCGATTTTGCCGATCAGCACCACGATGGAATTGTCGGCCAGGCGGCTCACTTCAGGGCCGTCGACGCTATCGATGTCGATCAGGTAGGCGTGGCTGTCATAAGGGTCATTCGTCTTGCGGTCCTTGCGGTCGGGGTAATGGAACAATTGCCTGGCCAGGTCGCACTCCGCCGCCGTCCAGCCCTTGACGGGCCCGACGTTCCACGCTTTGCGCAGCGTATTGGAGAGGTCATGCCAGCGCGGGCCGGATTCGCTCAGTGAAGCGTTCCAGTACGCCAGTTGTTGCTCCTGTCGGGCTGTCAGCATGGCCGGCACCAGCTCATTGATCAGGCGTCCGATCTGGTCGATGCGCACTGGCAAATGTACTTCGGGAACCGTCAGCGGCAGTTGGGTCAGGAAGTGCAGCCCTTCGATCAGCAGCAGTGGGTCGCTTTTTTCATTCACGAGCCCTGCCAGCATCTCGCTGAGGGTTTCGTAGCGGGTGGGCCGTGGCACGATTTCGTTGTCGATAATGTCCCAATTCGGCTCGCCGACCACGGTGTTGTGCGGATCCAGGTTCAGCGTGGGATAAAGCTTCTTGAGGCCATCGCGCAGAAGGATCGACGCAACCTCCGGATACGTGGGCCCCGCCAGCAACTGATTCAGTAACACCTCCCTGAAGTTGGGCGGCGTGGTACTAGAAGTGGGTGTCATCAGAGTCTCCCTGTCTCGCGACGTATGGATCCCCGAAGCCGAGCGCTTCGGGATTTCCATGCTAGGGGGATGCAAAACGGGGGAGGTGGTAACTATGTATGGGGCGGATTGACGGTGCGAATCCTGCGGATCCCAATATCCCTGCACAACGCCGGGCCCTGTGGAAGCGAGCCTGCTCGCGATGGCGTCAGCACATCCAACATCGCCGTAGCCTGAAACACCGCTATCGCGAGCAGGCTCGCTCCCACAGGTTTTCCGGGTTACTGACAGACGCGATCACTGGCCGGACTTGATCCGAGTCCAAGCCCTTGTCCGTGCCCGTTCGGCGTCCCTCGGCAACGGCTGCAACGTGTACAGCGTCGCCATGGCCGCTTCGGTCGGGTACAGGTTGGGGTTGTTGCGGATCGCCGGGTCGACCATCTCCGTAGCGTCCTTGTTCGGGTTCGGATAGCCGACAAAATCGCTGACCGGCGCAATCACCTGCGGTTGCAGCAAGTAGTTGATGAAGGTGTAGGCGTCATCCGGGTTCTTCGCCCCTTTGGGAATAGCGAGCATGTCGAACCAGATCGGCGCGCCTTCCTTGGGCAGACGCATGTCCACCGTCACGCCGTTCTTGGCATCCTTGGCCCGGTTGGCCGCCTGGGAAAAACTGCCGGAATACCCCACCGCCACGCAGATGTCACCGTTGGCGATGTCGGCCATGTATTTGGACGAGTGGAAGTAGGTGATGTACGGGCGGATCTTCATCAACAGCGCTTCGGCCTTGGCATAGTCCGCCGGCTTCTTGCTGTTGGGGTCCAGGCCCAGGTGCTGCAAGGCCAGCGGCAGGATTTCCGACGGCGAATCGAGCAGCGCCACGCCGCATTGCTTGAGCTTGCTGATGTTCTCTTCCTTGAAAATCAGGTCCCAACTGTCCACCGGCGCCTTGTCGCCCAGGGCAGCCTTGACCTTGTCCGGGTTGAAGCCAATCAGAATGGTGCCGTACATGTACGGCACGGCAAACTTGTTGCCCGGGTCATTGGCCTCGATCAGCTTCATCAACTTGGGATCAAGGTGGTTCCAGTTCGGCAATTTACTGCGGTCCAGCGGCTGGAACACACCGGCCTCGATCTGCTTGGCCAGGAACACGTTGGACGGCACCACCACGTCGTAGCCGGAATTGCCGGTCAGCAGCTTCGCTTCCAGGGCTTCGTTGGTGTCGAAGATGTCATAGACCAACTTGACCTGGCTGTTCTGCGCCTTGAAATCCTCCAGGGCCTTGGGCGTGATGTAGTCGAACCAGTTGTAGACCCGCAGGGTCCGTTCTTCAGCGTGTGCCGCACCGCCAAGCAGCGCGGCGCAGAGTGTGGGAACGATCAAACGCTTGAGCCTGTTCATGCTGTTATTCCTCATTGGGCGCTTTGAAAACCTTCAAGAACGTTCACGGCATTGATGCCGATTTCTGCCACCGCGTAGCCGCCCTCCATCACGAACAGGGTCGGCTTGCCGAGCGCGGCGATGCGCTTGCCCATCGCCAGGTAATCCGGGCTGTCGAGCTTGAACTGGGAGATCGGGTCGTCCTTGAAAGTGTCCACACCCAGGGACACGACGATGACATCGGCGTCGTAGCCCTGGATCTCGCCGCAGGCCTGCTCAAGCGCGGCGCTCCAGGTGTCCCAGCCGGAGCCGGCCGGTAGAGGGTAGTTGAAGTTGAAGCCATCCCCGGCGCCTTCTCCGCGCTCGTCGGCGTAGCCGAGAAAGAATGGAAACTCGGCTTCCGGATGACCGTGGATCGAGGCGAACAACACGTCGCTGCGTTCGTAGAAAATCGACTGGGTGCCGTTGCCGTGGTGGTAGTCGACGTCGAGGATCGCGACCTTGCCATGGCCCTGGTCAAGGAACGCCTGGGCAGCGATAGCGGCGTTGTTGAGGTAGCAATAGCCGCCCATCAAATCACTGGCGGCGTGATGCCCGGGCGGGCGGCACAACGCAAACGCACTGCGCGCACCGCGCTGGATCGCGGCCTGGGCGGTGAGCGCCACCTGGGCGGCGCTATAGGCTGCTTGCCAGGTGCCAGCGGTGATCGGCGCCCCACCGTCGAAACTGTAATAACCGAGTTGACCGTGCAGGCTGGTCGGCATGACCGTGCGCAACGTCCGCGCCGGCCAGGTGTAGGGCAGCAAATCACCCTCGCGGTTGAACGCGGCCCAACGGTCCCACGCGCCTTTGAAGAATTCCAGATACGCCGGGCTGTGGATCCGCTGGATCGGCCCGAGCCCGAAGTCCTGTGGTGCCTCAACCGGCCCCAGCGCCCGAGCCTTGACCCGGTCCAGCACATGATCGGCCCGGGACGGCATCTCGAAACAGGGCATCAATTGCCCGTCCATCAACTCGCAGCGGCCGTGGTGCAGGTGGTGATCGTCGGAATAGATCGTCAGCATTTATTGTTCTCCGCAAGGCTGGTTCCGTTGGTCACAGTCTTGCGGCAGGCGGCGTTTCAGAGAACGGCAGGAGCGGCCAAAAGGGGATCGAAATGGCCAAAAGGTTTGACCGTTAATCGCCTCTTCCTTGGCCGCTCCGGCGCCGCTGGACGACGGCAACAAAGACCTCTATATCCAGCAAGACAAATTCGGCCAACAGTTTGCCGCCGACGTTCCAGCCGCTGAGTCCGCGCTGATGGCCGTCACCCAACGCCCGATCAGCGAGGCTGCGCTGACGGAAGCGTCGGGCGAACCGGCCTGGAAAAAACTGCCGTCCTGGTTCATCTACGGTTCGGCGGACAAGAACATCCCCGAGGCCGCCCTGAAGTTCATGGCCGACCGTGCGGGCTCGAAAAAGACCGTCACCGTCCAAGGCGCCTCCCATGTACGGGCACTGGTATTTGGATTGCTCGGAAAAACTTATGCCCGATTTGACCGAGATAAACATTCTGGTATTCCTCATCCTTTTTATGCAGAGTTATTCCTGAACTATTCCTTTTTACTTGATCTGCACGTGAGTTTGCAGGACCCGCCAAACTATCCGAGCACCCGGCTCTACGCAATGAAGCTCGGGCGTGGATAAGTCTGCCTGCTGCGGCGGTCGCCGTCGTAGTGAAATTCACTAAGGCTTACGCCGTTTTAACTAATGAAACTCTAAATTTGCCTATTTAACTTGCTGGCTAGGTGTAGACAATAGCCGTAGTTTCAGCCAGCTAAATAAGGATGTATGGAAATGCTCGCGATACACATGGACGATGGCCTGCTGGAAAATGCACTCGATGTCGTGCGCAAACACCCCCTGTTAGGCCAGCCCGCTTCGTTTTTCATGAACGACCCCTACCACCGCCCGACTCGGCCACAAGACCTGAAACTGGATCAGTTGAAGAAGCACTTGCCCAAAGGGCAGCTCAGCCAGCCCAGTTATCTGGCGGCCCAACGTTTGCTGATGAACCGCTACGAGCAGGACATGGTGTTTCTGCCGATTGAAAAGCCATTGAATTTCGAGCATTTCAACGGCTTCTACAACGCCGAATTGCGTAAGGCATTGGAACTGCTTCGTCCGCTATTGGAGCAGCATGTCTTCGGCTGGCTGGACGATGAGATTTCATTATCAGGCAGCTGGGATCTCGAGAGCTTCCTGGCGTACACGAGCGGGGTACTGGAGAAGGTGCGCGATGCGCCCTCCGGCTTGCTCAGCAGCATCCAGAACGCTTGTGATCCTAAGGAAGCGGCTCGCTATTACCTGATCCAGTGCGCCGGCGACTTCTTGAGCGAAGCCTCCGCCATGGGCCGCAACGTATTAGGAAACTTCGGACCCTTCACCAGCGAACTGTTCAAGATCTATCTGGATGAGTACGGCTACGGCGTGCACGAGAAGAAGCACAGTACGATATTCGAACGCCTGATGACGGCCTGTGACCTCGATCCGAGCCTTCACACGTATTGGCAGTTCTATACGGCGTCCTCGATCTCCCTGATCAATTACTTTCACTATGTATCCCACGATCACGCCAAGTTCTTCCGTTACCTCGGGGCCATGTATTACACCGAGGCAAGCCTTGCGTTCGTGACCCGGTCCCAGGCTCAGGCCATTAAAGCGGGTTTTGGTGACAACATCGATACCCTCTATTTCGATGAGCACAACCACATCGACGTTCACCATGGCCGTATGGCCCTGGACAAACTGGTCATTCCAATGATTAAACAATACGGGGTGCAGATCATTCCTGAAATCCTGCGTGGTTTCGAAGAGTTCCGTTTGCTGCAAGACGTCGCGGATGAAGATCTGTTTCGAAATATCGAATGGCAAGACAACTTGCCCAAGTATGTCGCCTTGGCCCGCGAGCAGTTTTCTGGCATGTCGCAGGCGCATGTCGATGCCACGTTCGAGGAACCGCAAAACGAAATCTCGGTTCCGCATGCTCATCCAGTGGCGGAGCTGTTTTCGGTCCAAACCGGGTTGATCGAACTGGTGGCTTCGCCGGCGAAATCCATCTTGCTCAAGGCCGGCGAAAGCATCGTCATTCCCAAGGGGATGTTGCATGGCACCAAAGTGCTGTCCGCCACCAGTCGTTACGCTGTGACCGGTCTGGAGTGAGCCAATGAAGACTCTGAGCGTCAACAAGGACGTGTTCAACCGCATACGCACGGGCAAAACTGAATACTTCGCCACAGATGTGAACGGCAAATATGCGTTGATTCCCAGCCAATGCCCGCATCGGGGCGGGCCGCTCCATCTGGGTAGCGCTTCGAAGTGCCGGGCCAAATTGGTTTGCCCATGGCATGACAACGCCTATCACGTGTCACGCCTCGATACCAAGGGGCTGCCGCTGGTCAGAACCGGGGCCACTATCCACCTGGTGGTGCCTAACGAAGACACGGTTTTCTGGAAGGAGTACCTGCCGGGCATCATTGCGGCACAACGCGAGGACATATGCTCATGAATCGCCATGTATTTAGCTTCTATGCCGTGGTGTCGGTATCTGCCCTGACCGACATGGCGCTGTTGATTGGTCTGATCTGGGCGGCGCTTCGGGGCACTTCCTCGCCGTTGCTACTGGGCGTGCTACTTGGCCTGAGTGCCTTTGTCCCGTTCACCTTGCGCAGGATGTTTCCAGCGTTGGACAGCACGCGCCTCACGGTACGCGGCGTGGTGCTAGTGCGTACCGCTGTCTATGTAGTGCTGGCGCTGATCGCGGCAAGTGGCCTACTGGAAACCTTGAATGGCTTTATCTTGACGGCGCTGCTGGTGGGCATCCTCAACTACATCACGACCAGCGCGTATGAAGCGGCCAATACCAAGCAGGTGCTGGCTGGCTTGATCGATAGCGGGCGCTCCGCACGCTGGATGCAGACCGCATTTCAGCTGGGGGCTTTTTCAGGCTCGTTCCTGGGCGGACTGATCCTGGACAAGGCCTCGCTGCCGACCCTGGTCTACGGGATGGGTGCTCTGTCGCTTATCGTCATCGCCTTCGTCTCTGTGGCCGGGGTCAATGCGGGGCAACCGTCGGCTTCGGCCAACCGTCAGAACGGTGCTGCCCCGGCGGCAGTATCGGCGGGTAGTGGCGTGGTCCTGCTGTGCCTGGTGCTGGGCATGATCGGTTTCCATATCGGCTCATTCAATACCATGGTTCCGCTTGTGTATCAGGGATTGAACGGCTGGAGTTCCGCCGAGTTCGGCCTGGCCAGCGGCGTAGCCGGGTTGGGCGCCTTCGCTGCGGCGATCTTGCCCTTGCCAAGGCTCAACACACTGCTGTTCGCGGGGCTGCTGGTTGCGGCAGATTACGTACTCGCGTTCAGCCCGCTGCCGTTGCTGTCCATTGGTGTATGCGTGCTGGTGGGATTCAGCATCAACACCCTGCGCATATCCATACGTCAACACTTGATCGAGCTGGCAACCACACCCGAACAGGCCAATAGCCTGGCCGCGACCAGTTCTTTCTATTTCATCGTATTGCAGTCGGCGGCCCCGCTGTGCGTGGGCTTCCTTGTCAGTGACTACGCGTTTGGCCGCACGGCCGCGCCTTATGTGTTCGTGGGCGTTGGTGTGTTGTTGATGCTGACGGTCGCCCTGACCAGGCTGAATACCCCACGCGCTGTAATGGTGCGCTAAGAGAAAATTCCATGAAGCATGAAAAAGACGTGATTCTGATAGTTGACCCCTTCTCGACAGGGGCTCTCTACGCACCGCTGTTCAAGGCCAAAGGCTACCGCTGCCATGCTGTCCTTTCAGCGCCCACGGTTCCCGAGCGTTTCATCAAAGCGTTCACGGGTGAAGGATTCGAGCAGGCCGAGCTGATCGCCGCGACGGAGATCGTTGCGTTGATCGACCCTCTACAAGTTTGTGCGATGGTGGCGGGCAGTGAGCTGGGCGTTCGGGTGACTGACCAACTGGCGCAGTACTTTGGCGTTTCCGGCAATACCCCGGAAACGTCGGCATGGCGGCGAGACAAAAATGCCATGCAGCACGCAATTGCCAATGCCGGCTTACGGCATATCCCCAGCGTCGAGGTCAGCTCGCCGGATGATGCACAAGCCGCATTGAGACAGTTTCCTGAGCAGGGCGAGTTCGTGCTCAAACCAGTCAATTCGTTTATGACCGATGGCGTGGAACTGGTCCAAGGACGGAGTGGCCTCGAACAGGCGCTGGCGAGCCTGGACTGGCTGGGTAGCAACGCCTTGGGGGAGCCCAAGGGGCGCTATCTGATTCAGGAGTTTGTATCAGGTCCTGAGTATGTGGTCGATATGGTGGTGTCAGCCCAGGGTATCCACGTGTCGAGCCTGTGCCGCTACCGTAAGGCCGAGCACAACGGTTCGCGTTTCGTGTACGAAGGCCTTGAGGTCCTGGACCCCACCGACGCTGGGTCTAACGCGTTGGTGGCCTACGCCAGGGCCTGTGCCTCGGCCTTGGATGTACGCTTCGGACCACTGCACATGGAGTTGATCGACAGCCCCGCAGGGCCGGTCATGATCGAGGCCGGCGCACGGTTGCATGGTGGCGTGGCGCCTAGCCTTTTCAAACAGTGCTACGAACCGGACCTGCTGTCGATGGCGATTTCCACGTATACCCATGAGCCGGTTGCATACCCAGCCACCAGCCGTCTGCGACAACAGGGCCGGATCGTATTCCTGATCACCCAGCGAGAGGGCGCCCGCCTTGAAGTTGGCGAGCAAGCGCTGCAACAGCTGCACGCCGTTGGGGCTTTCCAGGGTTTCAAACGTTTCATGGACGCGGACCAGCGGTTGCCACTGACCCGAGACCTGGCCACCTGCCCTGGCATCGTCTGGCTGGCCGCAAGTGACCTGGCCGAGCTCGACCAGGCCGAAGCGCGCGTACGACTAATTCTGGAGTCGTGTTTCCATGATTGAATCGGCATTGAATATCCAACAGGCCCGAGCGGTGTACCTTGAGGGCATAGAGGTCACGCCGAGCCGGGTACATGAACAAGCCTTAGCGGCGCGTATCGATCAGCTGCGCGCCGAGTTCGCCAGCTTTATCGCTACACCGGCCGTGCAAGGCTATCAAGAGCAGTTGCAAGCATTGGGCTTCATGGACACCCGACCGGCCAACCTCAAATTGATGGAGCGTTGCCTGGAAAAGGGCGTGCTGTGCATCAATAACGTGGTCGACGCCTACAACCTGGCCGCGCTCACGTTTGGCGCTAGTCTCGGTGGCCATAGCTTGAGCGAGAAGCCCGCTTGCCTAGAGGTCCGCTTGGCTCAGCCGGGCGACCGTATCATACCGCTGTTTCAAAGCCGCTCGCGGCCCGTGGCGGCAGGCAGCATCGTATATGGCACCGGGGATGACCTGATGGCCTGTATCGGTGGAAAGGACGTGGATGCTGAGCCGTTCCGCATCAGCGAGGATACGAAGGCGGTGTTGCTAGTGTCGCTTGGGCATCATCAGGTCGATGCGTCCTTCAGCGACGACCTGTTGAGTCTTGCGATACAGCTTATTAGAGCCACTTGCCCACAGATAGGCGTTTGGGCGGTGCCGGTTACGGCTTCTGCCAATGCCGCAATACCGGCATAATGGTCACGCTTTTCACCAGCCCGGTAGCCAGAGCGCTCTCCTTGAACTCAATCACGTTGCTGATGTGGGTATGGTCGTAGCGCACGAGTAAATCAACGTCGCCGAACAGTGAGAACGCTTCAATCACGCCAGGCTTGTCTTTGATGTAGTCCCACACCTGAGCGCACAAGTTTGGCCGGGTGTGGGTGAACTGCATGAACGCGGTGTGACAAGGTGCTTCATTCGTTGTCGCGGCGAGACGCGTGGTATACCCAAGGATGGGCCCCTGTGCTTCCATCCGGGCGACCCGCGCTTCAACGGCAGTTCGGGACTTGTGCACTCGGCGAGCGATGTCCGAAATACTGGTGCGTGCGTCCGAAGTGAGGATTTCGAGGATCTTTAAGTCGGTGCTGTCGAGGTCTGGCATCATGCTCACTTATGTTTCCGTGTGGTTTCGTTCTTCATAAGAATCCTGCCGTCAGTTCTGGAACCATGTCCCCTCCCAGCGGCACAAACATCCCTATTTGACCAAGCCCGGCCTGGGTATAAAGCACGTATCAAGATGCATAGCTAATTGGTTTTCAGCGAAATGTCTTGTGTCACTTTGGACAACGCAATGGCTTTATAGCTGGCCGCGTACAGGATGAAAAGTACCGAATCGGGCTCATCATGCGGGGCACCCGGTTGCCGAGCGCTTGGACTTCTCTGGGGCGATGCGGATCCGATCAGCCCCGTTCACGTCGGCCAGCGCCTTGCTGGACTGTTACCCCACGCGGAACTGCACGTCTTCCCAGGCGCCGATCACAGTTTGGGGTTCACGCATGCAGCCGGTAGCGGGGTTGATTGAGAGACTCTGGCCCCTTTGCATGATCGTTCCCACGCTCTGCGTGGGAACGATCCGCGATCTGAAAAAAGGATGCCGTTCCAATAGAGCACTCAATGGGTCTCTGCCTATTAAAATTTCATTTTGAAAACAAGCGGGCAATGGTCAGTACCTTTCATAGGTACAGGAAGTTCCAACAACGAACCGGCTACGTAATGCTTTCCTAACTCGTGGGTCATCAAGGCATGGTCAATCAGCCATTTGGAGCCTCCGCCCTGACATTCAGGTTGCGCCTCAAAACCCTTGGTTGGGCGGAACAACTTGGCAGCTGAAGGCTCGCCATCCGAAAGCTGCGCATAAAGACTCACTTCAGGCGCTGTTTCATGTTCAACCGCAGCGTCAAATCGACGATTGAAATCCCCAATAATCATTGCAGAAGCGCCAGACCGAATTGAGTGATCGAGCCATGTTTCAAGTGCAGGTGCTTGCCTTTTAAGGACGTCGCAGGTGATGACCCCGTTGGCTTTATCGCGCTCGGTCGCATAGCCGCTGTTCAACGCCTGGTCAAAACAGCCGCTTTTGAGGTGTACCGATAAAAGCTTCAGGGTCATGCCTTTGATCGTCACGGGTAATTCCGCACCCTGTCGAGCATGACTCTTGAAGGCCTCTCCAAGAGAGCGAACGTCGCCGAGCATCCCGACCTCAAGCCCACTGGATTTGCGAACAACGAACCCAGTGCGCTGTATCCAAGGGCTTTGCATGTTCACGTAGAAATCGTACTTGTCCCTCGGCCAGATCTGCTGGAGGGCTTCAGGACTTTCGACCTCCTGCACAGCAATCACGTCCGCATCCAGCTTTTCTGCTACCGCCTTCATGTCCGCTATCTGCGCAGGCGACTTGCACTCCCATCGATAGGGGTGCTTTTCTTCAAGTTACTCGCGTTCAGCTGCCTTGATCTTGCTGCACTCATCGAACTGAGTCTGGCTAAGCGGCGCTGATCGCTGCCATGCCAGGTTCCAGGTTGCGAAGGTGAGGGTTTCAGCCAGGGCAGGGTGTGAGAGACAGCAAAGCGATACGGCTAAATATAGTGGTTTCATGGGGGAGAGTTCCAAGCACGGTGGCAGTGGGAGTCCAGAAGACGGCACTGCTTTTTAGCCGCTCTTTGAGCGTAGCAGTGCCATCCCGTCGGCGCAGATTCCTGTGTGCTGGCTGCTTAGGTATTGGACATGCATCGTCCCTGGTCCATTAGCTTCAGTCAGATAAGACGAGCCAATATCCAACGCAGGGGTATGGCAATGAAATCCTGCTTACCCTGCTGGGACATACTGCTCAGCCATTAGAGAACATCCCTCCTTTATTCTTATCCTGACCTCAGTGCCGGCATCGGCCGAAGCATAGAGTGATATCGAAACCTGCTATGCAGACACCATGTGTAACACTAATTTTTTGCAGATTTACGAGGGTCGGCTTCTATACTCGCCGCGTTTTTTTGCCGAAAAAGTGAGCTTTCCGATGATTAATCTGCGTATTTCATGGCTCGTGGCCTGCTTTGCTTTATGTTCGGGAATGGCCTCGGCTAATACGGGTAACGATGAGGCAAAAGTAGCAGGTTGGAAGAGTATCTTTGATAAATACAATACTGAAGGAACCATTGTAATCAGGGATGAGCGCAGTGCAGTGGCCAAGGCCTACGTCTACAACAAAGACCGTTCAGTGGTTCGTTATACACCGGCCTCTACTTTCAAAGTCCCGCATACGCTCTTTGCGCTGGACTCGGGTGTGGTAAAGGACGAGTTCCAGCAATTTAAGTGGGGCGGGGGAAAACATGAAATCCCCACGCACAATCAGGACCAGACGCTTCGCTCGGCAATGAGGTATTCGGCACTGTGGGTGTACCGCGGTTTTGCCAAGGAGATTGGCGAGCGCCGGGCCGTTGATTATCTGGAAAAAATCAAGTACGGCAATCAAAGCGCGGTTATCAAGGTCCGTGATTACTGGATCAATGGCGGCCTTGAAGTCTCGGCTGTCGAACAAGTCGAGTTTCTTCGCAAACTCTACAGGAACGAGCTGCCCTTCAAACCCGAACACCTGACCCTGACCAAGGACATCATGGTAACCGGGGCGGGCCCGGACTGGATCATGCGCTCCAAGACAGGCCTGGGCCAGCGGGTTGGCTGGTGGGTGGGCTGGATTGAGCTGCCTGCGGGCCCGGTATTCTTCGCGGTCAACATCGATACACCCAATCGCATGGCTGACGCGCACAAGCGTGAGGCAATCGGCCGGGAAGTACTGAAGACCGTCGGGGCCCTGCCTGCTACCTGAATGACTGACTGACCCTCCCCGATATGAGCTCAGGCGCTGTCGCCTGGGTCCCCTTTGAAATAAGGACAAGGTCACCCATGTTCGATACCCGAAGCATTTTGGCAGGTGTCGCTGCTCTCTTCATGATGAGCGGGGCCATTTCGCAGACCCAAGAGCGGAGCATCGTCCGCCACCCCGTAGCCAACTCGAGTGTTCCCGTTTCCGCCGCCGTTGAAGTGCCTGCGTCGGCTTCTCTGGTGTACCTGTCCGGCAAGTTGCCTCCGCTGAAAGATGCTTCTCAGCCACTCGACAGCCCCCTTGCGTATGGCGGAGATACCAAGGGACAAACCATTGCCGTATTGGCCGCCATAGAAAGTGCACTCAGCGACCTGGGATTGACGCTTGGCGATGTCGTCAAGGTGCAGGTTTTCCTGGTGGGCGATCCTGCACTGGGTAACAAAATGGACATGAAGGGTTTTACTGAAGGCTACGCAATGTTCTTCGGGACCCCGTCGCAGCCGGAGTTGCCCGCGCGAACCCTGATGCAAGTCGCCGGTCTGGCTAACAAAGCATTTCTGGTTGAGGTCGATGTGATTGCTGTTCGGCGTTCTCAGTAACCTCGCCGCCTAGACCCCCGCATGATCGTTCCCACGCTCT
>NZ_JAGGOF010000020.1 GCF_018614775.1 Pseudomonas fluorescens
CAGCAGAAGGCTGGCGGGCCATAAAGGCGAATTGGCGGTCGTCCATGATCGGGTCTCGTGCAGCGCAATTAAAGAGGTCATCCATGCCAAGGTCAGTCGGCAACAAGCCAGACACGACCTTGTCCCCAGGGCGGGTGAGATGTACGTCATCCCCCGCTCCGAGAGCAGTATCAAAATAGTGGCGCGATACTAGATAGCCATTATTCCGGCGTCAATTAAATAATGATGGAAATCGGTATACCCAAACCCAGGGGTCATCCGCACTTTTAGATATTTCCTATGCCGGCGCCCCACCCGCTAATCTCCAGGAAAACCATCACCACGCCCCAAGGGATCTCATGGACCGGACCACCTTCAAACCCCTCCTGCTCACCCTGGCCCTGATCAGCAGCGCCCCATTGGCCCAGGCCGCCACCACCCTGGTCTACTGCTCCGAGGCCAGCCCCGCCGGCTTCGACCCCAGCCAATACACCAGTGGCACCGACTTCGATGCTTCGGCTGAAACCGTCTTCAACCGCCTCACCCAATTCAAGCGCGGCGGCACCGAGGTCGAGCCCGGGCTGGCGCAAAGCTGGGACGTCTCCGCCGACGGCCTGGCCTACACCTTTCACCTGCGCGACGGCGTGAAATTCCACACCACCGACTACTTCACGCCCAGCCGCGACTTCAACGCCGACGACGTGTTGTTCACCTTCCAGCGCCTGCTCGACCCGCAACACCCGTTCCGCCAGGCCTACCCCACCGAGTCGCCGTACTTCACCGACATGGGCCTGAACACCACGATCAAGAGCGTCGAAAAACTCGACGACCACACCGTGCGTTTCAACCTGAACAACGTTGATGCGGCCTTCGTGCAGAACCTGGCGATGAGTTTTGCGTCGGTGCAGTCCGCCGAATACGCGGCCCAGTTGCTCAAGGAAGGCAAGGCCGGCGACCTCAACCAGAAGCCCGTCGGCACCGGGCCGTTCGTGTTCAAGCGCTACCAGAAGGACTCGCAGATTCGTTACGCCGCCAACACCGCGTACTGGAAACCCGAGGACGTGAAGCTCGACAACCTGATCTTCTCCATCACCCCCGACGCTGCCGTGCGCCTGCAAAAGCTCAAGAGAAATGAATGCCAGGTCAGCGGCTATCCGCGCCCGGCCGACATCGAGGTGATGGAGCAGGATCCGAACCTGCAGGTGCTCAAGCAGCCCGGTTTCAACCTGGGTTTCCTGGCCTACAACGTGACGCACCCGCCCCTGGACCAGCTCAAGGTTCGTCAGGCGCTGGACATGGCCATCGACAAGCCGGCGATCATCAAAGCCGTGTACCAGAGCGCCGGGCAACTGGCGCAGAACGCCTTGCCGCCGGCGCAATGGTCGTTCGACCCGAGCATCCAGGACGCCCCCCATGACGTGACCAAGGCCAAGGCGCTGCTCAAGGAAGCCGGGGTTGCGCCGGGTACTACCATCAATTTATGGGCGATGACGGTGCAGCGCGCCTCCAACCCCAACGCGCGAATGTCGGCGCAGATGATCCAGCAGGATTGGGCCAAAATCGGGATCAAGGCCAATATCGTCAGCTATGAATGGGGCGAGTACATCAAGCGTGCGAAAAACGGCGAACATGACGCAATGATCTACGGCTGGACCGGCGACAACGGCGACCCCGACAACTGGTTGGGCGTGTTGTACAGCTGCGCGGCGGTCAAGGGCAGCAACTACGCCAAGTGGTGCGACCCGGCCTATGACCGCCTGATCCAGCAGGCCAAGGCCTCGACCGACCGCCAGCAACGGATCGACCTGTACCGCCAGGCACAGAAGATTCTCAAGCAACAGGTGCCGATTACACCGATCGCCAACTCGACGGTCTTTCAGCCGATAAACAGGAAAGTGGTCGACTTCAAACTCAGCCCATTTGGGCTTACACCCTTCTACGGCGTGGGTTTGACGAAGTAACACCCGCGCCAAACCGGTGCGCCACGACCGCGTGGCGCACCGGCAAGGGGCGCAATTGGCGCCAAAAAAACGCTCGCAAACGGTCAACTGCGTCAGAAGTTATACGAATGCGACATTAAGGTACGTTCGTGCCACTGTTTCAGACCTGCGACCGCTCTGGATCTTGCATTGGGTATGGGGCCTGCATAAGTATCCGCAGGACGACTCACGAGGTCGCCCTCAAATCCAAAAATGACAACAAATCATGAGGCCAACATGCTTAAACAAGCGGTCATTCCGTTTTTAGTCAGTGCAGGCTTACTCGCCAGCGCACCTTTCGCTCAAGCCGCGACTAACCTGGTGTTCTGCTCCGAAGGGAGCCCAGCCGGTTTTGACCCTGGTCAGTACACCACCGGAACCGACTTCGACGCCTCTGCAGAAACCATGTTCAACCGCCTGACCCAGTTCGAACGCGGCGGCACCGCTGTGATTCCTGGCCTGGCGACCAAATGGGACATTTCCGAAGACGGCCTGACCTACACCTTCCACCTGCGTGAAGGCGTCAAGTTCCACACCACCTCCTACTTCAAGCCGAGCCGCGAATTCAACGCCGACGACGTGCTGTTCACCTTTAACCGGATGATCAACAAGGACGACCCGTTCCGTAAGGCGTACCCGACCGAATTCCCGTACTTCACCGACATGGGGATGGACACCAACATCACCCAGATCGATAAAGTCGACGACCACACCGTCAAGTTCACCCTCAAGGATGTCGACGCCGCGTTCATCCAGAACATGGCCATGAGCTTCGCCTCGATCCAGTCCGCCGAGTACGCGGCCCAGCTGCTCAAGGAAGGCAAGGCTTCGGACATCAACCAGAAGCCTGTCGGCACTGGCCCGTTCGTGTTCAAGAGCTACCAGAAAGACTCCAACATCCGCTACACCGGGAACAAGGACTACTGGAAGCCGGAAGACGTGAAGATCGACAACCTGATCTTCGCCATCACCACCGACCCGTCGGTGCGGATCCAGAAGCTGAAGAAAAACGAGTGCCAGGTCACCCTCTTCCCACGCCCCGCCGACCTCAAGGCGCTGAAGGACGACAAGGCGCTGAAGATGCCTGACCAGGCCGGCTTCAACCTCGGCTACATCGCCTACAACGTGATGGACAAGATCAAGGGCAGCAACGAGCCGAACGTGCTCGCCAACCTGAAGGTCCGCCAGGCGCTGGACATGGCGGTCAACAAGCCGCAGATCATCGACTCGGTCTACCAGGGCGCCGGCCAGCTGGCGGTCAACGCCATGCCGCCGACCCAGTGGTCCTACGACACCACCATCAAGGACGCCAAGTACGACCCTGAGAAAGCCAAGGAGCTGCTCAAGGAAGCCGGCGTCAAGGAAGGCACCAACATCACCCTGTGGGCGATGCCGGTCCAGCGTCCGTACAACCCGAACGCCAAGCTGATGGCTGAGATGCTGCAGTCCGACTGGAAGAAAATCGGCCTGAACGTCAACATCGTCAGCTACGAATGGGGCGAGTACATCAAGCGCTCCAAAGGCGGCGAGAACCAGGCGATGATCATCGGCTGGAGCGGTGACAACGGTGACCCGGACAACTGGCTCAACGTACTGTTCGGTTGCGACTCCCTGAGTGGCAACAACTTCTCCAAATGGTGCGACAAGAAATTCGACGGACTGGTCAAGGACGCCAAGCGCACCAGCGACCAGGCCAAGCGCACCGAACTGTACAAACAGGCGCAACACGTCCTCAAGGATGCTGTGCCAATGACACCTATCGCTCACTCGACGGTGTATCAACCCATGCGCGCCAACGTGCAGGACTTCAAGATCAGCCCATTTGGCTTGAACTCCTTCTACGGCGTCAGCGTCAGCAAGTAAAGATTGGCAACGGCGGCGTCCCTGACGGCGCCGTTGCTTTATCTGCCGGGACCGAGACCCAGGAAATCGCCTACATCCAAAAACACTGCGTACCACAGCAGTTGGTTTAGGACGTATCGCCTTTTCCCACAAGTCTTTCAGGCATTACGCATTTACTGACTGGCCCACGGCTCCTACCGTCGGGGCCTGGTCAACTTGCTGGGCCTGCGGCATTGATTGCATCGCAATGGAATGAGCTCAGTGCTCCGGACTGTCCCCGGAAGGACACCGGTTCACTGTTAAAACACCCCGAACGAGAGAGGGAGCGTTATGCGCCATACCCTGGTTTTATCCGCATTGCTGGCTGCAACATCGGTGGCCCACGCCGCCGACGGCAGCCTGGTGTTCTGTTCCGAAGGCAGCCCGGCCGGTTTTGACACCGCGCAATACACCACGGCCACCGACAACGATGCCGCCGAGCCGCTGTACAACCGTCTGGCCGAGTTTGAAAAAGGCGCGACCAATGTCGTACCCGGTCTTGCAACCCACTGGGATATTTCCGAAGACGGTCTGAAGTACACCTTTCACCTGCGCGAAGGCGTGAAATTTCATACCACCGGCTACTTCACACCGACCCGGGACTTCAACGCCGACGACGTGTTGTTCACCTTCAACCGCATGCTTGATCCGCAGCACCCGTTCCGCAAGGCCTACCCCACCGAGTTCCCGTACTTCAACGGCATGAGCCTGAACAAGAACATCGCCAAGGTCGAGAAAACCGGGCCGTTGACGGTGGTGATGACCCTCAACAGCGTGGACGCCGCGTTCATCCAGAACATCGCCATGAGCTTTGCCGCGATCCTGTCGGCCGAATACGCCGACCAACTGCTCAAGAGCGGCAAGCCGAGCGACATCAACCAGAAACCGATCGGCACCGGGCCGTTCGAGTTCAAGAGCTACCAGAAAGATTCCAACATCCGCTACGTTGCCAACAGCCAGTACTGGGCGCCGGAGCGGGTCAAGCTGAAGAACCTGATTTTCTCCATCAACACCGATGCGTCGGTTCGGGTGCAGAAGCTCAAGGCCAACGAATGCCAGGTCACCCTGCATCCGCGCCCCGCCGACGTGCCGGCCTTGAAGAACGACCCCAAGCTGAAACTGATCGAGAAGCCCGGCTTCAACCTCGGCTACATCGCCTACAACACCCGTCACAAGCCGTTCGACCAGGTCGAGGTGCGCCGTGCGCTGGACATGGCGGTGAACAAGCAAGGCATCCTCAATGCCGTGTACCAGGGCGCGGGGCAACTGGCGGTCAACGCCATGCCGCCGACCCAGTGGTCCTACGACGACACGATCAAGGACGCCGCCTACAACCCGGAAAAAGCCAAGGAATTGCTCAAGGCCGCCGGGGTCAAGGAAGGCACCGAAATCACTCTCTGGGCCATGCCCGTGCAGCGCCCGTACAACCCCAACGCCAAGCTGATGGCCGAGATGCTCCAGGCCGACTGGGCGAAAATCGGCCTGAAGGTCAAGATCGTCAGCTACGAATGGGGCGAGTACATCAAGCGCACCAAGAACGGTGAGCACGACATCAGCCTGATCGGCTGGACCGGCGACAACGGTGACCCGGACAACTGGCTGGGCACGCTGTACAGCTGCGACGCCATTGGCGGCAACAACTACTCCATGTGGTGCGACCAGGATTACGACAAGCTGATCAAGCAGGCCAAGGTCGTCACCGACCGCGACCAGCGCACCGCGCTCTACAAACAGGCCCAGCAGTTGCTCAAGCAGCAAGTGCCGATCACCCCCGTTGCCCACTCGACGGTCAACCAGCCGCTGAGTGCCAAAGTCGAAGGGTTCAAGGTCAGCCCCTTCGGTCGCAACGTGTTCTCGGGCGTCAGCCTGACCCCATAACCGATTAGCCATGCAGCGGGGCCCCTCCAGGGCCTCACGCAGTCGTCTTGCCTGAATTCGTCGATTCGACGCCATGCAAACGTTTGCGACGCATGAAAGAGCTGTAAACCAATAGCCGTATCACCGAAAAAGACCGGCATAAATAAAGAAAGAAAAAGGAGCTTCACCCATGAAACTGAGCAGCACCGCGTTACTGGCCCTGGCCATCAGCAGCGTTACCGCGACGGCTTATGCCGAACCTGCAAGTCAGACGTTCGTCCCTACCACTTTGGCTGACAGCAGCGCACAAAGCGAAGCTAAAGGTTTCATCGACGGGCAGAGCCTGGGGGGCACGACCCGCAACTGGTACGCCAACGAGCTGCGTCGCCGGAACGACCGGTTCAGCTACAAGCCAAACAGCGTGAAGAACGATCCTTCCGTGCCCCGAACGCCGATTTCCCGGCGGATCAACTGGGTGCAGGGCACCATCGTCAACTACACCTCCGGCTTCACCCAGGGCACCGTCGGGGTCAGTACAGAGGTAGCCGCCTACAACGCCATCGTGTTGGACCGTGATCGCAAGGATATTGCCGGTGGTTCGAACCGTACCTTGGCAGACTCCAACGGCGACGCCGTGGACCAATGGAGCAAACTGGGCTTGGCCAACGTCAAGTTCCGTGTCTCGAACACCACGTTGACCGCCGGACGTCAGAACTACAGTACCCCGATTGTCGACGTAATCGGTAACCGTCCATTGCCTTCCAGCTTTGAAGGCATCAGCCTGCACAGCGAAGAATTCAACAATCTGTCGTTCGACGTAGCCGGCTTCGACCGCGTTTCGCCACGTACCGAGCAGAGCCTGTCAAAATTCCGCACCGAGTATTCCGCTACCGGCGTGGAAACTGACAAAGTCTACCTGGCGGGTGTGAACTACCAGCCGTTCAAGAGCCTGAAAACCAGCCTGTACGGCGCCAATGTCGAAGACTTCTGGAACCAGTACTACTTCGGCGCCACCCATGAATTGGGTGATAGCCAAGTAGTCAGCCTGACCACGAGCCTGAATTACTACAAGACCGTCGATGAAGGCAAAAAGCTGATGGGGGACATCGATAACGATACCTATTCCCTGTCGTTCGGGCTGACACACCAAGCCCACAGCCTGACGTTCTCCTATCAGGAAGTGAACGGTGACGAGTACTTCGACTATCTGCATGAAACCAACGGCATCTACCTGGCCAACTCGCTGCTGTCGGACTTCAACAGCCCGAATGAGAAGTCGTTCCAGATCGCCTACGGCATCAACATGGCCGAATACGGCGTACCAGGTCTGAAGTTCAATATTTACCAAGCTCGCGGTTGGGGTATCGACGGTACTCATTACAAGGGTACGGCCTACACCAACGTAGACGATCCGCGCGGTAACCTTAGCCTGATGGACGGTGAAAGCCATTACGAATACGGCGTCGGCGCATCTTATGCCGTACAGAGCGGCCCGCTCAAGGCCACCGCGATTCGCGCTACCTACACCACCCACCGCGCCAGCGAACACCAGGCCGACGGTAACATCAACGAGTTCCGCCTGGTCACCACCATCCCGTTCAACATTCTCTAAACGCTGCACCGAACGGCTGACCCACAAGGTCGGCCGTTCGGTTTTTGCCATTAACCGATTGCAGAGGATTGACGATGAACATGATCCCCCTACGCGTAGCCATCGCCGCTGCGTTGCTGAGTGTCGCCGTTGGCGCCAGCGCCAAACCCCTGGTGGTTTGTACAGAAGCCAGCCCGGAAGGCTTCGACATGGTCCAGTACACGACTGCAGTCACTGCCGACGCCGTGGCAGAAACCATTTTCAACCGCCTGGCCGACTTCAAGCCCGGTACCACCGAAGTGATTCCGGCCCTGGCCGAATCCTGGGACATCAGCGACGACGGCCTGAGCTACACGTTCCACCTGCGCAAAGGCGTCAAGTTCCACACCACCGACTACTTCAAGCCGACCCGCGACATGAACGCCGACGATGTGGTCTGGAGCTTCCAGCGTCAGCTGGACCCGAATCACCCGTGGCACAAGCTGTCGAGCGTGGGCTTCCCCTACTTTGAAAGCATGGGCTTCAAAGAGCTGCTCAAAAGTGTCGAGAAAGTCGACGAGCACACGGTCAAGTTCACATTGACCCGCCGCGAAGCGCCGTTCCTGGCCGACATCGCCATGGCCTTCTCCTCGATCTACCCGGCCGAATACGCCGACCAATTGCTCAAGGCGAACAAGGCCGGCGACCTCAACAGCAAGCCGGTCGGCACCGGGCCGTTCGTCTTCCAGCGCTACAACAAGGACGCCCAGGTCCGCTTCAAGGCCAACCCGGATTACTTCCGTGGCAAGCCACCGGCCGATTCGCTGATCCTGGCCATCGCCACCGACAACAACGTGCGCATGCAGAAGCTCAAGGCCAATGAATGCCAGATCGCGCTGTATCCGAAACCGGACGACATCCCGAACGTCAAGAAAGACCCGAATCTGAAGGTCGCCGAACTGGATGCGATGACCGTGTCCTACGTCGCCATGAACACCAGCCACAAATACATGAGCGACGTGCGCGTGCGCCAGGCCATCGACCTGGCCTTCGACAAGGAAGCCTACGTCAATGCACTGTTCGGCAAGGGTAATGCCACCGTGGCGGTCAACCCGTACCCGCCGACACTGCTGGGCTTCAACCACGACTTGAAGAACCCACCCCGGGACCTGGACAAGGCCCGCCAGTTGCTCAAGGACGCCGGCGTACCGGAAGGCACCGTGTTCACCCTGTTCACCCGCAACGGCGGCGGCCCGACCAACCCCAACCCGATGCTCGGCGCGCAGATGATGCAGGCGGACCTGGCGAAGGTCGGGATCAAGGTCGACATCCGCGTGATGGAATGGGGCGAGATGCTCAAGCGCGCCAAAAACGGCGAGCACGACATGGTCTCCGCCGGATGGGCGGGCGATAACGGCGACCCGGACAACTTCCTGACGCCTATGCTCAGTTGCGAAGCGGCCAAGAACGGCGAAAACTACGCGCGCTGGTGCAACGAGAAATTCCAGGCGCTGATCGACCAGGCCCGCGCCACAGTGAACCCCGAGGAGCGCATCAAGCTCTATGAACAGGCACAGGTGATTTTCAACCAGGACCTGCCATGGATCAGCATGGCCCACACCCGCATGTTCACGGCAATGCGCAAGAACGTAGAGGGCTATGAGATTAGCCCGCTCACCACCAACAACTTTGCCACTACCCAGGTGAAGTAGATAAGAAAGCGTCCGGCATCCCTTGACCCAAGGGCTGTCGGACATGCCTAACCGGCTGATGAGGTACACCTGAAGATGTTTAGTTTTATTGCCCGCCGACTGGGATTATTGATCCCTACGTTCTTCGGCATCACCTTGCTGACCTTCGCGTTGATTCGCATGATCCCCGGCGACCCCGTGGAAGTGATGATGGGCGAACGTCGGGTCGATCCCGAAATGCATGCTCAGGCAATGGAACGCCTTGGCCTGAATAAACCGCTGTATGCCCAATACCTGGACTACATCGGCAAACTGGCCCACGGCGACCTCGGCGAATCGCTGCGTACCCGTGAAAGCGTATGGACCGAATTCAGCTCCCTGTTTCCCGCGACCCTGGAACTGTCCATGGCCGCCCTGTTGTTCGCCGGTATCCTGGGCCTGCTGGCCGGGGTGATCGCGGCACTCAAGCGAGGATCCCTGTTCGACCATGGGGTGATGGGCATCTCCCTGGCGGGTTATTCGATGCCGATCTTCTGGTGGGGCCTGATCCTGATCATGTTCTTTTCGGTGTCCCTGGGCTGGACCCCGGTGTCGGGGCGCATCGATTTGCTCTACGACATCGAGCCACGAACCGGCTTCATGCTGATCGACACGCTGCTGGCCGATGAGCCGGGCGCGTTCCTCGATGCCCTGCACCACCTGATCCTCCCGGCCATCGTGCTGGGCACCATTCCGCTGGCGGTGATCGCGCGCATGACCCGCTCCTCGATGCTCGAAGTGCTGCGCGAAGACTACATCCGCACCGCCAAGGCCAAGGGCCTGTCGCCTTCGCGGGTGGTGTTCGTGCATGGCCTGCGCAACGCGCTGATTCCGGTGCTGACCGTGGTCGGCCTGCAAGTCGGCACGCTGCTGGCCGGTGCGGTCCTGACCGAAACGATCTTCTCCTGGCCGGGCATCGGCAAGTGGCTGATCGAAGCCATCGGCGCCCGGGACTATCCTGTAGTGCAGAACGGCATCCTGTTAATCGCCTGCCTGGTGATTCTGGTCAACTTCGTCGTGGACATCCTCTACGGCTTTGCCAACCCACGCATCCGTCACCAGCGCTGAGATCAAAACCATGAGTACTCCAACTACCGCGGTAGCAGTCGATCAAAGCCTGCTCTACCCGTCCCCGTACAAAGAATTCTGGCAGGCGTTTTCCCGCAACAAGGGCGCCGTGGCCGGGTTGCTGTTCATGATCCTGGTGGTGTTCTGCGCGATTTTCGCACCCTGGGTGGCCCCCCACGACCCGAGCGAACAGTACCGCGACTTCCTGCTGACGCCGCCGGCCTGGCTGGAAGGCGGACAGATGCAATTTCTGCTCGGCACCGATGAACTGGGCCGCGACCTGCTGTCGCGCCTGATCCAGGGGTCGCGCCTGTCGCTGCTGATCGGCTTGTCGTCGGTGGTGATGTCGCTGATCCCGGGCATCCTGCTGGGGCTGTTCGCCGGGTTCTTCCCGCGCATCCTCGGCCCGACCATCATGCGCCTGATGGACATCATGCTGGCCCTGCCCTCGCTGCTGCTGGCCGTGGCAATCGTCGCCATCCTCGGCCCAGGCCTGATCAACACCGTGATCGCCATCGCCATCGTGTCGCTGCCGTCCTACGTGCGCCTGACCCGCGCCGCGGTCATGGGTGAACTGAACCGCGACTACGTGACCGCTGCCCGCCTGGCCGGTGCCGGCCTGCCGCGCCTGATGTTCATCACCGTGCTGCCCAACTGCATGGCGCCGCTGATCGTCCAGGCGACCCTGAGCTTTTCCTCGGCGATCCTCGATGCCGCCGCCCTGGGCTTCCTCGGCCTCGGCGTCCAGCCGCCTACCCCGGAGTGGGGCACCATGCTCGCCTCGGCCCGCGACTACATCGAACGTGCCTGGTGGGTCGTGAGCCTGCCTGGCTTGACCATTTTGCTCAGCGTGCTGGCAATCAACCTGATGGGCGACGGGCTGCGCGATGCGCTGGACCCGAAACTCAAGAATGCCGCCTGAGGAGATTCCCATGTCACTGTTAGAAATCAAGAATCTCAACGTCCGCTTTGGCGACGCCACCGCCGTGCCGGTGGTCGACGGCCTGGACCTGAGCGTGGAAAAAGGCGAAGTACTGGCGATCGTCGGCGAATCGGGCTCGGGTAAATCCGTGACCATGATGGCGCTGATGGGCCTGATCGAGCACCCCGGCATCGTCACCGCCGATGCGCTGAACTTCGACGGCAAGAACATGCTCAAGCTGAGCAACCGCCAGCGTCGGCAGATCGTCGGCAAAGACCTGGCGATGGTCTTCCAGGACCCGATGACCGCCCTGAACCCCAGCTACACCGTAGGCTTCCAGATCGAAGAAGTGCTGCGCCTGCACCTGAAGATGTCCGGCAAGGCCGCTCGCAAGCGCGCCATCGAACTGCTGGAGAAAGTCGAGATCCCGGGCGCCGCCAGCCGCATGGACGCCTACCCGCATCAATTGTCCGGCGGCATGAGCCAGCGCGTGGCGATTGCCATGGCGATTGCCGGCGAGCCGAAGCTGCTGATCGCCGACGAACCGACCACCGCCCTGGACGTGACCATCCAGGCGCAGATCATGGACCTGCTGCTGGCCCTGCAAAAAGAGCAGGACATGGGCCTGGTGCTGATCACCCACGACCTCGCCGTGGTGGCCGAAACCGCCCAGCGCGTCTGCGTGATGTACGCCGGCCAAGCCGTGGAAGTGGGCCAGGTTCCGCAGCTGTTCGACATCCCGGCCCACCCGTACAGCGAAGCGCTGCTGGCGGCAATTCCCGAGCACAGCATGGGCGCCGAGCGCCTGGCGACGCTGCCGGGCATCGTTCCCGGTCGCTACGACCGACCGCAAGGCTGCCTGCTGTCGCCGCGCTGTCCGTACGTGCGGGACAACTGCCGTCAACAACGCCCTGCCCTTGACCCGAAAACCGCCAGCCTCGCCCGCTGCTTCTACCCGCTGAACCAGGAGGTGGCGTGATGGCCGTCGTACTTACCGCCCGTGACCTGACCCGTCATTACGAAGTGTCCCGTGGCATGTTCAAGGGCAATGCGACCGTACGCGCCCTCAACGGTGTGTCGTTCGAGCTCGAGGCCGGCAAGACCCTGGCCGTGGTGGGCGAATCCGGTTGCGGCAAATCCACCCTCGCCCGGGCCCTGACGCTGATCGAGGAGCCGTCCTCCGGCTCCCTGAAAATCGCCGGGCAGGAAGTGGCCGGTGCCAACAAGGCCGAACGCAAGCAACTGCGCAAAGACGTGCAGATGGTCTTCCAGAGCCCCTACGCGTCGCTGAACCCACGACAGAAAGTCGGCGACCAATTGGCCGAGCCGCTGCTCATCAACACCAACCTGTCGGCGACCGAGCGGCGGGAAAAAGTCCAGGCAATGATGAAGCAGGTGGGTTTGCGCCCCGAGCATTACCAGCGCTACCCGCATATGTTCTCTGGCGGCCAGCGCCAGCGCATCGCCCTGGCGCGCGCCATGATGTTGCAACCCAAGGTGCTGGTGGCGGACGAACCGACGTCGGCTCTGGACGTGTCGATCCAGGCCCAGGTGCTGAACCTGTTCATGGACCTGCAGCAGGAATTCAACACCGCCTACGTGTTCATCTCCCACAACCTGGCGGTGGTGCAACACGTCGCCGATGACGTGATGGTGATGTACCTCGGCCGCCCGGTGGAAATGGGCCCCAACGAGAACATCTACAGCCGCCCGCTGCACCCGTACACCCAGGCGCTGCTGTCCGCCACGCCGACCATCCACCCGGACCCGAACAAGCCGAAGATCAAGATCGTCGGCGAACTGCCCAACCCGCTCAACCCACCGTCCGGCTGCGCCTTCCACAAACGCTGCCCGTACGCGACCGAGCGTTGCAAGACCGAAGAGCCAGCCTTGCGTCCACTGGATAATCGGCTGGTGGCGTGCCACTACGCCGAGCAGTTCCTCGACGGCGCGGCGTAATACCCGCTAAACCGTGGCGACGGAGCTTGCTCCCTCGCCACGAGCTTTTCTTTGTTTGATTGTTCCCGCGCTCAACGTGGGAATAATCAAAACCTACTAATCTTTGCGGAAGGGAAATTGCCTGCGCATGCCCCGGCCCCAAGGCGAGGCACCGGTGAGCCTGCCTTCGCCTTTTATCCAGATAGTTGCCCCATCGACGCTGACTTCAAAGCTGAACTGGATCGCCGCGTACCATTGCTGGAGGTCAGGGGAACTGAAGTCCACTTGCTCCTGGGTAATGGTTCCGCCCTGCCAATCCATGGTCCGCTCGCCAGCGATCTCGTAATAGGCCCCAGCACCTTCCACTGAAGGAAACCGATAGACTTTCTGCACCTGATCACGCTCAGGAAGGTAAAAGGTCAGGTGCCTTTCAAGACCATCGAGCGCCACCCAGCCGGCCTGAATCACAAAATCCTCACTGTCCGCGTCAGCCATCAACGTCAGCATTGTCGAATCAAATGCGACGTCTCCCACCCAGCCCTGCAGATAGCCTGTCGCCTTGACAGATGGATCGATGGTTTTCATTTTGCTCTCCCGCCTCGGATGATCAGCCAGTAGACGACTCTCTCTTTGACTTATAAAAGCGGGTGCCGCGATCGTCTACTGTCAGGCCTGACAGGTCACCGTCGCTGGCTGCTCGACAACGGCAGAAGCATGTCACTGCACTAAAAACGTGGCGAGGGAGCTTGCTCCCGCTGGGTTGCGAAGCGGCCCCTTTTTGGGAACTGCTATGCAGTCCGGCGGGAGCAAGCTCCCTCGCCACAATTTTTTCTGAGCGGTAAAGGCTACGTCTGGCTATCGCCTTCTTCGTCGCCCTCATCCCCGTCGTCGGTGTCCGGATGGTCGATCGTCGAATCGTCATCGTCCTGGTCGCCCGGCTCTTCAGTCGCGGCCAACATCATCGCGCCCTGCACCACCTGCCCGCTCGACGCGTGTTGTTCATGCTCGGTGCACTCTGCCCAAGCCGCTGACGAACCGAGGGATAACATCACCAAGACCTTTAGCAAAAACATCATGCGTAGCAGCTTGTTCATTGCCGATTTCCTTCTTTCTGAGTGAAACACGGACGGGCCTTCCAACAGCGCCGGTTCTCAGATAGGACGCTACAAACCCCATAGAAATGCCATGGTCGACAGATTGGTTTTGAATAAGGGTTATTTCCAATGTTATGCACCGCCCCTGTGGGAGCGAGCCTGCTCGCGATGACGGCGGCACATCCAACAGAGAGAGTGACTGCCCCACCGCTATCGCGAGCAGGCTCGCTCCCACAGGGATTTACGCGGCCGGTGCATCGAGTGACAACAAATAAACCCGCTGCCTGGTGTCCGGAGAGTTTGCACACTCGGGAAGTCCATTTCAGAATTCCCCTTGCCGCACCTCGCGCTTATAGCTTTCTCTTATACGGTTCAGCTCAGTTGTTATACCTATCTTCCTTTGAAAGGCATTTTCTGGGTCAATCCACTTATTGTTGTGATTAACCCTACCTCCACGTCGTTCAAACGCCCGTTCGGCGCGGGCAAGATCTCCCTCAGCTAATTCTAAAGCCCCCCGAAGCCTTTCAACTCGCGGATCAGAGTTCATCAGGTTGTCTACTGCTGTTTTTCTTGCAGCAGCGGCGTCTAACTCTCGTTGTTTGGCCGCCTGTTTTGCCAAAATTTTTTGGTCCCTGGCGATCATATTTGCGTTATGTTTTTTGGCCAGTTCAACGATTTTTTCTTGCGTAAACCCGTTTCCTCGGGGGAAGCGGCCCGCACGTTCAAAGGTATCGTTGACAGATGTCCTTGCATAAATTTTGAACTGGGTCGTGGAGGACTTCACTCGGGCATATTGACCAACGTTCTGCATCACCGGACTCTTCCGTCCAGCAAGATTAGCTATACCCTTGAAGAGCGACATCCAGGAATGCCCAGACGGATCCGTCCTGTTAACCGGGTCGCCCGCACAATACGCATAGGCATTAATACCCCCGTCGCCAAACGGGCTTCGGTTGTCCGGGCTATTAAAGCGCATCAGCACCGTATTAAAAGCACGGTAACCATTGCCCAACAAATAGAAACCGCTGTTTCTATCGGGACGCTCTCCATTAAAACCCAATACCCGCTGCGTGGATTTTTCGACAGGGCTGTGGCCGAACGGGGTGTACGCCGTCGTTTCAGGCGCTGCCTCGTTCGCCCTTAGGTTGAGAAGGGGCGAGCGTTTGTCATCATGGGCGATCAACAGGGTTTCCTGGGCGCCCTCGTTCGTGGTCTGTTGGGCGAGGACAGCGCTTTCGGCTTCAAATACCGTACGTTCGGTATCGCCCGCTAGTTCAGTAGCGACACGGTCGCCGCGGTAAAATATCTGGACGCGCGTATCGTCCGAATTTTTGGTGTGTGTATGCCGATCAAGCGGGTCATAGCTATAGATAACCTGAACACGTTCTTCTTTTGAAGACATGGCGATCACCGCAACATGGAGACGTGCCGGGATATATAGCTTAGTTGGCTGCCTTCAGCCACTAGCAGAACTGTTAGGTTCTGCACGGAATCCACTGAAGTTCTGACACCCATAAAAATGCATCGCCACCCATGCCAGAGTTGCCCAATAGCAAAAAGGCAGCACGCATCTTGTTGCGGATGACTGGGCTAAAACAACTTTTTCGCCCCCACAAAAAACCCGCGGCTTTCGCAGCGGGTTTTCGGTTTGACACTTGATGCTTAGTGATGCTCCCGCGTCGCGCGGAATTTCACGTCCGGCCAGCGCTCTTCCATCAGCGCCAGGTTGACCCGGGTCGGCGCCAGGTAGGTCAGGTGGCCGCCGCCGTCCAGGGCGAGGTTTTCCACGGCCTTGTTGGAGAACTCTTCGAGCTTCTTCTTATCACTGCACTCGATCCAGCGGGCGGAATAGACGGTGATCGGTTCGTAGGAGCACTCGACCTTGTATTCCTCCTTCAAACGGCTGGCGACGACGTCGAACTGCAGCACACCGACCGCGCCGAGGATGATGTCGTTGCTGCGCTCCGGGAAGAACACCTGGGTGGCGCCCTCTTCGGCCAGTTGCTGCAAGCCCTGGCGCAGTTGCTTGGACTTGAGCGGGTCTTTCAGGCGCACGCGGCGGAACAGTTCCGGGGCGAAGTGCGGAATGCCGGTGAAGCCCAGGGCTTCGCCTTCGGTGAAGGTGTCGCCGATCTGGATGGTGCCGTGGTTGTGCAGGCCGATGATATCGCCGGCGAAGGCTTCTTCCAGTTGCTCACGTTCCGAGGAGAAGAAGGTCAAGGCGTCGCCGATGCGCACGTCCTTGCCGGTGCGCACGTGGCGCATCTTCATGCCTTTTTCGTATTTGCCGGAGCAGATGCGCATGAACGCGATGCGGTCGCGGTGCTTGGGGTCCATGTTTGCCTGGATCTTGAACACGAAGCCGGCGAACTTCTCTTCCACCGGCTCGACGGTGCGTTCGTTGGCGACTCGCGGCAGCGGGCGCGGGGCCCAATCGACCACGGCATCGAGCACATGGTCGACACCGAAGTTGCCCAGGGCGGTCCCGAAGAACACCGGGGTCAACTGGCCGTCGAGGAACTCCTGCTGGTTGAACTCATGGCAGGCGCCCTGCACCAGTTCCAGTTGTTCGACGAAGCGGTCGTACTCGTCGCCCAGGTGCGCGCGGGCTTCGTCCGAATCGAGCTTTTCGATGATCTTGGTTTCGGTGCGCTCATGCCCGTGGCCGGCGGTGTAGACGATGATGTAGTCGTCCGCCAGGTGGTACACGCCCTTGAAGTCGCGGTAGCAGCCAATCGGCCAGGTGATCGGCGCGGCCTTGATCTTCAGGACCGCTTCGATCTCGTCGAGCAGTTCGATCGGGTCGCGGATGTCACGGTCGAGTTTGTTGATGAAGCTGACAATCGGCGTATCCCGCAGACGGCAGACGTCCATCAGCGCGATGGTCCGTGGCTCGACGCCCTTGCCGCCGTCGAGGACCATCAGCGCCGAGTCCACCGCGGTCAGGGTGCGGTAGGTGTCTTCGGAGAAATCTTCGTGGCCCGGGGTGTCGAGCAGATTGATCATGTGATCACGATACGGGAATTGCATGACCGACGTGGTAATGGAAATACCCCGTTGTTTTTCCATTTCCATCCAGTCGGAGGTGGCATGGCGGTCGGACTTGCGTGACTTCACCGTGCCGGCGACCGCAATCGCCTTGCCCATCAGCAACAGCTTTTCAGTGATGGTGGTCTTACCGGCATCGGGGTGGGAAATAATGGCGAAAGTGCGGCGTTTCGCGACTTCGGCGGCCTGTTTGGTCATGGGAAATCGCCTGGCAGGTGATTCAAAAAAGGGCGGCGATTATAGCTCAAGTTGTGCCAGGAACCGAACCGTTGAGCACATCCGGGGTGGCCTGATCTTCCCCGACCGGGGAACCTTTTGCCGCACGCAGACGTCCACCCCCCTGCTGCGGCTATGCGTCAGGGCCTGAAAAATCAGCAAGTTAGCCTGACGAGGCTGCGCTCATGGCTCCCATTAGCTGCCGCTGGCCGACATCGAAAAGAGCTGCTTCTCGCGAACGTTTTCCCGGCATCCAATGAAGGTTCGCCGCCCGGGCAAGCGTGCGCCGACTGAAAGACAAAGGAGTCCGCCTGTGGCTATCCGCTATGGCAAAGGGCTGATGGGAGGTGCGGTCGTCGTCGCCCTCCTGGCCCTGCTGGTCCACTGGATCGGTATCGATACCATCGAGCATTACCGCGACGATCTGCTGTTCTACCTGCAAGCCCACCTGATGCTGGTGCTGGCTTCGATGCTGGCGGCCCTGATCGTCGGCATCCCGGCCGGTATCGCCCTGAGCCGCCCCGGCATGGTCGGGCGCGCCGAACGCTTCATGCAAGTGTTCAACATCGGCAACACCGTGCCGCCCCTGGCCGTGCTGGCCATCGCCCTGGGCGTGCTGGGCATCGGCGGCGGGCCGGCGATCTTCGCCTTGTTCCTCGCCTCGCTGCTGCCCATCGTGCGCAACACCTATGAAGGGCTGAAGAATGTCCAGGGTTCTCTCAAGGAAGCCGCCGTCGGCATCGGCATGACCCCGCGCCAGGTGCTGTTCAAAGTCGAGTTGCCCAACGCCGTGCCCATCATCATCGGTGGCGTACGCGTGGCCCTGGCGATCAACGTCGGCACCGCCCCACTGGCGTTCCTGATCGGAGCCAACAGCCTGGGCAGCCTGATTTTCCCCGGCATTGCCTTGAACAACCAGCCGCAACTGTTGCTCGGCGCGGCCTGCACCGCGCTGCTGGCGTTGCTGCTCGACGGCCTGGTGACACTGGCCAGCCGCCTCTGGCTGGAACGCGGTCTGCGACCGTCATGAAGCGGGCTGGATAAAGGAAATCGTTATGAAGAAGTTGAGCTTGATACTGGGCTGCGTCCTGCTGGTCGCCGGGTTCGCCCAAGCGGCGGAAAAACCGCTGATCCGCCTCGGCGCCCGGGTATTCACCGAGCAGACACTGCTGGCGGAAATCACCGCGCAATACCTGCGCAGCAAGGGTTACGACGCGCAGATCACCGGCGGCCTGGGCAGCAACCTGGCCCGCAGCGCCCATGAAACCGGGCAGTTGGATCTGCTCTGGGAATACACCGGCGTGTCGCTGGTGGCCTATAACCACGTCACGGAGAAACTCGACAGCGCGCAGTCCTACGCCCGAGTGAAAGCACTCGACGCGAAAAAAGGCCTGGTCTGGCTGGCGCCGTCGAAGTTCAGCAACACCTATGCCCTGGCGCTGCCAGAGAAAGTCGCGCGCGAGTACCCGCAGATCAACAACATCAGCCAGTTGAACACCGTGTTGCAGGCTGAGGCCAAGGACAACCACCTGGTGGCCCTCGACACCGAGTTCGCCAACCGCTCCGACGGCCTGGCCGGCATGGTCAAGCAGTACGGCATGAACCTGACCCGCCAGAACATCCGGCAGATGGATGCCGGGCTGGTCTACACCGCCCTGCGCAACGGCCAGGTGTTCGCCGGCCTGGTGTACACCACCGACGGCCGGCTGAACGCGTTCAAGCTGAAGTTGCTGGAAGACGACAAGCATTACTTCCCCGACTACACCGCCGCGCCGGTGGTGCGCCAGGCGTTTCTCGATGCGCATCCGCAACTGGCCGAACAACTCAAGCCCCTGGCCGCGCTGTTCGACGACGCAACCATGCGCCAACTCAACGCCCGGGTCGATGTCGACCACGAAAGCCCTTCCACCGTGGCCGCCGATTTCCTGCGCCAACACCCCATCCACTGAGGAGGAAAAGCCATGGAATTGTTGAACGCCTTTTCCCATCTCGACTGGCAGCAAGTGATGCACCTGACCTGGCAGCACGTCACGCTGGTCGGCATCGCCGTCACCCTGGCGATTCTCGTCGGCGTGCCGCTGGGTATTTTCATGACGCGCTTTCCAGCGCTCGCCGGGCCGTTGCAGGCCAGCGCGACGGTGTTGCTGACGATCCCGTCGATTGCCCTGTTCGGCCTGTTGTTGCCGTTCTATTCGAAATTCGGCCAGGGCCTGGGGCCGATGCCGGCGATCACTGCCGTGTTCCTGTATTCCCTGTTGCCGATCATACGCAACACCTACCTGGCCCTCACCGGCGTCGAACCCGGCATCCGTGAAGCGGCCCGCGGCATCGGCATGACCTTCGGCCAGCGCCTGCGCATGGTCGAACTGCCCATCGCCGTGCCGGTGATCCTGGCCGGCGTGCGCACCGCCGTGGTCATGAACATCGGTGTCATGACCATCGCCGCCACCATCGGCGCCGGCGGTCTTGGCGTGCTCATCCTCGCTTCCATCAGCCGCAGCGACATGTCGATGCTGATCGTCGGCGCCGTGCTGGTCAGCCTCCTGGCCATCTTCGCCGACCTGCTTCTGCAATGGCTGCAACGCTCGCTGACTCCAAAAGGACTTCTCAAATGATCGAACTTCAAAACCTCAGCAAAACCTTCAAGAGCAACGGCAAGGATGTAAAGGCCGTGGACTCGGTGAACCTGACCGTCAACGAAGGCGAGATCTGCGTGTTCCTCGGGCCGTCGGGCTGTGGCAAGAGCACCACGCTGAAGATGATCAACCGGCTGATCAAACCGACCTCGGGCAAGATCCTGATCAACGGCGAAGACACCACCGACCTCGACGAAGTGACCTTGCGCCGCAACATCGGCTACGTGATCCAGCAGATCGGTCTGTTCCCCAACATGACGATCGAGGAAAACATCGTCGTGGTGCCCAAGCTGCTCGGCTGGGACAAGCAGAAATGCCACGACCGCGCCCGCGAGCTGATGAGCATGATCAAGCTCGAACCCAAGCAGTACCTGCATCGCTACCCGCGGGAACTGTCGGGCGGCCAGCAGCAGCGGATCGGCGTGATCCGCGCGTTGGCGGCCGATGCGCCGCTGTTGCTGATGGACGAACCGTTCGGCGCAGTCGATCCGATCAACCGCGAGATGATCCAGAACGAGTTCTTCGAGATGCAACGGGCCCTGAACAAGACCGTGATCATGGTCAGCCACGACATCGACGAAGCCATCAAGCTGGGCGACAAGATTGCGATCTTCCGCGCCGGCAAGCTGGTCCAGTGCGATCACCCGGACACGCTGCTGGCGCACCCGGCCGATGAGTTCGTCAGCAACTTCGTCGGCCAGGACAGCACGCTCAAGCGGCTGTTGCTGGTCAAGGCCGAGGACGCGGCGGACAACGCGCCTTCGGTCAGCCCGCAAACACCGGTGGTCGAGGCGCTGGAGCTGATGGACGAACATGACCGTCGCTATGTGGTAGTCACCTGTGCCGAGAATAAGGCGCTGGGCTACGTCCGCCGTCGTGACCTGCTCCGCCAGACCGGCGTCTGCGCCCAGTTCTTGCGCGAGTTCAACGCCACGGCGGCCTATGACGAGCACTTGCGGATCCTGCTGTCGCGCATGTACGAGTTCAACCGCTCGTGGCTGCCGGTGATGGATGCCGAACGGGTGTTCCTCGGCGAGGTGACCCAGGAGTCGATCGCCGAATACCTGAGCTCCGGCAAGTCCCGTGGGGGCAAGACCAGCATCGTTTCGCCGGCCGAGACAGCGCAGGCCTGAGCGCCCCACAAACCCTGCCTGATGGTTCCCACGCTCCGCGTGGGAACCCCTCAACGGACGCTCCGCGTTCGGCTTTGGGGACGCAGAGCGTCCCGGGCTGCGTGCCCACGCAGAGCGTGGGAACGATCAGCAAACACCCCGATTATTCATCCAGCGGGAACATCACTCTGTCACACAGGTCGGTTACATCAGGAGCTGTCGCGGACCGCACGACGGATGTGTGCAAAAACGCGACATTTTTAGTTGATCTCAGGCCCCTCACGCCCTACAGTTCGCGCCGAACGTCCATGCTGGAAACGATCCATCCGGCTCAAGTACTGACGACGAGACAGCAAGGCCAAGGGCACCACACAACCCATGGCCTTTTTGCTTTCGGCGACATGCCTTGGGAAGTAGGCGAACCAAAGTGGGGATACGGAGGACGTTCACGGGGGCAGCTTGCCCTCAAACCCATTGATCCTGATGTTTGCCAGTAGGAGTCCCAAGTATGTCGATCCAGGTCGAAGATTATTTCGCGCGCGAAACCTTCCAGAAAATGAAAGCGTTCGCCGACAAGCAGGAAACCCCGTTCGTGGTGATCGACACCGCGATGATCTCCAAGGCCTATGACGACCTGCGCGCCGGTTTCGACTTCGCCAAGGTCTACTACGCCGTCAAGGCCAACCCGGCGGTGGAAATCATCGACCTGCTCAAGGAAAAGGGCTCGAACTTCGACATCGCCTCGATCTATGAGCTGGATAAGGTCATGAGCCGTGGCGTGGGCCCGGACCAGATCAGCTACGGCAACACCATCAAGAAATCCCGGGACATCCGTTACTTCTACGAGAAAGGCGTGCGCCTGTACGCCACCGACTCCGAAGCCGACCTGCGCAACATCGCCAAGGCCGCACCGGGTTCGAAAGTCTATGTACGTATTCTTACCGAAGGTTCGACCACGGCCGACTGGCCGCTGTCGCGCAAGTTCGGCTGCCAGACCGACATGGCCATGGACCTGCTGATCCTGGCCCGCGACCTGGGCCTGGTGCCGTACGGCATTTCGTTCCACGTTGGTTCGCAGCAGCGCGACATCAGCGTCTGGGACGCCGCCATCGCCAAGGTCAAGGTGATCTTCGAACGCCTGAAGGAAGAAGACGGCATTGTCTTGAAGCTGATCAACATGGGCGGCGGCTTCCCGGCCAACTACATCACCCGCACCAACAGCCTGGAAACCTACGCCGAAGAAATCATCCGCTTCCTCAAGGAAGACTTCAGCGATGACCTGCCGGAAATCATCCTGGAACCGGGCCGCTCGTTGATTGCCAACGCCGGCATCCTGGTCAGCGAAGTGGTGCTGGTGGCACGTAAATCCCGTACCGCCGTCGAGCGCTGGGTGTACACCGACGTGGGCAAGTTCTCCGGCCTGATCGAAACCATGGACGAAGCCATCAAGTTTCCGATCTGGACCGAGAAGAAAGGCGAGATGGAAGAAGTGGTCATCGCCGGCCCGACGTGCGACAGCGCCGACATCATGTATGAAAACTACAAGTACGGCCTGCCCCTGAACCTGGCCATCGGTGACCGTCTGTACTGGCTGTCGACCGGTGCCTACACCACCAGCTACAGCGCCGTGGAATTCAACGGCTTCCCGCCATTGAAATCGTTCTACGTGTAAATCGCTGCCCGCTTGACCGAAAGCCCGTGACGGATGTCACGGGCTTTTTTCATGGTTCCAACCGCAACGATGTCGAGCCCAACGCATGGGCCATTTCATTCAATTGCGCCAATGGATAGGCCAACTGTGAGAACGAGGTTCTTGCCCGTCGCAGACGCTGGTGTCGATCATTGGTTTGCAGCTCACGCTTGACCTGCGTCAGGAAATACCCCATGCGATGGCACAGGTCGGCAATGTTATTACCGGCCGACGTTGACCTGACATAAAGCCCCCTCAACGCCTGCAGGTGCGCTCGGGCCAATGCCTTGCGTTGCGCCTCGGAGTAATGCCTTCCCGGGTCGTAGTGCATGCTCGGCAGGATGATTCGCCCCAGAACATAGTAGATCTCGATCCTGGGATCAGGTCCGTGACAGGTACATAACCTCAACGTCAACAGCTCAATGAAGCGCGCGAAGAGGCCGTGGACGGTCTGGGAAACTGCGGCGACCCAGGTCTTGAGACGCGCAACCAGCTCCGCACATTGATCCAGCCACCGACAGAGGTTGTCGATCAATTGCATGAGGTCCCAGGTGCAATTGCTTCCCCGCCCACCGAAATTGACCGGCGTGAATCGCGAGGGGTCGACACCTCCCAGTAACGCCGGCTGCCTGGCGTCCTGAGCCACTTGTTCGAACTCCCGCACAAAGGTCGCCGTTTGCTCGGCCACCCGATGGCCCACGAAACCCAATGACGGCACGAGCCCGACAATCGCCCGCCAGCGGCCTTCATTGTCAGTGGCCGCCCGCGTCAAGGCCTGCGCATCAGGTGGGGGCAGCAGCACATGCCCCGACCTGCGAAAAACGCTGGAAAAATGCTCGATCTCAACCAAGGTGTCCGGCAGATCGCTCAAGAACCGGATGTATTCGCTCAAGGCCGAGAAGCTCTTCTCGTCCCACAGAAAGTCGCCCATGATCAATCACCGCCGAATCATCATCCATGGGTTGCCGATGGCAGGGACAGCGGATTCACAAACGCAATGAATCGCTGGGTCTGATGGATGAGGTCAAGGCTGCGCTCGTGCTCTTCCAGGTACGCGTTCGCCTCGATCAGCCGGGCGAACGATCGGTACGCTTCGACCACGCCTTGATACTCGCCCACATAGCGCCGACGCTCATCGTCAATGGCGTGGATGACATGGATGAAGCGGACCTTGCCCTTGAGAGCGTTGAGCCGGGTGGTTTTCTTGTCGATATCAACGGCCAGTGCCTGGACGCTCCCGGCCAGTTGGTCCCGTGCGCGCACCATGTCGAGAAAACGAACGCCTTCGCCAACCTGCACGAGGGTCTTTTTCAACTGCTCGATCGCCTGCATGACCAATTGGATTTCAGGCGGCGCGATACCGAGCTTTGTCACCTGCTCCAGCGTCAGCACCAGGTCGTTGCCAATCGCTTCGACACCGCCCTTCTTGAGCAAGCCGATGGCCTCGCCGGCCTGGCTACGGGCTTTCTGGCGCTCCGTGCGTTGGTCTTCCAACCGTTTGAGAGCGACCTCCAGGGCACGTTGTTCCTTTTCCAGGTCGTCAATGAAACCCTGGCTCAAGCGCCGATCAAAAACATCGCGAATGACCGACAATTGATCGCTGAGTTGACGAGTGGACTGCGTCACGCAACGGCTCATCTGCTCCAGCTCTGCGGCACGGTCAGCCTCGATTTCCTGGATATCGTGCTCGTCAACGGCCCGCACCCGCTCTTTCTCCAGCTCTTGCAGGCGACGAGCCCGGCCTTCGAGCGCCACCCTTGTGCTTAATGCTGCCTCGCCCAGCACCTGGCTGCTTTTACCCACGTTGAGCACCAGGTCAACGAACCGATCATGCAACTGCGGCAGGTAATTCCATTGGATGAACAGCATGCGGGCTTGCACCGCGCCGTCATTCATCAGGCGGTGACTGTCAGCCATGATCCCGGGATCGACGGTTGGGTAGTCATTTTTCGGGGCCAGCACAAACGCGGCGCGCATCCTGATGCCGTAGACGCGCTCGTACTCCTCATCGGCTTCCTTGAACACTGCGATCAGTGCATCGGCATCGCGTTCGATCTGCTTCCAGGGCAGCGCCACTTCACGGAACGCCAGGATGAAGCGCCTCAGGCTCAGGGCATCAGTGATGCGAGCAACCGCCTCCTGGGAAGTCTTGACATAAAGGTGCAGGACATTCCAGACATGCATGAGGTTCTGCGTGGCGATGTCCGCGTCGATCGCCACCAGCTCAAGCCCTTGCAGATCATGTTTGACGCGGCTCAAGGAACCGAGGGTCTGGTGCTTGCTCCTGAGCACTTCAATCGCCGCTTCCTGCTCTTGATAGAGCCGGTTCCTTTCGGCCCGGATACTTTCGGCCTCCACCCCCAGGTAAATCGCCAGCGCCAGGCCGATCACGTTCATGCCTGCCACAGCCCCCAGGGATTTTTCCACTGCCTTGGCATACTCGTCATTCTTCTCTTCAATACGCAAGGCGCGATCATCGACCTCTCGCTTGAGCATGTCGACTTCGACGGGCAACAGTGTGCTGCCAATCAGACCCAGGCGCAGTTTGATATCGGGAAGTATGTGCTGGCGCAGGTCATAACCGAAGTAATCCAAGGCCAGCTTTATGTTTTTAACAACCTTGAGATTATCGTCGACCTTCTTGTAGATCTGCTCGAGATAGTAACCAACGTCTTCCACCGTGTCCGGCGCCAGTTCAATACCGGGAAACTTGTGCCCCAGTTCCAACTCCAGTTTCTTCAACTGTTCCAGGGTTCGAATATCATGTTTATCAAGTTCCCTGGAAGCCCGGACATCTTCATAGACTTCATCCATGGCTTTGTCGTAGATGGCCATGCTGGCGGCAAACAGTTTCAGCTGGCTGCCGGTCAGCATGATCGACTCACGCAGCGGCGACCAACGACGCGCATGGCTGCGGGTGGCGCGGAAAGTACTCAGGAAATCTTCCGGTCGCAGGCCCGGACCGCCCCCGGCCGGATCACCGAAGCTCAGGTAGTCCTTTACGTTCGCCAGGGTATAGGGCAGCGCCAGGGCGGCCGCCTCGTATTTTCTCAGGTCAATGATCTGTTTCCTGGTCAGTAACAACCCCTTGCCTCGGGACTCACCTTCAAGGGTCGGCGCCGAGGCGTTGGACAGGGTTTTCGGCGCCAGTTGCGCAAACCGGGTGATGTCTTCGGACGAGGCTTCTTCCAAGGCCTCATTCCAGACCGCATTAGCATTCATAATTAATCCTTTAATTATCTGTATGCCGGCAGCGAGTTTTTGACCCGGGCCGGCAGCATAAGTACCAGTCAACTGTACAGGCGCTCGGACACTAGACGATCGGAACGAAGGAAGTCAAAGACGGAAAACAATGCAAACATTAGCGGATGATACCCGCCCGCAAATGCACTTGTTCGGGTGGCAAGTGCACTTGGATAAATGAAACAGCGTGTGGACTACCCGAGGCTGTTGGAACGTTCCAATACTGCAATACGCGCCTGATAAGCCTCAAACATGGGTCGCAACTCAGGCCATTGCGCCTGCAACAACGTTTGCACGGCCACCCAAAGGAAATTCAGATTGCCGGCCTCCAGGGCACGACGCAACCAGACCAATCCTTCGTCCATCCGATCGCTGGCCAGCAGCACGCAGCCATGGCTGAACTGCCCACGGAAATCACCGCCTTCGGCTGAGCGTCGATACCACTGGGCTGCGGCAACCGGATCCGCCGGGCAGTAGCGCCCCTCTTCCAGGTAACGCCCCAGCAGGTTCATCGACTTGGCATGACCGAGTTCGGCGGCGTGGCGATAGAACCTCAACGCCTGCACCTGATCCTCAAGCACACCACGCCCGGTCGCCAGTAGGTTGGCGTAGTTGTACAGCGCCCAGTCCAGACCCGCCTCGGCGGCCTGGCGATAATGCCCGGCGGCGATCGAAGCATCGGCACTGCAGCCCCAACCGTGTTCATGACACCGGCCGAGCATGTTGCGCGCCATCAGGTGCCCGCGCTCGGCGGCAATGCTGAACCAGCGCAGGGCCAGCGGCCGATCCTGGCTGATGCCGTGGCCGTCCAGCAGGATCTGCCCGAGCAAGGCCTGGGCCTCGAGCACGCCTTCGCCGGCAGCGATGAGGATCGCCTGGGCGGCCCGTGCCGGGCTTTCGTCGAGCATGGCCTTGAGGCCATCACCGTCGAGCACCTCCTCACGACGCAGATGAAAATCCGCCACTTACACCTCAACCCAGCGGCGCAGCAGGTTGTGATAAGTGCCGGTCAGGCGGATCAGCGACGGGTGATCGGGCACGTCCCGGGTGAGCTGCTGGATCGCGCCGTCCATCTCGAACAGCAGCGCCCGCTGGCTGTCTTCGCGCACCAGGCTCTGGGTCCAGAAGAACGAGGCGTAGCGCGCCCCCCGGGTCACCGCGTTGACCTTGTGCAGGCTGGTCCCCGGATACAACACCATGTCGCCGGCCGGCAGCTTGACCCGCTGGGTGCCGTAGGTGTCCTGGATTTCCAGTTCGCCGCCGTCGTAGTCCTGGGGGTCGCTGAAGAACAGCGTGGCCGACAGATCCGTGCGGACCCGCTCGGCGCTGCCCTTGGGCTGGCGCACCGCGTTGTCGACATGAAAATCGAAACTGCCGCCGGCCGTGTAGCAGTTCACCAGCGGCGGGAATACCTTGTGCGGTAGCGCCGCCGACATGAACAGCGGGTTTTTCCACAGCCGTTCCAGCATCGCCGCGCCGATTTCCTTGGCCAGCGGGTGACCCTCGGGCAGTTGCAGGTTGTGCTTGGCCTTGGCCGACTGGAAACCGGCCGTGATCTTGCCATCCGCCCACTCGGCCTGCTCCAGTGCCTCGCGAATGCGCTGGACTTCTTCTGGAGAGAACACGCCGGGAATGTGCAGCAACATGAGCGTCGGGCCTGTGGATAAAAAGGGCGCCAATGGTAGTGATTCTTATTGGCTGTGCACAACCCCTGCCACGTAACACTTGGGCAAAACCGTACAGGCAAAATGTAAAGAACGTAAATTCATCTCAAATAGCAATATTTCGCAATTGATACAAAGACCTGTTTACCCTATATTCCGCGGCCTCAATCCTTGGGGAAGGAAATTATTCATGTCGCGTCAACCAACACAATCACCGGTCAACTCACCGCGCCTGCTGGCTTCGGCCATTGGCGTTGCCCTCAGCGCAACGTCCGCGACGCAAATGGCCCAGGCGGCAGACACCGACGAGAAAGCCCCGCGCAACGCCATCGCCCTGGATGCCACCAGCATCACCGGCGAGGCCCAGGACCCGACGGCCTATCAGGTTGAAAGAGCGTCTTCCCCGAAATACACCGCGCCTTTGGTCGACACCCCGCGCTCGGTCACCGTCATCCCGCAGCAAGTGCTCAAGGACACCGGCGCGCTGAACATGCAGGATGCGTTGCGCACCGTGCCCGGTATCACCTTTGGCGCCGGTGAAGGGGGCAATCCCCAGGGCGACCGTCCGTTCATTCGCGGTTTCGACGCCCAGGGCGACACCTACCTCGACGGCGTGCGCGACACCGGTTCCCAGAGCCGCGAGATCTTCGCCGTGGAGTCCATCGAAGTCAGCAAGGGCCCGAACTCCGCCGTTGGCGGTCGTGGCGCGGCGGGCGGGACCATCAACCTGGTGAGCAAGAAAGCGCACTTGGGCGACTCCCTCGACGGCGGCTTCACCTGGGGTTCGGACCAGACCCAGCGCTACACCCTGGACGGCAACTACCAGTTCAGCGACACCGCCGCCGGCCGTCTCAACCTGATGAGCCACGAAAGCAATGTCGCCGGTCGCGACCAGGTCAATAACGACCGCTGGGGCATCGCGCCGTCGCTGGCGTTCGGCCTGGGCACCGACACCCGGGTCAACCTCGATTACTACCATCTGGAAAGCAACGACCTGCCGGACTCCGGCATCCCCTACAGCATGCCGGCCTCGGGCCTGTCGGCCAATCGCACCAAGGCCAACCCGGACAAGCCCGACGACGGCGGCGACAGCAGCAATTTCTATGGCCTCACCGATCGGGATTTCCGCAAGACCCGCAACGACACCGCGACCTTCGCCATCGAGCACGACCTGAACGATGCCCTGACGGTCAAGAACACCCTGCGCCACGGTTCGAGCATGCAGGACTACATCCTGACCCAGCCCGACGACAGCAAGGGCAACGTCAACAACGGGACGGTCTGGCGCCGCGCCAACAGCCGGGTCAGCAACGTCGACACCACCACCAACCAGACCGATCTGTTCGGTGACTTCTACGTCGCCGGCTTCAAGAACAGCTTCTCCACCGGTATCGAGTTGAGCCGCGAGACGGGCGAAAAGTCCTCCTACACCGTCAATACCGACACCGTGCCGGGCACCACGGCCGCGAACACAAACTGCAGGCCGTCGATGGTCGGCGCGTCGAGCGGCTACAACTGCACCTCGCTGTCCAACCCGAACCCGAATGATCCGTGGAACGGCACGATTGCGCGCAACTACGCCGGCACCGACACCACCAGCGTCACCCGTGCGCTCTATGTGTTCGATACCCTGGAACTGTCGCCGCAATGGCTGGTGAACATGGGCCTGCGCTACGACCATTTCGACACGAAGTACAAGACCTACAACGCCGCCGGTACCACCACGTCCAAGGGCGATGACACCAGCGAGTTCGTCACCGGCCAGTTCGGCCTGGTCTGGAAACCGGCGGACAACGGCAGCATCTATGCCTCCTACGCCACCTCGGCCACGCCGCCGGGCAACATGGTCGGCGAAGGCACCGAAGGCAACCCGTTGGGTGGCACGCCGGACCGCAACGGCAACCTGCTCGCCAGCGACATGGAGCCAGAAACCACCAAGAACTATGAAATCGGCACCAAGTGGGACCTGCTCGACAACCGCCTCTCGCTGACCGCGGCGATTTTCCGCACCGAGAAAGAGAACGCGCGGGTCCAGGTCGATACCACCACCTATGAGAATGCCGGCAAGACCCGTGTCGACGGCCTCGAACTGTCGGCCAGCGGCAAGATCAGCGAGAAATGGCAAGTGTTCGCCGGCTACAGCTACCTGGACAGTGAACAGGTCGATGGCGGCCCGCTGAGCACCACCGACGGCAACCAGCTGCCGAACACACCGAAAAACAGCGCCAGCGTCTGGACCACGTACGCCCTGACCTCGAAGCTGACCATCGGTGGCGGCGCCTTCTACGTCGACGACGTGTTCGGCAGCGTGGCGAACACCACCATGGTCGACTCGTATGTGCGCTACGACGCCATGGCCAACTACAAGGTCAACAAACACCTGGACCTGCAACTCAACGTGCAGAACCTGACCGACGAAACCTACTACGACAAGGCGTTCTCGACCCATTTCGCCAACCAGGCGGCCGGACGTACCGCGTTGCTGAGCACCAATTTCCATTTCTGATCGAGCCGAATGCGGAGCGGTTTGATCGTCCCCACGCTCCGCGTGGGAATGCAGCCAGGGACGCTCCGCGTCCCAAGCGCCGAACGCGAAGCGTCCGCTGAGGCATCCCCAAGCAGAGCGTGGGAACGATCAACACGCCGCCATCGCGAGCAGGCTCGCTCCCACAGGGTTCGACTCGCCATCGCTGGCAGTGGACAAAAGCCCCGCTCATCCCCATGAGCGGGGCTTTTATGTGTGTTTATGAATGCTTCTCGATAACACACGGCATAATGCGCGCCGTGATGAACAGTAATGAATGAACGAGGCGGCGACGTGTTGAAGAAAACCCTGTTCCAGTTGCACTGGTTTTTCGGCATCAGTGCCGGGCTGGTCCTGGCATTGATGGGCATCACCGGGGCTGCGGTGTCGTTCCAGGACGAAATATTGCGGGCCCTGAACCCGCAGGTGCTGACAGTCGAGAAGCAACCGGCCGGCGTGCTGCCACCCGCCGAACTGGTGGAACAGATCGAGGCCGCGTCCGGCAAAACCGTCGCCATGCTCTGGGTCGAGACCGACAGCGGCAACGCCGCGCGGGTGATCTTCGCCGCGCCTCCCGGGGAAAAGCGCGGGGCCATGCGCTACTTCAATCCCTATAACGCTCAGTTCATGGGTGAGGTAGCGGGTCAGGATTTCTTCGGCTTCATGCTCAAGCTGCACCGTGTGCTGACCCTGGATGATGTGGGCCGGCAGATTACCGGTGCCTGTACGCTGATCCTGGTGTTCTTCTGCCTGTCCGGCTTGTACCTGCGCTGGCCCCGCCAGTGGAAAAGCTGGCGCGCCTGGCTGACCCTCGACTGGGCGAAAAAAGGTCGCAGCTTCCAGTGGGACTTGCACTCGGTGGCGGGCACCTGGTGCCTGGTGTTCTATCTGCTGGCGGCCCTGACCGGGCTGACCTGGTCCTACGACTGGTACAACAAGGGCGTGACCCGCCTGCTCTCCGATTCACCCAAGCAAGAGCGCGTGCGCAATCGCGGCCCGGCGCCAAGCGGCCCGCCACCGGTGGCCGACTACCGGGCCATGTGGAGCAGCATCTACAGCGCCGCCGGCCCGGACCTGTCCGCTTACAACGTGCGCATGCCACCGGTGGCCGGGCAACCCGCCACGGTGTTCTACCTGCTGAAAAACTCGCCCCATGACCGAGCCTTGAACCAGCTCATGCTCGACCCGGCCACCGGCGAAGCCAGCCAGCACAGCCGCTACAGCGACAAGAGCTTCAAGGCGCAGTTGCTGACCAGCGTCTATGCGTTGCACGTCGGCAGTTATTTCGGCCTGGTTGGACGGATCCTGGTGACGGTCGCGGCCCTGACCATGCCCTTGTTCTTCATCACCGGCTGGTTGTTGTACCTGGACCGACGCCGCAAGAAGCACCAGGTGAAACAGGCCCGCCAGGCGCTTGTTACCGACTCGACCGCCGGGCCTGCCTGGCTGATCGGTTTCGCCAGCCAGAGCGGTTTTGCCGAGCAACTGGCCTGGCAAACCGCCGGCCAGCTCCAGGCGGCCGGGTTGCCGGTGAAAGTGCAGCCGCTGGCCGGGGTCAGCGAACAGGACCTGGGCAGCGCCACCCACGCGCTCTTCGTCGTCAGCACCTTCGGCGACGGCGAAGGCCCGGACAGCGCCCGTGGTTTCGAGCGCAAGGTGTTGGGCCGCGCCCTGGACCTGGAACGCCTGCAGTACTCGGTGCTGGGCCTGGGCGACCGCCAGTATGAACACTTCTGCGGCTTCGCCCGGCGCCTGCACGCCTGGCTGGCGGAGCACGGCGGCAAGACCTTGTTTGCCCCGGTGGAAGTCGACAGCGGCGACCCTTACGCCCTGCGTCACTGGCAGCAACAATTGGCCGAGCTGACCGGCCAGGCGCCAGCGGATACCTGGCAGGCACCGAGTTACGAACACTGGACGCTGAGCCAACGGACCTTGCTCAACCCGGATAGCACGGGCTCGGGTGTCTACCTGCTGAGCCTCACACCCCCTGGCCCGAGCAGCTGGCTGGCCGGTGACCTGGTAGAAGTGGCGCCGCGCAATGACCTCGGGGTCATCGAGCATTTTCTCGACGGCCTGGGCCTCTCCGGCAACGCTCGCGTGCAGGTCGACGGCTTGCCCCAGGACCTCAACCAGGCCCTTGCCACCCGCCAGTTGCCGCAAAACCGTGCCCATCTGGTGGGCCTGCACGCCCAGGCACTGGTGGAGGCCTTGGCGCCGCTGGCACTGCGCGAATACTCCATCGCCTCGATCCCGGCCGACGGCGTGCTGGAACTGATCGTGCGCCAGGAGCGTCACGCCGACGGCAGCCTGGGCGTCGGCTCCGGCTGGCTCACCGAACACGCCCCGCTGGGCAGCGCCATCAGCCTGCGCGTGCGGCGCAACAGCAGTTTCCATCTGCCGCCTCAGGGCGTGCCGATGATTCTACTGGGCAACGGCACCGGCCTGGCCGGCCTGCGCAGCCTGCTCAAGGGCCGTATGGCCCAAGGCATGCAGCGCAACTGGCTGCTGTTTGGCGAGCGCCAGCGCGAGCACGATTTCCACTGCCGCGACGAGCTTCAGGAATGGGTGACCTCAGGCGACCTGGAACGCCTGGACCTGGCGTTCTCCCGGGATCAGCCACATAAAGTCTACGTCCAGGACCGCCTGCGCGAATCCACCGCGCTGCTCAAGCAATGGCTAGCCGACGGCGCGGTGATCTATGTCTGCGGCAGCTTGCAGGGCATGGCGTCGGGGGTGGATCAGGTGCTCAACGAAGCGCTGGGGCGTGAGGCCGTGGAGCAATTGATCGAGCAGGGGCGGTATCGGCGCGACGTTTACTAACAACCCCCACCTTCCTCCCTGTGGGAGCGGGCTTGCTCGCGATAGCGGTGTATCGGACAGTCTATTTGTCGACTGGCACACCGCATCGCGAGCAGGCTCGCTCCCACAGGGGGATGTTATGCGGCAAAAATTCAGACCGGCTCCAACGTCTTCTCGAACACCGCCACCCCCTCCAGATCCCGCAACACTACGCTCATCGCCCCGCTCTGGCCGTCGATGTTCACCTCGCCGAAGAACTGGTAACCGGCAAACGGCGAGGCGTTCTGGGTCGCGGGCGCCTTCTGGAACACCACTTCCGGGCCGAAGGTCTTGTCCAGGGCGTTGGGCCCGAAGCTGCCGGCGTTCAACGGCCCGGCGACGAACTCCCAGAACGGTTCGAAATCCTGGAACGCGGCCTGTTCCGGGTGATAGTGATGGGCCGCGCAATAATGGACATCGGCGGTGAGCCAGACGTAGTTGCGCACTTGATGCTTGCGCAGGAAGCCGAGCAGTTCGGCGATTTCCACTTCACGGCCCTGGGCCGGGCCAGGGTCACCGTTGGCGACCGCCTCCCAGCGCGGCACGCCGGGGCTGACCTCGCCGTCGGGCACGCCAAGGCCGATGGGCATGTCGGCGGCGATGACTTTCCATTGGGCGCGGGATTGCTTCAATTCGCGCTTGAGCCAATTCAATTGCTCGCGACCGAGAAACGGCTTGGCCGCGCCGAGGTTGGCATCGTTGGCTTCGCGGTAGCTGCGCATGTCGAGTACGAACACGTCCAGCATCGGCCCGTAACTCAACTTGCGATAGATCCGTCCGCCCTGGTCGGCCTTCTGCAAACGCATCGGCGCGTACTCCAGCCAAGCCTGTCGCGCACGCCCCACCAGGCGCTGGATATCCTTGGTCTGGTAACGCTCATCCAGCTGCTTGCCCGGCGACCAGTTGTTGACCACTTCGTGGTCGTCCCATTGCCAGATCTGCGGCACCTCGGCGTTGAAGCGCCGCACGTTCTCGTCCATCAGGTTGTAGCGGTAGTTGCCGCGATACTCGTCGAGGGTCTCGGCGACCTTGCTCTTGGCTTCGGTGGTGAGGTTGCGCCAGACGCGCCCGCCTTCCGTGGTGAGTTGCGCCGGCACCGGGCCGTCGGCATAGATGGTGTCGCCGCTGTGGATGAAGAAATCCGGCAGGCGCAGGCGCATGGCTTCGTAGATGCGCATGCCGCCAATGTCAGGGTTGATGCCGAAGCCCTGGCCCACGGTGTCGCCGCTCCAGACAAAACGGATGTTGCGCTTGAACTGCGGCACGCTGCGCAAGTGGCCGAACCAGGGTTCGCTGGCGACACCGCTCTGAGCGTCTTCGAAGCGTACCCGGTAGAAAATCGCCTGGTCGGGCGGCAGGCCGGTGAGTTCGACCCGGGCGGTGAAATCGCTGCGGCTGTCGGCCAGCGGCGAGACGAAACGGCGCGGATTGCGGAAATGGCTGCGGGTGTCCCACTCCACTACCATCCGCGCCGGACGGTCGCAACGGCTCCAGATCATCGCCCGGTCGCCCTGCAAGTCACCGGACTGGACACCGTCGGTGAGCAGCGGACGGTCCTTGACCGAAGCCATCACCGCCGGCGCCAACCCCGGCAACAACAACCCCGCCCCCACCGCCTGGATAACACGGCGACGGCCCTGGTCGAATTCGCTCATGGACTTTCCCTCAAATGGGAAAACTAGAGCATGGCCGTGTTAACCGCATGTGACAACAATCGCACGAACAACCCAAAACAACTGTGGGAGCGAGCCTGCTCGCGATGGCGGAGTGGCAGATAACAGCGTTGTTGGCTGATACACCGCTATCGCGAGCAGGCTCGCTCCCACAAGGGATTTCGTTATTTCCAAAACTGCTCAGGCTTTCGCAGGCTCCAGCGCCATCTCCGCCACTTCAGGCCGCTTGAGCAACGCATACGCCACACCCGTTACCAGGCTCCCCGCCACGATCGCCAGCAAATACAGCAGCGCATGGTTGATGGCGTTGGGGATCAGCATCACGAACAGCCCGCCGTGGGGGGCCATGAGCTTGCAGCCGAAGTACATCGACAGCGCACCCGTCAATGCACCACCGGCGATGCTGGCCGGGATCACGCGCAGCGGGTCCTTGGCGGCGAATGGAATCGCACCTTCGGAGATGAAGCACAACCCCAGCACCAGCGCCGCCTTACCGGCCTCGCGCTCGGTCTGGGCAAACTTGCGGCGGGCGATGAAGGTGGCGATGCCCAGGCCAATCGGCGGCACCATGCCGGCCGCCATGGTCGCGGCCATCGGCGCATAACTTTGCGAAGCCAGCAGGCCCACCGAAAACGCATAGGCGGCCTTGTTGATCGGCCCGCCGAGGTCGACGCACATCATCGCCCCCAGCAGCACACCCAATAGAATCGCGTTGGTGGTACCCATGCTGTCGAGGAAATGGGTCAAGCCTTCGAGCATGCCCGCCACCGGTTTGCCGACGATGTAAATCATCACCAGACCGGTGAACAGGCTCGCCAGCAACGGAATGATCAGGATCGGCTTGAGCGCTTCCAGGCTCTGGGGCAGACGCGCGTAGCGGTTGATCGCCTGGGCCGCGTAACCGGCCAGGAATCCGGCAATGATCCCGCCGATGAAACCGGCGCCCAGGGTGCTCGCCAGCAACCCGCCAATCATCCCCGGCGCCAGGCCCGGACGGTCGGCGATGGAATAGGCGATGTAACCGGCCAACAGCGGCACCATCAACTTGAACGCGGTGTCGCCGCCAATCTGCATCAGCGCCGCCGCCAGCGTGCCGGGCTCCTTGAACGCCGTGATGCCGAACACAAACGACAGCGCAATCAGCAATCCCCCCGCCACCACCATCGGCAGCATGAACGACACCCCGGTCAGCAGGTGCTTGTAGACCCCGGTTTTTTCCGACTTGGCCGGGCCCGCGGCGCCGCTCGCAGCGCTTTCCTGACGGCCTTCGGCAAGCGCCTTGTTCAGCGTGGCTTCGGCCTGCTTCAAGGCGATACCGGTGCCGCAGCGGTAGATTTTCTTGCCGGCGAAACGCTCGGTAGAGACCTCGATGTCGGTGGCGAGCAACACCACGTCGGCCTCGGCGATGGTCTCGGCGCTCAGCGGGTTGCGTGCGCCCACCGAACCCTGGGTTTCCACTTGCAGGTCATAACCGAGTTTCTTCGCCGCCTGTTGCAACGCCTCGGCGGCCATGAAGGTGTGGGCGACGCCGGTCGGGCAAGCGGTAATGGCGACCAGGCGCGGCGTCCGTTCGGCCGAAGCGGCAGGCGCCTCCTCCAGCACCTCCGACGCGGCAAACACCGTGGCTTCTTCAGCGCCACGGCGCAGCAGCGAATCGACGTCTTGCAGGGCCTGGGCCGGGGTGCTGCGGAACAGGCGCTTGCCGACGAACCGCGACATATCCACCGGGCCGCTGGCCACCAGCAAGACCCACTCGGCTGCCTCTAAGGTCGCCGCCGACAACTGGCGTTCCGGATGGGCCACGTCATGCACTTCGACACTGGTGCTCCAACCCTGGCGCTGCGCTGCCGCGTCCAGCAGGCGGGCGCACAACACACTGGTGACCATGCCGTTCGGGCAGGCCGTCACAATGGCTAATTTCATTCTTGCGAACCCTCTTATTGTTCTGTCAGGGGGCGCACGCGCACGCCCTGTTCGAGCGACGCCAGCAGCGCGGTGTCGCGGATGCCAAAACCGATCTGGGTGACCGCCATGGCCGCGATGGCGGTGGCGGTGCGCAGGGTTTGCTCCGGTGCGTGTGCACCGAGCAACCCGTGCAGCATGCCGGCCAGCAACGAGTCCCCGGCGCCCACGGTGCTGGCGACGCTGACCTTGGGCGGCGAGGCGTGCAGGGCCGAGCCAACGCTGAACCAGTTCACACCGTCGGCGCCATGGGAAATCACCACATGGTCGATGCCCTGACTGTGCAGGCGCTGCGCCGCTTGTGCCTGGGCCACCTCACTCACCACTTCGCAACCCAGTGCATCGGCCAGCTCTTCGGTGTTCGGCTTGATCAGCCACGGCCCCGCCGCCAGTGCGACGCGCAAGGCTTCGCCACTGGTGTCGAGGGCGACGTTCAGGCCAAGTGTTTTCAAGCGGGTGATCAACGCCTGCAACCAGTGCGGGCTGACGCCCCGGGGCAAGCTGCCCGCCACCACCACCGCGTCGTGGCCGGGAGCAATCTGCTCCAGTCGCTCCAGCAAGGCTTGCTGCGCGGCTTCGTCGACCACCGGGCCGGGACCGTTCAGGTCGGTGATGCGTCCGTCCTGTTCGGCCAGCTTGATGTTGCTGCGGGTTTCGCCGGGCACGCGGATAAAAGCGTCGACGAAACCACGCTGGGCAAACAGCGCCTCGAACGCCTGGGCGTTGTCTGCACCGAGAAAACCGCTGACCGTCACCGTGTGGCCGAGGTCGGCCAGCACCTGGGCGACGTTCACGCCCTTGCCAGCGGCGTGGGTGTGCATGCCGTCGCTACGGTTGACCTGGCCCGGTTCCAGGCGCGCCAGTTCCACCGTGAGGTCGAGCGCCGGGTTGAGGGTCAGGGTAAGAATCTTCGCCATTTACAGCGCCTCCACTAATGCGCGCACGTCGTCGGCGCTGCCCACCGTCAGCGCTTCTTGGGCCAGGGTCTGTATCTGCGCAAGGTTCAGTTCGCGGACCCGCGCCTTGACCTCGGCAATGCTGCGGGCCGAAACGCTCAGTTCATCCACGCCCAGGCCCACCAACACCGGCACCGCCAATGGGTCGGCCGCCAGTTCACCGCACACGCCAACCCATTTGCCATGGGCATGGGCGGCGCGCACGGTGATGTCGATCAGTTGCAGCACCGCCGGGTGCAAGCCATCGGCCTGGGCCGACAGGGTGGGATGACCTCGGTCGATGGCCAGGGTGTATTGGGTCAGGTCGTTGGTGCCGACGCTGAAGAAGTCGACTTCCTTGGCGAGTACCGGCGCCAGCAACGCGGCGGACGGCACCTCGATCATGATCCCCAGTTGCAGGTCCGCCACCGGAATTTCCAGGCGCAGGCGTTCGGTCATGGCCCGGGCCTGGCGCCACTCATCGACGCTGCCGACCATCGGGAACATGATCCGCAACGGACGGCTGTCCGCCGAGCGCAGCAGGGCCCGCAGTTGCGCTTCCATGATCTGCGGGCGTTGCAAGGTCAGGCGGATGCCGCGCACGCCAAGGAACGGGTTTTCTTCTTTCGCGATCGGCCAGTACGGCAACGGTTTGTCACCGCCGACATCCAGGGTGCGCACCACCAGGGGCCGACCGGCGAGGCCATCGAGCACTTTGCGGTATTCCGCTTCCTGGGTCGCTTCGTCCGGCGCCTGGTTGTGGGCCATGAAGATCAGTTCGGTACGCAACAGGCCAATGCCTTCGGCGCCCTGCTCCACCGCACTGGTGACACCGGCGCTTTCGCCGATGTTGGCGAACACTTCCACGGCGTGGCCGTCACGGGTCAGCGCCGGTTGGTGGCGCTGTTCGGCGGCGAGCTTGAGGCGTTGCTCGCGGGTATCGCGCTCCTCCTTGGCCCGTTGCAAGGTGGCGGCATCCGGCTCCACGTGCAGGCGACCGCGCTGGCCGTCCAGCAGCAGGGACGTGCCCGGCGCCAGCAGCAACACCGATGCACCGGCGCCCACCAGCGCCGGAATGCCCAAGGCGCGGGCAACGATGGCGCTGTGGGCGGTGGCGCCGCCGCGTGCGGTCAGGATCCCCGCCACGCGGGCCGGGTCCAGGCGCGCCACGTCGGACGGACCGACTTCGTCCATCACCAGAATGTACGGTTGCTCGGGTTCGTTCGGGGTTTCGACGCCACACAACTGCGCCAGCACTCGACGGCCGACGTCCCGCAGGTCGGCCGCGCGCTCGGCAAGCAGGGCGTCCTGCAAGGCTTCCTGTTCTTTCGCAGCGGCCTCGATTACGCCCATCCACGCCGCTTGCGCACTCTCACCGAGCTTCAAACGGGTGTCGACTTCGTCCGTCAGCTCGGGGTCGTCGAGCATTTCCTGGTGGGTAATGAAGATTTCGCGAATGGCCTTGGCCTTGGCGCGCTGGATCAGGCCTTCAATATCGCGGCGCACCTGGTTCAAGGCGTTTTGCAGGCGCTCGCGCTCGATGGCGGCCGACTCGCCGCGCAGTGGATAGTCGATGGCTTGCTGCACCTGCACGTGGGCCGGGCCGATAGCGATCCCCGGAGCAGCCGGCACCGCCTGGATCAGGCTGCCGGCTTCGGGGGCCAGCACCACGGTGGCGATTTCGGCGATCGGGTTTTCCTGGGGCGCGCTCGGTGGCGGCAACGGTTCGACTTCTTCGCCCAGGCCCTCTTCGACGGCCGCCAGCAACGCCGGCAAGGCATCGGCGGCGATGCTCGGTTCGGCGATGAATTCCAGGACCTGGCCGCGACGGGCGCCCAGGCTCAACAACTTGCTCAGACTCTTGACCGACACGGCGCTGTCCTGGCCGTCGACGATGCGCACGCGGATCTCGCCGTCGAAGCTTTTCGCCAGTTGCGCGAGGATCTTCGCCGGGCGCGCATGCAGGCCATGGGCATTGGCCAGGCCGATGCGCGCGCTCGGCCAGTCGGCGGGCAATTCACCACCGAGCACTTCCAGCACCTTGCGGCTGCTGGTGGCGCGGCCCAGTTCGTGGCCGCGGCCTTCGATCAGCAACGCGCAAAGCCTTTCCAGCAAGCTCTGGTGGGCCTCGCCGAGGCTGGCGAGGCAGAACAGGCCGCTCAGCGGTTGGCCAAGGTAGCGAATCGGTTTGTCCGGGGTGACAAAGGCCAGGCCCGGACGCTTGACGGTCTGCTCGCTGTGCAGCCACCACAGGCCATCGCCCAGGGGCAACGCCTCGACCTGCTGCAAAATGCCGGCAAAGCCATTGCTCACGCAGTCGGCCTGGCGCAACAGGCGGGCGCCGCGCCAGACCAGCTCTTCGAAATCGTCCGCCGACACACCCAGGCCGATCATCTGCGCGTCCAGCGCCAATTCCTGCGGCGCGCCTTGCAGCAGCTTCAACAACGCTTCGGCAGAACCGGCGCGGCGCAGGGCCTGGCCCAGATCCGTCTCGCCGAGGGCACGGGTCAGCAATTGCAGGAGGCGCAGGTGCTCGTCGGATTTGGCCGCGATGCCGATGGCCAGGTAGACAATCTGTCCGTCGCCCCAGTCCACGCCTTCCGGAAATTGCAGCAGGCGCACGCCGGTCGAGTAGACCAGGTCGCGGGTTTGCGGCGTGCCGTGGGGAATGGCGATACCTTGGCCAAGAAAAGTCGAGCCCTGGGCTTCGCGGGCCTGCAAGCCGGCGAGATAGCCGTCAGCCACCAAGCCATCGGCCACCAGTTTGTCCGCAAGCAATTGCAACGCAGCGTCTTTATCCACAGCGGTCTGGGCCATGGATATCTGCTCTAGAGTGAGCTCGAGCATGCCTTCTCCTTTTTGGCGTCCGGTTGGCGCCAGGTATTGTTTTGAATGAATCAGCTTAGCGTCCCAGGACGGTTTTTGGCGGTATCGCGGCAGCGCGGCCAAAAATCCTGCTAGCCTTGAAAATACGCTTGCTGAAACGTTTAATCTAGAAAGATTGGCACGTTACTCGATAATCTCTCATCCTTGAAGTGCAACTTGTCGTAAGCCTTCGGGCGGTGTCCTTCAGCGTGAATCGGGTAGGATGTCCCTTATTGTCGGGCCTGACTCGAAAAAACAAGGAAAACCGGGTTGAAACTCAGTGATATCGCCCAGCTCGCTGGTGTGTCCGTGACCACCGCCAGCTACGTCATCAACGGCAAGGCCGAGCAACAACGCATCAGCAACGCGACCGTCGAGCGGGTGCGGGCAGTGGTCGAGGAGCATGGCTTCACGCCCAATCCCCAGGCCGCCGGGCTACGCAGCCGGCACACGCGCACCCTGGGCTTCATCCTGCCCGACCTGGAAAACCCCAGTTACGCACGCATCGCCAAGCTCCTGGAGCAAGGGGCGCGGGCGCGGGGCTATCAGCTATTGATTGCCAGCTCCGACGATGCCCCCGACAGTGAACGGCAATTATTGCAGCTGTTCCGTGCCCGGCGCTGCGATGCGTTGATCGTTGCCAGTTGCCTGCCGGCCGGCGACGACAGTTACCAGCAATTGCAGGCCAAGGGTATCCCGATCATCGCCATCGACCGGGTGATGGAGCCCACGCAGTTCTGCTCGGTGATCAGCGATGACCGCCAGGCCAGCCTGCAACTGACCCGCAGCCTGCTGGAGACCCAGCCTCGACAGATCGCCCTGATCAGCGCCCGCCCCGAACTGAGCATCAGCCAGGAACGGACCGCAGGCTTTCGCGACGCGTTGGCCGGGTTCGAGGGCCAGGTGTTGGTCGAGCACGGCGAGTCTTTCAGCCGTGAATGCGGCCGCCAGTTGATGGATGACATGCTCGCGCGCCTGGGGCACCTTCCCGATGCGCTGGTCACCACCTCCTACGTGCTGCTGCAGGGGGTGTTCGACGCCCTGCACGACTTTCCGCTGAAGTCGCGGCCACTGCGCCTGGGCACGTTTGGCGACACACAACTGCTGGACTTCCTGCCGCTGCCGGTCAACGCCATGTCCCAGCAGCATCAACTGATCGCCGAAAAGGCCCTGGAACTGGCGTTGGCGGCCATCGAAAACGATGACTACCAACCGGGCGTGCAGGCCATCGCCCGGACATTCAAGCAGCGCATTCATCAGGGCTGACCCATGCAGCTGATCGACACCCACACCCACCTGGATTTCCCGGACTTCGACGCGGACCGCCCGGCACTGCTCGCCGCAAGCCGCGCCTCGGGCGTCCGGCAGATGGTGGTGCTGGGGGTGTATCGGGGCAATTGGCAGCGGGTCTGGGACCTGGTGCAAAGCGACCCGGACCTGCACGCAGCACTGGGCCTGCACCCGGTGTACCTCGACCAGCATCGCCCCGAAGACATCACCCACCTGCGCGACTGGCTGACCCGCTTGGCCGGGCATCGGCAATTGTGTGCGGTAGGGGAAATCGGCCTGGATTACTACCTCGAGACGCTGGACCGTGAACGCCAGCAAGCACTGTTCGAGGCGCAGCTGCAATTGGCGGCAGACTTCGACCTGCCGGCGCTGATCCACGTGCGCCGCAGCCACGCCGCCGTGATCGCCACCCTCAAGCGCCTGGGAACCCGGCGCGCCGGAATCATCCATGCCTTCGCCGGCAGCCTTGAAGAAGCCCGCGAATACATCAAGCTCGGCTTCAAACTCGGCCTCGGCGGCGCCGCCACCTGGCCCCAGGCCCTGCGCATGCACCGGGTATTGGCAAAACTGCCGCTGGAGGCGGTGGTGCTGGAAACCGACTCACCGGATATGGCCCCCGCAATGTTCCCCGGCCAGCGCAACAGCCCCGCGCACCTGCCGGCGATTTGCGAGGCATTGGCCGGGATCATGGCGGTGAGTCCGGAGCAGCTGGCCGAAGCCAGTACGGCTAATGCCCGTCAACTGTTCAATTGGTGAGCATCCCCGCTGTGGGAGCGGGCTTGCTCGCAAAAGCGGCGGCACATTCAGCGCTCATTCAAGCTGAACCACCGCCATCGCGAGCAGGCTCGCTCCCACAGGGGCCCGGCAGTGAGCACATGACTAAACCCGAAACGCATTGATCAACTGCTTGAGCCGCACCACCTGGGCCGACAGCTCACGACTGGCATCCTCCGTCTGGTGCGCCCCCTCAGCAGTGCGCTCACCGGCGCGATTGATCTCAACGATATTCTGGTCAATATCATGGGCCACCGCCGTCTGCTGCTCGACAGCCGCAGCAATCTGCTGATTCTGGTCCACGATCATGCCCACGGCGCCGAGAATATTTTCCAAGGCCTGCTGCACCTGTTCCGACTGACCCACCGTGCCACTGGCCATCTCATGACTGGTACCCATCGCCTTCACCGCGGCGCCCACACCTCCATGCAGCCGCGTGATCATCGCTTCGATTTCTTCAGTCGACTGCTGGGTCCGCTTGGCCAGGGTCCGCACCTCATCGGCCACCACTGCAAAACCACGCCCCTGCTCACCGGCCCGGGCCGCTTCGATGGCCGCGTTGAGGGCCAGCAGGTTGGTCTGCTCGGCGATGCTCTTGATCACATCCAATACCCGGCTGATGGCCTGGCTGTCGGTCGCCAGCTGATTGATCACCTGCACCGACTGATCGATCTCACTGGCCAACCGGGCGATGCTGCCCTGCTGGGATTCCACCAGCCCACGGCCACTCAGGGTTTCATCGTTCACGCTGTGAGCGCTGCTGACTGCCGCCGCGGCGCTGCGAGCCACTTCCTGGGCCGTGGCCGACATCTGGTTCATGGCCGTTGCCACCAGCTCGATCTGGCTGCGCTGCCCGGCAACGGCCTGGTTACTCCGGGCCGATACCGCCTCGACCTGTCCCGCTTGGCGTTCGACTTCGGCGACGGTGCGACCGACCTGTTCAATCAAGTCATGGATCTTCGCCACCGTGCCGTTGAATACCTCGCCCAGTTCGCCCAGTTCATCCTTGCTGCGGGCGACGAAATTGACCGTCATGTCCCCGGCGGCCACCTTATCCATCATTGCTCCCAGATGCTGAAGCGTGGTGCGGGTCGACGCATAGAAACCGGCGTACAAATAGAAAATCAACAGAAACACCGCCGCCAGCGCCACGGCTTGCAGCACCATGTGGCTGCGGTTCTGCTCCAGGCGCTGCTGCAATTGAACACCGAGAAAATCCTGGGTCGCCTCGTTCAACCGGTAAGTCTGTGCCATCAGGCCGCTGACCTGTTCGTAGAACGCCGGCCAGGGCGCATCGAGGGTATCGGCCATCACCACGTGCTCTTCGATCAGTTCACTGGCTTTCTTGAGGCTGCCCTTGCTGCCGTTGGCCTGCTCGGCCAAGGCCTGCGCGGCCGCCTTGCTGGCGCCCAGGGCGTCTTGCAGCTTCACATCGTATTCACCCTGGAGCTTCTCGATCTGCGCCAGCAACTCATCGAACCGGGTGCTCGACGCTGAATTGAGAAACCCCAGCCCCAATGAAGAAGCGCCCAGCGCCCGGCCTTCGCCGAGGATCTGGGTGACTTTCGGGGTCGTGCCGATGATCAACTCGCTGAGCTGACGGATATCACTCTGGTGGTCGCGACTCAAACCCGCCTGGCTGGCAATGATCTGGCTGAACATCTGCGCATTGTTGAGCAGCTTGCTGATCAGCGCACTCTTGCTCTGCAAGGAACTCTCGGCCTGTTGGGCCTTGAACGCGGCGATCATCTCGTCACGCTTGGCATCGAAGGCGCTGATCTGCTCGGGGTCGACTGCCATGGCGGTCATGCCTTGCAGGCGCGTGAGGACCTGTTGTTCGAGGGTACCGATCTTCGTTTCCACATCGCCGGCCTTGCCGGATTGGCCCAGGCTGGCGTTGATCTGCACCAGGTTGTTCAGCGTCTCCAGGTCCCGGCGCAGGGTCAGGCTGCTGCCTAACAGGTCGAGGCTTTGCAGCTCCACTTGGGTGCCCTGGAATTCCCGGTAGGAATCACGCACCAGGAAGAAGTTGGTCACCAGCATCGGCACCAGGAACATCACACTGATCAGGCTGAACTTCATGCCAAAACTCAGGCGATTCATCAGCGCGACAGCGGGCCAGAGCAAACTCTTCACAAGGAAGTCTCCCGGTAGTGTTCTTATTTTTTATGGGCGAGCGCACAGGGACAGCAGAAAGCCACCATTCGGCGCGCTGTGCCTGTATAGCCTAAATCGACGGAGAGATTTGTAACTTAAGGTTAACGACAGCGAGTATGTCTTGTGGGAGGTCCCGCCCCGTC
>NZ_JAGGOF010000021.1 GCF_018614775.1 Pseudomonas fluorescens
GGGGTTTATGGATCGGTTACGGAGCAATTAGGAAAAGAGGGTGGGCCTTGTCGGACGTTTCTTTTTCGGGCGTGGGCTTCAGGTAGAAGTCCAAGGCTCGCGTCGCTGCGTCGTCGTCGAGCTTTTTGTTACGAGCCGACTGGGCGCGGGATACGGTTTCGTCTGTCGCTGGAGGGTTCGGAGTAACTTTTGCCATCGTCTTGCTTCCTGTAGTTGGAGCCATCACCCGCTCGCGACTAAACGATGGGAGGCAGCTGTACGCAGGTTAGTCGACCGGGGAAACAAGAAACCGGCGCGTCCGAGGACGCCCTGCGCACAGCCACCATCGAGTTCAGGATGGAATCCTGACTGGATGACGCCTTGCACAACCTGTTTCATCCTGGGCGACTAAACCCGATCACTGATGAGCAGTGACAGGACTCAAACTACCGGCGTGGCCCAAGGTGCACAAGCCGGCGGATTCTGGCGTAGTTGTAGGCAATGGCGCAAGGCGGTGTGGGCTGGATATTGGGGTTGTGTCGGGCTGCTGATTGGTCTGTAGGATGCTGGTCTATTTGGCTGATAGGCCGCTATCGCGAGCAGGCTCGCTCCCACAGAGGAGCTGGTGTGCCTATGTCGCTACTGGCGACATGACGATGGAACGTGTCGCCGAAATCGAAAAATGGCGACACGCCAGGGTTTCAAAAATGGGATTGGCGGGAGCGCGACTGGATGCGTCCTTGCAGCCAGTCGCAAGAGGGTTTCCCCTCATTGTTCGATGGGGCTTGCGACCAACATCGCAATAAATCAGGCGGGATATCTCGATCATATCCGCAACGGTTTTGTCATCGACCACAAATCCGCTGCCTGAAAGCCCTGTGTTGCTATTACTTGAGCGCGACGTCGAGCATCGGCGGGATGTAACCGTAATCGTACTCGGCCACCACGAAGGTTTGCTGCCCTTTTATTTTCATGCCTACCGTGGGTGCCTCAGTGCCACCCACACGAATCTGCGTGCCGGTTTCGTCGGTCGGTACGCTGTCGATAAAGGAGGTCACCAGGCCGTTTGGCATCACGTAGTGCGAGTAGGTCTGGAATGGCTGGGAGGACGGGTTGCCCAGCACCAGGCCGGAACCGTTGAGCGGCACGTAAGGGCCGAACAGCGAATCCGCGACAAAACCGTACACGCCGTCCGGCCCGGTCACACCGTCGGCATAGGTGAAGGTGTGGCTGATCGTGAACAGGTAGTACTTGCCATCCTGGAACACGAAATGCGGGCGCTCGGTCTGGTCGTTGACCCCCACGGCCGTCAGCAGTGGCGGCAGCATTTCCCAGTCGTCCCCGTCTGCGTCGCGGGCCACGGCGATGCCAACACAGGCGGTCTGGAAGCGCGAGTTGCCGACATCTTCATAACCCGGCGGCACATCGCCGATTTCTGCCTCGCCTACCTTGTGCGAGCCGCGCTCACCGGCCACGTTACCCTCGAACAACATGTACAGCTTGCCGTCGTTAGGGTCGCGGAATGGCCATGGGTCACGAAATCCCCAGAAAGCGTTTTGGGCTTCGGTCTGGTACATCTTGCCGTCGGCCTCAAACAGCGGCTTGACCTTCTCGAAGCCGACCATGCTGACACCATGTTCAGTGGTTACCACCCGACCGCGCACCTTGACGATAGTCGCGCCTGGGGTGACGGCGGTGTAATACAGGTCCACTTCACCTCGGTCGTTCAACAAAATCGGCGTGCCGGCCCATTCGCGAGCGGTCGGCGAAACCCCTTCGGCCATCACGCGGCCACCGAATTCCCAGTTCTTGCCGGTCCGAGAAAACCAGTAGTACATCTTTGCCCGACCGTGACGATCGTTCCAATCGCGGAGGATGTCGTAGTTACCGTCCTCGTCAAGGTACTGCGGGTCGTTTGGATGACGATCGGCAGTCAGCGTGAAGATCACCGACCAGCCATCGACGGATGTCACGTTACCGTCCAAGTCGCGTAGGGGCATGGTGTCCCAGATAAACACGTCGTTGCTCAATACCGGGAAATCCGCGCTGACCAGCGGCTGGGTGGTGGTGGGATCGTCCGCCCGGACTTTCAGCGCATCCGCGCGGGTCCAACGGCTGGGTTGATGGGGGGTTACACCGAATTTTTCAGCGTTGGTTTTCATAAGCTATTACCTCGTCCATGAATGGATTCAAATAAACAACGGTTAAGAAATACTGTATGCGCATACAGTAAAACTACCTTATAGGGACGCATCCGCGCGGGTCAAGAAAAAAATGCATTTGTGCATAATTTGGTTTTTTCTTGAAGCTGATACGTTTCAGCTACAGTCGTTTACAGAAGTTAATTCATGGAGAGATCGACGACGTTGCCTGCACGCTCAGTGCTCTGAACCACTACTCATGGAAAGCGCGTAACGGGTGGAAGCAGTGAATGCCGGGTTCGGTTAACTCAGCGTGCATTCCGGCGCAAACCCGACACAACACGGGTAGCCATACGGGGGCTGTACAAAAGCTCGATGAGCACAGGGCAACAGGTTTTTTGAGGCGGCGTCGCTTGGTTGTCAGGGGACGACTTGTGTTCCGAGGTCACTCCCACAGAGGGAGATTGTGTGACCACGGCCTATGTCCTGATCCTGCCGCTTATAGGCTTCGGAACATCAGGCTTTGCTCTTTTCCCCAGGCCTCGAAGCGCTCCAAGACTTCCCAGCCAAGCTTGGCGTAGTACTGACTTTGGTTGTGGGTGTGCAGGTACAAGGTGGTGAATCCAGCCTCTTTTGCATGGCAGCAGATACCTTCGATCAATTGCGCGGCGAGCCCTCTGGGTCGAGCTTCGGGGGCGATGTATACGCAAGCGAGCCACGGGCCCAGCTCTGGCCGAGCAGGCAGGTCGTTGCTGGCAAGCGAGGCGCCGCCCAGCAATTGGCCTTGTTCCGTGGCGATCAGGCACTTCCACGAGCCATCGCCCTGCCCCGTCGAGAATTCATGCTGCCAATGGGTGAGGGATTGTTGCGCAAATTCGTAGCTGAATTCCCGATAAAGCCATTCGGCCATCAGGTCGCATTTATCCATTTGTTTTTCGAGCCAATCTATCCGCAACATCTGAAACGCTCCTTGTAAATGCCTTCTTCAACTAGGGGCAATGCCGTTCCTTCACACTATCCAAACGTCCGATCCATCAGCAACTTCAGTCTCTCCGCGCTTTTCCTACAGAGCCTATGGAAAACGGCACGCCTGATACAAAAAAGCCCCTACAGCGCTGCCCTCTACCCCTGCGTTAGCGTCCGTCCTGCCTTGACTGGACGAGACTTCCCCTTCCGTGACACGCAAAAAAGATATCCCCCAAGTTAAAAACCCGCCCGGCGGCGACGGCCATTACGTCACCTATCGGGACATGACGCCCAGCGAACTGGCCGCGCGCGAAGCCGGGCAATTGGCTCATGAGGCCATGCTTGCCCGGCAGGCGGCCTATGAAAAGGAACGCTGGGCCACGGTGGAGAAAAAGCTACGACCCGTGATTGGAAGCGTGTTCGCCAAGAGCTGCAAACTGCCTGACGGCATTACTGATTACAGCAATCCCAACGGCTACGTGCCGGCAGACCTGGTCAAGCAGTACGGCGAACTGGTTTGGCTTGGCGGCCGGCAGGCTGACGCATCGGGGGCTGTTCCGCTCAAGCGGATTGCCGCTGGTGTGATACCCGCTTCGGTGGGCAGCCTCGCCCTCGGCGGTACCGCGCTTGAAACGGTCGGGGCGACGGTAGGCGGCACCGTCGCCACTGGGTTGTTAACCGGCCTGGTCGCCTTGCTCTGGCCTTCCAGCCTGGGGGATAGCTCGCTTTATTCCGAAGAACAACTACGCAATCTCAAGCAGGCTCGCAGTCGTGTGCGTTTGCAAATCGAGCAGCAGGCGGATGGCAGCCTCAAGGGGTATGGCTATTACACCGGGCAGAATCGCGATTGGGAGATGGTGGATGTGGTTCACCTCGTTCCTCGGGCTGACCAGTACGTTGCTGATCTGGGCGATGGTGTCGAGCTGATCTGGACGCCGGCTATTGATCCGGCTGACACGCTGGGTATTCCCGCTTTGGAAGCGGCGCCTCAGGCGCCTGCGGTCTGGATCTATCCACCGACGCCGATGGCCGACAGCATTATTGTTGATCCGATTTATCCGCCGGAGTATCGGGATTTTATTCTGGTGTTTCCGGCTGATTCGGGGGTTAGGCCGGTTTATGTTGTTCTGAGTGTGCCTCGCAAAGGGTTAGCCGAAGCCGGACACGGCTATCACCCAGCGCCGAAAACGCATGAAATAACCGGCTTTCCCGGATTGAAAAGAGGCAAGAAAAAAACGCCGGCGCAAGGAGGCGGGAGCCTTCGGGATCGATGGATTGATGCAAAGGGGAGAACAATCTATGAATGGGATTCCTCACACGGCGAATTGGAAGCCTACCGTTCAAGCGACGGCAGCCATCTAGGTGCGTACGATCCCATCACTGGCGAACAAACAGACGGCCCCAAAAAAAACCGCAGCATCAAGAAATATCTGTGAGGACTAGATGGGACTCAAACTGAGACTTGAGTGGTATAGCAAGAAAACAGAATCTTATGAGGGGGAAGAATATTCAAAAGATTTTGGCGAAGACAGCGGTGTTATTGACGCGCTGGGAGTTCCACTCTCGAACAGCATAAACAATGGGGGATTTGATGTACCCCTGGAATGGGTAGATATCCTGCAACCCCACTTTCAGCATCCTATTGATTGGGCCAGCTACGACTATCAAGTTGCATTCGACTATCGCGACAATTGGTAACTACGCACTGGTTCCGGATCACCGGAGCCCATCTGGGAGCGGGCTTGGAATCGCGAAGACACCGGCACAGTCACTATCGTCGCCATCTGACACTCCGCTATCGCGAGCAGGCTCGCTCCCACATTTGAATGGGGTGTCCGCGGGTACACAATCAAACCAGCCAATCCGAAACGGAAGATAGAACCATGATTTTTGAAATTTGTGCATTCGACAAAACCACTGAGGATCTAAAGTTTGTACTCCCGATTCCACTTGGTCACGTTGATGAGCTGAGAGCGATCATGCATTGGATCAAACCCGAGGACGAATTGTTCGTATACAACCTAACCCAGGATCAAATCATCCAAATCGAAAAAATGATAGGTACGAACTTCGATGATCCGAAATACGACTTCCAGATTTCATCGCACATGGGAAATTAGTGCAGGTTTAGTGGGTGGGGATGAATATCAGACACCTCGCCGAATAACCACTCTTCCTAGGCAACGTTCGGTGGCGACTTTCCATCGCAACGCGGACTCAGGCAGGTTGAAGATGGTAGGCGCTGAACCTGCACAGAACAGCGGCTGGCTCCGGGGGAGAAATCGGCGAGCTGCCAGAGGAGAAGAATTAAAACCCGCCAACCGAACGAGGACGATAGAACCATGAACCACGCAATAATGGGCGTAGTTGACGGAGAGGATTTTGCTTCGTACGAGATAAAGCTCCCTATTGAAAGCAAGGACCTTGCGAAAATAATGAACTGGGTGCAGGAGGAAGATTACTTGTACGACTATCGATTAGATAAAGCTCAAATTGAAGCTTTGGAGGAGGCATGCTCAATCGAGCTACCTCGAAACCTGGTACTTTTTTTAACCAGCGGCGGCGCTTGATCGGCAGTGAGACGCTCTCAAAGCAGAGTTTCCGACCAGGCCACAGGGTTTGGTTGAGGGACGGGTGATTTTTTAAGTAGAAGAATTTAAAGGGTCTTGATCAAAGCTTCAGCATGGAGCCGAAACACGGCATACGCTTCATCGAAGCTGGGGCGCACAGCGCCGAAAATCAGCGGCATCAGCTTTGCGTTGTACTGGCCACGAATCTCGGCATCCGAGCCTACCTGCCGAAGCGCCTCCCGCATGACGTGCCCCGGATCGGCACCGAACGGCAGAAACTGTCGACCAAATTCTTGAGCATCGAATGCTACCAGCTGTTTGAAACCGCCAGCAGCTCGTTCGCCAACAGCAGGATCGCCGAGGCTTATGCAGTAAACATCGTAGATATGCCGCACTAACGTATCGTCCCACGCTTGAAGCATGGCACCAGCGCGGTGCTGGGCATAGCGCCGTAGAAATGAAATGACTTTCTCGGCCAGCGTTTCTTCAACCGCCACACAGGAAATATCGCCCATTTCTCCAAGCCTCGCGGCAAGTCGATTCACCAGATATTCCAGCGGCTGCTGCGTCGTTTCAAATTGCGGGGTCCGCGCAGTCAGTTCGAGACTTAAATACGGGCGCAGACTGGCATCGTGGGGATACCGCGGGGAATATTGCCAACGGCTGGCGAAGTATCGGTTTTCATTCCGGGCAACACGCTCCTCTACGCTTTCCTCGAAGCCGAGCCTGGTGAGTGCACGACACACCTCTACTTTCAGTTGGCTGAGGTGACGCTTTCGAGCCGAGGCGCTCAAGGTCTGCGGCTCATCCAGTACGATTTTCAAGTCGACGTCTTCGGACATGCGCTCGATCAGTCGATAGGCCTTGGACAAGCTCGTTCCACCACAAAACACCAAGCGAGTACCTGGAAACCGCATACCCATCAGGGCCTGCAAAGCATCCGTTACGTGCACGTCTTTTTCCAGAATGCTGGCCGTCAGCAGTCCGACACCGCCCTCGGCCAATACGGCATCGATTAGCTCAACCTGCTCAAGCGTGATGGTTTTCATAGACAACGTAACGGCCGCCAAAGCCAAGTTTCCGATTGATGCGCCGTGGTCCCGTGTCAAAAACGATACCGGCAGGCAGTTGCAAGCTGTCGCTGGCGTTGTATTCACGCGCTGCACGACCTGCGGTGATCTTCACGCCAAGCTTTTGCAAAACCAAAGGCGCCAAAACTTCAAGCGGACGAACCGGGATCGGCTTGCCCGTGAGCACGCTCGGTTTCGCCTTTGCGAAAACGCCTACGCCGAGCTTGACCAATACGCCATTGGCAACCAGATGACGTAAGGCTCGCGATACCTGAGCGGGGCTGCCAAAGCCGTAAAACTCGGAACGCAGAAACACATCGTCCTTGCGCAAAGCGATTGATCTTTTAAGCCGCTCTTCGATAACCATGGCTCACCACCGATATCACTAAACCAGAAATATCCAATAACCATTTGTTTAATAAGAATTTTTTTAAACAAACAATGCTCATTCTGCGCTGAGTATAAATCAGTGCAGGAATACTGACCAATGCCCCCGAAAAACTACTGTGCGAGACTCGAGCCTTTTCCGACATTTGACCAGTCTGGGGGAGCGGGCTTGCCCGCGAAGGCGTCGGCTTAGCCAAAATCGTCGCCAGCTGACATTCCGCTATCGCGAGCAGGCTCACTCCCTAGAGGACGGGGGCTGGGCTTGAGTGGTTGGCGCGCTGGAGGCGGGGCGCGTTATTTGTAGCGGTAGGTATGCGGGCCGTACTTATCGACATATTCCAGCAGAAATATGAACCCACTGATTTGTAAAACTGCTTCTCACAAGACTTGTGGAGAAAGGGCACAGCCTTCACAGAAGCGCCCTACAGCGCTGCCCTCAACCCCTGCGTTAGCGTCCGTCCTGCCTTGACTGGACGAGACTTACCCCTCCGTGACACGCAAAAAAGATATCCCCCAGGTTAAAAACCCGCCCGGCGGCGACGGGCATCACGTCACCTATCGGGACATGACGCCCAGCGAACTGGCCGCGCGCGAAGCCGGGCAATTGGCTCATGAGGCCATGCTTGCCCGGCAGGCTGCCTATGAAAAGGAACGCTGGGCCACGGTGGAGAAAAAGCTACGACCCATGGTTGGAAGCGTGTTCGCCAAGAGCTGCAAGCTGCCTGACGGCATTACCGACTACAGCAATCCCAACGGCTACGTGCCGGCAGACCTGGTCAAGCAGTACGGCGAGTTGGTTTGGCTCGGCGGCAGGCAGGCTGACGCATCGGGGGCTGTTCCGCTCAAGCGGATTGCCGCTGGTGTGATACCCGCTTCGGTGGGCAGCCTCGCCCTCGGCGGTACCGCGCTTGAAACGGTCGGGGCGACGGTAGGCGGCACCGTCGCCACTGGGTTGTTAACCGGCCTGGTCGCCTTGCTCTGGCCTTCCAGCCTGGGCGATAGCTCGCTTTATTCCGAAGAGCAACTGCGCAATCTCAAGCAGGCGCGCAGCCGTGTGCGTTTGCAAATTGAGCAGCAGGCGGATGGCAGACTCAAGGGTTATGGCTATTACACCGGGCAGCGTCGTGATTGGGAAATGGTGGATGTGGTTCACCTTGTCCCTTGGGCTGACCGGTACGTTGCTGATCTGGGCGACGGCGTGGAGTTGATCTGGACGCCTGCTATTGATCCGGCTGACACGCTGGGTATCCCGGCCTTAGAAGCGGCGCCTCAGGCGCCTGCGGTTTGGATCTATCCGCCGACACCGATGGCCGACAGCATTATTGTTGATCCGATTTATCCGCCGGAGTATCGGGATTTTATTTTGGTGTTTCCGGCTGATTCGGGGGTTAGGCCGGTTTATGTTGTTGTGAGTGTTCCGGGGGATCACAAGTATTACCCTTCCCCATCATCACTCCCAGCGTTCCCCGATGCGAAGTCTGCCCCGATGAAAACGGTTGTACGCGGAGGAGGCAAAAAACGCCGGCGTTGGAAAGATCGCTCAGGAACGATCTATGAATGGGACTCACAACATGGCGCGGTGGAGGTATACACAAAACAAGGTAAGCACCTAGGCGAGTTCAACGCCGAAACGGGCGAGCAAACAAAACCTGCGGATCCATCGAGAAGAGTAGAAAAATGAAACATGTAATCGAGGTTTTCGACAGGGTGACCGAAGAGTTATTGCAGAGCGTGGAAATACCACTGTCGTATTCAGAGCAATTAGCGGAGCTAATGGGATGGACGCAGCCTGAAGACCCATATGATGGGTACGACCTTCTGCCAGATCAGATAAAGACATTAGAGAAGTGGACCCACACGACATTAAACGGCGACAACCGAATTATCCAAATTGTTTGCATTGAATAATTTATCTCTGCGGCACTGTCGCAGGCTCGTACACCGCCATCGCGAGCAAGCTTTGCTCCCACAGCGGACTAGCGGTGGGCCTGAGATTCAGGATCATCCCGCGGTCTCTGTGGGAGCGGGCTTGCTCGCGAAGGCGGCGCATCAGTCGGCATAGGTGTTAACTGATAAACCGTATTCGCGAGCAAGCCCGCTCCCACCTTTGAAAATGCGTGGTGCCAGCCGGGCCCACGCTGGCAGATCCATCCGAGATGTATACCCAAGCCCAAATCTCGAGAAATACCCACCAGCAACCCTCCAACCTATCGTAATCTCGCACCTGCGCACCGCTCATCCGAAAAACCGGCCCGAGATTCCGTTCCAATGCCTTCCATTTACCAGCTCAAACCCGCTTTCCAGAACTTGCTGCGCCCCGCCGTCCAGCGCCTCTATGACAAGGGCGTGACTGCCAATCAGGTCACCCTGCTCGCCGGCATCATTTCGGTGCTGGTGGGGGCGGTGATTGCCTGGTTCGCCGATCACCCGTGGGTGTTCGTGCTGGTGCCGGTCTGGATGTTCCTGCGCATGGCCTTGAATGCGGTGGACGGCATGCTGGCGCGGGAGTTTGGGCAGCAATCGCATCTGGGCGCCTACCTCAATGAGCTATGCGATATCATCGCCGACGCTGCCTTGATCCTGCCTTTTGCCCTGATTCTCGATGCCAGTCTGTTGCTGGTGTTGTGCGTCACTCTGTTGGCGTTGTTCAGTGAATACGCTGGCGTGTTGGGGGCGATGGTCGGGGCTTCGCGGCGCTATGACGGGCCGATGGGCAAAAGTGATCGGGCCTTTGTGTTTGGCGTGTTGGCCACCGGGGTTGCCCTGGGTTGGCTCGGCGCCGGGTGGGTCGATGGTGTGATGGCGGTGGTTGCCGCCCTGTTGGTTTATACCTTGGTCAACCGGGTCCGTCGTGGCCTGGGCCAAGTGAAGGAAAACGCTCCCTCAGCATAAAGGAACTTGCAATGCGCGAAGCTCAAGACCGGACGTTCACCACCCACGATGGCGTGGAGTTGTTCTACCGGCACTGGCCGGCCGTGGCCGCGGACCCGGGTGAACCCCGCCAGGCTGTGTTGTTGTTTCACCGTGGTCATGAGCACTCCGGGCGCATTGCGCACCTGGTGGATGAGCTGGATTTGCCCGGTTTCGAGTTCTTTGCCTGGGACGCCCGCGGCCATGGGCAGTCTCCCGGCGCACGGGGCGACAGCCCGAGTTTCGCCACCAGCGCGCGGGACGTGCAGACCTTTTGCGATCACATCGGCGCGACGCATCAGATCGACGAGCAGAACATTGCCGTGGTGGCGCAGAGCGTCGGCGCGGTGATTGCGTCGACCTGGGTCCACGATTACGCGCCGCGCATTCGCTCGCTGGTGCTGGCGTCGCCGGCGTTCAAGGTGAAGCTCTACGTGCCGTTCGCCCGTCCGGGGCTGGCGCTGATGCGCAAGTTTCGCGGCAACTTTTTCGTCAACAGTTACGTCAAGGCCAAGTTCCTCAGCCATGATCCGGAGCGGGTGGCGTCCTACGACAGCGATCCGCTGATCACCAAGGCGATTTCGGTGAACGTGTTGCTGGGCTTGTACGAGGCTGCCGACCGCGTGGTCGCCGATGCCCAGGCGATCCAGGTGCCGACGCAGCTGTTGATTTCCGGTTCCGACTTCGTGGTGCACCGCAAACCCCAGGAGCAGTTCTTCGAGCGGCTGGGCAGCGTGCACAAGGAGAAACACATCCTGCCGGGGTTCTTCCACGACACCCTGGGCGAGAAAAACCGCGCACCGGCCATTGCCAGTGCACGGCGTTTCATCCTGCAGAATTTTGCCCGCCCGTTGGACCGCCCTTCCCTGCTGGACGCCGACCGCCTGGGCGCGACCTGCGCCGAGTCCGAGTCGCTGGCCACGCCGCTGCCGCACAATTCGCTGCGCGATTTGTACTGGCGCATGACCCGCGCCAGCATGCGTTTCGGCAGCAAGCTGTCGGCCGGGGTGAAGTTGGGTTTTGACACCGGTTTCGACTCCGGCAGCACCCTGGATTACGTCTACCGCAATCGCCCTACCGGCACCTCGCCGATTGGCAAGATGATCGACCAGAACTACCTGAACTCCATCGGCTGGCGCGGCATTCGCCAGCGCAAGCTGAACGTCGAGGAGTTGCTGCGTCTGGCGATGGGCAAGTTGCGCGAAGAGAACCGCGAGGTGCGCATCGTCGACATCGCCGCCGGTCATGGCCGCTACATTCTCGAGGCGCTACAAGGCGTCAGCCCGTTGCCCGAATCGATCCTGCTGCGTGACTACAGCGACATCAACGTGCGCGACGGCAGCGCGTTGATCGTCGAAAAAAACCTCGGCGAGATTGCACGTTTCGTCAAAGGTGACGCCTTCGACCGCCAGGATCTTGCCGCGCTGGAGCCCAAGCCGACCCTTGCCGTGGTCTCCGGTTTGTACGAGTTGTTTGCCGACAACCAAATGGTCGGCGGTTCGCTCGCCGGCCTGGCCGAAGCGGTGGAGCCCGGTGGTTTCCTGATCTACACCGGCCAGCCGTGGCACCCGCAACTGGAGCTGATCGCTCGCGCGCTCACCAGTCACCGCGCCGGCCAGGCCTGGGTGATGCGTCGGCGCAGCCAGGCCGAGATGGATCAGTTGGTTGAGGCGGCGGGTTTCCGCAAGATCACCCTGCGGGTCGATGAGTGGGGCATCTTCAGCGTTTCGCTGGCTCAGCGCGTGCAGTGATGAGCGCCGTCATCGCCCCCGCCCGCGAGCCCGCCCTGTTGAAACCGGCGGTGTGCTGGCTGCTGTTGCTTGCGCCGCTGTTCTTCAGCACCTACGGCTTCGCGACGTGGGTGACGTCCCAGCGCGACGACGTCGGCACGCTGGTGTTCGGCTGGGAAAGCCACCTGCCGTTCATGGCCTGGACCATCGTGCCGTACTGGTCGATTGATCTGCTTTACGGCCTGTCGCTGCTGTTGCCCAGCACGCGCGCCGAACTCAAGCGCCACGCCTTGCGCCTGCTCACGGCGCAGGCGATCGCGGTCAGTTGCTTCCTGATCTGGCCGTTGCGCTTCACCTTTCCCCGGCCGGAAATGGACGGGGTGTTCGGTTGGCTGTTCGACGTGCTCGCCGGTTTCGACAAGCCGTTCAACCAGGCGCCGTCGCTGCACATCGCGCTGCTGGTGATTCTCTGGGTCTGCTATGAGCGGCATTTGCAGGGCGCTTGGCGCTGGCTGATGCACGGCTGGTTCGCGCTGATCGGTGTGTCGGTGCTGACCACTTACCAGCATCACTTTGTCGACGTGCCGACCGGTGCATTGGCCGGTTGGCTGTGCGTCTGGTTGTGGCCGCTGGACCGGCCGAGCCCGCTGCAAAGTGCTCGCCTGACCTCGAACCGCAGCCGTCTGCAACTGGCGCTGCGTTATGGCCTGGGTGCGGCGGCGCTGTTCATACCGGCGTTCGCCTTTGGCGGCACCTGGCTGTGGTTGATCTGGCCGGCGGTGGCGGTGCTGATGGTGGCGCTGAATTATTTGCTGTTCGATGCCGGCGGGTTTCAGAAACGTGCCGATGGTCGGCTGAGCCCGGCGGTGCGCTGGTTGCTGGCGCCGTATCTGGCGGCGGCATGGATCAACTCCCGTTGCTGGACGCGCAAGCATCCGCAGCCAGATCACGTGACCGATAACGTCTGGCTCGGGCGCATCCCGACGCCGTTGGAGTTGAAGGACAGCGCGTTTGCCGGGGTGCTGGATCTCTGCGCCGAGTTGTCCATGGACAGCACCGGCATCGCCTATCGCTCGTTGCCGGTGCTGGACCTCACGGCGCCGACCACCGAGCAATGCCTTGAAGCAGCGAAGGCCATCGAAAGCCTGCGCCAACACGGGCCGGTGCTGGTCTGCTGCGCCTTGGGTTATTCGCGCAGCGCCACGGCGGTGATCGCCTGGCTGCTGCACAGCGGCCGGGCGGCGAGCGTGGACGCGGCGATTGTGCAGATCCAACGGGTTCGCCCGCGGATTGTCTTGCATCAGGCGCACCGTCAGGCGCTGGAGCCGCTGCGCCATGAGCAGTGACATGCAACTGCACACCGTGGCGAGCCTGTTGCGTCGGGGCCATTCGCTGGACCAGTTTTCCACCGGGCTGACCTTGTTGGCGGCGCTGTTGGGATTGGGTCAGTGGCTGGCGGGCAGCGTCAATCCGTGGCTGCTGTTGTTCAGCATCGTGCTGTTCAGCCTCGGCGTGCTGCAAAAATACTGGGCGTTGCGCGTGGCGTTCGATGCCGATCTGTTCCAGCGCGTGGCGGACGCCACCCAACCGCTGGCCGAGCGCAGCCAGGCCCTGGATCAGGCCCTCGCCGCGCTTGGTTTGCAACCGGCCGAACGCGGCGGGCGTCCCTGGAGCGAACGCAGCGATGGCGCCTTGCGCTTGCTGCGCAGGCAGTCGCTGTTGCTGGCGCTACAAGTTGTCTGGACGCTGGGCTTCATCCTGGCCAGCCCTTGGTTAGCTTTTTCAGGATAAGGAATCTTCATGTTCGAACCCGTGGTTGCCAACCTCATCACCTCCGCCGCCCGCATGGTCACCGGCGCCCGCAGCCTGTGGCTCGGCAGCGCGCCGCGACCGGTGCAGCGGATCTACTTCGCCAACCACAGCAGCCACGGTGACTTCGTGCTGCTCTGGGCCTCGCTGCCGCCGGCGCTGCGCAAGCTCACCCGGCCCGTGGCAGGTTCCGATTACTGGCAGAAGAGCCCGCTGCGCCGCTACATCATCAACCGGGTGTTCAACGGTGTGCTGGTGGACCGCGAGCGCAAGGACCCTTCGTACAATCCGTTGCAGCCGATGCTCGAAGCCCTGGAAAGCGGCGACTCGCTGATCATCTTTCCCGAGGGCACGCGCAACCCCGGGGAAGGCTTGCTGCCCTTCAAGAGCGGGATCTACCACTTGATGAAAAGTCATCCCGAGGTCGAGGTGATCCCGGTGTGGATCGCCAACCTCAACCGCGTCATGCCCAAGGGCCGGATGCTGCCACTGCCGCTGTTATGCACCACCAGTTTCGGTGCGCCGCTGTGCATCGAAGAGGGTGAGAGCAAAGAGCATTTTCTCGAACGCAGCCGCGCCGCGCTGCTGGCACTGGCCCCGGAGCACGTCTGACATGGATCGATATACCCTGATGTTGTTTGGCGGGATCGGCGCCATTCTGGTGCTGGCTTCGCTGGTCGGTTTCATCCTCAAGCTGAAAACCCGCGGCGCGCCGAACTCGGTCATCGACAACCTCAACGCGCGGATCAATGCCTGGTGGATCATGGTGCTGGTGATCGGCATCGCGTTCTGGCTTGGCAACGCGGCGGTGATCCTGCTGTTCTACGCGGTGTCGTTCTACGCCCTGCGGGAATTCCTGACCCTGACGCCGACCCGGCGCAGTGATTATCCGGCGCTGGTGGCCGCGTTCTACCTGGCGCTGCCGCTGCAATACCTGCTGATCTACTACGACTGGTACGGACTGTTTTCGATCTTCATCCCGGTGTATGTGTTCCTGCTGCTGCCGATCCTGGCGTCCCTGGGCGGCGACAGCACGCACTTCCTCGAACGCGCTTCCAAGGTGCAATGGGGGTTGACGATCGCGGTGTTCTGCATCTCGTTCGTGCCGGCCTTGCTGACCTTGGACATCGCCGGTTTTGAAGGACGTAACCTGCTGCTGATCGCTTACCTGGTGATCGTGGTGCAGCTGTCGGATGTGCTGCAGTACGTGTGCGGGAAGTTGTTCGGCAAACGCAAGATCGCCCCGAACCTGTCGCCGTCGAAAACCGTCGAGGGCTTTGTCGGCGGTATTTTCCTGGCCTCGCTGATCGGCGGCGCGCTGTGGTGGATCACGCCGTTCAACCCGTGGCAGTCGTTCCTGATCGCGTTGCTGATCAACCTGCTGGGCTTTGCCGGTGGCATCGTCATGTCGGCGATCAAGCGCGACCGCGGCGTCAAGGACTGGGGACACATGATCGAAGGCCATGGCGGCATGCTCGATCGGCTCGACTCGGTGTGTTTCGCCGCGCCGATCTTCTTTCACTTGGTGCGGTACTGGTGGACTTGAAACAGTCTGCAGTGAACACCTGACCTGTGGGAGCGAGCCTGCTGGCGATAGGGACATGTCAGCTGACATCAATGTTGGCTGATCCACCGCTATCGCGAGCAGGCTCGCTCCCACCAGGGAACTGTGGCGGGTGCAGGTTCCGGCCTCACTGAAGATCCACTGTGGGAGCGAGCCTGCTCGCGATGGCGGCAAGTCAGTCGACAAAGATGCAAGCGGGTCCACCGCTATCGCGAGCAAGCTCGCTCCCACAGGGGTTCTCAGTATGGGCGGCAATCAGTCAAGGATAAGGTGCGGCAAAAACCGGCTCGAATCCTTGGTGATCAGGCTATTGTCTTCCCGCACGCCAATGCCCGCTGCCTGGTCGCCAATCACCCACGAACCAATCAGCGTGTAGCTGTCGCCAAAGCGCGGCAGCGGCGCGAATTCCTGGAGGATGAACGGGGCGTCGGTGTACGGGCCGTCTTCCTTCACGATCAAGCCATCGGCCGTCTGTAGCTCGATGTTGGCGCCCTCGCGGGAAAAGAACGGCTTGCGCACCCAGCCCTTGGGCACCGCTTTACCGGGGTCGGTATCCAGGCGGGCCTCAAGCAGGTTCGGATGCCCTTTGTTGAACTCCCACAACAACGGCAGGATGCCTTTGTTGGAGATGATCGATTTCCAGGCCGGTTCGAAAAACTGCGTGTCGCTCTGGGCAATGGCCGCGCCGAACGGCTCGTGGAAGATGAATTCCCAGGCGTGCAGCTTGAACAGGTGGGGAATCCAGCGCTCTTGCAGATCGACGAAGCGCCCTTCGCTGTTCAGGCCGATGTCTTCGATGTCGATGTGTCGCGATTCGATGCCGACGGTCTCCGCGATCAGGCGCAGGTAGTCGGTGGTGCCTTTGTCTTCGACCGAGTCTTTCATCGAGGCAAAGTAGAACGGCTGCTTGAGCTGCAATTGGGCAAACGCCTGGTGCAGCTTGGTGTCGATGCTGTTGAACTGGTCGACATGCGCAGGCAGCAAACCACGTTCGATGCACTGCTCCAGCCAACCCCACTGAAACGCCGCCGCTTCGTACAGGCTGGTCGGCGTGTCGTAGTTGAGTTCCAGCAGCTTGGCGGGACCGTTGCCGTTGTAGGAGAAATCCATGCGCCCATACAGGTGCGGGTGGCCTTCGAGCCATGAAGTGCGCACCAGGTCGAAGAACGGCGCGGGGATGCTCAGTCGCTCCAGCATTTCTTCGCTCTGCACCACGCGGGCCACAAGGTCCATGCACATCTGATGGATCTCGGTGGTCGGGTCTTCGAGGTCATTCTCGATCTGCTTGAGCGTGAACTGGTAGTAGGCGCTCTCGTCCCAATAGGGTTCGTCGTCGATGGTGTGGAACAGAAAGCCGAGTTTTTCGGCCGTCTGTTTCCAGTCATGCCGTTCTGCGCAATGGATCTTCTTCATGGCCTCGCCCCTCAGCCGCCGGAGCTGCTCGAACCGCCCCAACCACTGCGAGCACTGGCCTTGCTGCCGAAGCCGCCCCGGGAGGTGGAAGAGGCCACGGAGATCGACTTGTTGGCGGACCGGATGGTATCGGTGTAGCTGCCATACCGCGCCTGGTTCGACTTGGTAAAGGTCAAGCCTTTGGCAACCCGCTGGGCGAGCGTCGAGGACGCGTAGCCACCGCGATCATCGCGGTAGCGGTAGACCGGCTCGGAGTAATAGCTGTTGCGGTTGCTGCTCAGCATGTTGCCGATCAGCAAGCCGGTCAGCAGGCTGCCGCCGGAGAAGCCCGAACCACCGGTGCCCGCTGCCGAGGCCGGCAATTGGGCCGCGGCGGCGTCCACCTGGGACTGCGTGACTTCGCCATTGGCGGTCAGTTCGAAGCCGCCCAGCTTGGGGATGAATTTGCCGGTGGAATCCTGCTGGCACCAGTCGGCGACAAAGTCGGCGTCGCAATCGGCCTGGCTGTCGTACACCGGCGCAATGCTGCGGTGTTCAGCCATGGCTTTCATGTAGGCGTCGGAGCAGACGTCCACCGGCAGTTTTTCATCGACGCATTGCTGCACGGACTGGAAGTTGTACTTCTTCTGCAACGGGTAGGTTTTTTCCGTCGGCCCGCAACCGGATATCGCCATGGCGACCGACGCGGCCAGCGAAAGCTGTACGTACTTGCTTCGTTTCATCGGGCCTCCTGGCGCGATCAGTTCGAGGACGGCGTCATGCACGCGGCGTTCAACATGCCGACGCTGATGGCCACGGCCGCGATGTAGATGCCCGTGGCGATTTCACCGTTCTTGATACGCTGCGAAGCTCCCTTGAGCACCAGGCTGGTGACCAGAAAGGCCAGCAACTGGACAAACGCGGCGATCACCGCCCAGACGACGAAGTCGAGGAGGCTGACCGAGTAGGCAATCACGTTGCTGGCCGGGATGGCGAAACCGATCATCGCGCCGCCCAGGGCGATGGCCGCAGCCACGTTGCCTGAGCGGATCAGCTCGAACTCTTTGTGCGGGGTGATGCGGGTGTAGATGAACTGGAACAGCGCGAACAGCACGGCGGCGCCGAGAATGTACAACACGAAGCCGAACACGGCAGCTTTGTTCAGGGAAATGGACAGCGCTTCAAGCATGGACGTCTTCCTTATTCAAATGGTGTTCAGGTCGGTGGTGTACAGCGTAATGCCCAGCGAAGTGCTCAAGCTGATGGTGGCTTCGGCGTCCTCCTCGACAGAGAACAGCAGGAACTCCCTGCGATCCGTCAGGCCGGTGTCGCGGGCGTACAGCATCGAACGGTGCTCGACGCTGTAGGACTCGTCCGGATTGCTCACGCGTTCGCTCAACGCCACCAGTTCGGTCTGGCCGCTCTCGGTGCCCCATTCGCGGGTGTAGTCGACGCCGTCGTGGGTGTAGGTCGGCAGGCCAATCAGGCTTTCCGGCCCGGCCAACCGGCGCAACTCCGCTTCACTGTTGACGGTGACATAGCTGAGGTAGTTGAACAGGATCACCGACTCGACCTGTCCATCGACCGCGCCACTGGTGTGCACTTGCAGCCAGTAGTCTTCGTCGTTCATGTAGAAGCGCGACAGCCAGTTCGACTGGCCGAGATCGACCACGCCCATGCTCCAGATTTCCTGCGGGCCCGGAATGACCACGGCGCTGTTGCCGTCGAGCAGCAATTTCAGCGTGGTGTCGAACATCAGCCCTTTGCCGGAAGCCAGGCCCAGCGGACCGTCCAGTGGCGGTACGTCGCCGGTGGAATGCTTGTTCGCGTTCGGGGCTTCGAGCCCCATCAACTGTTTAAACCATCCCATTGGAGATTTCCTTGAGATGCGTGGAAGCGATGTAGAAAAGTTCGCCGCCCTCGTCGGGCAGCATTAAGGCTGCTGCGCCGGGTGGAGAACAGTACTTTGACCGACCCTTGCCGAGTAACGCTGTGGCGAGGGAGATTGCTCCCGCGCCACGGGTACGCCGTGCTCAGAGCACTCGAACCGCTTACTCGGCCGATTTTTTCTTCAGTCGTTCCAGGATTGCATTGGCGCTGCCTTCGTTCGGCGTGATGCCGGCGTCGCGCAGCTTTCGTTCCAGGTCGGTGCCGGTGGAAGCATCGGCCAGTTCGTCCTGGGCTTGCAGCTCCGCGGCGCGTTGCTGCTGCTTGGCTTGCAGGCGGTTCAGCGTACCGACGGCGGTTTCCAGCTTGCCGTTGGCGCCGCCGCTGGCGATGGAAGCACTGACCTGGGCTTTCTGCACGCTGTCCCGGGCCTTGGCCATGTCCACTTGCTGGCGCAGGCTCTTGATGCGGCTTTCGGCCTTGGTGATGTCCTTGCGCATGTTCTCGGCGTAACCGCCAAACTCGGCGGCCTGCTTCTGCTCGACCTCCAGCTCGTTGGTCAGGGTCGAAATGGCTTCGGCCACTTCCAGCGCCAGGTCTTCGCGGTTGGCCTGGATCGCGGCCAGGGCCTTGGACTCCAGGTCCTTGATCTTGGCGTTGTACTCGCCAACGCGATCGGTCGACAGCTTGTGCTTGGCCATGATCGTGACCAGCTCACGGCGGGCGTTGGCCAGTGCGGTGTCGGCGTCGCGGATTTCCTGGTCGAGGATGCGCAGGGCTTGCTGGTCGACGATCGATTCGCCGACTTCGTTGGCACCGCCACGCAGCGCGGTGAACAATTTGCTCCAGATGGACTGAGTCATTGGATGGTTCCTGTTCGGCGAATTAGATGAAGAAGCGTTCGAAGGCTTCACTGGCACGCTGGACGTTGTCGACGAGGGTCTTGACCTCAGTCACGACGTTGGTCAGGTTGGAACCTGCACTCAGCGCACCGAACATGTTGTAGACGACCTGCCCGTTGGGCATGGACTCGATGCCGATCGAGGACAGCGGGAACATCTCCCGGCTGCGCAGGACTGCGTCGTTGAAGGCCGCCACGTCGTTGATCGATTCGACATCGACCAGAACGGTGTCGACGATGATCTGGTCACCGACCACGGCGATGTAAATCGGCAAGCCGCCGAAGTCGTTCATTTCCAGCTTGATGCTGGACTCGGAGCCCTGGACGAGGGAGAGGGTAATTTCGTTGGCAACCACTTCGTCCAGCGCCTGCAAGGCGCTGTAGAGGCGATCGATGTTCCAGTTGTTACCTGCGCTCATGTAATCCTCCGACTTGATTGAGCCAGCCAGAATCGGTTGGCGTAGCTGTTTCTCCATCTGCTTGAGCAGGCTTCGGTTTTCCGGAAGCACCCAAGTCTCGTGTTTCACATACCCGGCGGCACTCAGGCCTGCGCGCATCTGCTTCATGTAGAAGCTCGACGGTTTCTTCGCGGCGGGTTTGGAGCGCTCCGCGTCGCGGCTCGCCGAATCTGCTGGAGAGCTGTCTGGCATGATACTGACCCCACTGTGAAAAACTCACGCGTGAGAAACACTACAGGTAACTCTGATAACGCTCAATAGCTCACGCGTGAGATTTTTCTACCTCACTCCCACAGTTGCTGAAATACCCTGTGGGAGCGAGCCTGCTCGCGATAGCGTCAGGTCAGCCAACCTCTTCGCAAGCTGTCACACCGCTATCGCGAGCAGGCTCGCTCCCACAGGGGATCTTTCTCACAAGGGATCTCTGTGTGACTCCGAGCGGGCTTACGGATAACTAAAGCTCTTGACCAACGTCAGTTCCCCCACCGCCCGCATCGGCACGACGAAGGTTTCCATCTTCTCGTTCGGCGTGCCTTCCTCGGTAATGACAGTGACTTGCGCAGTGGTCAGGGCCTGCACCGCTTGCTCGGTGCCGCCGCTTTCCTCGCCCCCTTCACCTTCTTCATCATCCGCGACCCGGCGATAACCGCCGCCGTAGTAGTTCACGTACACCAGGTACTGGCCTTTGATCGGTGCAGGCATCGAGAAGATTTCCGGACCGTAGCCGGTGGTAACGTCAACGTCGAGGGCGGCGCCGTTGGGCGCGACGCGGTCGCCGTACCAGATGTGGGCGCCGTCGGGGGTGACGAGGTGCAGGTCCAGGTCGGTGCCGTCGCTGTCCCAGGTCAGCAATACCCGCAGCTTGGCCGAGCTGGCGCCGCCGCTGGTGTGGAGGAACTGCGTGCGGTGGCGATGCTGGCCGTCGGGGCTGCGCACTTCGACGCTGTTGCTGCCGTTGGGGAACGAGAACGGCCGGTCGAACTGGCCGTCCGAGTCGAGCTTGAGCGGCATGCTCACCCCATTGACGATCAGCTTGCCCGGCTCGCTGTCCCCCTTGGGGGCGGCCTTGATCTGGCCGGTGATACGCGCGGTGGCGGCCTGGCCTTGGGGCGTGTTGACCGACGAAGCCGGGTAGTTGACGGTCTGGCTGTAGTTTTCGTCTTCATCGCCCGGCGCACCGCTGCGCCAACCGCCGATCGGGGTATCGAGCTTGACGGAGTCGGCAGCGTAGGCCTGTGGCAACGCGGTCAGGGCGCAGAGCAACAGCAAGACCTGTGGATAACGGAGTGTCATGGTCTATTCCAGCAAGAGGTGACGGGCGAGCCCTTCGATATAGTCTTCGTCCTGGCCGTTGGGATGAGCTTCAAAGGTCAGGTGCAGGTATTCATGTGTCAGGTCGAGGCGGTCTTGCAGCGACAACACGCCGCGCACATAGATGCGCTGGCGCTCGCGGTCGACATAAGGCCGGCCGAATGCGACGCGGCAGACGGCGAAAGCACTGATTTCGTTGTAGCCGACTTCGCTTTCCAGCCGCGAACGCCAGCCCCGCCGCTGTTTCAGCAACCAGTCCTGGGCGGCGGGCAGCGCCTCGCAGGCCGCCACCGGATTGTCCCAGCGGCTGAGGCTGGCGCGCGGGTAGGCGTGCAGCAGGATCGCGTCGTAGCGCTGGCCGGCGTTGGCTTGTTCGACGGCTTGCAGCCAGGACAGTTTGTCCGGGCCGGCCTGGTCGGAGTGATAGGTGACATCGGTGCCCGCCAACACCAGATCGCTGGTCCAGGCGGCAATTGCGCGGGTTTCGGGAGTCGCCGGGCGTGGCGCGACGCGCTGGCGATGGCTGCTGTCATCGATGCTCAGGCAATCGCCGTTGCGCTGGGCGTTTTGCAGCAGGTAAGTGCGGATCGCCACCGCCAAGGCCTTGGCGGCTTCGGCGGGTTCGGCCTTGGCTTCCCGTTGCAGGACCCGGGCGACGTACTCCTCGCGATCCAGCCGCGCGACCAGCTTGCCGGGGGTCAGGAACAGTTCGCCATCGCTGTGGATATCCAGCCGGTTACCGTTGGCGAACTCCACGCGGTAGTCGCCGCGCAACTGACCTGGCGTAGCCGGGCGGTCGCCCGCCAGCACCCGTTGCAAGGGATAGCGGGCAAACAGCCCCACTTCCACACAACGCCCGGTTTCCGCCGGCCAACGCGACGGCAGCGCCGCCGCCAGACCACCACCGTAGACCTTCAAGACCTGCTGGCTGGTGCCACGCCCACCGGCCCACACGGGCGTGCCGTCGGCCAGCCAACCGGCGAAACCGCCCTGGCGCGACGCAGGTCCCTGTTCGCCCAGCCAGCTCCAGGTCTTGATCCGCAGGCGACTGCCCAACTCGCCGACCAAACGCCCGTCCGCGGCATTGAGCACCACGTCCAGCAACACCCGACGGGCCTGATCCTGGGCCGGCAACGTGGCCAGGACCTTGAGCAGCTCAGCGACCGGCACCTGGGTTTGCGGCTGCAAGGCCGGCAGGTCCAGCAGCCACGCCGGCGCCTGGCGGGATTGCCAATAACCACGCCAGTTCGGCGCCGAAAGCCCAAGCCGCTGGGGTTCGAAATACAAACCGCAGGACTTCACCAGCGCCTGATCGCGACCGATGCTCTGCCCGGCGCTGCAGCAATAGACTTCTTCCTTCGACTCGCCGCGACATTCATACGCCGGTTCGCGGGCGCCAGTGTCCACCAGCCAGGCGTAGACAAACAGCTTCCACAGGCTGCCCAACGGCGCCTGCAATGTGTCGGGCAGCGGCTGGCGATCCAGCACCTGGGTCGGGCTTACCCGCAGCAATTGGCCATCGAAGGCCAGGCGCAGCGGCTCGTCCTGCGCTGTCGCCAGCACAGGAATCAAGCACAACAGCCACCCGAGCAGCCGCCCACGCATGTCAGTTGACCGTGACCTGACCGAGCGCCGCTTTCTGTTCCCGCGCCTGATTTTGCGGTGCGTAGACCTGGGTGAATCGCACTGGCGGCAGGTTGAACTGACCCTTCTGCGAGAAACGCACCAGATGCCGCAAGCGCAACTCGCCACTGAGGGCATCCACCGGCACCGCGTAAGCCATCTGGCCCGGCTCGAAGCGCGCCTTCTCCAGGGAGGTCGGCTCGCTGTCGCCCTTGCCCATCAGCTGGATGCCCCAGGTGGTGCGCTCCACATCGGCGCCCGGCGGCAGCGGCACTTCGAGCATGCCGTAGCGCAGCGGCGTCGGCGCCTTGCTGTTGATGATCACTTCATCCAGGTACAGGCTGTCGCTGGACAACGGTTTGTTGCCCACCGGCTCGAGCTTGAAGGTAAACGCCTCGTCACCCGGCACCAGACGCGACAGGCGCCGGGTGATGGACACGGCCATCGATGCCACGGGCGGTTGCTGGCTCTGGAAGCTCAGTGCCGCTTGCAGTGGGCGCTCCTGGGCACCGCTGAGGGTCAGCACGGTCGGCGCCTGCGCCCCCTGCCATTGCCAGTAGGGTTCACCGCTGGCGCCCTGTCGGGCTTTCCAGCCGTCACCCGGCGTCAGCGTCACGGCCGGCGCGGCCTGCTCAATGCTGCGTTGCAGCCAGCTCAAGGCCAGGGCTCGTTCCAGGGTCGACTGTTGCGGCAACACACGCTCCAGCAGCGCCTTGGCGCGGGCTTGATCGAAGGCTTGCAGCGACAGCACCAGCGCCTCGGCAAACGGCGTGGAACTGACCGCCAGTTGCTGTTGCGCGGCGTCCAGCTGACGATTGAACGCATCTGGCAGCGGCACCTTCACCTGCTTGGCCAGGGAGGCGGTCAACACGCGGGCACTCGCCAGGCCCAGGGCCGAATCCGGTGCGTTCATCACCAGGCTGTCTTCATCGCCGTCCATCACGCTGTCGGCGTCGCCGCTGCCGGCCTTCGCCAGGTCGTCCATCAGGCCGCTGAGCAAAGTGTTCACCGGCAGTTGCATCTGCTTGGCGAACGACAGGATCAGCGCCCGTTGCAGCAGCGGCGTATCACCGGCCTGCTTGGCGTAGACCTCCAGCACCCGCTGCCAGTGTTCCGGCGGCAGGCTGATGTCCAGGGCCTTGCTGGCGTACCAGTCGGCGTAATAGGCGTAAGCGGTGAGGAACGCATCCGGCTCACCGTCCTCGCCCCACCAGGTGAAGCTCGCCGACGGCCCGGCCATCTGCACCAGGCGCAGGCGGCTGTTCTGCATGATCAGGCGCAAGCGGTCACGGGCCTGGGCGTTCGACGCCAGGCTCGGGTAGGCGATGCTCAACGGCAGCAACTGGCTGGCGGTCTCCTCGACGCCGCCATACGGGTAGCTCAACAGGTCATCCAGGGCTGAACGGAACAGCGCTTGCGGGCTGTCGTCCAGGCGCAGGCGGATATCACTGGCGTCGGCCGGCAGGTTCAGCGCGGTGTCACCGCTCGCCACGTCGACACGCTGGCTCTGGGTGACTTGCCAACCGCTGCCACTGGCATTCAGGTGCACGGCCAGGGCGTCTTGGGTCTCGCCGTTCAATTGCAACTGGACGCTCAGGTCGCCATTGCTCAGTTCCATGGCCGGCAGCGCCACGTAGTTGATGCCTTTCTTCAACTCTGCCGTCACCCGTTGTTCAGCACCGGCGTAACGGATCAGCAGCTCGGCTTTCAGCGGCTTCTCCGACTGGCTGAAGGCGAACAGTCCTACTTGCGGTTTGTCGCCGGTGCGGAAGCGGGTCGGGCCGCTCCACTTCAGGTACAGCGGTTTTTCCGAGGCGATGAATTGTTTCTTCTGGCCCACCTGCCCATTGTCGGCGATGGCCCGGGCGGTGATGCGCCAGCGGGTCAGCGAATCCGGCATCTTGAAGGTGAAACGGGCCTTGCCGCTGGCGTCGGTGACCAGCTCCGGTTGCCAGGCGGCGGTGTCGACGTCTTCACGGCGCGGCCGTTCCAGCACCTTGACCCCACGTTCACTGCGGTTGGCCTTGCCCGGCGCGCCGGGGCTGCCCGGCAACGCCACGTCATAGCTGATGAACGACAGGCTGGCGCTGGTGCGTACGTTGTTGCGACGCGGGTGGTAGAAGAACTGGTCGATGGTCGGAGCCACTTCCGGCTGCAGCGCGTAGACCATTTCGTCCACCACGCTGACCGTCAGGTGCGCCGGAATCGCCTTGCCGGCGAACTGGGTGCTCAGGTCCACGGTAACTGTGTCGCCAGGGCGGTAAGTCGCCTTGTCGGTGACGACGGCCACGTCGATCTGCGGCGTGACCACCTTCAGGCCGGCGTTCTGGAAGCTGTACTGGCCGCCCTTGGTGTAGAGCACCGAGAAGGTCATGTTCGGCGCAAAGGCGTCCTTCACCGGAATGCGCGCGCGGTATTGGGTGTCGCTGAGCTTTTCCATCTTCAGCCAATCGGCGCCTTTGGACAGCAGCGCCGTGGCCTCGACCTTGTCGCGCTCCAGTGACAGCAGCGCGTCGCTGACCGGCTCCGGGAAGGTGATCAGCGCCAGCGCCTCGTCACCGGCCTTGTATTCGGCTTTATCGAGAACAATCTCGACGGTGCCCGGCACGGCCTTGATGCCATCGCCCGTCACCGCGTGGGCGGCGGCACCGATGACCCGGCCATGGTCGTCCTTGAGCGTCAGGTTGTAGGTGCCGGGCCGGTCGAAGGTCAGGTTGAAGCCCTTGTCCTTGGCGGTCAGCTTGCCTTCGCCGGTGCTCTGGTCTTCCAGGCGCACCCAGGCGTAGCTGCCCGGTGTCACGGTTTTGGTTTGCTCGTTGCCACCTACGTTGGCGTAGCTGAACGCGACCTTCTCGCCGACGGCACTGAAACGCTGACGCGCGCCCAGGGTGAAGTTCGCCGCGCCACGGTCGATGAGGATTTCCTTGGTGGTCTTGACCCGATACGCCGCGCCATCGCTGGCGAACACGGTGAGGGTGTAGCGGCTCGGCTTGTCGGCGGCCGGCAGGTCGAGGGTGGCGTTGCCCTTGTCATCCGTGGTCACTTCGCTGCTGGTCAGCTCCACCGGGAATTGCCCCAGGTATTGCAGTTCGTTATCCACCATCGACAATTGCTGGGCGCGCAGGCTCAGGCTGACCTTGGCGTTGACCACCGGCTTGCCGTCCGGGTACAGCAGCACGAGGCTGCCCTTGACCGGCTCGCCCGTACGGTAGTCCGGCTTGGCCAGGTTCAGGGCGATTTCGAAGTGCGGCTTGATGTATTCAGCCACGCGGAAGGCGCTGCTGTAGAGCTGGTCCTTGTAGCTGAAGCGCAACTCATAGCCGCCGGCCACGGCGTTTTCCGGCAGTTGGAAACGGCCTTGGGTACCGGACTTGGAATCCAGTTTCAGGGCCAGGGTTTGCAAGGCGGTACCGGTGGCGTCCAGCACGCTGACATTGACGTCGGCGGCGGCCGGTTGCACCGAATCACGGGCGTTCTTGAACTCACGGCCGACGATTTTCAGCGACACCCAATCCCCCGGGCGATACAGCGGCCGGTCGGTAAAGGCGTAGAGTTTGGTGTCGTAGATCTCGCTGTCGTAATAGAAGTTTTCCGAAACGAATACCCCACCCTCCTCGTCCTCGCCGATGACGAACGAACGCTCCGGGCTGACGTGCTTGAGACGCAGCAAGCCATCGTCATCGGTGGCACCGCTGCTCATCACGCCCAGGCCGTCGGTCCAGAGTACGTTGACCTTGGGCACCGAACGGCCTTCATGCTTGCGTGCGGTCCAGACCAGCAGCTCGTCGCCGGCAATCTTGCTCACCGCCACGGTGTTGGAGACGAAGACCATGGTGGTGGCCCGGTACTTGCCGATCAGCGCTTCCACCAGGTACAGGCCCGGTTTCAACTGGCTCAACGGCACGTAGACGTTGCCCGGCGAAACGCTGACGAACTCACTGGACGAGCCGGCCAGGTTGACGCCCGCAGGCGGCTGGATCGGCTTGGCTTGCCACAACGGGTAGCGGAACTGGCTGACCACCGGCAAACCCGGGATCAAGGCGAATTGGGCAGGGGCGTCGTACGGTGTCGGCGCGACCAGGGCGTCGCCGATCTTCAGCTCCGGCACTTCTTCGGTCACTTGCTGGCGCGACTCGTAGGAGAACGCCCGCTGCATCACCCGCCGGGATTTGCGGTACCAGTTGTCCCACAGGTACGCGAGGGTGTTCGACAGGCCTTCGCCCTTGAACTGGCCGTCGCTGACCACGCGGTGCAGGTTCTTCTGGCGCTTGAGGAAATCCAGCGGCTTGTCGATGCGATAGACGCGGATGTCGGCGCCGCCATAGGGCTCCATGCGGAACCGGCGATAGTCACGGCCCGGCGCTTCAAGGCGGACCATGGCCTGCTCGTCGCTGGCAAAACTGCTGTCGGCCAGCAGGAAGAAGCTTTCACCGGCCACGGGCGTGTAGCCACTGGGCTCCACCGTGTCTTCGGCGTTGACGACGGGTGCCAGCAACAAGGCCAGCAGCAAGGGGAGTTTCGAACACAAGCGCAGCATGCGGGCACCGGTCATTGGGAGAGAAAGTTGAGTCGATAGACGCCGATGAAGTTGGGGTTGGCTGCGTCGGGTATCCATCGGGTGTCCTTCCAGTTCATGAGTTGTTGCAGGCTTGCGGAACGCATGCCGTTGTCGGTAGGGGTTGTGGTGCCGGTGTGATAGGCGATGTAGCGGCCCATCCAGATCATCAGGTGCTGGTCGTCGCCCTGGTCGAAGAACATCAGGTCGCCAGGACGGGCCTGGGCCACATCGCGGCCCACCAGGCGACTGTTGAACTGGATCAGTTTGATGGCGTTGACGTAAGGCCCGACCTTGCCGCCGCCCTGTTGCCATTGCTGGGCGAGACGGCGTTGCGCATCGCTCAATGGCAGTTCCGGCGGCAGGTAGCGGTTGGACAGGCCATTGCTGCGCAGCCACTTGTCGTCGTGGACCTTCAGCGCCTCGTTGGCGGCAAAGCGCACCAGCCCGGCGCAGTCCTGTTGAAACCAGCGTGGGCTCGGGCCTCTGGTCAGCTGTTCCTGGGCGATGCGCACAAACCAGGCGCGAAAGACCTGGGATTGCTCGACGTCCAGCGCCGGCGTCTCGACGGCAAACGCCCGCCCACCCCACAGCAGCGCGAGCATCAACGCCCACGCTCCGGGGTTGCGCATCCGTGCTGTCACAGCGCTTTCCATTCCAGCGGCAGCCACTGCCAGTGACCGTCAGGCTCGCTGCCGGCCGGCAGCGTCAGGGCATATTTGCCATAGCCACCGAGGGTGCGCAGTTTCGGGATCAGGTAGGTTTGCGCGGCGTTGTAGAACACCGGCTCCATGTCCTGGGGCAGGCTGTCGAGGGTCTCGCGTTGCATCAGTTGCGCCATCGAGTCCGGGCCGAAGTAGATCGGCATCAGCAGGTCCTTGGGCACCACGTCGGCCATCGGCGGGAAACGTTTGTCGAGGGTGCCGAGGGCCTTGTCCACCAACTTGTCGTCGAGGGAAAACAGCAGGGTCGAACCGTGGCGCGCCAGGCTGACCCGCATGAATGCCTTGCCGGTGATGGACTCCGGTTGCAGCGAATCCTTGGCCAGGTAAGGGCCGAAGTTGGAGCTCACCTGACGTTGCCACTGGTGCATCGAGCCTTCCTGCTTCTCGACCACCGGGAATGCGTGTTCGGCGACATTGTTTTCATAGGCGCCCACCATCGAACCGAACAGGTTGCCCAGGTCGGCGTCGAGCTTGCCGTCGTCTTCGTTCAGGCTCGCCACCAGCAGCGGCGTGTACAACCGCGAATCGGCGTACCAGCACAGGCCCGCCGCGCCGGCCACATGGTCGATCATGGCCTGGGCGGCTTTTTCCTCGGCGCCGAGTTTGATCAGCAGCGGTTTCTGCTGCTCGGCCGCCAGGGGCAAGGTCACGCAAGCGCTGGCGCCCATGGGCATGGCTTGCCAGATCGGCTTGAAGTCGAAGTCCGGTTGGTTCTCCAGCTCGTCCATGGCCAGGAAGCTGTGCCAGCCCTTGTCGTCCATGTCGAAGCGCAGCCCGGCGAAGTTCGGGATGAACCGCTGGTAGCCCATGGCAAGCACGCTGGCATTGACCGAGATACGTTGCTTGACCTCCGGCGCCTTCGGCGGCAGGCCGAACGCCTCGGGGAACAGTTTGTCGCCGTTGAGCAGTGCCGCCAATGCGGTGGTCGACACGCTGCCCGGCTCTTGCGACGGGCCGTTGGCCGGGTCATAGAGTTTGGTCGGGTTGGACAGCACCACCAGCTTGTCGCCATGGGAGGCGAAGACCAGGGATTTGCTGGCGTTGTAGCTGAGTTGATAGAGCGCAACATCGTCGCCGCCGACCCGCAGGTCACTGAGCTTGCTCAACTGCGTATCGTCCAGGGCGACTTTCGCCAGCGGTTCCAGCACCTTGGCCAATCCACCACGGTCCATCACCAGCAGGAAATCCTTGAGACGACCATCGGCGCCGCGCCACAGCGCGACATCGGCCGGCTGGTCGAACAGCTCTTCGATCAGGCTGTCCTGCAACTTGAGGTCATGCTCGTAGATGATCCGGCGCAGGCTGCCGATCAGGCCGAGGCGGTCGGCGTGGGCTTCGTAATAGAAGACGAAGTCCTCGGTGAGCGTGGCCTTGAGGAACGGCACCGCCAACAGATCCTTGGGCAACTGGCTCAGGGAATGGGCCTCGAGCAAGCCGTCGGGGCGGCTCAGGCCGAGTTTTTCCAGCGCCAGCGCCGTGGCCGGGGCCTTGGGCTTGTGTATGAACCAGCCCAACCCGGCGGCAACCCCGGCCACCAGGCACAGCCCGATCAGCAACGCCGGCCAGCGCCGCGCAGGTTTGGCGACCGGTGTCGCGGGGGTCGGGGAAGCAGTGTTGTCGCTCATAATCACAAGGGCCTGTTCATCCGTGGAGCGGAATTAGTAGTTGAAAGTCTTGACCAGCAACAGATCGCCAATGGCGCGCAGGGGCACGACAAAGGTCTCGCGTTTTTCATCGACGGTGTTTTCGTTGAGCACCAGGTTGATCTGCGAGGTGATCACCTCGTTCTGGTTGCTGCCTTCATCGAAGTTATAGCCACCGTCGCCGTAGTTACCCCAATAGTTCACGTAGACCAGGTAGGTGCCGTGCATCGGCGCGGTCATGGTGAACATTTCCGGGCCGGGGCCATCGACGCCATCCGGGTCCAGGCCACCACCGCTGCCCAGTGCAGGCTGACCGAAGAACGCATGTTGGCCGTCCGGTGTGACGATATGCAGATCCAGTTCGGCCTTGGGGTCGTCCCAGCCCAGCACCACGCGAATCTGTGCCGGGGTGCGCAGGTTGTTGGCCTCGTAGAACTGCACCCGCTTGAGGGACTGGCCCTCGGAGCTGCGCACCTCGACGCTGTTGGAACCGGCGCCGAACGCATACGGCCGGGCGAAACGCCCTTCCTCGTCGGTATAAAGATTCAGTGGATTGCCGTTGACCGCCAGGCTGTGGGGCTGGCGCATCGTGCCCATGGCCTTGATCTGGCCTTCGATCATTGTGCGATTGCGCTGCACGCCACGGTCGATGGGCGGCGTGGGATAGGCGACCTGCGGGTTTTCCGTGCGATCGAGCAGGCCGCTGTAGCGCCAGCCGCCCACCGGCTCCGACATCTGCGCCGAAGGCCCGGCCCACGCCAATGGCGCGATCACCAGCGCGATCAACAATGAAAGAAAACGCATGTATGCCTCCTGCCATGCACAACGCAACCTGGCGCCCTTCCTCGGCGCATTGTTTGTCTTTTCTCAGGTTTCGTCCGGGAGCCCGCCGTACGGGGGCTGTAGATGGCGCGAAGATTAGCGATTCGGCCCATTATTCACAATCGGGGAACGCGCGATTCTGTGTGGGAAATCACGTCTTGGTGGGTGCGTGAGCCGATTAGCGCTTTTATTCGGCTCACCAAATGAGCCGAATAGCGTTATTATTCGGCTCACTCACTGTTTGGACAGCCTTATGGAACCTCACTGGATCTGGCAGCAGCCCGACTGGCCCGACTTTCGCTGGCAGCCCGACGCCTTGTCGCCCCTGCTACGCGAATGCGTACAGGCCCAAGGTCAGCTACTGGGCATGACCGGCGCTGTGACGGCTTCGCTCAACGTGCAAAACGAACTGGACACGCTGCTGCAAAACATCGTGACCTCCTCGGCCATCGAAGGAGAACAGTTGAATGTCGGTTCGATGCGATCATCCCTGGCCCGACGCCTGGGCCTCGAGTGGGCCACGAACAACCCGGTGAATCCACGCAGCGAGGGTTTGGCGCAGCTGTTGCTGGACGCAACCCGGCACTTCGATCAGCGCCTGACGGTCGAGCGATTACTGGAGTGGCATACGTGGCTGTTTCCCGAACAGGCCGATGATCTTGCTCACAGGCAAATCCGTGTAGGCACACTGCGCGGCGACGAACCGATGCAGGTGGTCTCAGGCAGGCTGGACCGTCCGACCATTCATTTCGAGGCACCGCCTCGCCATGGCCTGGAGCGGCAACTACAAGCATTTGTTGACTGGTTCGAAACCAGCCGCCACCAGACCGGGCTCGACCCGTTGTTGCGCGCCGGTATCGCCCACTTCTGGTTTGTCACCCTGCATCCGTTTGACGATGGCAATGGTCGCCTGACCCGTACCCTGACGGATCTGGCATTGGCCCAAGGCGAAGCACAGGCGATTCGCTTCTATGCCATGTCGGTCAGCATTCTGGATGACCGTGCCGGCTATTACCGAGTCCTCGAAAGCAGTCAGAAAGCCACGCTGGACATCACCGATTGGCTCACCTGGTTTTTGCAGACTCTGCTGCGCAGCCTGCAAAAAGCCATGCCGCAGATTGAAAGTGTGCTGGGCAAGACGCGCTTCTGGCAGGTTCATCGCGCTTCGGGACTCTCCCCGGAACAGACCAAAGTGTTGAACCGCTTGCTCGATGGGGGCGAAAAAGGTTTTGAGCATGGCATCAGCGCTGCGCAGTATCAGGCCGTGGCCAAGGTATCGAAGGCGACGGCAACCCGACATCTTGCCGAGTTGCTGGAGAAAGGCTGCCTAGAACGATTGCCCGGGGGTGGGCGCAGCACTCGGTATCGAGTCCATTATCCAGTTGCATAGCGTTGCCTTCGCCACCGCCCTGATTGGCCCCGTCATTTGCCCCAAAAGCCCATGTCTGCTAGTGTCGCGCCGGTTTAACAGTCAACCGGAATAGCCGCCATGGCCCGCAAAAAAGCTGCACTGGATTTCGAACAATCTCTGGCCGACCTGCAAACGCTGGTCGAGCGGCTGGAGAACGGCGAATTGTCGCTGGAAGACTCGCTGACCGCTTTCGAGCAGGGTATCGGCTTGACTCGCGACTGCCAGGCGGCGCTGGCCCAGGCCGAGCAGAAGGTGCAATTACTGCTTGAGCGTGACGGTGAGTTGACCGAAGAGCCATTCGACGCGGAACAGCCTGAATGATCGCCGCCTACCAGGCCAGCAGCCAGGCTCGGGTCAACGCGGCCCTGGACACCTTGTTCAGCGCGCCGACCCCGGAGTTGGCGCGCTTGTACGAAGCCATGCGCTACAGCGTGATGAACGGCGGCAAGCGTGTCCGCCCGCTGCTGGCCTATGCGGCGTGCGAAGCCTTGGGCGGTGCGGCCGACCAGGCCAACGGCGCGGCGTGCGCGGTGGAACTCATCCATGCGTATTCGCTAGTCCATGACGACCTGCCGGCCATGGACGACGACGACTTGCGCCGCGGCCAGCCCACCACCCACAAGCAATTCGATGAAGCCTGCGCGATCCTCGCCGGCGACGGTTTGCAGAGCCTGGCTTTCAGCGCCCTGCTGGACCCGACCCTGAGCAATTGCCCGGCACAGATCCGCCTGGACATGGTCAGCGCCCTGGCGCTGGCGGCGGGCCCGGCCGGGATGGTCGGCGGCCAGGCCATCGACCTCGGCTCGGTGGGCCTGAAACTGGATCAGGGCGCGCTGGAATACATGCACCGGCACAAGACCGGTGCCTTGATCGAGGCCAGCGTCAGGCTCGGCGCCCTCGCCAGCGGCCGCGCCGCGCCCGAACAACTGCACGCCTTGCAGACCTACGCCCGGGCCATCGGCCTGGCGTTCCAGGTGCAGGACGACATCCTCGACGTTGAAAGCGATACCCAGACCCTCGGCAAACGCCAGGGCGCCGACATCGCCCGCGACAAGCCGACATACCCGGCCCTGCTCGGCCTCGATGCCGCCAAGGCCTACGCCCTGGAATTGCGCGACCAGGCCCTGGCCGCACTGCGACCCTTTGACGCGGCAGCGGAGCCGTTGCGCGACCTGGCGCGTTATATCGTCGAACGACGCAACTGATACAGCGTCAACCCTTCAGACTGCGGATCGGCCAAGTTCTGGCCAAGTTCCGGCCAACGCGTGGGCAGCGTGCGATGCATAAGGTAAACTGCCGCCTCTTTCTATACCTATAACGATTCGCCTGATGCCCACGACGTTTCAAGAGATTCCCCGCAAGCGCCCGACCACGCCCCTGCTGGACCGCGCCAACACGCCGGACGGCCTGCGCCGGCTGGGTGAAGCCGAGCTGGAAACCCTGGCCGATGAGTTGCGCCTGGAACTGCTCTACACGGTCGGCCAGACCGGTGGGCATTTCGGCGCCGGCCTGGGCGTCATCGAGCTGACGATCGCCTTGCATTACGTGTTCGACACCCCGGACGACCGGCTGGTGTGGGATGTCGGGCACCAGGCCTACCCGCACAAGATCCTCACCGGCCGTCGCGAGCGCATGGGTACGCTGCGCCAGAAGGACGGCGTGGCGGCGTTCCCGCGTCGCTCCGAGAGCGAATACGACACCTTTGGCGTCGGCCACTCCAGCACCTCCATCAGCGCCGCCCTGGGCATGGCGATTGCCGCCCGCCTGCAGAACAGCGACCGCAAGGCCATTGCCGTGATCGGCGACGGCGCACTGACCGCAGGCATGGCGTTCGAAGCGCTGAACCACGCGCCGGAAGTCAACGCCAACATGCTGGTGATCCTCAACGACAACGACATGTCGATCTCGCGCAACGTCGGCGGTTTGTCCAACTACCTGGCGAAGATCCTCTCCAGCCGCACCTACGCCAGCATGCGCGAAGGCAGCAAGAAGGTCCTGTCGCGCCTGCCCGGCGCCTGGGAAATCGCCCGTCGCACCGAGGAATACGCCAAGGGCATGCTGGTGCCCGGCACGCTGTTCGAAGAGTTGGGCTGGAACTACATCGGCCCCATCGACGGCCACGACCTGCCCACGCTGGTCGCCACCCTGCGCAACATGCGTGACCTCAAGGGCCCGCAGTTCCTGCACGTGGTCACCAAGAAGGGCAAAGGCTTTGCCCCGGCGGAAGTCGACCCGATCGGCTACCACGCCATCACCAAGCTCGAACCCCTGGACGCCCCGGCCGCCGCGCCGAAAAAGGCCGGTGGGCCGAAGTACTCCAGCGTATTCGGCCAGTGGTTGTGCGACATGGCCGCCGCTGACCCACGCCTGGTGGGCATCACCCCGGCGATGAAGGAAGGCTCGGACCTGGTGGCCTTCAGCGAACGCTTCCCGCAACGCTATTTCGACGTGGCGATTGCCGAGCAACACGCGGTGACCCTCGCCGCCGGCATGGCCTGCGAAGGCGCGAAACCGGTGGTGGCGATCTATTCGACGTTCCTGCAACGCGGCTATGACCAGCTTGTGCATGACGTGGCGGTGCAGAATCTTGATGTGCTGTTCGCCATCGACCGCGCCGGCCTGGTGGGCGAAGACGGCCCGACCCACGCCGGCAGCTTCGACCTGTCGTTCCTGCGCTGCATCCCGGGGATGCTGGTGATGACCCCGAGCGATGAAAACGAACTGCGCAAGATGCTCACCACCGGCCATCTGTTCAACGGCCCGGCGGCAGTGCGTTACCCCCGGGGTACTGGCCCGAACGCCACCATCGAAGCCAACCTCGACCCCATCGAGATCGGCAAGGGCGTGATTCGCCGCCAGGGCAGGCAGACCGCGATATTGGTGTTCGGCGTGCAACTGGCCGAGGCGCTGAAAGTCGCTGAAACCCTGGACGCCAGCGTGGTGGACATGCGTTTCGTCAAACCTTTGGACGAAGCCCTGGTGCGCGAGATGGCCGGCAGCCATGAACTGCTGGTGACCGTCGAGGAGAACGCCATCATGGGCGGCGCCGGCGCGGCCGTCAGCGAATTCCTGGCCCGGGAGAACCTGCTCAAGCCAGTGCTGCACCTGGGCCTGCCGGACCTCTACGTCGAACACGCCAAGCCCGCGCAGATGCTGGCGGAGTGCGGGCTGGATGAAGCCGGAATCGAAGCCTCGGTGCGCCAGCGGTTGCAACTGCTGGGGTTGTAACTCAAACCACCGCCGAACCCTGTGGGAGCGAGCTTGCTTGCGATAGCAGTCTGTCAGTCGACATTGTTTTGACTGATACACCGCTATCGCGAGCAGGCTCGCTCCCACAAGAGCAGCGCTCGAACAGACACCCTCATTCAACTGTGGGAGCGAGCCTGCTCGCGATGGGGGCGCCGCGGTCTATCTGCCGAAGGCAAATCAGCCGAGCTGACGCGGGATGCGATACAGGTAGAACAACACCGCCGTGGACAACGCCAGCAGCATCAACGGCACCGCTTCCAGGCCGACGAACACCGCCAGCGCACCGATCCAGGCCGGCAACCCGGCCACCAGCAGGGCTGCACGGCGGCGGGCCGCCAGGGTGATCCAGGCCTGGGGCTCGTCCGCGGTGTCGAGGGCTTTCTGGGTAGCAATCAAGGCGTTTTTATACGGCCCGAAGAAGCGCAGGCTGACAAACATCGACGCCACGCCCGCGATGAACAGCGGCATTGCCAGTACCGGCAGAATCGCTTCGCCCTGGCCGAATACCGCGTTGATCACGAACAGCGGGAGCAAGGCTAAAGCCAGGTACTGCCACCAACTGACGGACAGCCGTCGCCGGACCTGACCGCGCGTCACGCCCGGTCAACCTCGCCCTGGTGTTCGTTGCCCATCATGTGGTCGAGCTTGCTGGCCTTGGTCGCCAGGTAGAGCTTGTTGTGGGGGTTATGACCGGTGTGCAGCGGCACGCGCTCGGCCACTACGATGCCCATGTCGGTCAGTGCCTTGACCTTGCGCGGGTTGTTGGTCATCAACCGCAGGGACTTCACGCCCAGGTGTTCGAGCATTGGCAGGCAGATGCTGTAGTCGCGCATGTCGGCGGCAAAGCCCAGGCGTTCGTTGGCTTCAACGGTGTCGGCGCCGCCATCTTGCAGTTCATAGGCACGGATCTTGTTCAGCAGGCCGATGCCCCGCCCTTCCTGGCGCAGGTACAGCAGCACGCCACGGCCTTCACGGGCAATCGCCTGCAACGCCGCCTCGAGTTGCGAACCGCAATCGCAGCGCTGGCTGAACAGGGCATCGCCCGTCAGGCATTCGGAATGCAAGCGGCCCAGCACCGGGGCGCCGTCGGCGAAATCACCCAGGCTCAGCACGACGTGCTCGCGGCCAGTGGCTTCATCGAGAAAACCATGCATGGTGAATTGCGCAAAGGGCGTTGGCAGCTTGGAAGCGGCAACAAAAACGACAGGCACCGGTGTGCTCCTGATCTAGTACTGGAGTTTCGCAGAGGCGGGCATTGTAACAGCACGTCAGGACGGACGCTTAGGCTGAATTGTCGGCCATAACCATCGAAAAGCTTGATTACGGCTTCGGTGGGTTGCCGTCCTCGTCGTAGGGATAGGGTTGCTTCCAATGTTCGAAAATCGGCTTCAGCTTGCCACTCTTGACCAGCACTTCCATGCGCCGATCGAACAGTGCGCACAGCGCCCGGCCGTTTTCGGTGTTGGCGAAGCCCAGGTAGAGCGGCAGGTTGACCAACGGCGAGAGCTTGTACTGCTGGGGATCATCGGCCTTGGCCAGCACTTGCTGGATCTCCATCAGTGCGTCGATATAGTAATCGGCCCGATCATGGACCAGCATCGGCAAGATTCCCACTGCCCGATGGATCTCATTGAAGCGCCGGATGTTGGGCAGGTAGTTGTTGTATTCGTAACCGCGCATCCATACCAGCCGGTAATTGCCGACAGTGGTCAGGGTGGGTGACGGCTTGGAGGCCAGGCCCAAGGCGTAGATATGATCGACGTCGTAGTGCCAATGGGGATAAAGCAACCCCTGCGTCTCATCGCGGTAGGCCCCGACCTGCGCGTCGACTTCGCCGCGCTGCACCAGCCCGATAGAGCGGGTGTACGGCACGCTGCGGATCTCCAGCTTGACGCCCTCGGGCTCGAACACCTCGCGCAGGATGTCCCAGCCCATGCCCTGGCCGTCGGCCTGGGTGTAATTGGCCCATTCCTCGCTGGCCGCGCGGATCTTGCCCGGCAGCGGCGCCGTTTCGGCCGCCCGAACACCGAGGCAGGCCCCTAGGCACAGCAACAGCAGTAGTGCGCGGCTTACGCCCATTCCTGGCTCCCTCAGGTGAAACACCACACCAATCCTTGCATTGCCAGCCAGGCGAAAACCCCGGCCAGTACATCATCGAGCATGATACCGACTCCTCCGTGCACATGCCGGTCGATCCAGCGGATCGGCCATGGCTTGAGGATATCGAAGAAGCGGAACACCAGAAAACCCGTCACCAGCCAGTACCAGCCTTCCGGCACCAGCCAGAGGGTGATCCACATGCCGACCATCTCATCCCAGACGATGCCTTCATGATCGTGCACCCGCAGGTCATCCGCCACTTTGCCGCACAACCAGAAGCCAAACAGCATGGTGATGCCCAGCATCAACCAGTAGCCCCAGTCCGGCAACATCTGCCATAACGGTATGAAGGGTAGCGCAACCAGCGAGCCCCAGGTGCCCGGCGCCTTGGGCAAGGTCCCCGAACCGAAACCGAACGCCAGGAAATGCCAGGGGTTGCGCCACACCGAAGGCGGAACGAACTCGGCCGGGACCTGGTTGGGATGATCTGTCACGGTGCCTCCCGAAAATGTTGATAGCCCCGGATTTGCGGGGTGATGTCGTGTCCACGGGTGTCGATCAGCGCCACGCCCTGCCCGGCCGCGACACTGCCGATCACCTGGATCGGCCAGCCTTCGGCCTGCAACGCCGGCAATCGGACCGGTGGTAATGTGAACAGCAATACGTAATCGTCGCCACCACTGAGCGCCGCCTGCGCAGCGTCCGCCGGCCCCAGGAACGCCAGTAAAGCGTTGGACAGCGGTAGCCGGTCCCGTTCAACTTGTATGGCCACCCCGGAGGCCAGGGCGATATGCCCGCAATCGGCTAGCAGGCCATCGGAAATATCCATCGCTGCACTGGCCTTGCCCCGCAGCGCCTGGCCCAGGGCGAGCTGTGGCCGGGGTGACCAATAGTGCGCCAACAGCGGCTCGGCGACGACCGGTTCGGCGGTACGCTGGCCAAGTACCAGCGGCAATGCCCCGGCAGCGTTGCCCAGCTCACCGCCGACACAAAGCAGATCGCCGGGTTGCGCGCCGCCGCGGGTCAAGGCCTGGCCGGACGGCACGCGACCGAACACGGTCAGGGTCAGGCTCAGCGGCCCGCGGGTGGTGTCACCACCCACCAGCGCCACGCCACAGGCCTGGGCCATCCGGTTCAAACCGCGCGCATAGGCTTGCAGCCAATCGGCGGTTACCGTCGGCAAGGTCAGGGCAAGGGTAAAGGCCACCGGGGTGGCGCCCATGGCGGCCAGGTCACTGACCGCCACGGCCAGCGAGCGCTGGCCGAGCAGGAACGGGTCGCAAGGGTCTGGAAAATGCACACCGGCCACGAGCGTGTCGGTGGATACCGCCAATTGCTCCCCGGCCGGAACGGCCAGCAAGGCGCAATCGTCGCCAATCCCCAGCGCAACGCCCTCGCCGCCCTGCGCACAAGGCGCGGCGGCGAAGTAATGACGGATCAGCTCAAATTCGCCCATGGCCGCGGCAAGCGCCAATCAGCGCTTGAACGCCTTCACTTCAGCTTCACGCAGGCGCGGGGCCAGTTTGTCGAGCACGCCGTTGACGAACTTGTGGCCGTCGGTGGAACCGAAGACTTTCGCTAGCTCGATCCCTTCGTTGATCACCACGCGGTACGGCACATCGACGCGCTTGAGCAGTTCCCAGGTAGACAGGCGCAACACGGCCAGTTCAACCGGGTCCAGCTCGTCGATGGTCAGGTCCAGGCAAGGCGTGAGCGCGGTGTCGATCTCGGTCTTGCACTGCGGAACCCCGTGGAGGATTTCGCGGAAGTAGGCGCCGTCGACATCACTGAAATCGTTATCGACCCGGAACTGCGCTTCGATCTCGTTCAGCGACTGCTTGGCCATGTGCCATTGATACAGCGCCTGGGTCGCGAGCTGACGGGCTTCGCGACGCTTGACGCTTTTCGAAGGCTTGCCGGCATCGGCAGGCTTGGGGTCGCGCGGGTTGAAACGATCACTTTCGTCGCTAATCACTTGGCCTCCAACTGCGCCAGCAGGCTGACCATTTCCAGGGCGGACAGGGCAGCTTCGGCGCCTTTGTTACCGGCCTTGGTGCCGGAACGTTCGATGGCTTGCTCGATGGAGTCTACGGTCAGGACGCCGAAAGCGACCGGCACGCCGAATTCCATGGACACCTGGGCCAAGCCCTTGGTGCATTCGCCGGCCACGTATTCGAAGTGCGGCGTACCGCCACGAATGACCGCGCCCAGGGCGATGATTGCTGCATATTCGCCCTTTTGAGCGACTTTCTGCGCAACCAGCGGGATTTCGAAGGCGCCAGGCGCACGGATGATGGTGATGTCGCTTTCGCTCACGCCATGGCGAACCAGGGCATCGACCGCACCGCCAACCAGGCTCTCAACCACGAAGCTGTTGAAACGGCCGACTACCAGAGCATAGCGGCCTTGGGGGGCGATGAAGGTACCTTCGATGGTCTTCAGGGTCATTCGTCAGATCTCTTAAAGAGCCAGAGCGCGCTCGATACGCGCTCCTTGGTGATATTTAGCCACGAATTTCAGAGCTTGCCGTTCAGTTCAGGAAACTACACCCCTTGTGGGAGCGAGCCTGCTCGCGATGGCGATGGATCAGTCATTGGAGGTGTGACTGACGGACCGCTATCGCGAGCAGGCTCGCTCCCACAGGGGACGGCCTCCTGAACTGAACAAGGCCATTATTCGGAGGGCACGTATTCTACAACTTCCAGATCGAAACCGGATATCGCATTAAACTTCATCGGTGCGCTCATCAGGCGCATTTTACGCACGCCCAGGTCGCGAAGGATCTGCGAACCGGCGCCGACGATGCTGTAGGTGGTCGGTTTTTTCACCACCGCCTGGTCGCCAGTCTCGCGGATGTGCGCCAGCAACACGTCGCCGTCGAGCGGGTGTCCGAGCAGCAGGACCACGCCGCTGCCGGCCTCGGCCACCGCCGCCATGGCGGCCCGCAGGCTCCAGCGGCCAGGCTGTTTGACCATCAGCAGGTCGCGCAGCGGGTCCATGTTGTGCACCCGCACCAGGGTCGGCTCGTCGGCGCACACCGCGCCCAGAGTCAGCGCCATGTGCACGTCGCCTTCCACCGAATCACGGTAGGTCACCAGGTTGAACTGGCCCAGTTCGCTATCCAGCGGCTGCTCGGCGATCCGCTGGACGGTACGTTCGTGGATCATCCGATAGTGGATCAGGTCGGCAATGGTGCCGATCTTGATGTTGTGTTCGGCGGCGAAGGCTTCCAGTTCAGCGCGACGGGACATGGTGCCGTCGTCGTTCATCACTTCGCAGATCACGCCGCTGGGCTCGAAACCGGCCATGCGCGCCAGGTCGCAGGCCGCTTCGGTGTGGCCGGCGCGGGCCAGGGTACCGCCGGCCTGGGCCATCAGCGGGAAGATGTGGCCGGGGCTGACGATGTCTTCGGCCTTGGCGTCTTTCGCGGCGGCAGCCTGCACGGTGCGTGCGCGGTCGGCAGCGGAGATACCGGTGGTCACGCCCTCGGCGGCCTCGATGGACACGGTGAACTTGGTGCCGAAGCCGGAACCGTTGCGCGGCGCCATCAGCGGCAGCTTCAGCAGCTCGCAGCGTTCGCGGGTCATCGGCATGCAGATCAGGCCACGGGCGTGCTTGGCCATGAAGTTGATGTGCTCGGCCTTGCAGCACTCGGCGGCCATGATCAGGTCGCCTTCGTTCTCGCGGTCTTCGTCATCCATGAGGATGACCATCTTGCCTTGGCGGATGTCTTCGACCAGCTCTTCGATGCTATTGAGCGCCACGCGGCACCCCCTTGGGTCAGGATTTGAGGTAGCCATTGGCGGCCAGAAAGCTTTCAGTGATGTTGCCGGCTACAGGCTCTGCGGCCTTGTCGCCGAGCAACAGGCGCTCCAGGTAACGGGCCAGCAGGTCGACTTCCAGGTTGACCCGGCGACCTGGCCGGTAGGAGGCCATGATGGTTTCGCTCAAGGTGTGCGGGATGATCGTCAGCAGGAACTCGGCGCCGTCCACCGCGTTGACCGTCAGGCTGGTGCCGTCGACCGTGATCGAGCCTTTATGGGCGATGTACTTGGCCAGCGCCTTTGGCGCGCGGATACGAAACTCCACGGCGCGGGCGTTATCGGTACGGGAAACCACTTCGCCGACGCCGTCGACATGGCCGCTGACCAGATGCCCACCCAGGCGGGTGGTGGGGGTCAGGGCTTTTTCCAGGTTGACCGGGCTGCCACTCTTGAGGTCGTTCATGGCGGTGCAGTCGAGGGTTTCGCGGCTGACGTCCGCCAGGAAACCGTTGCCCGGCAATTCGACGGCCGTCAGGCATACGCCGTTGACCGCAATGCTGTCGCCCAGCTTGACGTCGCCCAGGTCGAGCTTGCCGGTTTCGACGTGGACCCGCACATCGCCGCCCTTGGGGGTGAGTGCACGGATGCTGCCGATGGATTCGATGATGCCGGTAAACATGGAGTCCTCCTCGAGAACGGGCCGCCGCTTGAGCGAAAGCCGGGAATTATACGCTGGCCGGGGGTACGGGAACGGCGATGACTCGCCAGTCATCGCCCACGGCACGGATTTCGGTGATTTTCAGTTCCGGGGCGTCTTTCATTTGCGCCAGCGGCCAGTCCAGCAACGGTCGCGCCGAAGAACCCAGGAACTTGCCAGCGATGAACAGCTGGAACTCGTCGACCAAACCTTGCCGGGCGAATGCCCCCGCCAGGCGCGGACCGGCTTCCACCAGCACTTCGTTGACCCCGCGGGCCGCCAGCGCCACCAGCAATTGACGCAAATCGACCTGGCCGTCCTCACCGGGTATGAGCATGCATTCAGGCCCGTTGGCGTACTGTTCTTCCACCGCCATGCAAGTAGCGACCAGCGCCGGGCCAGCCTTGAAAAACGCGGCATTCAGCGGCACCCGCAGGCGCCCGTCCACCAGCACCCGCAACGGCGGCCGGCTCATGACCAGCGCGGTCTGCTGCGCGTCCAGCCCGAGTTCATCGGCGCGCACGGTCAGCCGGGCGTGGTCCGCCAGCACCGTGTCGGCGCCGGTCAGCACCACACTGGCCTGGGCCCGCAGGCGCTGCACCGCCGAGCGGGCGGCAGGGCCGGTGATCCACTGGCTTTCGCCGCTTTCCATGGCGGTGCGGCCATCGAGGCTCATGGCGAGCTTGACCCGCACGAACGGCAGGCCATGTTCCATGCGTTTGAGGAACCCCTGGTTGAGCGCGCGCGCCTCGCCTTCGAGCACGCCGCTCTGCGTGGCGATACCGGCCTGGGCCAGCCGTTGCAGGCCGCGACCGGCAACTTCCGGGTTCGGGTCCTGCATGGCCGCGACCACCCGCGACACGCCCGCGCTGACCAGCGCATCGGCACACGGCGGGGTACGCCCGTGGTGGCTGCACGGTTCAAGGGTGACGTAGGCCGTGGCGCCGCGGGCCCGTTCACCGGCGGCGCGCAAGGCATGGACTTCGGCATGGGGTTCGCCGGCGCGGATGTGCCAGCCTTCACCGACAATCTGCCCGTCAAGCACGATCACGCAACCGACCCGCGGATTGGGGTGGGTGGTGTAGTGACCACGCCGCGCCAGCTCCAGGGCACGGGCCATGTAGTGAGCATCGAGGACGGCCTGCTGCTGGGAGACGGTCATTGTTTCACCGGTTCGCGGGCCAGGCGGTCGATTTCCTCGCGGAACTCGTTCAAGTCCTGGAAGCGCCGGTACACCGAGGCGAACCGGATGTAGGCGACTTCGTCAAGCTTTTGCAACTCGCCCATCACCAGCTCACCGACCACCAGGGACTTGACCTCGCGCTCACCGGTAGCCCGCAGCTTGTGCTTGATGTGCACCAGTGCCGCTTCCAGTCGCTCGACGCTCACCGGACGTTTTTCCAGGGCGCGCTGCATGCCGGCGCGCAGTTTTTCTTCGTCGAACGGCTGGCGACTGCCGTCGGTTTTTATCAGGCGCGGCAACACCAGTTCAGCGGTCTCGAACGTGGTGAAACGTTCGCCGCAGGCCAGGCATTCACGCCGGCGGCGGACCTGTTCGCCCTCGGCGACCAGTCGTGAGTCGATGACTTTGGTGTCGTTGGCACCGCAGAAGGGACAGTGCATGGTGGCAGGCAACAAAAAAAGGGAGGGCCATGGTAGCGCATCCCACTGGCAAGACAAGCCATAGGGTTTACGGTATACAGACGGGCTTACCGTCAGATCCATGGAATTTACCTTGCTGGAGCTACACATGCCGCTACGATCGCTCGTTTTGCTCAGTCTTTTCAGCCTGCTGATGGCGTGCAGCAGCGACGCCCCCAAGCCCGCCACCCCCGCGCCCACACCGGCGCCGAAACAGGCCCAGGAAAAAGCCCGCCAGGCTGCGGATCTGGGTCCGCTGCCGGCGTATCAGCGTGAATTGAGCGGCACCCTGCAAGGCGTGCCGGCCGGGGCCGAAGTCGAACTGGCGCTGCTGGTGATCGATGACAAGGACCGCCCGCAGCAATTGCTCGCCAGCTCCAGCCTGATCGGCACCAACCAGGCCCTGCCCTTCCACCTGCGCTTCAACCCGGAAGCTTTTCCGGTCGGCGCTCGGGTGGAACTGCGCGGTCGCGCCAGCCAGTCCGGCCAGTTGATCCTGCACCTGCCGGAACAACGCATCAGCCAACCGACCACCCAGGCCCTCGGCGTCCTGCAATTCGTCAAAGCACCGTGAATGCACCGCATGACCTGCAACGCGCCTTGGGCGAGTTGCTCGGCGATGCGCACCTGGTGGCCTGCCCGCTGCCCGGCACCGACCTGAAGCTGTGGCTGATTGACGGCGATAACATGGACCGCGCCTTCAGCCCGGAAGAAACCCGACGCATCCTCCACGAGCCACCCTATTGGAGCTTCTGCTGGGCCAGCGGACTGGCAATGGCGCGATATCTGGCCGAACAGCCGCAGTGGGTCGAGGGCAAGCGGGTGCTGGATTTCGGTGCCGGCTCCGGCGTGGCCGGTATCGCGGCGATCAAGGCCGGGGCGCTGGAAGTGGTGGCGTGCGACCTCGACCCGTTGGCGATTGCGGCGTGCCAGGCCAATGCGCAACTCAATGGTGTGACGCTGGGTTATTCCGAAGACTTTTTTGCCGAGGCCGATCGCTTCGACCTGATCCTGGTCGCCGATGTGCTCTATGACCGGGCCAACCTGCCGCTGCTGGATGAATTCCTCAGCCGTGGCCGCGAGGCGCTGGTGGCCGATTCCCGGGTGCGGGACTTCCAGCATCCGCTGTACCGGCGCATCGAAATGCTCCAGGCCCTGACCCTGCCGGACCTGGCCGAGCCCGAGGAATTTCGGCAGGTGAGCCTGTATCACGCGCGGCGCTGGCCTTAAAAAGCATCGCGAGCAGGCTCGCTCCCACAGGGGCTTGGGTTGTTCGCAGGTTTTGCGTCAGGCACAGCCCATTGTGGGAGCGAGCCTGCTCGCGATAGCGGTCTACCAGGCACCCCAACACCCCGCGTATAGTTGCCCCATTCAAGCGTTCTACGAGATTCCCATGACCCAGGACACGCCCTACATCTTCGACGCCACCACCGCCGATTTCGACCAGTCGGTGATCGCCAACTCTTTCCACAAACCGGTGCTGGTGGACTTCTGGGCCGAGTGGTGTGCGCCGTGCAAGGCCCTGATGCCAATGTTGCAAACCATCGCCGAGAGCTATCAGGGCGAGTTGCTGCTGGCCAAGGTCAACTGCGACCTTGAGCAGGACGTTGTCGCCCGCTTCGGCATTCGCAGCCTGCCGACAGTGGTGCTGTTCAAGGACGGCCAGCCCGTCGACGGTTTTGCCGGGGCCCAGCCGGAGTCGGCGGTGCGGGCGATGCTCGAACCGCATGTGCAGATGCCGCCGCCGGCCGCTGCCGACCCGTTCGAACAGGCCCAGGCGCTGTTCGATGACGGCCGTTTTGCCGATGCCGAAGCCCTGCTCAGCGTGCTGCTGGGCGAAGACAACACCAACGCCAAGGCCCTGATCCTGTATGCCCGCTGCCTGACCGAGCGCGGCGAGCTGGGCGAAGCGCAGACCGTGCTCGACGCCGTGAAAAGCGATGAGCACAAAGCTGCCCTGGCCGGGGCCAAGGCGCAGATCCAGTTCCTCGGCCTGGCTAAAAACCTGCCGGACGCCGCCGACCTCAAGGCCCGCCTGGCGAAAGACCCGCAAGACGAAGAAGCAGTGTACCAACTGGCGATCCAGCAACTGGCCCGCCAGCAATACGAACCGGCCCTCGACGCGCTGCTCAAGCTGTTCATGCGCAACCGCAGCTACGGCGAAGGCCTGCCGCACAAGACGCTGCTGCAAGTGTTCGAACTGCTGGGTAATGACCATCCGCTGGTGACGACCTATCGCCGCAAGCTGTTTGCGGCGTTGTACTAGAGGGGCAGCTGCAAGCTTCAAGCTGTAAGCTGCAAGACTGTCTTAGCTTGTTGCAGCTTGCGGCTTGGAGCTCGTCGCTTCGATCCAGCTATAGAGCGGCGTATCACCGCCGCTCAGCACCTTGACCTCGGCACAATGGCGCAACCGCACCAGCAAGCGTTTGCCCGCCGAGGCGCTGCCCGTCAATCCCTCCAGTTGCTCCAGCAGGTCCGGGCCGCTGAGTTGCCCGGCCTTGCGCAGCAGTTCCCTGGCGATCTGCCACAGCGCATCGTCCTGATTGACCGGCCTGGTCGCAGGTGTTGCTGCATCAGCAGGTTTGACCGTCTGCAACTGCGCGCCAAGCTGCGCCCAGTCGCCCTCGTCCATGTCGATCGACAAGTCCACCGGCCAATCGCCGACGGTTCCGCGTATCCGCAACATCACCATGCTCCTGAATATTTCATGTACGCATGCTCCCATGGGCCTTGCGCGACGCCAAGCAGCCGGTCAAACTCTCCGCACTTTCGTTATAAGATTACATAACAGAATATTGACCTCGTCGGAGATTCGCCATGCGTCGTTTGCTTCTCGCCCTGCCGTTCGCCCTGCTGCCCCTGGCTGTCGCTCACGCGGCCGTCGAGCATGATCACGACCATGAACACGGCAGCCTTGGCGCCCACGAACACGGGGTCGCGCGATTGAACGCCGCGCTGGACGGCCAGACCCTGGAGCTGGAGCTGGAAAGCCCGGCGATGAATCTGGTGGGCTTCGAACACGCCGCCACCAGCGATGCCGACAAGGCCAAGGTCGCCGCCGTACGGGCGCAACTGGACAAGCCGCTGGCACTGTTCAACCTGCCAGCCGCCGCCCAATGCAGCGTGGCCCAGCAAGAGCTGGAAAGCCCGCTGTTCGGCGATGAGCCGGACCACGAGGACCATGACGAAGACGCCGATGGCGATGGCGATGAACATCACCACGACCACAGCGAGATCCACGCCCATTACCAATTCACCTGCGCCGTGCCCGGCGCATTGAAGAGCCTGGACCTGGCGACCCTGTTCAAGACCTACCCGGCCACCCAGAAAATCCAGGTACAACTGATCAGCCCGAGCGGCCAGCAAGGCGTGGAAGTGACGGCCAAGGCGCCAACCCTGAAGTTCTGAGTACACTGCAGGCCCCTGCGGGATCTGCTGTGAATGCAGAATCAGCATTCACCACAAATCCAATGTGGGAGCGGGCTTGCTTGCGAATGCGGTGGGTCAGTCACTCGAATGTGGCTGACAGAACGCATTCGCGAGCAAGCCCGCTCCCACAAGGGGCTACCCTACAATCCTGACATCGGCAACCATGACCCAAGCACTCATCGAACTGTCCGACCTGGGCTTCAGCTGGCCCGGGCATCCGCTGCTGCTGGATATCCCGGCGTTTCGCCTGGAGAGCGGCGAGACGTTGTTTCTCAAGGGCCCGAGCGGCAGCGGCAAGACCACGCTGCTGGGGCTGCTGGGCGGCGTGCAGACACCGGACCGGGGCAGCATCCGCCTGCTCGGCCAGGACCTCAGCGAACTGGGCGCGGGCAGCCGGGACCGGTTTCGCGTGGACCACACCGGCTACATCTTCCAGCAGTTCAACCTGCTGCCGTTTCTCTCGGTGCGCGAGAACGTCGAGCTGCCCTGTCACTTTTCCAAGCTGCGGGCGCAACGGGCCACGCAGCGCCACGGCAGTGTCGACCAAGCTGCGGTCACGCTGCTGGCTCACTTGGGGTTGACCGACCCGAGCCTGCTGGAGCGCCGCGCCGACTCGCTGTCCATCGGCCAGCAGCAACGGGTCGCCGCCGCCCGGGCGTTGATCGGCCAACCGGAACTGGTGATCGCCGACGAACCGACTTCGGCCCTGGACTACGATGCCCGGGAAAATTTCCTGCGCCTGTTGTTCGCCGAATGCCGCGAAGCCGGTTCGAGCCTGCTGTTCGTCAGTCACGACCAGAGCCTGGCGCCGCTGTTCGACCGCCACCTCTCGCTGGCCGATCTCAATCGCGCCGCCACGCCCATCGAGGTCTGAGATGTATTTGTTCCGTCTAGCCATGGCCAGCCTGGCGAACCGCCGCTTCACCGCAATCCTTACCGCATTCGCCATCGCCCTCTCCGTCTGCCTGCTGCTGGCGGTGGAGCGGGTGCGCACCGAGGCGCGGGCCAGTTTCGCCAGCACCATCAGCGGCACCGACCTGATTGTCGGCGCCCGTTCCGGCTCGGTGAACCTGCTGCTGTATTCGGTGTTTCGCATCGGCAACGCCACCAACAACATCCGCTGGGACAGCTTCGCGCACTTCGCCAGCAACCCGAAAGTGAAGTGGGCGATCCCCATGTCCCTCGGCGATTCCCATCGCGGCTACCGGGTGATGGGCACCACCGAGGCCTACTTCGAGCATTACCAGTACGGCCGCCAGCAACACCTGGCACTGGCCGATGGCCGGGCTTTCGCCACGGACCCGTTCGAAGTGGTGCTAGGCGCCGAAGTGGCCGAGGCGCTGCATTACAAACTCGGTGACAAACTGGTGCTGGCCCACGGCGTGGCGGCGATCAGCCTGGTCAAGCATGACGACAAGCCGTTCACCGTGGTCGGCATTCTCAAGCGTACCGGCACCCCGGTGGACCGCACGCTGCACATCAGCCTCGGCGGCATGGAAGCCATCCATATCGACTGGAAGAACGGCGTGCCGGCCCAGGGCAATGGCCGCATCAGCGCCGATCAGGCACGCAACATGGACCTCACGCCCCAAGCCATCACCGCGTTCATGCTCGGCCTCAACAGCAAGATTTCCACCTTTGCCTTGCAGCGCGAGATCAATGAGTTCCGTGGCGAGCCGTTGCTGGCGATTCTGCCCGGTGTGGCCCTGCAAGAGTTGTGGAGCCTGATGGGCACGGCGGAAAAAGCCTTGTTCGTGATTTCGCTGTTCGTGGTGCTGACCGGCTTGATCGGCATGCTCACGGCAATCCTCACCAGCCTCAACGAGCGGCGTCGGGAAATGGCAATCCTGCGTTCGGTGGGCGCGCGACCGTGGCACATTGCGAGCCTGCTGGTGCTCGAAGCCTTTGCCCTGGCGCTGGCCGGCGTCGCTTGCGGGCTGGCGCTGCTGTACGTCGGCATCGGCGCCGCCCAGGGTTACGTGCAATCGGCCTATGGCCTGTACCTGCCGCTCAGTTGGCCGAGCGAGTATGAATGGACGCTGATGGCTGGCATCCTGATCGCCGCCCTGCTGATGGGTAGCGTGCCGGCCTGGCGCGCCTATCGCCAATCGCTGGCCGACGGTCTGTCGATCCGTTTATGAGGACCTTGAAGATGCCCCGCGCCCTGTTTGCGCTGTTGATGATGATTGCCCTGCCACTGTGGGCGGCGGAGCCGAGGGACCTGGCCTGGACGGAAATGATCCCGCCGGACGCGCCACCGGAAGTGCCGAACATGACCCCGCTGCACGATCTGTCGAAGATGAGCGATGCCCTGGCCGCCGAAGCCGCGCCGGCCGCCAGGCAAGACCTGCCCAACGCGCCAGTGGTCAAGGCACTCGACGGTCAGCGGATCCGCTTGCCGGGTTACATCGTGCCGCTGGAAGTCAGCGAGGAAGGCCGCACCACGGACTTTTTGCTGGTGCCGTATTTCGGTGCCTGCATCCATGTGCCGCCACCGCCCTCGAATCAGATCGTGCATGTGAAAAGCGAAGTCGGGGTCAAGCTCGACGAGTTGTACCAGCCGTACTGGGTCGAAGGGCCGATGCAGGTCAAGCCGTCCACCAGTGAACTGGCCGATGCCGGGTATCAGATGGAGGCGGAGAAGATTTATGTGTATGAGTTGCCGGAGTGAACCTGGTGGTGATGTGCTGTTTGTAGGATAGCTATCGCGAGCAGGCTCGCTCCCACAGGGGCATTGATGTTCTCACGATCAATGTGGGAGCGAGCCTGCTCGCGATGAGGCCTTAAAAGTGCTCATCACACTTTCATTGAGCTGAGTCAAAAGACCGGTCCAGAGCGCTTCGTACCATAGGACATCCCTTTTGAAATGTCCTCTGGAGCCCCCATGCACAAGTCCTTGCTCAGCGCTTCCCTCGTCGCCCTCGCGCTCGCTGCCCCACTCGCCCAGGCCCATACGGCCGGCGATATCATCGTTCGCGCCGGTGCCATTACCGTCAATCCGGAAGCCGACAGTTCCAGCGTCAAGGTCGACCGCGGCCCGCTGGCCGGCGCCGACCTGGGCGGCAAGGCGACCATGAGCAGCGATACGCAACTGGGCCTGAACTTCGCCTACATGCTCACCAACAACCTGGGCATCGAGCTGCTGGCGGCCTCGCCCTTCGAGCACGACGTGAAGATCAAGGGCACCGCCCTGGGCGCGGCCAATGGCAAGCTCGGCACACTCAAGCACCTGCCGCCCACCCTGAGCCTGGTCTACTACCCGCTCGACGCCAAGTCGGCGTTCCAGCCCTATGTCGGCGCCGGCATCAACTACACCTGGATCTACGACGAACACGTCGGCAGCGAAGCCAGCGCCAACGGCTTCAGCAACTTTCGCGCGAGCAACAGCTGGGGCATGGCGTGGCAGGTGGGTGCTGACTACATGCTGACCGACAACATCATGATCAACGGCCAGATCCGCTACATCGACATCGACACCACGGCGTATGTCGACAACAACGCCGTGGCCGGCGGCACCCGAGCCAAGGTCAATGTGGACGTCGATCCGTGGATCTACATGGTGGGGTTGGGTTACAAGTTCTAACCCTCATCCCGGATCAGAAATAACTGTGGGAGCGAGCCTGCTCGCGATTGCGGTGGACCAGCCGGCATCCATGTTGGCTGACAGACCGCAATCGCGAGCAGGCTCGCTCCCACATTGGTTTCATTGTCCGTAGATCAGCGGCCCAGCAGCCGCGCCAGCCCCACGCTCATCGGCGTCTGCGGTGGAAAGCTGAAGCGCTGTAATAACCGCTGATTGTCCGCCCGCGAATGACGGATGTCGCCGGAGCGCGCCGGGCCGTAGCTGACCGGCGGCAGGTCACCGACCACCGAGGCCAGGGCCTGGAGCATCTGCTTGAGGGTCGTGGCCTGGTTCCAGCCGACGTTCACTGCCCCCACTTCCACTTCAGGCTTTTCGATGGCCTGCACCAGCAAATCCACCAGGTCTTCGACGTAGACAAAATCCCGGGTCTGCTCGCCGTCGCCGAACACGGTGATCGGCAAGCCTTTCTGCACGCGCTCACTGAAGATGCTGATAACCCCGGAATACGGCGAGGACGGATCCTGGCGCGGGCCGTAGATATTGAAGAAGCGGAACACCACCGGCTCCAGCGCGTGCTGGCGGCGATAGAAGTCGAGATAGAACTCGCTGGCCAGCTTGTCCGAGGCATACGGCGTGAGCGGGGCCTTGGGGGTTTCCTCGTCGATGGAATGGCCTTCGCCATTGTTGCCATAGACCGCTGCGCTGGAGGCGAACAGCACGCGCTTCACGCCGGACTGGCGCATGGCCTCGCAGACATTCAAGGTGCCGATGAAATTGCTCTGGTGAGTGCGCACCGGGTCGTCCACCGAGGCTTGCACCGAGGCCACGGCAGCCAGGTGTGCCACGGCACTGCAACCGGCCATGGCCCGGGCCACCAGCGCGGCATCGGCGACGTCGCCCTCAATCAACTCGATCGCCGGATTGTCCAGCGGCAGGTTGCTGCGCTTGCCGGTGGACAGGTCATCGAGGATGCGCACCGAATGCCCCTTGGCAAGCAAGGCATCAGTCAGGTGCGAACCAATGAAACCCGCACCGCCGGTGATTAAAACAGGGCCGTCAGCCATGGCGATAGAACCTATCCAGTAAGCCCGGGAGTGCCGCGCGCCAGGCGCGGGGCTTGATCCCGAAAGTGTGCAGAATTTTCTTGCAGGCCAGCACCGCGTGTTGCGGTTCTTCGGCGGCGTCCGGCCGGGCGGCGTGGGCCTGGGCCGTCGGCGACTCGATTGCCAGCGGATGCAGCGCGCGGGCTTCGGTGAGGATCGCCTGGCCCAGCGCCAGCGGCGTGGTCGCCTCGTGACCGGCGTAATGATAGGTGCCCCACAGCGGCGCTGCACAATCAAGTTGCTTGAGCACCGAGATGATCACCCGCGCCGCATCGTCCACCGGCGTCGGATTGCCCCGGCGGTCGTCCGCCAGCAGCAGCTCATCGGGCTGTTCGGCCCGGGCCAGGAACCGGCCGAGGATGCCGTCGGCGCTGTCGTCCAGCAACCAGCCGAAACGCAGCAGCACATGTTGCGGGCAGGTGGCGCGCACGCTTTGTTCGATCCGCCACAACGCCTGGCCGCGCAAGCCCAGGGGGACCGGTTCGTCCTTTTCGCTGTAGGCCGTGGCGCGGGAGCCATCGAACACCCGATAGCTCGACGGTTGCAGCAGGACGATGTTGTGGTGCTGGCACAGCTCGGCCAGGCGCTCGACCGCGCGCTCCTGGCTGGCCAGGCGCTGCTCGCTGACGGCCTCGGCCTGGAACCAGTCGAAGTAGTACGCCAGGTTGATCAAGGCGTCCGGGCGGGTGTCGTCGAGCAGTTGCGTCAGGCTCGCGGCATCCCAGCCGTCGTCGGGTGGGCGGGGGGCAAGAAAACCGATGTCTTCTTCTGCACCGAGGCGAATCAGCGCCTGCCCAAGGGCATTTCCGCCGCCCAGTAACATAAGGCGCATTCGCATAAAGTCAGCAGGCCCAGTCTGTTGGCACAAGAGTGTGGTCGACAACGCCCGTGGGCGTTACCGGAATCGTTGCATTTTGCGGGTTTAGTGCGCAACCGTCATCCGTAAAGTGCAGTTCCGGAATTCGGGCCCGGCTCGATGGCCCCATCGCGAGCAGGCTCGCTCCCACCGTGGGCGATTACGAACGCAGGATTTGTAGTCAAAATAAATCCAATGTGGGAGCGAGCCTGCTCGCGATGAGGCCTGCCAGACAACAGAGAAATCAGCCGACACTTGCATCTTCCCCCTCCCACCCGCATAACTGCCCCTATGAATCTGCCCCTCACAGCCGACCACGCCATGGCAGGCTTTCACCCCGCCGTCCGCGCCTGGTTCAGCCAGACTTTCCCGGCGGTCACGGCCGCCCAGGCCCAGGCGTGGCCGTTGATCGGCCAGCGCCGCTCGACCCTGGTGGCGGCGCCCACCGGCTCGGGCAAGACCCTGACAGCGTTTCTCGCCGTGCTCGATGACCTGGTGCACCGCGGCCTGGAACAGGGCGGCCTGCCGGACCAGACCCTGGTGGTCTACGTCTCGCCGCTCAAGGCCTTGAGCAACGACATCCAGATCAACCTGCAAAATCCCCTGGCCGGCATCACCGAACAGCTGCGGCAAATGAACCTGCCGCCCCTGCAGATCACCACCGCCGTGCGCACCGGCGACACGCCGCAGAAAGACCGCACGGCGATGCGCAAGACCGCGCCGCATATCCTGGTGACCACCCCCGAATCGCTCTACGTGCTGCTCGGTTCCGATTCCGGCCGGCAGATGCTCGGCAGCACCCGCACGGTGATTGTCGACGAAATCCACGCCATCGCCGCCAGCAAACGCGGCAGTCACCTGGCCTTGAGCCTGGAGCGCCTGCAAGCGCTGTGTGCCGAACCGGTGGTGCGCATCGGCCTGTCCGCCACGCAAAAGCCCATCGAGGCGGTGTCGCGTTTTCTCGTGGGCCACGGTCGCCCCTGTGAAATCGTCGACATCGGCCACGCCCGCCCCCGGGACCTGGACATCGAGGTGCCGCCAGTGCCGCTTTCGGCGGTGATGGCCAACGATGTCTGGGAACTGGTCTACAATCGCCTCGCCGACCTGGCCCGGGAACACCGCACCACCCTGGTATTCGTCAATACCCGACGCCTGGCCGAGCGCCTGAGCCGTCATCTGAGCGAGCGTTTGGGCAAGGGCGCCGTGGCGGCCCACCACGGCAGCCTGGCAAAGGAGTTTCGCCTCGACGCCGAACAACGCCTCAAGCGCGGTGAATTGCAGGTGCTGATCGCCACCGCGTCCCTGGAACTGGGCATCGACATTGGCGATGTCGACCTGGTGTGCCAGATCGCCTCGCCCCGTTCGATCTCGGCGTTCCTGCAACGGGTCGGGCGCTCCGGGCACCAGGTGGGTGGCACGCCCAAGGGGCGGTTGTTTGCCACCACCCGCGACGACTTGATCGAGTGCGCAGCCCTGCTCGACTGCGTGCGCCGGGGCGAACTGGATATCCTGCACATTCCCAAGGCGCCGCTGGACGTGCTGGCCCAGCAGATCGTCGCCGAGGTCAGCTGCCAGGAATGGCAGGAACAGGCGCTGCTGGACATGTTCCGCCGCGCCTCGCCCTATGCGGAACTCGACGACGGCCACTACCAGGCGTTGCTGCAGATGCTCGCCGAAGGCCTCAATGGCCGTCAGGGCATACGCAGCGCCTACCTGCACCGCGACGCCGTCACCCGCACCCTGCGCGGGCGCCGGGGCAGCAAACTGACCGCCGTGACCAGCGGCGGGACCATCCCGGACAACGCCGACTACAGCGTGCTGCTCGAACCCCAAGGCTTGAACATCGGCAGCGTCAACGAAGACTTCGCCGTGGAAAGCATTGCCGGCGACGTGTTCCAGTTGGGCAATACCTCGTACCGCATCATTCGCGTCGAGAGCGGCCGGGTGCGCGTCGAGGACGCCCAGGGCCAGCCGCCGACCATCCCGTTCTGGCTCGGCGAGGCCCCGGGGCGCAGCGCCGAACTGTCCCTGGCCGTGGCGCGCCTGCAAGCCCAGCTGGACCAGTTGCTCAGCGCCACGCCGGGCAACCTGCAACCGGCCCTCGACTGGCTCACCGACACGTTGAACCTGAACCTGGCCAGCGCCGAACAACTGCTGGATTACCTGGCCCCGGCACGCCTGGCGTTCGGGGCGCTGCCGTCCCAGGACACGCTGTTGATGGAGCGGTTCTTCGACGAATCCGGCGGCACGCAACTGATCATCCACACGCCCTTCGGCAGCCGCATCAACCGCGCCTGGGGCCTGGCCCTGCGCAAGCGCTTCTGCCGCACCTTCAACTTCGAGTTGCAGGCCGCCGCCAGCGAAGACGCCATCGTGCTGTCGCTGTCCACCAGCCACAGCTTCGAACTGGATGAAGTCTGGCGCTACCTCAACAGCCAGAGCGGCGAACAGCTTCTGATCCAGGCCGTGCTCGACGCGCCGTTGTTCGGCGTGCGCTGGCGCTGGAACGCCGGTGTGGCCCTGGCCTTGCCACGCTACACCGGTGGGCGAAAAGTCGCGCCGCAGATCCAGCGGATGAAAAGCGAAGACCTGATCGCCAGTGTGTTCCCCGACCAGATCGCCTGCCTGGAGAATCTTGCCGGCGAGCGGGAAATCCCCGATCACCCACTGGTGGAGCAGACCCTCGACGATTGTCTGCACGAAGCCATGGATTGTGATGGCTGGCTGGCGCTGTTGCGGCGCATGGAAGCTGGCGAAGTTCGCCTGATCAGCCGAGACCTGCCCGCGCCTTCGCCCCTGGCGGCCGAAATCCTCAGCGCCCGACCCTACACCTTCCTCGATGACGCGCCGCTGGAGGAACGCCGGACCCAGGCGGTGATCAACCGGCGCTGGAGCGATCCGCAATCCACCGATGACTTGGGTGCGCTGGATGCCGAGGCCATCCAGTCGGTGCGGGACGAAGCCTGGCCGACGCCGGCCAACCTCGATGAAATGCACGAAGCACTGATGAGCCTGGCCGGCATCGCCGACAGCGAAGCCAGCGCCCACCCGTCATGGCTGGACTGGTTGCAGACACTGGCGGAACGTGGCCGGGCCAGCCGCGTGCAGATCAGCGCCGAACGCGGCCTGTGGGTGGCGCTGGAGCGACTGACCTGCCTGCAAGCGATTTATCCACAGGCGCACTGGCAGCCGCCGTTGACGGCCCTGGCCGGGTTCGATGAAGCCTGGGACAGCGATGAGGCCGTGTTGGAACTGCTCCGCGCCCGGCTCAGCGCGTTTGGCCCGTTGCCCTTGAAGGCCATCGCCTACCCGCTGGGATTGACCACTGCGCAAGCCACCCAGGCCCTGGCGCATCTGGAGCAGCAAGGCTATGTGCTGCGCGGCCGGTTCACGCCGGGGACCGGCCAGGAGGAATGGTGCGAGCGGCATTTGCTCGCGCGTATCCATCGCTACACCGTCAAGCGCCTGCGCCGGGAAATCGAGCCGGTGATGCTGCAGGACTTCATGCGGTTCCTGTTCGACTGGCAGCACCTGTCGCCGTCGACCCAAGGTCGGGGCAGCGCGGTGCTGCCGTCGATCATCAGCCAGTTCGAAGGCTACCCGGCCGCTGCCTCGGCCTGGGACAGCGACCTGCTGCCCGGACGGATCAAGGATTATTCGCCGAGCTGGCTCGATGAGTTGTGTCGCAGCGGCAAACTGGTCTGGACGCGCCTGAGCGCGCGGCAGAAGCTCTCGGCCAGCGCCCTGCGCAGCACGCCAGTGGTGTTGTTGCCGCGCAATCAGGTTGCGCTGTGGAGCAATCTGGCCGAGCAGACACCGTTCAGCGAGCTGTCGCCCAAGACGCAAAAAGTCCATCAGGCCCTCCGCGACCACGGCGCCCTGTTTTTTGATGAGCTGCTGCACGAAGCCCACCTGCTGGGCGCCGAACTGGAAATTGCCTTGCAGGAACTGGTGGGCGCCGGTCTGGTGAACGCCGACAGTTTCGCCGGCTTGCGCGCGCTGATCACCCCCGCCAGCAAACGCCAGGCCCGCAGCAGTCGACGCGGGCGCGGGGCGTTTGTCGGCGGCATGGACGACGCCGGTCGCTGGGCGTTATTGCGCCGCAGCCAGCCCGCACCGACAGAAGGCAACCGCCCCGCGCCCACGCCGCCCGAGACCCTGGAACACATCGCCATGACCTTGCTGCGCCGTTACGGCGTGGTGTTCTGGCGCCTGCTGGAACGGGAGGCCGACTGGCTGCCGAGCTGGCGGGAGTTGCTGCGCACGTTCCATCGCCTGGAGGCACGCGGTGAAATTCGCGGCGGGCGCTTCGTCAGTGGGCTGGCGGGCGAACAGTTCGCCCTGCCCGAAGCCATCCCGCTGCTGCGCGAAGTGCGTCGCCGTCCTGGCGATGGCAGCGTGATTGCTGTGTGTGGTGTCGACCCGCTGAACCTCGCCGGCACCTTGCTGCCGGGGGCGAAAGTGCCGGCGCTGGCGAGTAATCGTCTGGTGTATCGGGATGGATTGCCGGCGGCTGCGCAGATTGCCGGTAAGTTGCATTTCTGGTTGGAATTGGATGTGCAGGCGACGGCTGAGGTGCGTAGCAAGCTCATCCAGAAAGGTTGAGGGTGTCTGGGCGGGCCTCATCGCGAGCAGGCTCGCTCCCACAGGGGGAACGATCAAGGTTGCTCGGGCAACCCGTCCCCTTCCTCGGGCGCTTCAACCAACCGCTTCGGCACCATCACCTGCTGTGGATAAGTCTGCGCAAAATGCACCGCCGGATTGTTATCCACAAGCTTCTTCAGCCGCTGGTTGAACGCCCGGCTCACCGCGTATTGCCCGCCGGACACCGTGCGGAACTGCGCAGTGAGGACCACGCCGTTGAGGTCCATCCGGTCCACGCCGAACACGTCCAGCGGCCCTTGCAGGTTGAACTTGAGGAACGGGTCCTCGGAGATCGAACGCCCGGCTTCGCGGATCAACTCGATGGCCTGGTCCACGTCGGTGTCGTAGGTGAACTGCACGGAGAAAAATGCAAAGGCGAATTGCCGGGATTGGTTGGTCACGGCCTTGATCTGGCCAAACGGCACCGAATGCACGAAACCCTTGCCATCGCGCAGGCGCAGGGTGCGGATGGTCAAGCCCTCGACGGTGCCGGCGTGGCCGGAGTCGAGCACCACCCAGTCGCCGATGGACAACGTGTCCTCGATGATGATGAACAATCCGGTGATGACGTCCTGCACCAGTTGCTGCGAACCGAAGCCGATCGCCAATCCCACCACCCCGGCACCGGCCAGCAACGGTGCGACGTTGATGCCCAGGTTGGCCATGGTGGTGATCGCGCAGATCACCACCAGGATGATTTTTGCCGCGTTGCGCAACAGCGGCAGGATGGTCTTGATCCGCGTGCTGGGCTGGCGTGCCCCACGCTTGTTCAGCGGCGGCTTCAAGGCCTCCTGGATGGCCGTGTCGAGCACCACCCACGTCAACCAGGTCACCAGGAAGATCAAGCCGATGCGGCTCAAGGAATCGCTGATCGCGCGCCCGACGGCGTTGCGCGAGGCGAATTCGAACAGCGAAATCCCCCAGATCCGCCCGAGGATTTCAATGAACGCCACTGCCATGACGATCCGCAACAACGCATGCACCAGGCTCAGCAGTCGGCCCTTGTAGGCGCTGTTGCGCTGGAGGGTCTCGACCTTGGGCGACTTGAAGACGTGCTGGAACACCGTGCTGAGAAACACCATCGCGATCAGCAGGATCGTAGTGAACAACGCGCAACGCAGGGCCTTCTGATTGTCCTCGCCGACGCCGATCAGACTCACCGCCGACACCAGCACCATCAGCAGGATCGGCCAATACCAGAGCCCGGAAAAAATCCGCAGGGATTCCTGCAAGGCCGGTTGCTTCAAGCGCTGGGCCAGCGGCCGGTTGCGGATCAGGTGCGCCACCGGCCGGCGCATGCGAATCACCAGCCAGCCAAAGATCACCGATGCGAACAAGCCGGTGAATACCGCGACGCTGCTGGTGATATTGCCGCCCAGCTGCCGGGCGATCTGCGGGCTGGTCAGGGCGTCGCTGAGGGCCGCGAGAAAGCCGATCATGAACAGCGGTCGAGGGCTGAAGCGCCGGATCATCGCCACCGCCCGACGTTTGTGACCGGCATTGAACATCACGATCACGCAGAGCAGCACCGAGGTGGAGAAGATGCCGCTGCTGGTGGCGTAGGCGAAACACAGCGCCAGGGCGCGCCCGACCGAAACCTGCAAGAAGTGGCTGACGTACAGGGTCAGCGGCAGGCAGACCAGCGCCGGCACAGTGTAAGGCAGCAGATAACCGAGCAAGTCGTGGAGCCGCTGACGGGTGCGCAGCCAGCGGCGCTGGCCGAGGCGTCGCACCAACAGCCGCGCGCCCGCCCAGATCAACGCAAAAGCGCCGATCCAGACACCCGACAACAACAGGAAGTCCCCGGCCACCCGCCAGGAGGAACGGGACGTCTGGTCCACCAGCCGATCCACTTCGTCCGCCGCCCGATCCGCCCGCAGGCGCCAGGCGTCCACCAGGCTCTGGTTGAGGTCGAGTTTGTCCTGGACATCGTCGATGCTCGAACTGATGGCGCCCAGCAGGCCGCCCTGTACCAGTGGCTCGGGCTCAGCGGGGGCTTCAGTGGCCGCCGGCGTGCCGGGCACGGCCGGCGCGCCAAGGGCGATGTTGCCGGTCAACGCCAGCAGGATCAGCAGGAATGCAGCGCTCAATCGAGACAAGACGCGGGGCTCCTTCATGGGGGGTCGGTAAGGAACTGATCAACAATGGGCCGGCAAGTTCGGTCAGCGCATCGTTCCCGCGTTCGGCTTTGGGGACGCAGAGCGGTCCCAGGCTGCATTCCCACGCAGAGCGTGGGAATGATTAGACAAAACCTTGCCCGCCTTCACCGCCCGGCACTCCGCCGAAACTTTCTGCCCCACCCGACAGTCATCACAAGACACAGGCGGTACGAGGTCATTGGCACGGGAGGGACACATGACGGCGATCCACATTGGTATTTCCGGTTGGCGCTACACGCCCTGGCGCGGGGATTTCTACCCGAAGGGGCTGACTCAGAAGCGTGAATTGCAATTCGCCTCGCGAGCGGTCAACAGCATCGAAATCAATGGATCGTTCTACGCCCTGCAACGTCCCGAACGGTATGCCCAGTGGTACGCCGAGACGCCGTCGGGCTTTGTGTTCAGCGTCAAGGCGCCGCGGTTCATCACCCACATCAAGCGCCTGCGTGACGTGCACAAGCCCATGGCGAATTTCTTCGCCTCCGGCATCCTGGAGCTCAAGGAAAAACTCGGCCCGATTCTCTGGCAGTTTCCACCGAGCTTCAAATTCGACCCGGAACTGTTCGAGGCCTTTCTCAAGCAATTGCCCCACGACACCGAAGGCGCCGCGGCTTTCGCCCGCGAACATGAGCCGCGCCTGGACGGTCACGCCAGCACCACGGCGGATAAAAAACGGCCGCTGCGCCACGCCGTCGAAATCCGTCATGAAAGCTTCATCGACCCGCTCTTCATCACCCTGCTCAAGCGCTATGACGTGGCCCTGGTGATCGCCGACACCGCCGGCAAATGGCCCTATCGCGAAGACGTCACCAGCGACTTTATCTACATCCGCCTGCACGGTGCCGAAGAGCTGTACGCCAGCGGCTACACCGATGCCGCGCTGAAACGCTGGGGTGACCGGATCGAAGCCTGGAGCCACGGCACGCAGCCGGACGACGCTCAGTTGATCGACCCGAAGAAGAAACCGCGGGCGCGCAAGAGCCGGCAAGTGTTCTGCTACTTCGACAACGACATCAAGGTCCGCGCGCCCTATGACGCGCGCCACTTGCTGGGCCGCTTCGACCTGACCCGGGACCTTGCCACCGCACCCGGTGTGCTTCCGGCCGAGGGGGTCTTGCCATGAGCGCTCCCGAGTCCACCGAAGCAACCCGCGAGCCGACTCAAAGCGCTGCCCCGGAGCAGGCGCCCACCAACCGCTTCACCGTGCTGACGGTCAACACCCATAAAGGCTTCACGGCATTGAACCGTCGCTTCATCCTGCCGGAACTGCGCGAAGCCGTGCGCAGCGTGTCCGCCGATGTGGTGTTTTTGCAGGAAGTCCACGGCACCCACGAACACCACCCCCAGCGTTTTGCCAACTGGCCGAGCATGCCCCAATACGAATTCCTCGCCGACAGCCTCTGGCCGCAGTTCGCCTACGGGCGCAACGCGGTGTACCCGGCGGGCGACCACGGCAATGCGTTGCTGTCGAAATTCCAGATCGTGCGCCACGAAAACCTGGACGTGTCCATCAGCGGCCACGAAAGCCGCGGCATGCTTCACAGCGTGCTGCGCCTGCCGGGCGACAGCGACGAAGGACCGCACATCCACGCGATTTGCGTACACCTCGGGCTGCGCGAAAGCCATCGGATCGAGCAGCTGAAACTGCTTTGCCAAAGGTTAAGCGAGTTGCCGCCCGAGGCGCCGGTGATCGTCGCAGGCGATTTCAACGACTGGCGCGGCAAGGCCAGCGAACTGCTCCAACCTTGCGGCCTGCGCGAGGTGTTCGCCGAACAATGGGGCAAGCCGGCGCGCAGCTTTCCGGCACGCCTGCCCCTGCTGCGCCTGGACCGCATCTACGTGCGCAACCTCAAGGCCCGTCACGCCCAGGTGCTGAACGTCCGCCCCTGGTCGCACCTTTCCGACCACGCACCGCTGTCGGTGGAGATCGAACTATGAGCGCGACCATGAACAAGGCGACAGTCGAACAAGTCGATGCGCCGCCCACTGAGCGCAACCCGGCGCGGGTGGACGTTGAATACGCCTGGCACGGCAACAACCGCGTCACCCTGCTGGAGAACGGCGAGGAGTATTTCCCGCGGGTGTTCGAGGCCATCCGCCGGGCCGAGCAGGAAGTGCTTATCGAGACCTTCATCCTGTTCGAGGACAAGGTCGGCAACGAACTGCGCGACCTGCTGGTGGACGCCGCCCAGCGAGGTGTGCGCGTTACCCTGAGCCTGGACGGCTTCGGCTGTGGCGAGCTGACGCCGGATTTCCTCGCGTCGTTAAGCGATGCCGGCGTGCGCCTGCAAATGTTCGACCCCGCGCCCCTTCACCTCGGGATCCGCACCAACTGGTTCCGGCGCCTGCACCGCAAGGTGGTGGTGGTCGATGGCGTGATCGCATTCATTGGCGGGATCAATTTTTCCGCCGACCATCTGGGCGATTTCGGCCCCGAGGCCAAGCAGGATTACTCGGTGGAAATCAAAGGCCCGGCGGTGGTCGATATCCATCACTTCGCCCTGATGCAGAGTGGCCGGCCGGGTCGGGCGAAATACTGGTGGCAACGGCGCCGCAGCCGCCGCAACGAATTGGCCTTCACTGATCACGATGGCCAGGTGCGCCTGGTCTATCGCGATAACCACGATCACCAGACCGACATCGAAGAGGTCTACCTGCAAGTGCTGCGCAGCGCCCAGCGTCGCGTGGTGATCGCCAACGCCTATTTCTTCCCCGGCTTTCGGTTGCTGCGCGAAATGCGCAACGCGGCGCGTCGGGGGGTGGAAGTGCGGCTGATCCTGCAAGGGCAACCGGACATGATGATCGCCAAGCTCGCGGCGCGAATGCTCTATGGCTACCTGCTCAAGGCCGGTGTGGTGATCTACGAATATTGCGAGCGGCCGCTGCACGGCAAGGTCGCCCTGGTGGATGAGGACTGGAGCACCGTCGGTTCGAGCAACCTGGACCCGCTGAGCCTGTCCTTGAACCTGGAAGCCAACGTGCTGATCCGCGACCGCGCGTTCAACCGTGAATTGTACGAGCGCCTCGAGTACCTGAGCCGCAACCATTGCACCGTCATGCGCGAAAACCAAGCCAAGCGCGGCCTGATCTGGCGCATGACCATCGGTTTCATGGTGTTCCACTTCTTGCGCCACTTTCCGGCCTGGGCCGGTTGGTTGCCGGCCCATAAACCGCGTCTGAAACCTTTTGCGCCGCCGACGGCGGTTCGGAGCGAACCCCATGAACCACTCTGAGGCGCACACCGCGCCAAGCGATGCCCAGGCCCGGAACGAGAGCCAGCCCAAGTCGCGCTGGGGCCGCTGGAAACGCCCGCTGACGGTGGTGTTCTTCCTGCTGCTGATCGTGTTGTTCACCACCCTGGCCCGGCGCATCGACTGGTCCGAAGTGTTCGACACCCTGGCCGATTTCAAGGTGCGGACCTTGATCATCGCCGGCGCGTTGACCGTTGCCAGCTTCATCACCTACGCCTGCTTCGATCTGATCGGCCGTACCTATATCCGCCAGAAACTCGGCTGGCGGCAGATCCTGCCAGTGGGGGTGATCAGCTATGCCTTCAACCTCAACCTCAGTGCCTGGGTCGGCGGTATCGCCATGCGTTATCGACTGTATTCGCGGCTGGGGGTCAGCACGGGCAACATCGCCAAGATTCTCGGGCTGAGCCTGGCCACCAACTGGTTCGGCTACATGACCCTGGCGGGCGTGGTGTTCAGCAGCGGCCTGGTGACGATGCCACCGGGCTGGAAACTCAGCAGCGGAGCGTTGCAGGGCGTGGGCGTGCTGTTGCTGCTGGCGAGCGCGGGTTACCTCGTGGCCTGCCGCTTCTCCAAGCGCCGGGCCTGGACGATTCGCGGCATGGAAATCAACCTGCCGTCGCTGCGCATGGCCGTGCTGCAACTGGCGCTGGGGGCGCTGAACTGGTCGTTGATGGCGGCGGTGATCTTCACCTTGCTGCCCGGCAAACTGGACTACCCGGTAGTGCTCGGGGTGTTGCTGATCAGCAGCATTGCCGGGGTCATCACCCACATCCCGGCGGGGCTCGGGGTGCTGGAGGCGGTGTTTATCGCGTTGCTGCAACATGAGGTATCGCGAGGCAGCCTGCTGGCGGGGCTGATCGCCTATCGGGCGATCTACTTCATCCTGCCGTTGTTGATCACAGTGGTGATGTACCTGGTGATCGAGGCGAAGGCCAAGGCGTTGCGGGTGAAGCCGGGGCTCAAGTCATAAATCTGAATAATGGATTGCCTCGCCGGGCCTCATCGCGAGCAGGCTCGCTCCCACATTGGATCTGCTGTGGCCTATCCCTGTGGGAGCGAGCCTGCTCGCGATAGGGCTCTCATTGTCGCTACAAATCACCGTTCCTGAATAATGCTCAACCGCTCTCCGACCACCATTTCCGTGATCCAGTCCACCAGGATCGAGGTGTAGGCCTGCTGTGACACGGGGTCGCTCAAGGCGTGGTCGGCGCCGTCGATGATTCGATGAGTCAACGAATGCGTCTGCTGACACGCCGCCCGGTAGCTCATGATGGTGGCGTGGGGTACATGGTCGTCGCTCTCGGATTCCACCAGCAACACATCGCCGGTGAACTGCGAACACGCGTGCAAGGCCCGATTGGTGCCGGCATGCACCAGAGTGCTGCGGTAATCCAGCAGGTCGCTCTTGTCCAGGTCACGCTTGGGGGTGTGCCATTGCTCGTCGCGGTACAGCGCTGGCACCCGCAAGGCCAGCCAGCGCACCGGGCGCAACGAGGTCAGGATCGAGGCCAGGTAGCCGCCATAGCTGGTGCCCACCACGGCAATCGCCGAGGTGTCCAGGGCCGGGTGCGCCAGCAGCCGGTCGTAGGCCGCCAGCAAATCCCGCAGGTTATCGTCACGGGTGACCCGGGCCAGGGGAATGCCCGCCCCGCCGGTATGACCGCGCAAGTCAAAGGTCAGGCACACGCAACCCAGCCCGGCAATGCCCTTGGCCCGCTCCAGGTCGCGCTCCTGGCTGCCGCCCCAACCGTGCACGAACAGCACGCCGGGGACCTTCGACTTGGGGCTCAGGAACGTCCCGTCCATCCGCTCATCGTCGATCTCGATCTGAATGGTTTCGCTTCTAGCCGTCATAGGATTGAACCGTTACGTATTTGAGAAGGAAGTCGCCATTGTCCGCCGCGCCGCGATACACCTCTTTGGCTCCCTGGGGCAGCGGCTGGTCGATGTAGGTTTCCACCGAGGACACCTGCACCACGCTGGTCGCGGGGTCCAGGACAAACACCTCCAGCGCCGCCAGTTCGGCGCTGCTCGCCCCGCCCATGCGCCATGACTGTTCCAGCACACCGCCACGGGCCTGGCCGGCGTGATCGAGGCCTTGGGCAATGTCGTAATTGCGCCGGGAGGCATAAAAACCCGGATAGGCCTGGTTGGCCGCAGCATCGAACACCTGCGCCAAGCGCACCGCCTCACGCACGTCGTCGGGCAGTTCAAGCCTGAGCAGTTCGATATAGCCGCCCTGCACCACCAGCAAGTCCGAGCCGCCGTACAACTCCAGCCCTTTGCTGTCCTGGGTCAGGTGTTGCACACCGCAATAACTCAGGACCTTGCCGTTGATGAAGCTCTGGCCGACGCTCTGGGTCTTGACCTCGTTGAGGTTCTGCTCCAGCACCACGCCGTCGCGAAACAGTGCCTGGGCCTCGGGCCCGGCGGCCATTTCATCGAACTGCGCCAGGCTCTTGATGACCCGTTGGTCGCGTCCGGCACAGGCGTGGATAGGCTTGAGACGAATCGGCCCGGTGTACAGCAGATGCTCGGCAGCCGAGCGTGCATCCCTGAGGGAAAACACCGTCACGCCGTCCAGCACCGCACCACGGGTCAACTTGGCGAACAGCGGTGACCAGCCCTCCGGCGCCACTGCGTCCTTGTTCAACAGACCGTGGGTGATCGCCTTGGTGCAAATGAAATCATGCTCGACGAAACCGCCCCACAGATCTTCCGGCCCATTGACGCCCAAGCGTTGCGCGCTTGCGGTGCCGATCAGGGTTTGGGTGGGCAACAGGTACAGATTCTGCCCGGCAGGTTGCTGCAGGTCATGAGGGCCGCCGTATTCCAGGCCGAGGATCTGCGCCAGCCAGCGGGCCAGCGCTCGGTTGGTTTCCACTTCGTGAAGCGGCGCGTGAGGATTGACCGAAAGGGCCATTACCGTTTTGTTGCGATTGGCTGACGTCATGCGTTGCCCTTTTTTACCTGCGCTCGATGGCTGTGGGTAACAAGGTGCAGAGATCAGGCCAACGGTGTGGCGAGAGCGTTGGCGGCGAGGAAAACCGGTGTGGTGCGCCAAAATGATTGGCACCTGGCCTGTTTCATTCTGCACGACGTACGGCAGCGATCCCGCGAATTGCACGATACGTTGGATCAGGCGCCCAACCCTGTGGCGAAGGAGCAAGCTCCTTCGCCACAGGTCCGGTTATTTCGCAGCGCCCGGCCCCACCCCGAACCGCGCCCGATAATCACTCGGCGCCAAACCGGTGATTTTCCTGAAGGTCGCCCGAAAGGCACTCGGGTCCTGGTAACCGACGCTCCAGGCAATGTGATCAATGGTGCCATTGGTGAACTCGAGCATTTCCCTGGCTTTGCCCACCCGCAGGTGCTGGCAGTATTCGGTCGGTTTAAGACCGGTGGCGCTGCGAAACCGGCGCAGGAAGGTGCGCTCTTCCAGGCCGGCCTGTTCAGCCATCGCCGCCAGGGAGACGTCCACCGCGCCACTGCCTTGCAACCAATGTTGGACCTTGAGAATCGCCGCATCGCCATGCCCGAGAATGGGCGCGAAATTGCTGCCGCACTCGCTCGCGCTGTCGCTGTGCTCGATCACCAGGAATTGCGCCGTGCGCGTCGCGATGCTCGGGCCCAACAGACGGTTCACCAGCCGCAGGCCCAATTCCGACCAAGCCATCAGCCCGGCAGAAGTGATCAGGTCGCCGTCGTCGACGATGGGTTTGTCGGCGTCGAGTTTAATCTTCGGGTAACGCTCGGCAAAGGTCTTGGCCGACGTCCAGTGAGTGGTAGCGCTGCGCCCATCGAGCAAACCGCTTTCCGCCAGCAGGATCGAGCCCACGCACACCCCGCCCAGCACCGTGCCGCCGGCATGTTGCGCGCGCAGCCAATCCATCAGCGCCGGGCAGACCAGCCCTTCGCTGAAACCGGCAATGGACGGCGGAATCAGCAACGCAACCAGTTTGCCCGCCGGGCCGGGCTCACTGTCGAACACCCGCTGCGGTAACTCGCCGGTCTCCGCCCGCCAATGACTCACCCGTAGTCGTGGCAACTGCGCACCGGCTTGCTCGGCCGCGATCCGCTGCGCCACGGCAAACAGATCGGTCAAACCGTGCACCGCCGCCAGCTGTGCGCCGGGGTAAACCAATATCCCCAGCTCGGCGACTGCCCTTTGCTGCGCCATTGTCAGTTTTCCCTCGCTTATTGTCGTTGCGGCCAATCCTCGAATCGATGGCAGAAGCCAATACTGGCTCCACACCCAAACTGATCAAGGAAACCCTCATGTCCAAGCAAGCGCTCATCGTAGTCGATATCCAGAACGACTACTTCCCCCAAGGGAAATGGCCATTGGTCGGCGCCGACGCCGCCGCCGACAACGCCGCACGGTTGATCGAAGCCTTTCGCCAGGCCGGCAACCAGGTGGTGCACATTCGCCACGAATTCACCTCCGACGAAGCGCCGTTCTTCACCCCAGGCTCCGAAGGCGCGCAGTTGCACCCCAAGGTCCTCAATCGCGCCGACGAACCGGTGGTGCTCAAGCACTTCGTCAACTCATTTCGTGACACAGAATTGCAATCCATCCTTGAGCACCACGGCATCGAGCAGTTGGTCATCGTCGGCAACATGAGCCATATGTGCGTCGACGGCATTACCCGTGCGGCGGCGGACCTGGGCTATGGCGTCACCGTGATCCACGATGCCTGCGCGACGCGCGACCTGGAGTTCAACGGGGTGGTCGTTCCTGCGGCTCACGTGCATGCGGCATTCATGGCGGCGCTGGGCTTTGCTTATGCGGGGATGGTGAGCACGGAGCAGTTTCTGGGGCAGGCGCAGCTTTAAGCTGCAAGTAAAAAAAAACCGCGCCTGGAATCCATCCAGGCGCGGTTTTTATTTTTTCAGCTTGAAGCTCAGGGCTTGAAGCTTCCCGCTGCTTTAGAACGGAATATCGTCGTCGAAGCTGTCGAAATCCGGAGCCGGTTGCGGCGCGGCCTGCTGTGGGGCCGGACGCTCGCGCTGTGGCTGAGGGGCCGATTGCGGACGTGGTGCCTGCTGACGCGGGGCCGATTGCTGGTAGTTGTTGCCACCTTGCTGCTGGTCACCCTGTGGACGACCGCCCAGCAGTTGCATGGTGCCTTGCATGTCGACCACGATTTCGGTGGTGTAGCGCTTGATGCCGTCTTTTTCCCACTCGCGGGTCTGCAGCTTGCCTTCGATGTACACCTGCGAACCCTTGCGCAGGTATTCGCCGGCGATCTCCGCCACTTTGCCGAACATCGACACGCGGTGCCATTCGGTCTTCTCGACCTTCTGGCCGGTCTGCTTGTCGGTCCACTGTTCGCTGGTCGCCAGACTCAGGTTGGTCACGGCGTTGCCGTTCGGCAGGTAGCGAACTTCGGGATCCTGGCCGCAAGTGCCGACCAATATGACTTTGTTAACCCCACGGGCCATAACGTTCTCCTAGGCTTCGCACGGAGTCGGGGCCGGGTTGTTCACCAGGCGCTCGAGCGTCGCACGATCCAATAATTCGGTGTCCAGTTTGATATAAACGGCCGCTTCGTCGGCGACCACCACTGCATCGGTTACTCCAACGACGGCCTTGAGGCGCTCGGTCAGGCCTGCTTCGCGGATGGCTTCGGGCGACAACGGCAAGCGCAGGCTCGTCACATACGGAGGTTCGCGCATGGTAACAGCAAAGACCAGCCAAAGTGCAGCCAGCGCGGCGCATCCCAGGAACACAACCGACAAACCGCCATGCTGGAACAGCCAACCGCCGAGAATCCCGCCCAACGCCGAACCGAGGAACTGGCTGGTGGAGTAAACCCCCATTGCCGTGCCCTTGCCGCCGGCCGGTGAAACCTTGCTGATCAGCGACGGCAGCGAGGCTTCCAGCAGATTGAACGCGGTAAAGAACACCACCGTACCGATCACCAGGGCCCGCAAGCTATCGCCGAACTGCCAGAAGAATAGCTCAGTGAGCATCAGCGTCAGGACGGCGCCGAGTAAAACTCGTTTCATTTTGCGTCGCTTCTCGCCATAGATGATGAACGGGATCATCGCGAAAAACGAAATCAGCAGCGCAGTCAGGTACACCCACCAGTGCTGCTCCTTGGGCAGGCCGGCCTTCTCGACCAGCGCCAGTGGCAAAGCCACGAAACTGGACATCAGCATGGCATGCAGCACGAAAATGCCGAGGTCCAGGCGCAGCAGGTCCGGGTGCTTGAGCGTCGGGATCAGCGCCTGGCGCGCCACCCCGGATTCACGGTGCTGCAACGGCCCGGTGGCACGCGGCACCATGAACGCCACGATCAGGATACCGACCAGCGCCATGCCGCCGGTCGCCAGGAACAGGCCCGACAAGCCGAACGCACGGGTCAACAGCGGGCCTACGACCATGGCGACGGCGAACGACAGGCCGATCGTCATGCCGATCATGGCCATGGCCTTGGTCCGGTGCTGCTCGCGGGTCAGATCCGACAGCAGCGCCATGACGGCCGCGGAAATGGCCCCGGCGCCTTGCAGGACCCGTCCGGCAATCACGCCCCAGATCGAATCGGCGTTGGCCGCCAGTACGCTGCCGAGAGCGAAGACGATCAACCCCAGGTAGATGACCGGACGCCGGCCGATACGATCGGAAATGATCCCGAACGGGATCTGGAAAATCGCCTGGGTCAGGCCATAGGCGCCAATTGCCAATCCGATGAGGGCCGGGGTGGCGCCCGCCAGGTCCATGCCATAGGTCGCCAGCACCGGCAACACCATGAACATGCCCAGCATGCGGAAGGCGAACACCAGGGCAAGGCCGCCTGCTGCGCGGGTCTCGCCGCTACTCATGCGTTCGCTGTGGGGATCGTGCATGGAAAAACCTCATGTGAACCGGCGGCGATTCTACCAGTCCCATCGATTGAGGGGGTATATGGCGACGGTTTGCCGCGCAGTCTTCATGTATAGCTGCAAACGCACTTTCAATAGTGTGCATCCATCCAGTGTTTGCCCGTATACTCCTACGTTTTCGACGCCCGCCGAGCGAGGCCACTTTGGACAAGATCCTGATTCGTGGGGCCCGTACCCACAACCTGAAGAACATCGACCTGACCCTGCCACGGGACAAGCTGATCGTCATCACCGGCCTGTCCGGATCCGGCAAGTCATCGCTGGCTTTCGACACCCTGTACGCAGAAGGCCAGCGACGCTATGTCGAATCGCTGTCGGCCTATGCCCGGCAGTTCCTGTCGATGATGGAAAAACCCGACGTCGACACCATCGAAGGGCTGTCGCCGGCGATTTCCATCGAACAGAAATCGACCTCCCATAACCCGCGGTCGACCGTCGGTACCATCACCGAGATCTACGACTACCTGCGCCTGCTGTATGCGCGAGTCGGTATTCCCCGCTGCCCCGACCACGACATTCCCCTGGAAGCCCAGACCGTCAGCCAGATGGTCGACCTGGTGCTGGCCCAGCCCGAAGGCAGCAAGCTGATGCTGCTGGCCCCGGTGGTGCGCGAGCGCAAGGGCGAACACCTGCTGGTCTTCGAAGAACTGCGCGCCCAGGGTTTCGTGCGGGCCCGGGTCAACGGCAAGCTCTGCGAGCTGGACGAACTGCCGAAGCTGGATAAACAGAAGAAGCACTCGATCGATGTGGTGGTCGACCGTTTCAAGGTTCGCGCCGACCTGCAGCAGCGGCTGGCCGAGTCCTTCGAGACCGCCCTGAAGCTGGCCGACGGCATTGCCCTGGTGGCGCCAATGGACGACGAGCCCGGCGAAGAAATCATTTTCTCCGCGCGCTTCGCCTGTCCGATTTGCGGCCACGCCATCAGCGAGCTGGAACCCAAGCTGTTCTCCTTCAACAACCCCGCCGGCGCCTGCCCGACCTGCGATGGCCTGGGGGTCAAGCAGTTCTTCGACACCAAGCGCCTGGTCAATGGCGAGCTGACCCTGGCCGAAGGTGCGATTCGCGGCTGGGACAGGCGCAACGTCTATTACTTCCAGATGCTCGGGTCGCTGGCGAGCCATTACAAGTTCAGCCTGGACAAGCCGTTCAACGAACTGCCCGCCGAGCAGCAGAAATCCATCCTCCACGGCAGCGGCTCGCAAAGCGTCGACTTCAAGTACCTCAACGACCGTGGCGATATCGTCAAGCGCTCCCACCCGTTCGAGGGCATCGTGCCGAACCTGGAGCGGCGCTACCGCGAGACCGAATCGGCCAGCGTGCGCGAAGAACTGGCCAAGTTCCTCAGCACCCAACCTTGCCCCGATTGCCGTGGCACCCGCTTGCGGCGCGAGGCGCGGCATGTGTGGGTCGGTGAAAAGACCCTGCCGGCAGTGACCAACCTGCCGATCGGCGATGCCACCGAGTACTTCGCCGGCCTGAAGCTCACCGGCCGCCGCGGTGAAATCGCCGACAAGATCCTCAAGGAAATCAGTGAACGCCTGCAATTCCTGGTGAACGTGGGGCTGGACTACCTGACCCTTGATCGCAGCGCGGACACCCTGTCCGGCGGCGAAGCCCAGCGTATCCGCCTGGCGAGCCAGATCGGCGCCGGCCTGGTCGGGGTGATGTACATCCTCGACGAGCCGTCCATTGGCCTGCACCAACGCGACAACGATCGGCTGCTCGGCACCCTCAAGCACCTGCGGGACATCGGCAACACGGTGATCGTGGTCGAACACGACGAAGACGCGATCCGCCTGGCCGACTACGTCGTGGACATCGGTCCAGGGGCGGGCGTGCATGGCGGGCATATCGTGGCCCAGGGCACCGCCGCCGAAGTCATGGCCCATCCTGACTCCCTGACCGGCAAGTACCTGTCGGGCCGGGTGAAGATCAAGGTCCCGGCCAAGCGAACGCCGCGTAACAAGAAGCTGTCGTTGACCCTCAAGGGCGCTCGCGGCAACAACTTGCGCAACGTCGATCTGGAAATCCCGATTGGCTTGCTGACCTGCGTTACCGGTGTGTCCGGCTCCGGCAAATCGACGCTGATCAACAACACCCTGTTCCCCCTCAGTGCCACGGCCCTGAACGGTGCCACCACCCTGGAAGCTGCCGCCCACGACAGCATCAAGGGCCTGGAACACCTGGACAAGGTCGTCGACATCGACCAGAGCCCGATCGGCCGTACGCCGCGCTCCAACCCGGCAACCTACACCGGGTTGTTCACGCCGATCCGCGAACTGTTCGCCGGCGTGCCGGAGTCGCGCTCCCGGGGCTATGGTCCGGGGCGGTTCTCGTTCAACGTCAAGGGTGGGCGCTGCGAAGCTTGCCAGGGCGATGGCCTGATCAAGGTGGAAATGCACTTCCTGCCGGACATCTACGTGCCGTGCGACGTGTGCAAGAGCAAGCGCTACAATCGCGAAACCCTGGAGATCAAGTACAAGGGCAAGAACATCCACGAAACCCTTGAAATGACCATTGAAGAGGCGCGGGTGTTCTTCGATGCAGTGCCGGCATTGGCGCGCAAGCTCCAGACGCTGATGGACGTGGGCCTGTCGTACATCAAGCTGGGGCAGTCGGCGACGACCTTGTCCGGCGGTGAAGCCCAGCGGGTCAAGCTGTCCCGCGAGCTGTCCAAGCGCGACACCGGCAAGACCCTGTATATCCTCGATGAGCCGACCACAGGCCTGCACTTCGCCGATATCCAGCAACTGCTCGACGTGCTGCATCGACTTCGCGACCACGGCAACACCGTGGTGGTGATCGAACATAACCTGGACGTGATCAAGACTGCCGACTGGCTGGTGGACCTGGGGCCTGAGGGTGGCTCCAAGGGCGGCCAGATCATTGCCGTGGGTACGCCTGAACAAGTGGCCGAGATGAAGCAGTCCTACACTGGCTACTACCTCAAGCCATTGTTGGAGCGTGATCGGGACTGATCATTTCCCAGGCAAGAAAAAGCCCCTGTCATCTCATCGATGGCAGGGGCCTCGTTCCCACGCTCCGCGTGGGAATGCATCTGGGGACGCTCTGCGTTCCATTCTCCGCGTGGGAGCGCAGCCGGGGACGCTCCGCGTTCCGCTACGTAGCGATCAGAACTGCGACTGCAGGTAATTCTCCAACCCGATCAACTTGATCAGACCCAGCTGCTTCTCAAGCCAGTAGGTATGGTCTTCTTCGGTATCGTTGAGCTGAATGCGCAGGATCTCGCGGGTCACGTAGTCGTTGTGCAACTCGCAAAGCTCGATGCCCTTGCACAGCGCAGCGCGGACCTTGTATTCCAGGCGCAGGTCGGCAGCGAGCATGTCAGGCACGGTAGTGCCGATGTCCAGATCGTCCGGGCGCATGCGCGGCGTGCCTTCGAGCATCAGGATCCGGCGCATCAGTGCATCGGCGTGCTGTGCCTCTTCTTCCATCTCATGGTTGATACGTTCGTAGAGCTCGGTAAACCCCCAATCCTCGTACATCCGCGAGTGGATGAAATATTGATCACGGGCTGCCAGTTCGCCTGTCAGCAACGTGTTGAGGTAATCGATTACGTCCGGGTGACCTTGCATCGCCCTACATCTCCACAAGCCTTGAAAGGCGTTAGTTTGAACCAAGCTGACCGCCAGGTCACTGCCCCGTCGCAATAAAAGCGAAGAAAATCTGAGAAAACCGACCGAAATAGCGCAAAAACCGCCCTAATGAGGGCGGTTCTGCTTCTCGTTTAGACTTAGTTAAGCTGTACGCCCAACGCTTTGGCAATGCCTTCCCCGTAAGCGGCATCCGCCCTGAAGAAATGCTGCAACTGGCGATCAACGACATCCGCCGATACACCGCCCATGGCGCCGGCGATGTTGCTGATCAGCAGGGCTCTTTGCTCATCATTCATCAAGCGGAACAGCGCACCGGCGTGGCTGTAGTAATCGGTGTCTTCGCGATGATCGTAACGATCCGCCGCCCCGCTCAGCGCCAACGCCGGCTCCGCATAATGCGGCGCCTGTTTGGGCGTCTCTATGTAGCTGTTAGGCTCATAGTTCGGTGTCGCGCCGCCATTGCTGCCGAACGCCATGGCACCATCACGCTGGTAACTATTGACCGGGCTGTGCGGCGCATTCACCGGCAATTGCTGGTGATTGGTGCCAACACGGTAGCGGTGTGCATCCGCGTAGGCGAATACACGGCCTTGCAGCATGCGATCCGGCGAGAGACCAACGCCCGGCACCATATTGCTCGGACCAAACGTTGCCTGCTCGACTTCAGCAAAGTAGTTCAGCGGGTTACGGTTGAGCTCGAGTACACCCACTTCGATCAACGGAAACTCTTTCTGCGACCAGGTTTTGGTTACATCGAACGGATTCTCATAGTGAGCCGCAGCCTGGGCCTCGGTCATGATCTGGATGCAGACCTTCCATTTCGGGAAATCACCGTCCTCGATCGCATTGAACAAATCACGCTGGGCGTAATCCGGGTCAGTGCCGGCCAGGCGTGCCGCTTCGGCCGGTGCCAGGTTCTTGATCCCTTGCTGGGTCTTGTAGTGCCACTTCACCCAGTGACGCTCGCCTTGGGCGTTGATCAGGCTGTAGGTATGGCTGCCGAAACCATGCATGTGCCGGTAGCCATCAGGGATGCCGCGGTCCGAGAACAGAATGGTGATCTGGTGCAGCGCCTCAGGCGAGTGCGACCAGAAATCCCACATCATCTGCGCGCTTTTCAAATTGCTTTGTGGCAGGCGCTTCTGGGTATGGATGAAGTCCGGAAATTTCAGCGGATCACGGATAAAGAATACCGGCGTGTTGTTGCCAACGATGTCCCAGTTACCTTCCTCGGTGTAGAACTTCAGAGCAAAACCCCGTGGATCGCGCTCGGTGTCGGCAGAACCGCGCTCACCGCCTACAGTGGAAAAACGCAGGAAGGTCGGGGTTTGTTTGCCGACCGCCTCGAACAGCTTGGCGCTGGTGTATGGGGTAATGTCCTGGGTTACGGTAAACGTGCCGTAAGCACCCGAGCCTTTGGCGTGCACGCGACGCTCGGGAATGTTCTCCCGGTTGAAATGAGCGAGCTTCTCGATCAGGTGAAAATCGTCGAGCAACAGCGGGCCGCGCGGGCCGGCGGAACGAGAATTCTGGTTATCGGCGACAGGAGCGCCGCTGGCGGTCGTAAGCGTTTTGATCTGGCTCATGCTCAATCTTCCTGGGTCGGTCTTCGAACTGCCGGCTAATCGGCTGGAATGGAGTATTGATCATGTTAGTGACAGCATCCAAATTTATTAAATCATGGACATCGATAGTTATTATCTAACGCCGCCGAATTGCCAATAGCGAAGCCAGGCGAGACGGCGCGGCACTTTTCCCGCAGGCACAAAAAACCGGGCACAAGGCCCGGTTTTTTGTTTGTTGCCGACTTACTCAGCGGATACAGCTTCACCGCTGGTAGCACGATCAACCAACTCGACATACGCCATAGGCGCGTTGTCGCCAGCGCGGAAACCGCACTTGAGGATGCGCAGGTAGCCACCCTCACGGGTAGCATAACGCTTGCCCAGGTCGTTGAAGAGCTTACCAACGATAGCTTTCGAACGGGTACGGTCGAAAGCCAGACGGCGGTTAGCCAGGCTATCTGTCTTGGCCAGAGTGATCAGCGGCTCAGCAACGCGGCGCAGTTCTTTGGCTTTCGGCAGTGTAGTTTTGATCAGCTCGTGCTCGAACAGCGACACCGCCATGTTCTGGAACATGGCCTTGCGGTGCGAGCTGGTGCGGCTCAGGTGACGACCACTTTTACGATGACGCATGGTTCATTCCTTACCAAACACAACGTTCGGTGATTACGACGATCAGGCAGTCGCCTTGTCGTCCTTCTTAAGACTTGCAGGCGGCCAGTTGTCGAGGCGCATGCCGAGGGACAGACCGCGGGAGGCCAGAACGTCCTTGATTTCAGTCAAGGATTTCTTGCCCAGGTTCGGAGTCTTCAACAGCTCTACTTCGGTACGCTGAATCAGGTCACCGATGTAGTAGATGTTTTCCGCCTTAAGGCAGTTAGCCGAACGTACAGTCAGTTCCAGATCGTCAACCGGGCGAAGCAGGATCGGATCGATCTCGTCTTCCTGCTCGACAACCACTGGCTCACTGTCACCCTTGAGGTCGACGAACGCAGCCAACTGCTGTTGCAGAATGGTTGCAGCGCGGCGAATGGCCTCTTCAGGATCCAGGGTACCGTTGGTTTCCAGATCAATAACCAGCTTGTCCAGGTTGGTACGCTGCTCGACACGGGCGTTTTCCACCACGTATGCGATACGGCGAACCGGGCTGAACGAAGAGTCAAGCTGCAAGCGACCGATGCTGCGGCTTTCGTCTTCATCGCTCTGACGCGAGTCTGCCGGTTCATAACCACGACCACGAGCTACGGTGAGCTTCATGTTCAGGGCGCCGTTAGACGCCAGGTTAGCGATTACGTGATCGGGGTTAACGATCTCGACATCATGATCCAGCTGAATATCGGCAGCGGTAACCACCCCCGAACCCTTCTTCGACAAGGTCAGCGTAACTTCGTCACGACCGTGCAGCTTGATAGCCAGACCTTTAAGGTTCAACAGGATTTCAATTACGTCTTCCTGTACACCTTCGATGGCGCTGTACTCATGGAGCACACCGTCAATCTCGGCCTCGACTACTGCACAGCCGGGCATTGAGGACAACAGGATGCGGCGCAGCGCGTTGCCCAGGGTGTGGCCGAAACCACGCTCGAGAGGCTCGAGTGTGATCTTGGCGCGGGTTGGACTGACAACCTGCACATCAATATGGCGGGGTGTCAGGAACTCATTTACCGAAATCTGCATGGATGCACCTATTTTCTAGCCCTTACTTGGAGTAGAGCTCGACAATCAGGCTTTCGTTGATGTCGGCGGACAGATCACTGCGAGCAGGAACGTTCTTGAAAACGCCCGACTTCTTCTCAGTGTCTACTTCTACCCATTCTACGCGGCCACGTTGGGCACACAGATCGAGAGCTTGGACAATGCGAAGTTGGTTCTTTGCTTTCTCGCGAACAGCAACCACGTCACCAGCACGAACCTGGTAGGACGGAACGTTTACGGTTTGACCGTTAACGCTGATCGACTTGTGCGATACCAGCTGACGGGATTCGGCACGAGTAGAACCGAAACCCATACGGTATACAACGTTGTCCAGACGGCATTCGAGCAGTTGCAACAGGTTTTCGCCGGTTGCGCCTTTCTTGCCAGCAGCTTCTTTGTAGTAGCCGCTGAATTGACGCTCGAGAACGCCGTAGATACGACGGACCTTCTGCTTTTCACGCAGTTGGGTGCCGTAGTCGGACTGGCGACCGCGGCGTTGGCCGTGGATACCAGGTGCTGCTTCAATGTTGCACTTCGATTCGATCGCGCGCACGCCGCTCTTCAGAAAGAGATCGGTGCCTTCACGACGAGCGAGTTTGCATTTTGGACCAATGTAACGAGCCATTCTTTACAATCTCCTGGATTACACGCGGCGCTTCTTCGGCGGACGGCACCCGTTGTGCGGGATTGGCGTCACGTCGGTGATGCTGGCGATCTTGTAGCCACAGCCGTTCAAAGCGCGGACTGCGGATTCACGACCTGGACCTGGACCCTTGACGTTGACGTCGAGGTTTTTCAGGCCGTATTCCAGCGCAGCTTGACCAGCACGCTCAGCAGCTACTTGAGCAGCGAACGGGGTGGACTTGCGGGAACCGCGGAAACCCGAACCACCGGAGGTAGCCCAGGAAAGAGCGTTACCTTGACGGTCGGTAATGGTCACGATGGTGTTGTTAAAAGAAGCATGGATGTGGGCGATGCCATCAACCACTGTCTTTTTAACTTTTTTACGAGGACGAGCAGCAGGTTTTGCCATGATTAAATTCCTGTCGATTCGCTGGGGCGATTACTTGCGGATCGGCTTACGCGGACCTTTACGGGTACGCGCGTTGGTCTTGGTACGCTGACCGCGTACTGGCAGACCACGACGATGACGCAGACCGCGATAGCAACCGAGGTCCATCAAGCGCTTGATTTTCATGTTGATTTCGCGACGCAGGTCACCTTCAGTGGTGAACTTCGCCACTTCGCCACGCAGCTGTTCAATTTGCTCGTCGCTCAGATCCTTGATCTTTGCGGCTGGGTTGACCCCAGCAACTGCACAAATTTTCTGTGCAGTGGTGCGACCAACACCATAGATGTAGGTCAGCGAGATAACAGTATGCTTGTTATCTGGAATGTTAACGCCTGCAATACGGGCCATTCAGTGGGACTCCAATTGACAGCTACCTACGCCCCGGAAGCCAAGAAATAGGGCGCGAGATAATATCGCTGTAATAACAAATAATCAACCCGGCAGCGCACTAGCTGCCGGGCTTAAAGCACAATCACACTCAGCCTTGGCGCTGTTTGTGACGCGGTTCCGCGCTGCAAATTACCCGAACAACACCTTCGCGGCGAATAATCTTGCAGTTGCGGCACAGCTTTTTCACCGATGCACGAACTTTCATCACCAACTCCTCGAACCTTATGGATGCTACTCAGCGCAACATGCCGCTGCCGTAGCCCTTCAGGTTGGCTTTCTTCATCAGGGATTCGTACTGGTGCGAAACGAGGTGCGATTGTACTTGGGACATGAAGTCCATCACAACCACGACCACGATCAGCAACGAGGTCCCGCCAAGGTAGAACGGTACGTTTGCCGCAACCACCAGGAACTGGGGCAACAGACAGACGGCCGTCATGTAAAGAGCACCGAACATGGTCAAGCGAGTCAGAACGCCATCAATGTAGCGCGCAGACTGCTCACCTGGACGGATACCCGGAATAAAGGCACCGGACTTCTTCAGGTTTTCCGCTACGTCTTTCGGATTGAACATCAACGCCGTATAGAAGAAGCAGAAGAAAATAATCCCTGCACTAAACAGCAGAATATTCAACGGCTGACCAGGAGCGATCGACTGCGAGATGTCCTGCAACCAGCCCATACCTTCAGACTGGCCGAACCAGGCACCCAACGAAGCCGGGAACAGCAGGATGCTGCTCGCGAAAATAGCCGGAATTACGCCGGCCATGTTCACCTTCAACGGCAAGTGGCTGGTCTGCGCAGCAAACACCTTGCGGCCCTGCTGACGCTTGGCGTAGTGAACAGCAATACGACGCTGACCACGCTCAATGAACACCACGAAACCGATAATCGCTACTGCCAGCAGACCGATGGCTACCAAGGCGAAAATGTTGATATCACCCTGACGCGCAGACTCGAAAGACTGCCCGATCGCTCTCGGAAGACCGGCGACGATACCTGCGAATATCAACATCGAGATACCGTTGCCAACACCACGCTCAGTAATCTGCTCACCCAGCCACATCATGAACATCGCGCCCGCCACAAAAGTGGTTACCGCAACGAAATGAAAGCTGAAGTCAGCAGTGAACGAAACGCCCTGCCCCGCCAGGCCAATGGACATGCCAATGGCTTGAACGAGGGCGAGAACGACAGTGCCGTAGCGGGTGTACTGGCTGATCTTGCGACGGCCAGCTTCACCTTCCTTCTTCAACTGCTCCAGCTGCGGGCTCACGGCGCTCATCAGCTGCATGATGATCGATGCCGAAATGTACGGCATGATCCCCAATGCAAAGATGCTCATCCGCTCCAGCGCGCCGCCGGAAAACATGTTGAACAAGCTAAGAATGGTCCCCTCATTCTGTCGAAACAGGTCCGCGAGTCGGTCCGGGTTGATACCTGGAACCGGGATGTGTGCGCCTATTCGGTAGACGATAATCGCCAGGAACAGAAAACGCAGACGAGCCCAGAGTTCAGACATACCGCCTTTGCCGAGCGCAGAGAGAGCACCTTGCTTAGCCATTTATTCCTCGAACTTGCCGCCAGCTGCTTCGATAGCCGCACGCGCACCTTTGGTGGCGCCGATTCCCTTTCCGATGGTGACAGCACGAGCAACTTCGCCCGACAGCATGATTTTCACACGCTGAACGTTCTGGTTGATCACGTTGGCATCCTTCAGGGACTGCACGGTGACGATGTCGCCGTCCACTTTGGCCAGCTCGGACAGACGCACTTCTGCGCGGTCCATGGCTTTCAGGGAAACGAAACCGAACTTCGGCAGACGACGATGCAGCGGCTGTTGACCGCCTTCAAAGCCTGGAGCAATGGTGCCACCGGAGCGGGAGGTCTGACCTTTGTGGCCACGGCCACCGGTCTTACCCAAACCACTACCGATACCACGGCCCGGACGATGCTTTTCGCGACGGGAACCCGGCGCTGGACTCAGATCATTGAGTTTCATCGATTAACCCTCGACACGCAGCATGTAGTAAGCCTTGTTGATCATCCCGCGATTCTCGGGAGTATCCAGGACTTCTACAGTGTGACCGATGCGACGCAGACCCAGACCCTTAACGCACAGTTTGTGGTTAGGGATGCGGCCGGTCATGCTTTTGATCAGCGTAACTTTTACGGTAGCCATGATCAGAAGATCTCCTTGACGCTTTTGCCACGCTTGGCGGCAATGGATTCAGGAGACTGCATGGCTTTCAAACCCTTGAAAGTGGCATGGACCACGTTTACCGGGTTAGTCGAGCCGTAGCACTTGGCCAGAACGTTCTGAACGCCAGCAACTTCGAGGACGGCACGCATAGCGCCGCCAGCGATGATACCGGTACCTTCAGAAGCAGGCTGCATGTACACCTTCGAAGCGCCATGGGCAGACTTCATTGCGTACTGCAGGGTGGTGCCGTTCAGATCAACCTGGATCATGTTGCGGCGAGCAGCTTCCATTGCCTTCTGGATCGCAGCAGGCACTTCACGCGACTTGCCACGGCCGAAGCCAACACGGCCTTTACCATCACCCACCACGGTCAACGCGGTGAAAGTGAAGATACGGCCGCCTTTGACGGTTTTGGCTACGCGGTTAACTTGAACCAGCTTCTCGATGTAGCCTTCGTCGCGCTTTTGGTCGTTATTTGACATAACTTAGAACTCCAGCCCAGCTTCACGAGCAGCATCAGCCAGCGCCTTGACGCGGCCGTGGTACTTGAAGCCAGAGCGGTCGAAAGCCACCTGCGAGACGCCAGCGGCTTTAGCACGCGTAGCGACCAGCTGGCCAACCTTAGTGGCCGCGTCGATGTTGCCAGTGGCGCCATCACGCAGTTCTTTATCCAAAGTCGAGGCACTTGCCAGGACTTTGTTGCCGTCGGCCGAAATGACCTGGGCGTAGATGTGCTGCGACGAGCGGAACACGCAGAGACGCACGACTTCGAGTTCGTGCATTTTCAGGCGTGCTTTGCGAGCGCGACGCAGTCGAGTAACTTTTTTGTCGGTCATTTGCTATGCCCTACTTCTTCTTGGCTTCTTTACGACGGACGACTTCGTCCGCGTAGCGCACACCTTTGCCTTTGTACGGCTCTGGTGGACGGAAGTCGCGGATCTCGGCGGCCACTTGACCTACCAGCTGCTTGTCGATGCCCTTGATCAGGATATCGGTCTGGCTAGGAGTCTCAGCGGTGATGCCTTCCGGCAGTTCGTAATCCACTGGGTGCGAGAAGCCAAGAGCCAGGTTCAGCACTGTGCCTTTTGCTTGCGCTTTGTAACCAACACCGACCAGCTGGAGCTTGCGCTCGAAGCCTTGGCTTACGCCTTGGACCATGTTGTTTACCAACGCACGAGTGGTACCAGCCATTGCGCGAGTCTGTTGATCGCCATTGCGAGCAGCGAAACGCAGCTCACCGGCTTCTTCAACGATCTCAACGGACGAATGGATGTTCAGTTGCAGAGTGCCCTTGGCACCCTTCACCGAAAGCTGTTGGCCTGCGAATTTGACTTCGACACCGGCTGGCAGCTTAACGGGGTTCTTAGCGACGCGTGACATGCTTATCCCCCCTTAGAACACAGTGCAAAGAACTTCGCCGCCGACACCGGCAGCGCGCGCAGCACGATCCGTCATCACACCTTTGTTGGTGGAGACGATAGACACACCGAGACCGCCACGAACTTTTGGCAGATCATCAACGGACTTGTACTGACGCAGGCCTGGACGGCTAACGCGCTTCACTTCCTCGATGACCGGACGGCCTTCGAAGTACTTCAGCTCGATGGAAAGCAGCGGCTTGATTTCGCTGCTGATCTGATAACCCGCAATGTAACCTTCGTCCTTCAGGACTTTGGCAACAGCTACCTTCAAAGTAGAAGATGGCATGCTTACGACGGACTTTTCAGCCATCTGGGCATTACGGATACGAGTTAGCATGTCCGCTAACGGGTCCTGCATACTCATGGGCTAGACGCTCCTAATACACAAAAAATTAGCCTTTCGGCTAGTACGTGTCGCCGAGTGCAACCGTGCAATAAAAACACGGGCTCAGGCGAGCCGGGTATTCTAGACACAGCCCAGAAATGAATCAAGCCCCAAAAGGGGCTTGATTCAGATTCAAGGTCACCGGCGGTCAGGATCCTGAGACCCCGAACACCGAGACTTTGACAGTGCTTACCAGCTGGCTTTAACCAGACCTGGAACGTCACCACGCATAGCAGCTTGACGCAGCATGTTACGACCGAGGCCGAACTTGCGGTACACGCCGTGCGGACGACCAGTCAGGCGGCAGCGGTTACGCATGCGCGAAGCGCTTGCGTCACGTGGCTGCTTCTGCAGGGCTACGGTAGCTTCCCAACGCGCTTCTGGACTTGCGTTCAGATCAACGATGATAGCTTTCAGCGCTGCACGCTTGGTGGCGTACTTGGCAACGGTGAGCTGACGCTTCAGCTCACGGTTCTTCATGCTCTTCTTGGCCATTTTCCTACTCCAATCAGTTGCGGAACGGGAATTTGAAAGCGCGCAGCAGTGCGCGACCTTCGTCATCCGTCCGAGCAGTGGTGGTCAGGGTAATGTCCAGACCGCGGAGAGCATCGATCTTGTCGTAATCGATTTCCGGGAAAATGATCTGCTCTTTTACGCCCATGCTGTAGTTGCCACGACCATCGAAGGACTTGGCATTCAGGCCGCGGAAGTCGCGAACCCGAGGCAGGGAGATCGACAGCAGACGATCCAGGAACTCGTACATACGCTCACGGCGCAGGGTCACTTTGACGCCGATCGGCCAACCTTCACGGACTTTAAAGCCAGCGATGGATTTCCGAGCGTAAGTCACAACGACCTTCTGACCGGTGATCTTTTCCAGGTCAGCAACAGCGTGCTCGATGACTTTTTTGTCGCCGATCGCTTCGCCCAGACCCATGTTCAGGGTGATTTTGGTAACGCGCGGAACTTCCATCACGTTCGAAAGCTTAAGTTCTTCCTTAAGTTTCGGTGCGATTTCCTTCCGGTAAATCTCTTTTAGTCGTGCCATGGTCTTCTACCTAGCAGTGTTCAAGCATCAACCGCTTTTTGGGTCGACTTGAAGACACGAATTTTCTTACCGTCTTCTACTTTGAAACCAACGCGGTCAGCCTTGTTGGTTTCGCCATTGAAGATGGCGACGTTGGAAGCGTGCAGTGGCGCTTCTTTCTCGACGATACCGCCCTGTACGCCCGACATCGGGTTAGGCTTGGTATGACGCTTGACCAGGTTCAGACCACCCACAACCAGACGGTTGTCAGCAAGAACCTTCAGCACCTTACCGCGCTTACCTTTGTCTTTGCCGGCGATCACGATGATCTCGTCGTCACGACGAATCTTTTGCATGTCGGATCTCCTTACAGCACTTCTGGGGCGAGCGAGACGATCTTCATGAACTTCTCGGTACGAAGTTCACGGGTCACTGGCCCAAAGATACGGGTGCCGATCGGCTCTTGCTTGTTGTTCAACAGAACAGCAGCGTTGCCATCAAAGCGGATGATGGAGCCGTCAGCACGACGAACGCCATGGCGAGTGCGGACTACAACAGCAGTCATCACTTGGCCTTTTTTCACCTTACCGCGAGGAATTGCTTCCTTGACGGTAACCTTGATGATGTCACCGATACCAGCGTAACGACGATGGGAGCCACCCAGCACCTTGATGCACATAACGCGGCGAGCGCCGCTGTTATCGGCCACATCGAGCATGGATTGAGTCTGAATCATATAATTTCTCCGACCCCTAGCCCTTAGACTTCCACAGCGCGTTCGAGAATATCAACCAGCGCCCAAGACTTGGTCTTGGCCATCGGACGAGTTTCACGAATAGTGACTTTGTCGCCGATGTGGCACTGATTGGTTTCGTCGTGCGCGTGCAGCTTAGTCGAACGCTTAACGTATTTACCGTAGATCGGGTGCTTAACGCGACGCTCGATCAGAACGGTGATGGTTTTGTCCATCTTGTCGCTGACAACACGGCCAGTCAGCGTACGGACAGTTTTTTCGGCTTCAGCCATGATCACTTACCTGCCTGCTGGTTGAGCACAGTTTTCACGCGAGCGATGTCACGCTTAACTTGCGAGAGCAGATGAGACTGCCCCAACTGGCCAGTTGCTTTCTGCATACGCAGATTGAACTGGTCGCGCAGCAGGCCGAGCAGTTGCTCGTTCAGCTGCTGTGCTGATTTTTCACGAAGCTCATTCGCTTTCATCACATCACCGTCCGTTTAACAAAGGAGGTGGCGAGCGGCAGCTTTGCAGCAGCCAGGGCGAAAGCCTCACGCGCCAGCTCTTCAGAAACACCCTCGATCTCATACAGGACTTTGCCTGGCTGAATCTGGGCAACCCAGTACTCCACGTTACCCTTACCTTTACCCATCCGAACTTCGAGTGGCTTCTTGGTGACAGGCTTGTCCGGGAATACACGGATCCAGATCTTGCCGCCACGTTTTACGTGACGGGTCAGTGCACGACGCGCTGACTCGATCTGACGAGCGGTGAGACGACCACGAGCAACAGACTTCAGCGCGAACTCGCCGAAGCTGACTTTGCTACCGCGCAATGCCAGGCCACGGTTGTGACCGGTCATTTGCTTGCGGAACTTCGTACGCTTTGGTTGCAACATTTGGCGTACCCCTTACTTAGCAGCTTTTTTACGAGGCGCTGGTGCTTGTGGTTTCAGTTCTTCTTGGCGACCACCAATTACTTCGCCTTTGAAGATCCAAACCTTTACACCGATCACACCGTAGGTGGTGTGAGCTTCGTAGTTGGCATAGTCGATGTCGGCACGCAGGGTGTGCAGTGGCACACGACCTTCGCGATACCATTCAGTACGTGCGATTTCAGCACCGCCGAGACGACCGCTCACTTGGATTTTGATGCCTTTGGCACCAATGCGCATGGCGTTCTGTACAGCGCGCTTCATAGCGCGACGGAACATGACGCGACGCTCCAGCTGCTGAGCTACGCTCTGCGCAACCAGCATACCGTCGAGCTCCGGCTTGCGGATCTCTTCGATATTGATGTGCACAGGCACACCCATTTGCTTGGTCAGGTCCTGACGCAGTTTCTCAACATCTTCACCTTTCTTCCCGATAACGATACCTGGACGAGCGGTGTGGATGGTGATACGTGCAGTTTGAGCCGGACGATGGATATCGATACGGCTTACGGACGCGCTTTTTAGTTTGTCTTGGAGATACTCACGCACCTTCAGATCAGCGAACAAGTAGTCCGCATAAGTCCGACCGTCTGCGTACCAGACGGAGGTGTGCTCCTTGACGATTCCCAGGCGAATGCCAATGGGATGTACTTTCTGACCCATCTCTTCGACTCCGTTACTTGTCAGCAACCTTGACAGTGATATGGCAAGACCGCTTGACGATGCGATCAGCACGGCCTTTGGCACGTGGCATGATGCGCTTCAGCGAACGCCCTTCGTTGACGAAAACGGTGCTGACCTTCAGGTCATCAACGTCTGCGCCTTCGTTATGCTCGGCGTTGGCTACGGCCGACTCCAGCACTTTTTTCATGATCTCGGCGGCTTTCTTACTGCTGAAAGCCAACAGGTTGAGCGCTTCGCCCACCTTCTTCCCGCGGATCTGGTCGGCGACCAAGCGGGCTTTCTGGGCGGAGATTCGAGCGCCCGACAACTTAGCGGCTACTTCCATTTCCTTACCCCTTAACGCTTGGCTTTCTTGTCAGCCACGTGCCCACGGTATGTGCGGGTACCGGCGAACTCGCCCAGTTTGTGGCCGACCATGTCTTCGTTCACGAGAACTGGGACGTGCTGGCGACCGTTGTGTACTGCGATGGTCAGACCGACCATTTGTGGCAGGATCATCGAACGACGCGACCAGGTTTTAACTGGTTTGCGATCGTTCTTTTCCGCCGCCACTTCGATCTTCTTCAGTAGGTGAAGATCAATAAAAGGACCTTTTTTCAGAGAACGTGGCACTGTCGTATCCCTCTATTTACTTGCGACGACGGACGATCATTTTGTCGGTACGCTTATTACCACGAGTCTTCGCGCCCTTAGTCGGGAAGCCCCATGGCGATACCGGATGACGACCACCAGAGGTACGACCTTCACCACCACCATGTGGGTGGTCAACCGGGTTCATGGCAACACCACGAACGGTTGGGCGAACGCCACGCCAGCGTTTGGCACCAGCTTTACCCAGCGAACGCAGGCTGTGCTCGGAGTTCGAGACTTCGCCCAGGGTCGCACGGCATTCAGCCAGGACTTTACGCATCTCACCAGAACGCAGACGCAGGGTCACGTAGACACCTTCACGAGCGATCAGCTGAGCCGAAGCACCAGCGGAACGAGCGATTTGCGCGCCTTTACCTGGCTTCAATTCGATGCCGTGTACGGTGCTACCAACTGGAATGTTGCGCAGTTGCAGAGCGTTGCCCGGCTTGATCGGTGCCAGGGCACCTGCGATCAGCTGGTCGCCAGCGCTCACGCCTTTAGGGGCGATGATGTAGCGACGCTCGCCATCTGCATACAGCAGCAGAGCGATGTGAGCAGTACGGTTTGGATCGTATTCGATACGCTCGACGGTGGCAGCGATGCCATCCTTGTCGTTGCGACGGAAGTCGACCAGACGATAATGCTGCTTATGACCACCACCGATGTGACGAGTGGTAATACGGCCATTGTTGTTACGACCACCAGACTTCGATTTTTTCTCGAGCAGCGGTGCGTGAGGAGCGCCTTTATGCAGCTCCTGGTTGACCACCTTGACCACAAAACGGCGGCCAGGGGAAGTCGGTTTGCATTTAACGATTGCCATGATGCACCCCTTCCTTACTCAGCACTGCTGCTGAAATCGAGATCTTGGCCTGGCTGAAGGGAGATAACTGCCTTCTTCCAGTCATTACGCTTGCCCAGACCGCGAGCAGTGCGCTTGCTTTTACCCAGAACGTTCAGGGTAGTCACGCGCTCCACTTTCACGCTGAACAGGCTTTCGACAGCCTTCTTGATTTCCAGCTTGGTTGCGTCGGTCGCAACCTTGAAAACGAACTGGCCTTTCTTGTCTGCCAGAACCGTAGCCTTCTCGGAAACGTGCGGGCCAAGCAGAACTTTAAATACGCGTTCCTGGTTCATCCCAGCAGCTCCTCGAATTTCTTCACGGCCGACACGGTGATCAACACCTTGTCGTATGCGATCAGACTGACCGGATCGGAACCTTGGACGTCACGAACATCGACGTGCGGCAGGTTGCGAGCAGCCAGGTACAGGTTCTGATCAACAGCGTCAGACACGATCAGGACGTCAGTCAGGCCCATGCCATTCAGCTTGTTCAGCAGATCTTTGGTTTTCGGTGCTTCAACAGCGAAGTCCTGAACCACGACCAGACGATCAGTACGCACCAGCTCAGCAAGGATGGAACGCATTGCTGCGCGATACATCTTCTTGTTCAGCTTCTGGGAGTGATCCTGAGGACGAGCTGCGAAAGTGGTACCACCGCCACGCCAGATTGGGCTACGAATAGTACCGGCACGAGCACGGCCAGTACCTTTCTGACGCCATGGGCGCTTGCCGCCACCGGAAACGTCGGAACGGGTCTTTTGCTGCTTGCTACCTTGACGGCCGCCGGCCATGTAGGCCACGACTGCTTGGTGAACCAGCGTCTCGTTGAATTCGCCGCCAAATGTCAGTTCGGAAACTTCGATCGCTTGAGCGTCATTTACATTTAATTGCATGTCAGCTTCCCCTTAACCGCGAGCCTTGGCTGCTGGACGTACAACCAAGTTGCCGCCAGTAGCGCCAGGAACAGCACCCTTGACCAACAACAGATTGCGTTCAGCGTCCACGCGCACTACTTCGAGGGACTGCACGGTCACGCGCTCAGCGCCCATATGACCGGACATTTTTTTGCCCTTGAATACACGACCAGGAGTCTGGCACTGGCCGATAGAGCCTGGAACGCGGTGGGATACGGAGTTACCGTGGGTGTTATCTTGCCCGCGGAAGTTCCAACGCTTGATCGTACCCTGGAAGCCTTTACCCTTGGACTGACCGGTTACATCAACCAGTTGGCCAGCGGCGAAGATTTCAGCGTTGATCAGATCGCCGGCCTGGTACTCGCCTTCTTCAAGACGGAATTCCATTACGGTACGACCAGCGGCAACGTTCGCCTTGGCGAAGTGGCCAGCTTGAGCAGCTGTTACACGCGAAGCGCGACGCTCGCCGACAGTGACTTGCACTGCACGATAGCCATCGGTCTCTTCAGTTTTGAACTGGGTGACGCGATTCGGCTCGATCTCAATGACCGTGACCGGAATGGAGACACCTTCTTCGGTGAAAATGCGAGTCATACCGCATTTACGACCGACTACACCAATAGTCATGTTGTAAACCTCATGAGTGTACGGGGCTTTCACCCGCTATGGCCGCCCATTTCAGAGCGTTACACGACTAAGACCGAGTCTTAGCCGAGGCTGATCTGCACTTCCACACCGGCCGCAAGATCAAGCTTCATAAGAGCATCAACGGTTTTATCCGTTGGCTGGACGATGTCCAGTACGCGCTTATGAGTACGGATCTCGTACTGGTCACGCGCGTCTTTGTTGACGTGCGGGGAGACCAGAACGGTGAACCGCTCTTTACGGGTAGGCAGTGGAATTGGACCACGCACTTGAGCACCAGTACGTTTCGCGGTTTCCACGATTTCCTGGGTGGATTGGTCGATCAGGCGATGGTCAAAAGCCTTCAACCTGATACGGATTTGCTGATTTTGCATTGGATTTCAGACTCCGGCTGCTATTCCCACCGGGCGCAATACGCCCGTTAAAAGGAGGCGCAATTCTATAGACGCCCCCGATAGGTGTCAACCCAATAAAAAAGCCCCCGCTAAGCGGGGGCTTTTTCAACTCATCAAAGTCGACTCAAAAAACAGCTTACTCGATGATTTTGGCTACGACACCAGCGCCGACGGTACGACCGCCTTCACGAATGGCGAAACGCAGACCGTCTTCCATTGCGATGGTCTTGATCAGGGTGACAACCATTTTGATGTTGTCGCCTGGCATTACCATTTCAACGCCTTCCGGCAGTTCGCAGTTACCGGTCACGTCAGTGGTCCGGAAGTAGAACTGTGGACGGTAGCCTTTGAAGAACGGAGTGTGACGGCCGCCTTCTTCTTTGCTCAGAACGTACACTTCAGCTTCGAACTTGGTGTGCGGCTTGACCGAACCCGGCTTGACCAGAACCTGGCCACGCTCAACGTCGTCACGCTTGGTACCACGCAGCAGAACGCCGCAGTTCTCGCCAGCACGACCTTCGTCGAGCAGCTTACGGAACATTTCAACACCGGTGCAGGTGGTGACAGTGGTGTCACGCAGACCTACGATTTCCAGCGGATCCTGAACCTTGACGATACCGCGCTCGATACGACCAGTTACAACAGTACCGCGACCCGAGATCGAGAATACGTCTTCGATCGGCATCAGGAACGGCTTGTCGATAACACGAACTGGCTCTGGGATGTAGCTGTCCAGAGTTTCCACCAGCTTCTTGACAGCAGTGGTGCCCATTTCGTTGTCGTCTTGGCCGTTCAGAGCCATCAGAGCCGAACCGATGATGATTGGAGTGTCATCACCTGGGAAGTCGTAAGTGCTCAGCAGGTCGCGCACTTCCATCTCAACCAGTTCCAGCAGCTCAGCGTCGTCAACCATGTCAGCCTTGTTCAGGAAGACAACGATGTACGGAACGCCTACCTGACGGGACAGCAGGATGTGCTCACGGGTTTGTGGCATCGGACCATCAGCGGCCGAGCAAACCAGGATCGCGCCGTCCATCTGGGCAGCACCGGTGATCATGTTCTTCACGTAGTCAGCGTGACCTGGGCAGTCAACGTGAGCGTAGTGACGGATCGAAGAGTTGTACTCAACGTGCGCGGTGTTGATGGTGATACCACGAGCCTTTTCTTCCGGAGCGCTGTCGATTTTGTCGAAAGCAACAACGGCCGAACCGAAAACTTCGGAGCAGACGCGAGTCAGAGCAGCAGTCAGAGTGGTTTTACCGTGGTCAACGTGACCAATGGTGCCAACGTTGACGTGCGGTAGGGAACGATCAAATTTTTCTTTAGCCACGACAATTAACTCCTAGCCTAAAGGGGCTGAATCAGCCTTGTTTTTTGGTAACAGTTTCGACGATATGCGACGGAGCTGTATTGTATTTTTTGAATTCCATGGAGTAGCTTGCGCGCCCCTGAGACATGGAACGAACGTCGGTTGCGTAACCGAACATCTCGCCCAACGGAACCTCGGCACGAATAACCTTGCCGGAAACCGTATCTTCCATACCCAGAATCATGCCACGACGACGGTTAAGGTCGCCCATGACATCACCCATGTAGTCTTCAGGCGTAACGACTTCTACCGCCATGATCGGCTCGAGCAACTCACCACCGCCCTTCTGGGCCAGTTGCTTGGTCGCCATGGAAGCAGCCACCTTGAACGCCATCTCGTTGGAGTCGACGTCGTGGTAAGAACCGTCGAACACGGTCGCCTTCAGGCCGATCAGCGGATAGCCGGCAACAACGCCGTTCTTCATCTGCTCTTCGATACCTTTCTGGATCGCCGGGATGTATTCCTTGGGAACCACACCGCCTACGACTTCGTTCACGAATTGCAGACCTTCCTGACCTTCGTCAGCAGGCGCAAAACGGATCCAGCAGTGGCCGAACTGACCACGACCGCCGGACTGGCGAACGAACTTGCCTTCGATTTCACAGTTCTTCGTGATGCGCTCACGATAGGAAACCTGAGGCTTGCCGATGTTGGCTTCGACGTTGAACTCACGGCGCATCCGGTCAACCAGGATGTCCAGGTGCAGCTCGCCCATGCCAGAGATGATCGTTTGACCAGTCTCTTCATCAGTCTTGACGCGGAAAGACGGGTCTTCCTGAGCAAGCTTGCCCAGAGCGATACCCATTTTTTCCTGGTCATCCTTGGTTTTTGGCTCAACGGCAACCGAAATAACCGGCTCCGGGAAGTCCATGCGAACCAGGATGATTGGCTTGTCAGCGTTGCACAAGGTTTCACCCGTGGTGACATCCTTCATGCCGATCAAGGCCGCGATGTCGCCAGCGCGTACTTCCTTGATTTCTTCGCGGGCGTTTGCGTGCATCTGCACCATACGACCCACGCGCTCTTTCTTGCCTTTTACCGAGTTGATCACGCCGTCGCCGGAGGCCAACACGCCCGAGTAAACGCGGACAAAGGTCAAGGTACCCACGAATGGGTCGGTAGCGATCTTGAATGCCAAGGCCGCGAACGGCTCGTCGTCACTTGCGTGACGCTCCATTTCCTCTTCCTCGTTATCCGGGTTGGAACCCTTGATAGCAGGAATGTCGGTTGGAGCCGGCAGGAAGTCGATAACGGCGTCGAGAACCAGGGGAACACCCTTGTTCTTGAAGGAGGAGCCGCAAACAGCAAGAACGATCTCACCAGCGATAGTACGCTGACGCAGGGCGGCCTTGATTTCCTCGTTGGTGAGTTCTTCACCCTCGAGGTATTTGTTCATCAGCTCTTCATTGGCTTCAGCCGCAGCCTCGACCATGTTGCTGCGCCATTGCTCGGCTTCTTCCAACAGTTCGGCAGGAATGTCCTTGCGAACAGGGACCATGCCCTTGTCCGAGTCATTCCAGTAGACCGCTTGCATGTTGATCAGGTCGATCTGGCCCTGGAAGTTGTCTTCCGAGCCGATCGCGAGCTGGATAGGCACCGGAGTGTGACCCAGACGCTGCTTGATCTGAGCGATCACGCGCAGGAAGTTGGCACCAGCACGGTCCATCTTGTTTACATAAACAAGACGTGGAACGCCGTATTTGTTGGCCTGACGCCATACGGTTTCCGACTGAGGCTCAACACCCGAAGTACCACAGAACACAACGACAGCGCCGTCGAGTACGCGCAGGGAACGCTCAACTTCAATGGTGAAGTCTACGTGGCCCGGGGTATCGATAACGTTGAAGCGATGCTCGTGCGCGTACTGCTTCTCGGAACCTTTCCAGAAGGCGGTGATAGCAGCAGAAGTAATGGTAATACCACGCTCCTGCTCCTGCACCATCCAGTCTGTGGTCGCGGCGCCGTCATGCACCTCGCCCATTTTGTGACTTTTGCCGGTGTAAAAAAGGACGCGCTCGGTGGTGGTGGTTTTACCCGCATCCACGTGAGCGACGATACCGATGTTACGGTAGCGATTAATCGGTGTAGTACGAGCCATAAAGCCCTCGCAAATTGAGTGACGCTAGAATTAGAAGCGGTAGTGCGAGAAAGCCTTGTTGGCTTCAGCCATACGGTGCACGTCTTCACGCTTCTTAACTGCAGCACCTTTACCTTCAGCAGCGTCCAACAGTTCACCAGCCAAACGCAGAGCCATGGACTTCTCGCCGCGCTTGCGGGCGAAGTCTACCAGCCAGCGCATTGCCAGGGCGTTACGACGGGACGGACGAACCTCGACCGGAACCTGGTAAGTAGCACCGCCTACACGGCGCGACTTCACTTCGACCAGCGGAGCGATGGCGTCGAGAGCTTTCTCGAAGATTTCCAGGGGATCGCTGTTCTTGCGTTCCTTAACTTTGTCCAGTGCGCCATAAACGATACGCTCGGCAACGGCTTTCTTGCCGCTTTCCATTACGTGGTTCATGAACTTGGCGAGAATCTGGCTTCCGTATTTCGGATCGTCCAGAATCTCACGTTTGGCTGCTACGCGACGTCTTGGCATTGATAAGCCCTCAAACGGTCTTCAGGTTAGCCCGGGACAGCTGATGCGTGCCCGACCTTACTCTTATCGACTCAATAAAATTAAAAACTGCAAAAAACGGCCGATTATTTCGGACGCTTGGTACCGTATTTCGAACGACCCTGGTTACGACCTTTAACGCCGGAAGTATCCAAAGAACCGCGAACGGTGTGGTAACGAACACCTGGCAAGTCTTTTACACGACCGCCGCGGATCAGTACCACGCTGTGCTCTTGCAGGTTGTGGCCTTCACCGCCGATGTACGAGGAAACCTCGAAACCGTTGGTCAGGCGCACACGGCATACTTTACGCAGTGCCGAGTTAGGTTTTTTCGGCGTGGTGGTATACACACGGGTGCATACGCCACGACGTTGCGGGCAGTTCTGCAGCGCAGGCACGTCGGATTTCTCGACGATACGCTTACGCGGCTGACGTACCAGCTGGTTGATAGTTGCCATCTACTAGCTCCACTGTTGTCTTGCGACGCTATTGTCTTGCAAGAAAAGCAAAATGGCAGGAACGAATTCCCGCCAAATTTAGGGGATCAAGAGTCTAAAGAGGATCTCGCCCCCAGTCAAGGCAAGGCCCCGACCTCCCCGCCCGCCGGATCTCGACAATTTGTCTCGATCCGCCGGAAGAGGCGACCAGGGCCAGGCACTCAATTACCGCAGAACTCAGTTACCGCTCGAGTTCAGTGCTTCGGTCAGTGCAGCTTCCACTTCACTGGCGCTTACACGCAACGGCTTGTCTGCATCACGGCGACGCTTGCGTTCGCTGTGGTAGGCCAAACCGGTACCGGCCGGGATCAGACGACCCACGACCACGTTTTCTTTCAGGCCGCGCAGGTAGTCGCGCTTGCCGGTTACCGCCGCTTCGGTCAGTACGCGGGTGGTTTCCTGGAAGGAAGCCGCCGAGATGAACGATTCGGTGGACAACGACGCCTTGGTGATACCCAGCAGCACGCGAGTGAACTTGGAGACGAACTTGTCTTCAGCTGCCAGGCGCTCGTTTTCCACCAGTACGTGAGTCAGTTCCATCTGGTCGCCCTTGATGAAACTCGAGTCGCCGGATTCAGCGATCTCGACCTTACGCAGCATCTGACGCAGGATGGTCTCGATGTGCTTGTCGTTGATCTTCACGCCTTGCAGGCGGTAAACGTCCTGGATCTCGTTCACGATGTACTTGGCCAGCGCACTCACACCCAGCAGACGCAGGATGTCGTGTGGATCGCTCGGGCCGTCGGAGATAACTTCGCCGCGGTTTACCTGTTCGCCTTCGAAGACGTTCAGGTGGCGCCACTTCGGAATCAGCTCTTCGTACGGATCGCTACCGTCGTTCGGGGTGATGACCAGGCGACGCTTGCCCTTGGTCTCTTTACCGAACGCGATGGTGCCGCTGACTTCAGCCAGAATCGAGGCTTCTTTCGGACGACGGGCTTCGAACAAGTCGGCAACACGCGGCAGACCACCGGTGATGTCGCGGGTTTTCGAAGTTTCCTGCGGGATACGGGCGATAACATCACCGATCGCGATCCGCGCACCGTCCGCAACACCGACCAGGGCGTTGGCTGGCAGGAAGTACTGAGCGATTACATCAGTGCCTGGCAGCAACAGGTCCTTGCCGTTGTCGTCGACCATCTTCACGGCAGGACGGATGTCCTTACCGGCAGCTGGACGATCTTTGGCGTCGAGTACTTCAATGTTGGTCATACCGGTCAATTCGTCGGTCTGACGCTTGATCGTGATGCCTTCTTCCATGCCCACGTAGGTCACGGTACCTTTCATTTCGGTAACGATCGGGTGAGTGTGCGGATCCCACTTGGCCACGATTGCGCCAGCGTCGACCTTGTCGCCTTCCTTCACCGAAATCACGGCACCGTACGGCAGTTTGTAGCGCTCGCGCTCACGACCGAAGTCATCAGCGATCGCCAGCTCACCGGAACGGGACACCGCCACCAGGTGGCCATCGACACGCTCAACGTGCTTCAGGTTGTGCAGACGGACGGTACCGCCATTCTTCACCTGAACGCTGTCGGCCGCGGAGGTCCGGCTTGCCGCACCACCGATGTGGAACGTACGCATCGTCAGCTGGGTACCCGGCTCACCGATGGATTGGGCGGCGATAACGCCGACCGCTTCACCGATGTTCACCTGGTGACCACGAGCCAGGTCGCGACCGTAGCACTTGGCGCAGATGCCGTAGCGGGTTTCGCAGCTGATCGGCGAACGCACGATCACTTCGTCGATGCTGTTCAGTTCGATGAACTCGACCCACTTCTCGTCCACCAGGGTGCCGGCAGGAACGATGACGTCCTCGGTACCTGGCTTGAATACGTCACGGGCAATGACACGACCCAATACGCGCTCACCCAATGGCTCTACAACGTCACCGCCTTCAATGTGCGGTGTCATCAGCAGGCCATGCTCGGTGCCGCAATCGATCTCGGTCACGACCAGATCCTGCGCCACGTCTACCAGACGACGGGTCAGGTAACCGGAGTTCGCCGTTTTCAACGCGGTATCCGCAAGACCCTTACGAGCACCGTGCGTGGAGATGAAGTACTGGAGTACGCTCAAACCTTCACGGAAGTTCGCGGTAATCGGGGTCTCGATGATGGAGCCGTCCGGCTTGGCCATCAGGCCACGCATACCGGCGAGCTGACGGATCTGCGCAGCAGAACCCCGTGCGCCCGAGTCGGCCATCATGTACATCGAGTTGAAGGACTCCTGCTCGACTTCGTCGCCATGACGGTCGATGACCTTCTCTTTCGAGAGGTTGGCCATCATCGCCTTGGAAACTTCGTCGTTCGCCTTGGACCAGAGGTCGATGACCTTGTTGTACTTCTCGCCCTGGGTGACCAGGCCGGAGGCGTACTGGCTTTCGATCTCTTTCACTTCTTCGGTAGCAGCACCGATGATGCGGGCTTTTTCATCCGGGATAACGAAGTCGTTAACACCGATGGAAACGCCGGAAATGGTCGAATAGGCAAAACCGGTGTACATCAGCTGGTCAGCGAAGATCACGGTCTCTTTCAAACCAACCACGCGGTAGCACTGGTTGATCAGCTTGGAGATCGCTTTCTTCTTCATCGGCAAGTTGACGACGTCGAAGGACAGGCCTTTTGGCACGACCTGGAACAACAGCGCACGGCCGACAGTGGTGTCGACGATGCGGGTGCCGCTCACGCTGCCGCCATCACGATCGTTCACGGTTTCGTTGATCCGCACCTTGACCTTGGCGTGCAGTGCGGCTTCGCCGGCACGGAACACACGGTCGACTTCCTGCAGATCCGCGAACACACGACCTTCGCCCTTGGCGTTGATCGCTTCACGCGTCATGTAGTACAGGCCCAATACAACGTCCTGCGACGGAACGATGATTGGCTCACCGTTGGCTGGCGACAGGATGTTGTTGGTCGACATCATCAACGCACGCGCTTCGAGCTGGGCTTCCAGCGTCAGCGGTACGTGCACGGCCATCTGGTCGCCGTCGAAGTCGGCGTTGTACGCAGCACAGACCAGCGGGTGCAGCTGGATAGCCTTACCTTCGATCAGTACCGGTTCAAACGCCTGGATACCCAGACGGTGAAGGGTCGGTGCACGGTTGAGCAGTACCGGGTGTTCGCGAATCACTTCGGCGAGAACGTCCCAGACCTCTGGCAGCTCGCGCTCGACCATCTTCTTGGCGGCCTTGATGGTGGTCGCCAGACCACGCATTTCCAGCTTGCCGAAAATGAACGGTTTGAACAGCTCGAGGGCCATCTTCTTCGGCAGACCGCACTGGTGCAGACGCAGGGTCGGGCCTACGGTAATAACCGAACGACCGGAGTAGTCAACACGTTTACCGAGCAAGTTCTGACGGAAACGACCCTGCTTACCCTTGATCATGTCAGCCAGGGATTTCAGAGGACGCTTGTTGGAACCGGTGATAGCGCGGCCACGACGACCGTTGTCGAGCAGGGCGTCGACCGCTTCCTGCAACATACGCTTTTCGTTGCGCACGATGATGTCCGGCGCGGACAGGTCAAGCAGGCGCTTCAAGCGGTTGTTACGGTTGATCACCCGGCGATACAGGTCGTTGAGGTCGGACGTCGCGAAACGACCGCCATCGAGCGGAACCAGTGGACGCAGGTCTGGCGGCAGAACCGGCAGAACGGTCAGCACCATCCACTCTGGCAGGTTGCCGGAACCCTGGAAGGCTTCCATCAACTTCAGACGCTTGGACAGCTTCTTGATCTTGGTTTCGGAGTTGGTTTGCGGAATTTCTTCGCGCAGGCGGCCAATCTCGTGCTCCAGGTCGATCGCGTGCAGCAGCTCACGGACAGCTTCGGCACCCATGCGGGCATCGAAGTCGTCGCCGAACTCTTCCAGCGCTTCGAAATACTGCTCGTCGTTGAGCAGCTGACCTTTTTCAAGGGTGGTCATGCCCGGGTCGATAACGACATAGCTCTCGAAGTAGAGAACACGTTCGATATCACGCAGGGTCATGTCCATCAGCAAGCCGATACGCGACGGCAGCGATTTCAGGAACCAGATGTGGGCAACCGGCGAAGCCAGCTCGATGTGCGCCATGCGCTCACGACGAACTTTTGCCAGTGCGACTTCAACGCCGCACTTCTCGCAGATCACACCACGATGCTTCAAGCGCTTGTACTTACCGCACAGGCACTCGTAATCCTTGACCGGGCCAAAGATCTTGGCGCAGAACAGGCCGTCACGCTCAGGTTTGAACGTACGGTAGTTGATGGTTTCCGGTTTTTTTACTTCACCGAACGACCACGAACGGATCATCTCAGGCGAGGCCAATCCAATACGGATGGCGTCGAACTCTTCGACTTGACCCTGGTTTTTCAGCAAATTCAGTAGGTCTTTCAAGGCCTTTCCTCCTGGCGGAGCAGAGAGCGGGCGAAACAGCCCCGCTCTCGATTCGCGTCACGTGTTATTCGGTTTCCAGATCGATATCGATGCCGAGGGAACGAATTTCCTTGATCAACACGTTGAAGGACTCGGGCATGCCCGGCTCCATACGGTGATCGCCGTCCACGATGTTTTTGTACATCTTGGTCCGACCGTTCACATCGTCCGACTTCACTGTGAGCATTTCTTGCAGAGTGTAAGCAGCACCGTATGCTTCCAGTGCCCAGACTTCCATCTCCCCGAAACGCTGACCACCGAACTGCGCCTTACCACCCAGCGGCTGCTGGGTAACCAGGCTGTAAGAACCGGTAGAACGCGCGTGCATCTTGTCGTCTACCAAGTGGTTCAGCTTCAGCATGTACATGTAGCCAACGGTAACCGGACGCTCGAACTTGTTGCCGGTACGGCCGTCGAACAGCTGCATCTGGCCGCTTTCCGGCAGGTCTGCCAGTTTCAGCATGGCCTTGATTTCGCTTTCCTTGGCACCGTCGAACACCGGGGTAGCCATTGGGACGCCGCCGCGCAGGTTCTTCGCCAGATCCAGGATTTCCTGGTCGGTGAAGGTGTCCAGCTCTTCGTTGCGACCGCCAATCTCGTTGTAGATCTCGTGCAGGAACTTACGCAGGTCAGCGACCTTGCGCTGCTCTTCGACCATACGGTTGATCTTCTCGCCCAGGCCCTTGGCCGCGAGGCCCAGGTGGGTTTCGAGGATCTGACCAACGTTCATACGCGAAGGTACGCCCAACGGGTTGAGGACCACATCGACCGGGGTGCCATTGGCATCGTGCGGCATGTCTTCAACCGGCATGATCACGGAGACCACACCCTTGTTACCGTGACGACCGGCCATCTTGTCGCCCGGCTGGATGCGGCGACGGATTGCCAGGTAGACCTTGACGATTTTCAGCACGCCTGGAGCCAGGTCATCGCCCTGCTGCAGTTTGCGCTTCTTGTCTTCGAACTTGTCGTCCAGCAGACGGCGGCGATCAACGATATAGGCCTGGGCCTTCTCGAGCTGCTCGTTCAGAGCGTCTTCAGCCATGCGCAGTTTGAACCACTGGCCATGCTCAAGACCGTCGAGTACTTCGTCGGTGATTTCCTGACCTTTCTTCAGCCCCGCGCCGCCTTCGGCCTTGTGGCCAACCAGCGCTGCACGCAGACGTTCGAAAGTTGCGCCTTCAACGATACGGAACTCTTCGTTCAGGTCCTTGCGGATCTCGTCGAGCTGAGTCTTCTCGATGGACAGTGCACGAGCGTCACGCTCAACGCCGTCGCGAGTGAAGACCTGTACGTCGATGACGGTACCCTTGGTGCCAGTCGGCACGCGCAGGGAGGTGTCTTTTACGTCGCTGGCTTTTTCACCGAAGATCGCACGCAACAGCTTCTCTTCCGGCGTCAGCTGGGTCTCGCCTTTCGGAGTGACCTTGCCCACCAGGATGTCGCCTGCGCCTACTTCAGCACCTACATAAACGATACCGGCTTCGTCCAGCTTGTTCAGTGCAGCTTCACCCACGTTCGGGATGTCCGCCGTGATTTCCTCTGGACCAAGCTTGGTGTCACGGGCCACACAGGTCAGTTCCTGGATGTGGATCGTGGTGAAGCGGTCTTCCTGAACAACACGCTCGGACAGGCAGATGGAGTCTTCGAAGTTGAAGCCGTTCCACGCCATGAACGCGATGCGCATGTTCTGACCCAGCGCCAGTTCACCCATGTCGGTGGACGGGCCGTCGGCCATGATGTCGCTGCGCTGAACCCGATCACCCTTGCTCACCAGCGGACGCTGGTTGATGCAGGTGTTCTGGTTGGAGCGGGTGTATTTGGTCAGGTTGTAGATGTCGACACCGGCTTCGCCAGTCTCGACTTCATCATCGGCAACACGAACCACGATACGGCTGGCATCAACGGAGTCGATCACACCGCCACGACGAGCCACGACGCAAACGCCGGAGTCACGGGCAACGTTACGCTCCATGCCGGTACCTACCAGCGGCTTGTCGGCGCGCAGGGTTGGTACAGCCTGACGCTGCATGTTCGAACCCATCAACGCACGGTTGGCGTCGTCGTGCTCGAGGAACGGAATCAGCGACGCGGCCACCGAAACAACCTGCTTCGGCGAGACGTCCATCAAGGTGACGTCTTCCGGCGCCTTGACGGTGAATTCGTTCAGGTGACGAACAGCCACCAGCTCGTCGGTCAGGACTTTCTTGTCGTTCATCGTGGCCGAAGCCTGGGCGATCACGTGATCGGCCTCTTCGATGGCGGACAGGAACACGATCTCGTCGGTGACCAGGGCGTCTTTCACCACACGGTACGGGCTTTCGAGGAAGCCGTACTGGTTGGTGCGCGCATAGGCCGCCAGGGAGTTGATCAGACCGATGTTCGGACCTTCCGGCGTTTCGATCGGGCAGACACGACCATAGTGCGTCGGGTGTACGTCACGAACTTCGAAGCCTGCACGCTCACGGGTCAGACCACCTGGGCCGAGTGCGGAGACACGACGCTTGTGGGTGATCTCGGACAGCGGGTTGTTCTGGTCCATGAACTGGGACAGCTGGCTCGAACCGAAGAACTCCTTCACCGCCGCAGCCACAGGCTTGGCGTTGATCAGGTCTTGCGGCATCAGGCCTTCGCTTTCAGCCATCGACAGACGTTCCTTGACCGCGCGTTCTACACGCACCAGGCCAACACGGAACTGGTTCTCGGCCATTTCGCCTACACAGCGAACACGACGGTTACCCAGGTGGTCGATGTCATCGACGATGCCTTTGCCGTTACGGATATCGACCAGGGTCTTGAGCACCGCAACGATGTCATCCTTGTTCAGTACGCCCGAACCTTCGATCTCGGTACGACCGATACGACGGTTGAACTTCATCCGGCCGACCGCAGACAGGTCATAGCGCTCAGGGCTGAAGAACAGGTTGTTGAACAGGGTCTCGGCAGCATCCTTGGTTGGCGGCTCGCCAGGACGCATCATGCGATAGATCTCGACCAGGGCTTCCAGTTGGTTGCCGGTGGAGTCGATCTTCAACGTATCGGAGATGAACGGACCGCAGTCGATGTCGTTGGTGTAGAGAGTTTCGATGCGAACGACCTGGGCCTTGGCGATTTTTGCCAGGATCTCGGTGTTCAGCTCGGTGTTGCACTCTGCCAGGATTTCGCCGGTGGCCGGATGCACGATGACCTTGGCGGTGGTACGACCCAGGACGTAGTCCAGAGGCACCTGCAGCTCTTTGATCCCGGCTTTTTCCAGCTGGTTGATGTGGCGAGCGGTGATACGACGACCCTGCTCGACAATCACCTTGCCTTTGTCATCCTGGATATCGAGGACGGCGATCTCACCGCGCAGGCGCTGAGGCACCAGCTCCAGGCTGAGGTTTTCACCCTGCACGTGGAAGACGTTGGTGGTGTAGAACGCGTCCAGCACTTCCTCGGTGGTATAGCCGAGCGCACGCAGCAGCACCGAAGCAGGCAACTTGCGACGACGGTCGATACGCACGAACACGCAGTCTTTCGGATCGAACTCGAAGTCCAGCCACGAACCGCGGTAAGGAATGATGCGCGCGGAGTAAAGCAGTTTGCCGGAGCTGTGCGTCTTGCCACGGTCGTGGTCGAAGAACACGCCCGGAGAACGGTGCAGCTGGGAAACGATTACACGCTCGGTACCGTTGATTACGAAGGTACCGTTCTCAGTCATCAGGGGGATTTCACCCATGTAGACTTCTTGCTCTTTGATGTCCTTGATCGCTTTGTTCGACGACTCTTTGTCGAAAATGATCAGGCGCACTTTTACCCGCAAAGGTACGGCGTAAGTTACACCGCGCAATACGCATTCTTTGACATCAAATGCCGGTTCGCCCAGGCGATAACCGACGTACTCCAGCGCAGCATTGCCGGAGTAGCTAATGATCGGGAAAACGGATTTGAAGGCCGCATGCAGGCCCACGTCGCGGAACTGATCTTTAGTCGCTCCCGCTTGCAAGAATTCACGATACGAATCCAGCTGGATGGCCAGGAGGTACGGCACATCCATGACGTCCGGCAACTTGCTAAAGTCCTTGCGGATACGTTTTTTCTCAGTATATGAGTAAGCCATCAGCGTTCCCCAGCTTGGTCACCTGCTTGTTTGGCCCCTCCCGACGGGAGCAGCCAGAAAATCGTGCAAACCCCATGGTTTGCGCCACCACATCGGGTGGTTACAGCTCGTTATCAGCACCAACCCAGTCGGCTGCCAATAACGGAAAAAGGCCGGTGGCAAGAGCCACCAGCCATCAGCCTGTCGCTTAACGCTCGGGCTGGAGACGCAAAGTCGATGCTTACTTCAGCTCGACTTTAGCGCCTGCTTCTTCCAGAGTGGCCTTGGCTTTGTCAGCTGCGTCTTTGGCAACAGCTTCCAGAACCATGGCAGGAGCGCCGTCAACTACAGCCTTGGCTTCTTTCAGGCCCAGACCGGTCAGTTCACGTACTGCCTTGATCACGTTTACTTTCTTCTCGCCAGCTTCGGTCAGCATGACGTTGAATTCGGTTTGCTCTTCAGCAACGGCAACAGCAGCAGCTGGACCGGCGGAAGCAGCAGCAGCAGAAACGCCGAATTTTTCTTCGAAAGCTTTGATCAGCTCAACAACCTGCAGGACGGACATTTCAGCTACGGCGTTGAGGATATCGTCTTGAGAGATAGACATGACTCTAATTCCTAAATTGGGGGACGGCCTACGCGGCCATCGAAATAAACAAAAAAGCGCGAGAGAAAATGCTCAGCCTTAGGCTGCGGCAGCTTCTTTTTGCTCGCGAACTGCAGCCAGAATACGAGCCAGCTTGCTGGTAGCGCCTTGAATCACGCTCATCAGCTGCGAAATGGCTTCGTCGCGGGTCGGCAGTGTTGCCAGTACATCGATCTGATTAGCTGCGAGGAACTTGCCCTCGAACGCAGCTGCCTTGATCTCGAACTTGTCCTGACCCTTGGCGAATTCCTTGAACAAACGGGCAGCAGCGCCTGGATGATCCTTGGAGAACGCGATCAGGGTCGGGCCAGTGAACACGTCGTTGAGGACACTGTATTCAGTGTCAGCAACAGCGCGCTTGAGCAGGGTGTTACGTACGACACGTACATAAACGCCAGCTTCACGAGCCTCTTTACGGAGTCCGGTCATTGCGCCTACTGTTACGCCACGGGCATCAGCCACGACAGCGGACAGGGCAGCTTTGGCAGCCTCGTTGACTTCAGCGACGATGGCCTTCTTGTCTTCGAGATTAATTGCCACGGGTTTAACTCCTGCTTGTTACCGTTTCATCCGATCGAAACCGAATGTCGTTTTGGTGTCTGATTCGGTAAGGAACCGGGAGCACCATCTGCGTAGGCTTGTGGTTTAAGACTTGCGTCGCCTACGGTCTTGGATAGCCCCCGCCAGGCAGGGACCCCAATTTTTTTGATTGGCGCAATGACTCGCGCCAACCTGAGTCTTACGCGTCGAGCGAGCTCTGATCGATGATCAGACCTGGGCCCATGGTGGTGCTCAGGGTAACGCGCTTGACGTAGATACCTTTCGAAGAAGCTGGCTTGATGCGCTTCAGATCAGCGATCAGGGCTTCAACGTTTTCCTTCAGCTTGACGGCGTCGAAGCCGATCTTGCCAACGGAAGTGTGGATGATGCCGTTTTTGTCGGTGCGATAACGAACCTGACCAGCCTTGGCGTTTTTAACCGCGGTGGCTACGTCTGGGGTTACGGTGCCAACTTTAGGGTTAGGCATCAGACCACGTGGACCGAGGATCTGACCCAACTGGCCTACAACGCGCATGGCATCCGGGGATGCGATAACGACGTCATAGTTCAGGTCGCCGCCTTTCATTTCAGCAGCCAGATCGTCCATGCCTACGCGATCAGCGCCAGCAGCCAGAGCAGCTTCAGCTGCTGGGCCCTGGGTGAACACGGCAACACGAACGGTCTTGCCGGTGCCGTGTGGCAGCACGGTAGCGCTACGCACGACCTGGTCGGATTTACGTGGGTCAACGCCCAGGTTCACAGCAACGTCGAACGACTCGCTGAACTTGACAGTCGACAGCTCAGCCAGCAGAGCGGCGGCGTCTACAAAGTTGTAGGCCTTGCCTGCTTCGATTTTGCCGGCGATAGCCTTTTGACGCTTGGTCAGCTTAGCCATTACACACCCTCCACGTTAAGGCCCATGCTACGAGCAGAACCGGCGATAGTACGCACGGCTGCATCCATATCAGCTGCAGTCAGATCCGCGTTTTTGGTTTTCGCGATTTCTTCCAGCTGAGCACGGGTAACGGTGCCAACCTTAACGGTGTTTGGACGAGCGGAACCGCTGGTCAAACCTGCAGCCTTCTTCAGCAGAACCGAAGCAGGGGTGCTTTTTGTTTCGAAAGTGAAGCTACGGTCGCTGTAGACAGTGATGATCACTGGAGTCGGCAGACCTGGCTCAAGACCCTGAGTACGGGCGTTGAAGGCCTTGCAGAATTCCATGATGTTCACGCCGTGCTGACCCAGGGCAGGACCAACAGGTGGGCTTGGGTTAGCCTGAGCGGCCTTCACTTGCAGCTTGATGTAAGCGGTAATTTTCTTGGCCATGAGGCACTCCAATTACGGGTTCGAACGCCTCGAAAGGCTCCCCGGTTACTTGCGCGTTTATCCCAGTGACGACAAAACCCCACAGCCTAGGGCTGCGGGGTTGGGATGCCTGCTCAATCAGACCTTCTCGACCTGACTGAACTCTAGCTCTACCGGAGTAGAGCGACCGAAAATGAGCACTGCCACTTGGATCCGGCTCTTTTCGTAGTTAACTTCTTCAACCGTGCCATTGAAATCAGCGAATGGACCGTCGGTGACGCGAACCACTTCACCCGGCTCAAACAATGTCTTCGGCTTCGGCTTGTCGCTACCATCAGCAACGCGACGCAGAATCGCTTCCGCCTCTTTATCGGTAATTGGCGCAGGCTTATCAGCGGTACCGCCAATGAAACCCATCACCCGAGGGGTATCCTTGACCAAGTGCCAAGTCCCTTCGTTCATGTCCATCTGTACCAGCACATAGCCCGGAAAGAACTTGCGTTCACTTTTGCGTTTCTGGCCATTACGCATCTCAACCACTTCTTCAGTGGGGACCAGAATTTCGCCAAAGCCGTCTTCCATGCCAGCCAGCTTTACGCGCTCAATCAGCGAGCGCATGACATGCTTCTCGTAACCCGAGTAAGCATGCACAACGTACCAACGCTTAGCCACGGGACACCCTTAGCCAACAATCAAGGAAACAAGCCAACCGAGCAGGGAATCAAGCCCCCACAACAGCAACGCCATTACCAGAACAACAGCCACAACGATCAACGTGGTCTGCGTGGTTTCTTGGCGAGTCGGCCATACGACTTTACGAATCTCGGTGCGAGCTTCCTTAGCGAGTACAAAGAAAGACTTGCCCTTGGCTGTTTGCAGACCCACGAAGGCAGCAATAGCAGCAATGGCAAGCAATGCAAGTACGCGGTACAGGATCGGCGAAGCAGAGTAATACTGATTGCCAACAACGCCAACAACCACCAAGGCGACTACTACTAGCCACTTCAGCAGATCGAAGCGAGAGCCTTGAGCTTCAGCTTTAGGAGTCATCTATCAGATCCTGTGAAAAGAAAGCCAGACACACCGAGTGAATCTGGCAGGTCAGGAGGGAATCGAACCCCCAACCTACGGTTTTGGAGACCGTCGCTCTGCCAATTGAGCTACTGACCTAAAACAAAATCAGGCCGACCATTATGCCGGCCCGAAAAAGACATTACAACTGTTTACTCGATGACCTTGGCTACGACGCCTGCGCCGACGGTACGACCGCCTTCACGGATAGCGAAACGCAGACCGTCTTCCATCGCGATGGTCTTGATCAGAGTGACAGTCATCTGGATGTTGTCACCTGGCATTACCATTTCAACGCCTTCTGGCAGTTCGCAGTTACCGGTCACGTCAGTGGTCCGGAAGTAGAACTGTGGACGGTAGCCCTTGAAGAACGGAGTGTGACGACCGCCTTCTTCCTTGCTCAGAACGTAGACTTCTGCGGTGAACTTGGTGTGCGGCTTGACGGTACCTGGCTTGACCAGAACCTGGCCACGCTCAACGTCGTCACGCTTGGTGCCGCGCAGCAGTACGCCGCAGTTCTCGCCAGCACGACCTTCGTCGAGCAGCTTGCGGAACATTTCAACGCCGGTGCAGGTAGTCTTCTGAGTGTCGCGCAGACCAACGATCTCAACTTCTTCCTGGATACGGACGATGCCACGCTCTACACGACCAGTCACAACAGTACCGCGACCGGAGATCGAGAATACGTCTTCGATAGGCATCAGGAACGGCTTGTCGATAGCACGCTCTGGCTCTGGGATGTAGCTATCCAGAGTTTCCACCAACTTCTTGACAGCAGTGGTGCCCATTTCGTTATCGTCTTGGCCGTTCAGAGCCATCAGAGCCGAACCGATGATGATTGGAGTGTCATCACCTGGGAAATCGTAAGTGCTCAGCAGGTCGCGCACTTCCATCTCAACCAGCTCCAGCAGTTCAGCGTCGTCAACCATGTCAGCCTTGTTCAGGAAGACAACGATGTACGGAACACCTACCTGACGAGACAGCAGGATGTGCTCACGGGTTTGCGGCATCGGACCATCAGCGGCCGAGCAAACCAGAATCGCGCCATCCATCTGGGCAGCACCGGTGATCATGTTTTTTACGTAGTCGGCGTGACCTGGGCAGTCAACGTGTGCGTAGTGACGCACGGCCGAATCGTATTCAACGTGAGCGGTGTTGATGGTGATACCGCGAGCTTTCTCTTCCGGGGCGCTGTCGATCTTGTCGAAGTCAACCTTGGCCGAACCGAAAACCTCGGAGCAGACACGGGTCAGAGCAGCGGTCAAAGTGGTTTTACCGTGGTCGACGTGACCAATGGTACCAACGTTGACGTGCGGCTTATTACGTTCGAACTTTTCCTTAGCCATCGAAATCACCCTTCGGAGAAGAAATTTAGCGAGTCACACAAGCCATTAAAACAAAGGCAGATATTTTCATATCTGCCTTGTTATATGGAGCTCTTGAGCGGATTTGAACCGCTGACCTCACCCTTACCAAGGGTGTGCTCTACCAACTGAGCTACAAGAGCGAAACACTTTGCACAACCTGCAAACATGGAGCGGGTAGCGGGAATCGAACCCGCATCATCAGCTTGGAAGGCTGAGGTTCTACCACTAAACTATACCCGCGGAGCTTGCAGCTCACGCTAGAAACTGGTGGAGGGGGAAGGATTCGAACCTTCGAAGTCGTAGACGTCAGATTTACAGTCTGATCCCTTTGGCCGCTCGGGAACCCCTCCTAAGCGAGCCGGCATTCTATATCATGCCAGCCTTCTGTCAAGCATTTTCTCATTAAAAACCTGAGGTTAGCTGCGTTGACTTCACTTCGTGACGCTGACCGATTTAGGTCTTCGCTGCGAAGCGGGCGCCATTCTATGCAAACTACCCAGCAGGTGCAACCCCTTCACAGGGCATTATTTTACGTTTTAACTCATTGAATTCTTTGGAAAGGTTTTGCAGCAGTGTTTCGCTCACCTTCGCACCACCGTCTGGCGATACCTGCACCCAGAAACCCTCAAGCTCAGGCGAGTTTTGCGAGCTCAGCGCAACGGTACGCGCCACGATACCCGAGGCCGCCAGCCGCTGCTCCAGTTGCCTTGCCATCTCCGGACGGGTCAAGCCCCCCAGATAAACGCAAGTAACTTTTTGTGCGTCAGCGGAATGTGCAGGGTCGCGCCTGGCAAGCCCATCAGCCGTTTCGCTCAAGAGGTGAATATCTTGCTGGGAACCGCGATACAAACTCAGCGGGGTCACATCCTTGGCACGGAGCGGGGCCTCCTGCTGGTGCCAGACGTAGTAGAAGACATTCAAAACCAGCAACAACAGAAACAGCCACCGCATAGAAACCTCAAGACAAAGGACAAGCCATCGCCAGCCCGACAAAAACCAGATCAGGCACCACCTTGGCGTCAGGGACAACCCCGGAAACCAGGCTGGCATCCCCCCCAGTGAGAAACACCACGAAATCCTGTCCCCAGTATTGCCGTGCCAGTTCAAGCTGAGTCAGGACAAACCCTCTGAGCATCAGCATGCAACCGCGCTCCACGGCCTCGACAGTCGCTCGACCGGGAGCGAGGCTTTCATGGGCCAACTCGGCTGCTGTATCGTCATAACGGATTCGTCGGGTATGGGTGCGCAGTTGGTTGCGCATCAAAGGCATCCCAGGACAGATAAAACCGCCAAGGTGCTCACCATCCGCCGCTACGAAATCAGCGGTAATGGCTGTCCCGAAATCAAGCACCAAACAGGCACCCGAAGCAAGATGGAACCCGCCGAGCAGGGCCAGCCACCGATCGAGGCCCAAGCGCTCATAGTCTTCGTAGCCGTTTCTCACACCCGCCATTTCCCTGGTGGGCACAGCACGAACCACGGACACGCCGAATGCATCAACCAACATGCCGACTAGCGAGTTTGTTTCTTCGGCTGTCCGGACACTGACAAGCCGGCATTTCTTCAGTTGAAACTTTGTGGCATCTCTCAGACTCGCCAATAGGTCGCTGTCGGAGCTGACTACCCCACCATCGACGGGCGTCACCGCATCAATACGAAGAACACGCCACTTGATAAAACTATTGCCGCAATCGAGCTCAAGAATCATCACGCAACCTCAAGCTGAGCTCACCGCCGCTAAATGTTTTTTCCACACCGCCCACCTTCAAACGCAGCGCACCCTGGTGGTCGATACCCACAACAATACCGTCAATGCGGTTGATACCCGCAATAAGCGACACCGCTCGACCCTGCCACAAATGATATTTCTCCCACTCCGACTGGATAGCGGCAAATCCTGACGCATGATGGAGCGTCAAGTAGTGCTGCAGCTTCGCACCCAGCCGAGCGACCAACTCATTGCGGTCAAAGTCCCGACCCGCCTCAAGACTCATGGAGGTCCACTGCTGGTCGACCTCATCTGCCGATTGCATATTCACGTTGATTCCTACACCCAGGACAACGTGACAAACATCAGCCGGATCACCAACCAACTCAAGCAGAATGCCGGCAATCTTCTTTTCACCCACCAAGATATCGTTGGGCCACTTCAGGGCAGCCTCTACAACTCCAAGATCACGCAATGCATGCATGACAGCAAGCCCTACGACGAGGCTCAAACCTTCGATCTGTCGCATGCCGCCATCAATACGCAGCACCAGACTGTGATAAAGATTGTCAGCAAACGGACTGACCCATTTACGCCCGCGGCGACCACGACCAGCTGTCTGTCGCTCGGCTAAAACCAGAAACGGGGCCTCTACCCCACGCTCGATGGAACGTAGCGCTTCGGCGTTGGTGGAGTCGATGGAGTCAAATATGTGAACAGGCCACACATAAAGCCCGTTTTCACATATTTGCGCCGCATCCAGAAGCAATAGCGGCTTAGCCAGCTGGTACCCCCTGCCTCGGACCTTATGAATCGATAACCCTAGCTCCACCTCCAGGTGCTGCAACTGCTTCCACACAGCACTGCGACTGATACCCAGCGCAATACCCAGCGCCTGGCCCGAATGGAAGCGCCCGTCCTTCAAAAGTTTTAGCAACGTGAGCATGCGGACTGCGCCCTGACAATGAGGCCCGCATGATAGCCATGCACAGGACGGTTGCATAGAAACACAAAATGACTTTCCTGCGGGCAAAACA
>NZ_JAGGOF010000022.1 GCF_018614775.1 Pseudomonas fluorescens
AGCAATGCCGGAGTGAGGGCACACCGAGCCTAGGCGAGGTGCCGAGTGGTGGGGCAAGAGCGCTTTGGTTACTTTCGCGCTTTTCGAAAGTGACTCGGCGTAAGGCCGAAACCATAAGTGGCCGTTACCGAAGAAATGGATATACACCAAAATTCCGCCCACAAAAAACGGCGCTTTCTCTCGAGGAGGAAGCGCCGATTTATGGCTTGAGTCAATCAGTCAATATACTCAAACAACTTGACGATTTTCTGCACCCCGGAAACGCTCTGCACCAGGTTGGTCGCTTGCGCAGCCTCCTGCTTGGTCAACAGCCCGAGCAGATAAACAATCCCATTCTCCGTCACAACCTTGATCCGCGACCCAGGAATGCTGGCGTCGGTCAGCATCTGGGTCTTGATCTTGGTCGTCAGCCAGGCATCGTTCTGGCGTGCCAGCAGCGAAGAGGGTTGCAAGACCTGCAATTCGTTATGCACGGTCTTGACCCGCTGCACCGCGCTGGCGGCCTGTTCGGCCTTGGCCTTGAGGTCTGCGCGGGGAGTCTGGCCGGCCAGCAGGACAACGCCGTTGAAGCTGGTGACGACGATGTGCGAGTTGTTGTCCAGGTCCGGGTCGGCCTTGGCGATGTTCACGCCGGCCTTGGTTTCGATCAGCGAATCATCAATCTTGCTGCCGAACGTACGGGTGCCGCGGTCATCTTCGATCGGCGCTTCCCGGCTGGCGTTAACCACCGAGGTGCAGCCGCTGATGCCAAGGCACAGGGTCAGGGCCAGAAGGCCCAGGCGATTAGGGGTCATTCTTCACTCCCGAACAGTTGGCTGTCGATCAAGTCGCAAAGACAGTGAATCGCCAGCAGGTGGACTTCTTGGATACGAGCGGTGACATTGGCCGGTACGCGAATCTCGACGTCTTCAGGCAATAGCAGCGACGCCATGCCGCCGCCATCGCGGCCCGTCATTGCTACGACAATCATTTCGCGATCATGTGCGGCCTGGATCGCTTGAATAATGTTGGCCGAGTTGCCGCTGGTGGAAATCGCCAGCAGTACATCGCCGGGCTGGCCCAGGGCGCGGATCTGCTTGGAGAAGACCTCGTTGTAGCTGTAGTCGTTGGCGATCGAGGTGATCGTCGAGCTGTCGGTGGTCAGTGCGATGGCTGGCAGGCTCGGGCGCTCGCGCTCGAAGCGGTTGAGCAGTTCCGATGAGAAGTGCTGGGCATCGCCGGCCGAGCCGCCATTGCCGCAAGACAGCATCTTGCCCTCGTTGAGCAAGGCGTTGACCATCACTTGGCTGGCTTGCTCGATGTGCGGTGCAAGTACGTCCATCGCCTGTTGCTTGGTGTCGATACTGGCCTGAAAAAGCTGGCGAATTCGCGATTGCATGTCCATCTGTGTGACCTTAAGTAGCGCGGCTTAACGGCACAAACCTGTGCAGCCCGCAAAGCAAAGAGCAAAAAGAGTGAAAGTGTCCGGCCCGACTCGTCATGGGCGTCGACAGTTCAACTGTCGAAGGCGTTCTGCAGCCAGTTCAACTGATCGGCGTGGCTGTCGATGGCAACCACGTCGAAGCGGCAGGGGTGATCAGCCCAGCGGGATTCGCGTTGCAGGAAATACTGCGCAGCGAACACCAGCTTCTGGCGCTTGCGCTGGTCGATGCTGTCGAGCGCGCCACCCCATTGGGTATTTTTTCTGTAGCGGACTTCGACGAATACTACTGTATCGCCGTCAAGCATGACCAGATCAAGCTCGCCGCGCTTGCACAACCAGTTCTGCGCCACTAGCCGCAGCCCTTGTTGCTGGAGATGCGCGAGGGCCAGGCCCTCGGCATCCCGTCCGCTTTGCTGGCGTGATCGGTCGGGCATCAGCGCTGGGTGTCCGGCAGGCGCTGCACCTGGCCATTGACGAACTCGGCCCAAGGCAATTGGCGCTGCACGCGCTGGGACGGGGACACCGCCAGGCTGCCCGACAGGCCTTCGATGCGGCTGTCCGGCAATGCCTTGAGCTGGCCCAGGCGCGGTGCCAGGCGGTAGGCATCCACGCCCATTGCATACAACCGGCCCAGGGTGCCGCCGGCTTGCGGCCACTGGGCAGTGACCTGCTTGCGCAAAGGGTCATTGGCGTCGAGCAGCCATGGCGTTTCGCAGAAGCGAATGCCGTTCATGTCGTTGTACTGGTTCTGGTCGCCGCTGGCGCTGAACACCTGCGATGTCGCATAGACCGGCACGTCGCCGGCGTACTGGAAGTTCAGGGTTGGCTTGATCTGCTGGGCTTGCTGCGGCGTCGACGCCAGGAAGATGAACTCGATGTCCTGGCGACGGGACGGCTGGGCCGCTACGTTGGTGCCCACGGTGTTCTGCAGGCTCTTGGCGCGACCTTCGCTCTGGCGCAGCTGGAACATGTCAGCGATCTGCTGGGCCAGTTGCACCGGTTGGTCGACGCGTTCGGTGGCAATGATGGTGCCGCCGTTGCCCTGCCAGTCCTGGCTGAAGGCTTTCAATACGCGGTCACCCCATTCGCCCTTCGGAACCATGACGGCAGCACGGTGCAGGCCATCGGCGCGGGCGCGGCGGGCAACTTCGCGGGCTTCATCTTCGGGCGCCAGGCCGAACTGGAACAGCTGGGGGGGGCCTTGCTCGCCTTCGCTGTAGTTCAGCGCCAGGGTAGTGATCGGCAGCTGCGGGCGGGCGCTGATCTGCTTGACCAGGGGCTTCTCCAGCGGGCCAACCACCAGTTGCACGCCGTCGGCCTGGGCCTTGCGGTAGAACTCGTCCATGGAGGTCAGGCTGGAGCTGTCATAAAACTGAATGCTCGGCGGCGTTTGCCCGGCCTGTTGAGCCTGGTAGTGCGAGGCCAGGAAGCCATCACGCAGGGCCTTGGCGACCGAGGCCAGCGGGCCATTCTGCGGCAGCAGCAGGGCGATCTTGCTCAGCGGCTGGCTCGCCAGGGCCTTGAGCTTGAGCAAAGGTGTCGGCAGTTGCAGGGCGGCGGGGTGCTTGGGGTTCTGTTCGCGCCAGTGATCGATGGCCGCCTGCTGCTGTTCCAGGGTGCCGGCGGTTTTTACCGCCTGTGCCAGGCTCAGCCAGCCACCCAGGTCATCATTGGAGGTGGGTTGCAGTTGGTCGGTGGGCAGCGAGGCGATCAGCGACCAGATGGCTTCGTGGTTTTTTGCCGCAGCATCGTCCTTCAGCAGCGGTGCGATGAAGATCCGCTCCTTGGCGGCGGCCAGGGTCTGGCCATCGGCTTCCAGGGCGCGGGCGCGGACGGTGCCGGTGCGGACCTGCTGCTCCACCGGCATTTCGCTCAGGTGTTGCAGGCTTGGATGGCTCAGGGCGGTCAGTGCGGCCTTGGGCTGGTTGCGCGTCATCGCCAGTTCAGCCGACAGCGTGCTGGCGAAGATCTGCTGGCCGGGCTTGAGTTGTTCCATCGGCACTTGTTGCAGGATCTGTGCGGACTGGCCGGCATTGCCCTGGCGGTAGGCCAGGTCGGCGGCGCTCAGGCGCAACAACGCGGCTTTTTCCGGCGTTTTGCTTTGGGCGGCCTGTTCGAGCAACTGCTCGATACTGGCATCCGGGGTCCGTGGAAGTTCGCCAAGGCTGGACGAGGGCGAGCTGGCGCAGGCCGCCAGGAGGGCAGCGAGGCAGAGGGCGGAAAGCAGCCGCAGGCAAGCGATCATGTAAGTGTTCCTGATACGAGATCAAATTAGCGTCGAATTGTACCCAAGCACTGGCCGGGGCGCGATGTTAGTGGCGTGAATCGATCAATTTAGGTATTTCAAAGAGTGCGGTGCCGCACAAAAGGCTGCGCGGCCGCGCAGTGCGACGAACCACGGTGGCACTCGCTACGCGCTACAATGGCGGTTTTACCGACCATGAGGTGTGCGTTTTGACTGCTCCAGGTGCTTTGAATTCCGCTGCCGGCTCGCTTTATGTGGTGGCGACGCCCATAGGCAACCTGGACGATATCAGTGCCCGGGCGCTGAAGATCCTGCAGGAGGTGGCCCTCATCGCGGCCGAAGACACCCGTCATTCCCAGCGTCTGCTGCAGCATTTCGGCATCTCCACGCCGTTGGCGGCCTGTCATGAGCACAACGAGCGGGACGAAGGCAGTCGTTTCATTACCCGCCTCCTGGCGGGCGACAACGTCGCGCTGATTTCCGATGCGGGTACGCCGCTGATCTCCGACCCCGGCTATCACTTGGTACGCCAGGCCCGCGCGGCCGGCATCAGCGTGGTGCCGGTGCCGGGCGCTTGTGCGTTGATCGCGGCGCTGTCGGCGGCAGGCCTGCCATCGGATCGCTTCATCTTTGAAGGCTTCCTGCCGGCCAAGGCAGTGGGGCGGCGGGCGCGCCTGGAGGCTATAAAGGAAGAACCGCGCACGCTGATCTTTTATGAGGCGCCGCACAGGATCCTGGAGTGCCTGCAAGACATGGAACTGGTGTTCGGTGCCGAGCGGCCTGCGCTGTTGGCGCGTGAGTTGACCAAGACCTTCGAAACCCTCAAGGGGCTGCCGTTGGCACAGCTGCGCGCGTTCGTCGAAGGCGACAGCAATCAGCAGCGTGGCGAGTGCGTGGTGCTGGTGGCGGGTTGGACGGCGCCGGACAGCGAGGATGCTGTCAGCAGTGAAGCGATGCGCATCCTCGACCTGCTGCTCGAGGAAATGCCCCTCAAGCGGGCCGCCGCCCTTGCGGCGCAGATTACCGGCGAGCGCAAGAATGTGCTGTACCAGGTCGCGCTGGACAAACAGAAGGGCCAATGAACCACGGCGCCGGGCTGGCCAAAGGCTTTTAGCGCTTGTTCTTCGGGCGCTCTACCGTTAACCTTCGCGGCGGAGAGTCGATCGGACAGTCGCTGCCCTCTATGAAAATTAGGGGGGGGAGGAAAGTCCGGGCTCCATAGGGCGAAGTGCCAGGTAATGCCTGGGAGGCGTGAGCCTACGGAAAGTGCCACAGAAAATAACCGCCTAAGCGTTTCGGCGCCGGTAAGGGTGAAAAGGTGCGGTAAGAGCGCACCGCACGTCTGGCAACAGTTCGTGGCTAGGTAAACCCCACTTGGAGCAAGACCAAATAGGGTCCCAAGGCGTGGCCCGCGCTGGGACCGGGTAGGTTGCTAAAGATGTCCAGTGATGGCCATCGTAGACGAATGACTGTTCAAGACAGAACCCGGCTTACAGATCGACTCTCCACCTTTTTCCCTCCCTGCCGGAATCACTGGCAGACGCAGTTCCTAAGACCAAAAAAATCTTACTCTTAATAAATCACTTTAACTTGTGCGCGCAGCCTCCTGTGCTTCCTCGGGTTGAGGCGAAAATTCCTACGCCAGTTTCTTGTTGCTCCTCCTGAAACGCTCCTAAATCTCCGATCTATAAGGCTTTTCCTGCAATCCGCGCCTTGACGGTGCGGTGGGCGCATTCCTATAGTGTGCGCAAGTGGCGGAAAGTGGCATGAAGTGGGTTTTTTGAGCGTAAAACGCTAAATTTTGGAGAAACGCTGACGTGTTTCGCGGAGCTAACGCTATCAGTCTCGATGCAAAAGGCCGGCTCGCCATGCCCAGCCGGTATCGTGACGAGCTCGTTTCGCGAAGTTCCGGCCAGTTAATCGTCACAATCGACGCCGTTGACCCATGTTTGTGCGTTTACCCTCTGGATGAGTGGGAAATCATCGAAACCAAACTGCGCGCACTGCCTTCGCTGCGTGAAGAAAACCGCCGCCTGCAACGTTTGCTGATCGGCAACGCCGTCGACCTCGAACTCGACGGCAGCGGTCGTTTCCTGGTTCCACCGCGTCTGCGCGAATACGCCAGGCTGGACAAGCGCGCGATGCTGGTAGGCCAACTGAACAAGTTCCAACTGTGGGACGAAGATGCCTGGAATGCGGTTGCTGCCGCTGACCTCGCTGCTATTCAACAACCGGGCGCCATGCCTGATGAACTGCGTGATTTGATCCTGTGACTATTGATAGCGGCTTTAACCACATCACCGTACTGCTGGACGAGGCCGTCGAGGCGCTCGCGGTACGTCCTGATGGCTGCTATCTGGATGGCACGTTCGGGCGCGGCGGACACAGCCGTTTGATTCTCAGCCAGCTCGGTCCGGGTGGGCAGTTGTTGGGATTCGACAAAGATCCTCAAGCGATTGCCACCGGGCAAGCGCTGGCGGCCGAAGACGGCCGCTTTGTCGTTGTGCAGCGCAGCTTTGCCGAGTTGGGCGCGGAAGTCGCCGGCCGTGGCCTGGCCGGCAAGGTCAGTGGCGTGCTGCTCGACCTGGGCGTGTCCTCGCCGCAGCTGGATGACCCGGAGCGCGGTTTCAGTTTCCTCAATGACGGCCCGCTGGACATGCGCATGGACCCCTCCCGGGGCATCAGTGCCGCCGAATTCGTCAACACCGCCCCGGTGGAAGAAATCGCCCGTGTCTTCAAGGAGTACGGCGAAGAGCGTTTCTCTGGCCGCATGGCCCGCGCCGTGGTGGAACGTCGCGACACCAAGCCATTCGAGCGCACCGGCGACCTGGCCGAGGTGCTGAAGGTTGCCAACCCGGCATGGGAAAAAGGCAAGAATCCGGCGACCCGTGCTTTCCAGGGTCTGCGCATTCATGTCAATAACGAACTCGGCGACCTCGAGGCCGGCCTCGAAGCGGCGCTTGAAGTGCTGGAGATCGGCGGTCGCCTGGTGGTGATCAGCTTCCATTCCCTGGAAGACCGTATCGTCAAGCTGTTCATGCGCAAGCTCACCAAGGGCGAGGCCGACAACCTGCCGCGCAATTTGCCGGTGCGCTTCGAAGCCTTCGTGCCGAAGATCAAGATCCACGGCAAAGCGCAATTCGCCTCTGACGCCGAACTCAAGGCCAACCCACGCGCCCGTAGCGCCGTCATGCGTGTCGCGGAGAAGTTGCGGTGAGCAAGCTCTTCGCCAAGCCCCTGCCGGGCGGCAGCTTTTTCATGCTGCTGCTGTTTATCGGCGTGCTCGTGTCGGCCATCGGCGTGTCCTATAGCGCGCACTGGAACCGGCAGTTGCTCAACACCCTCTACAACGAACTGAGTGTGCGCGACAAGGCGCAGGCCGAGTGGGGTCGCCTGATCCTGGAGCAAAGCACCTGGACCGCCCACAGTCGCATTGAGGTATTGGCCACCGAACAGCTCAAGATGCGCATTCCTGGCGCCGCCGAAGTGCAGATGGTGGCGCCATGATGAAGCTCGAAGGGGCACTGTTCCCGTGGCGGTTCCGTCTGGTCCTGGGGTTGCTCGGGATCATGGTGGCGGCGATTTCCTGGCGCATCATCGACCTGCAGGTCGTCGACCGTGATTTCCTCAAGGGGCAGGGCGATGCGCGCAGCGTGCGGCATATTCCGATCCCGGCCCACCGTGGCCTGATTACCGACCGCAATGGCGAACCGTTGGCCGTGAGTACCCCGGTGACCACCTTGTGGGCCAACGCCAAGGAAATGCAGCAGGCCAAGGAAAAATGGCCGGCGCTGGCTGCCGCGCTGGGGCAAGACCCGAAAGCGTTGGCCGAACGTCTTGAAGCCCAGGCCAATAAGGAATTCATCTACCTGGTGCGCGGGCTGACGCCCGAGCAGGGCCAGAGCGTGCTCGACCTGAAAGTGCCGGGCGTCTACGGCATCGAAGAGTTCCGGCGTTTCTACCCGGCCGGTGAGGTCACGGCCCATATGGTCGGCTTTACCGACATCGATGACCGGGGGCGCGAAGGGGTCGAACTGGCCTATGACGAATGGCTCGCCGGCGTCGCTGGCAAGCGACAGGTCATCAAGGATCGGCGCGGCAGGCTGATCAAGGATGTCCAGGTCACCAAAAACGCCAAGGCTGGCAAGCCCTTGGCGTTGTCCATTGACCTGCGCCTGCAATACCTGGCCAACCGCGAGCTGCGCAATGCCATCGTCGAGAACGGTGCCAAGGCCGGCAGCCTGGTGATCATGGACGTGAAGACCGGCGAGATCCTCGCCATGGTCAACCAGCCGACCTACAACCCGAACAACCGCCGCAACCTGCAACCGGCGATGATGCGTAACCGCGCGATGATCGACGTGTTCGAACCGGGTTCGACCATGAAAGCCGTGTCCATGGCCGCCGCCCTGGAAACCGGGCGGTGGAAGCCGAGCGACACCGTCGAGGTGTACCCGGGCACCCTGCAGATCGGCAAGTACACCATTCGCGACGTGTCCAAGACTGAGGGGCCGGTGCTCGACCTGACCGGTATCCTGATCAACTCCAGTAACGTGGGCATGAGCAAGATCGCCTTCGACATCGGCGGCGAGACCATTTACCGCCTGGCGCAGAAGATCGGGCTCGGCCAGGACACTGGCCTGGGTTTCCCGGGCGAACGGGTCGGCAACCTGCCGAACTACCGCGACTGGCGCAAGGCCGAGACTGCCACGTTGTCCTACGGCTACGGTGTTTCCGTGACTGCGATCCAACTGGTCCACGCGTTTTCCGCGTTGGCGAACAACGGGCGGATCGCCCCGCTGACCCTGATCAAGACCGACAAGCCGCCGCAGACCACCCAGGTGATCCCGGAGAACGTCGCGAAAACCATGCAGGGCATGCTGCAACAAGTGATCGAGGCGCCGCGTGGCGTTTTCCGCGCCCAGGTGCCGGCCTATCACGTCGCCGGTAAATCAGGTACGGCCCGCAAGACCTCCGTGGGCACCAAAGGTTATGCCGAGAATTCCTACCGTTCGCTGTTCGCCGGCTTCGGCCCGATGAGCGATCCGCGCTATGCCATCGTCGTGGTCATCGATGAACCGAGCAAGGCCGGCTACTTCGGTGGCCTGGTTTCCGCGCCGGTGTTCAGCAAGGTCATGTCCGGCACTCTGCGCCTGATGAACATCACCCCGGATAACCTGCCGCCCACGCAGCAGGCCAATGCCGCACCGGTCGTTCCCTTGAAAGCCGAAGGAGGACGTGGCTGATGTCCCTGAGCCTGAACAAGATTTTTGCCCACGCCGGTCACGATCTGCTGATTCGCGAACTGGCCCTGGACAGCCGCAATGTCCGCGCCGGAGACCTGTTCCTGGCGGTGCCGGGCGCCCGCTTCGATGGCCGTGCCCACATGGCCGACGCCCTGAAGCGTGGCGCGGCGGCCGTGGCCTATGAAGTGGACGGCGCGACCGTGCTGCCGATCACCGACGTCCCGCTGATTCCGGTCAAGGGCCTGGCGGCACAGCTGTCGGACATCGCCGGGCGTTTCTATGGCGACCCAAGTCGCCACCTGAACCTGATTGGCGTGACCGGCACCAACGGCAAGACCAGCGTGACCCAATTGGTGGCCCAGGCCCTGGACCTGCTCGGCCAGCATTGCGGCATTGTCGGGACCCTCGGCAGCGGCTTCCATGGCGCACTGGAAAGCGGCTCGCACACCACGCCGAACCCGATCGCTGTGCAAGCGACCCTGGCCGACTTGAAGAAGGCCGGTGCCAAGGCCGTTGCGATGGAAGTGTCGTCCCACGGCCTGGATCAGGGGCGAGTGACGGCGCTGGCGTTCGACGTCGCGGTGCTGACCAACCTGTCCCGGGACCATCTGGATTATCACGGCACCATGCAGGCCTACGGCGAAGCCAAGGCCAAGCTGTTTGCCTGGAATGACTTGAAGTGCCGGGTCATCAACATCGATGACGAATTCGGCCGGCAACTGGCCGCCGACTCGCGCGAGTCCCGGCTGATTACCTACAGCCTGGAAGATGCCAGCGCCTACCTGTATGTCCGCCAGGCGCAGTTCGATGACGAAGGCGTGCGCGCCACGCTGGTTACGCCCCAGGGCGAGCACCACCTGCGCAGCACCTTGCTCGGGCGCTTCAACCTGAGCAACGTGTTGGCCGCCATCGGCGCCTTGCTGGGCCTGGACTATGCGCTGGACGAAATCCTCAAGGTCCTGCCGAAGCTCGAAGGCCCGGCCGGTCGCATGCAGCGTCTGGGTGGCGGTACGCAGCCGCTGGTGGTGGTCGATTACGCCCACACCCCGGACGCCCTGGAAAAAGTCCTGATGGCCCTGCGGCCCCACGCCAAGGGCAAGTTGCTGTGCCTGTTCGGCTGCGGCGGCGATCGTGATCGTGGCAAGCGTCCGTTGATGGCCGAGGTGGTCGAACGGCTGGCCGATGGTGTGCTGGTCACCGATGACAATCCGCGGACCGAAGACCCGTTGCAGATTTTCGACGACATTCGCGCCGGCTTTACCGCTGTGGATAAGGTCTCCTTCGTGGCCGGTCGCGGCCAGGCCATTGCCCAATTGATCGCCAGTGCGTCGGCAGACGATGTGGTCGTCCTGGCTGGCAAAGGGCACGAGGATTACCAGGAAATCAACGGCGTGCGGCATGCCTTCTCCGATCTGGTGGAAGCCGATCATGCCTTGACCGCGTGGGAGGTGGCCCATGTTTAAGGCCCTGAAACTCAGCGAGCTGACCCACGCATTGAACGCGCGCATGATTGCTGCGGATGCGACTTTTGACGGCGTCAGTATCGACAGCCGGGCCATCGCGCCGGGCCAATTGTTCATCGCCCTGACCGGTCCGCGTTTTGATGGTCACGACTACTTGAACGATGTGGCGGTCAAAGGTGCGGTCGCCGCCCTGGTCGAGCGCGAAGTGACCAACAGCGCGTTGCCACAGCTGCTGGTGGAGGACACGCGCCAGGCCCTCGGCCAACTCGGCGCGCTGAACCGCGCGGCGTATGGCAACCCGGTCGCGGCCATCACCGGCTCCAGCGGCAAGACCACGGTCAAGGAAATGCTCGCAAGCATCCTGCGCACGCGCGGTCCGGTGCTGTCGACCCGGGGCAACCTGAACAACGACCTCGGTGTGCCGCTGACCTTGCTCGAACTGGCGCCGGGACACAGTGCCGCCGTGATTGAACTGGGGGCTTCGCGCCTTGGCGAGATTGCCTACACCGTGGCCATGACCAAGCCTCACGTCGCGGTGCTCAACAACGCCGGGACCGCCCACGTCGGCGAGTTCGGCGGGCCGGAAAAAATCGTCGAGGCCAAGGGCGAGATCATCGAAGGGCTGGATGCCGATGGCGTCGCCGTGCTGAATCTCGACGACAAGGCTTTCGAAATCTGGAAGACCCGGGCGGGCGGGCGCAAGGTGCTGACTTTTGCCTTGAGCAACCTCGCCGCGAATTTCTACGCCAGCGACCTGGACCGCGATGCCCGTGGTTGCCCGGCCTTCAACCTGCACAGCCCCGACGGGGCCGAGCGGGTGCAATTGAACCTGCTCGGCACCCATAACGTCGCCAACGCCCTGGCGGCGGCGGCCGCCGCCCATGCGCTGGGCGTTTCGCTGCCGGGCATCGTCGCCGGGCTGAACGCGGTGCAACCGGTCAAGGGCCGTTCCGTCGCGCAGTTGGCCAGCAACGGCATGCGCGTGATCGACGACACCTACAACGCCAACCCGACGTCCATGTGCGCCGCGGTGGATATCCTTGCCGGTTTCTCCGGCCGTACCGTGCTGGTGCTGGGGGATATCGGCGAGTTGGGCGAGTGGGCGCAGCAGGGTCATCACGACGTCGGCGCCTATGCGCGCGGCAAGGTTGACGCGTTGTACGCCGTCGGCCCGATGATGACCCATGCGGTTGCCGCCTTTGGCGAGGGCGCCCGGCATTTCACTTCGCAAGCTGAGCTGATCCAGGCCCTGGGCGCCGAGCAGGATCCGAACACCACCTTATTGATCAAGGGCTCACGCAGCGCAGCGATGGAAAACGTCGTCGCGGCGCTGTGCGGCACCCGTATGGAGAAACATTAATGCTGCTGCTGCTAGCGGAGTACCTGCAACAGTTCTACAAAGGCTTCGCGGTCTTCCAATACCTGACCCTGCGCGGGATCCTGGGCGTGCTGACCGCGCTGTCGATGTCGCTGTTCCTGGGCCCGTGGATGATCCGCACCTTGCAGAACCTGCAGATCGGCCAGTCGGTGCGTAACGATGGTCCGCAATCGCACTTGTCCAAGTCGGGCACCCCGACCATGGGCGGCGCGCTGATCCTGTCGTCCATCGGCATCAGCACCTTGCTCTGGGCCGACCTGGCGAACCGCTACGTCTGGGTCGTGCTGCTGGTGACCCTGTTGTTCGGCGCCATCGGCTGGGTCGACGACTACCGCAAGGTCATCGAGAAGAACTCCCGTGGGTTGCCAAGCCGCTGGAAATATTTCTGGCAGTCGGTGTTCGGCCTGGGCGCGGCGATCTTCCTTTATATGACCGCCGCCTCGCCGGTGGAAACCACCTTGATCCTGCCGATGCTCAAGGACTACAGCATTCCGTTGGGCGCTGGTTTCATCGCGCTGACCTACCTGGTGATCGTCGGTTCGAGCAACGCAGTCAACCTCACCGACGGCCTCGATGGCCTGGCGATCATGCCGACGGTGATGGTCGGCGGCGCTCTGGGGATCTTCTGCTACCTGTCGGGTAACGTGAAGTTCGCCGAATACCTGCTGATCCCTTATGTTCCCGGGGCGGGCGAGCTGATCGTGTTCTGCGGTGCGCTGATCGGTGCCGGCCTGGGTTTCCTCTGGTTCAACACCTACCCGGCGCAAGTCTTCATGGGCGACGTCGGCGCGCTGGCGCTGGGCGCAGCCCTGGGCACCATCGCTGTCATCGTTCGCCAGGAAATCGTCCTGTTCATCATGGGCGGTGTGTTCGTGATGGAGACCCTGTCAGTCGTCATTCAGGTGGCGTCCTTTAAATTGACCGGCCGCCGCGTTTTCCGCATGGCGCCGATCCACCACCATTTTGAACTCAAGGGCTGGCCCGAGCCGCGTGTGATCGTCCGTTTCTGGATCATCACCGTGATTCTGGTGCTGATCGGCCTTGCCACCCTGAAACTGAGGTAGAACGAGTGTCCCTGATCGCTTCTGACCACTTCCGCATCGTTGTCGGCCTCGGCAAGAGCGGCATGTCCCTGGTTCGCTTCCTGGCGAACCGGGGCGTGTCGTTTGCCGTGGCCGATACGCGGGAAAATCCACCTGAGCTGGCCACGCTGCGTCGTGACTATCCGCAGGTGGACGTGCGTTGTGGCGAGCTGGACGTCGAGTTCCTCTGCCGCGCCGACGAGCTCTACGTGAGCCCCGGCCTGGCGCTGGCAACCCCGGCCTTGCAGGCCGCTGCCGCCCGTGGGGTGAAATTGTCCGGCGACATCGAGTTGTTCGCGCGCAACGCCAAGGCACCGATCATCGCCATCAGCGGTTCCAACGCGAAAAGCACCGTCACCACCCTGGTCGGTGAGATGGCGGCAGCGGCCGGCAAGCGCGTCGCCGTGGGCGGTAACCTCGGTACGCCGGCGCTGGACCTGCTCAGTGACGACGTCGAGTTGTATGTGATGGAACTGTCGAGCTTCCAGTTGGAAACCACTGACCACCTGGGCGCCGAAGTGGCGACCGTGCTCAATGTCAGCGAAGACCACATGGACCGCTACAGCGGCCTGCCGGCGTATCACTTGGCCAAGCACCGGATCTTCCGCGGCGCCCGGCAGGTGGTGTTCAACCGCCAGGACGCCTTGACCCGTCCGCTGTTGGGCGAAGGCTTGCCGTGCTGGTCCTTCGGCCTGGGCGTGCCGGATTTCAAAGGCTTCGGTTTGCGCGAAGAGAACGGCGAGAAGTACCTGGCCTTCGAATTCCAGAACCTGATGCCGGTGCGCGAATTGAAAGTTCGCGGCGCCCACAACCAGGCCAATGCCCTGGCAGCCCTGGCCCTCGGCCACGCGGTGGGCCTGCCGTTCGACGCCATGCTGGCGGCGCTGCGTACCTTTGCCGGTCTCGAGCACCGCTGTCAGTGGGTTCGCGACCTGGACGGCGTGGCCTGGTACAACGATTCCAAGGCCACCAACGTCGGCGCCGCCCTGGCTGCCATTGAAGGGCTGGGGGCGGACATCGAAGGCAAGCTCGTGCTGATCGCCGGTGGCGACGGCAAGGGAGCCGACTTCAAGGACCTGCGCGATCCGGTGGCGGCCAACTGCCGGGCCGTGGTGCTGATGGGCCGGGACCGTGAATTGATCGCCCAGGCCCTCGGCGACGCGGTGCCGCTGCTTCGCGTCGGTTCGCTGGACGAAGCGGTGCAGCAATGCCGCGCCCTCGCTCAAGCAGGCGATGCGGTGCTGCTGTCGCCGGCCTGCGCCAGTTTCGACATGTTCAAGAATTACGAAGAGCGCGGGCAGTTGTTCGCCCGGGCCGCGGAGGACTTGGCATGAGCCTGATGAACGTCATCAAGCCGTACCCGTCGCCGTTAATTACCGGGCGTGGCATCGACCTGGATTTCCCGATGCTCGCCGGTTGCCTCGCCCTGCTGGGCCTGGGCCTGGTGATGATCACCTCGGCGTCGTCGGAAGTGGCTGCGGTGCAGTCGGGCAACACGCTTTATCACATGATCCGCCACCTGATTTACCTGGTGATCGGCCTGGGCGCGTGCGTGGTCACCATGATGGTGCCGATCGCCACCTGGCAGCGCCTGGGCTGGATGATGCTGCTCGGCGCCTTCGGCCTGTTGGTGATGGTGCTGGTGCCGGGGATCGGCCGCGAAGTCAATGGCTCGATGCGCTGGATCGGTTTCAGCTTCTTCAACGTCCAGCCCTCGGAAATCGCCAAGGTGTTTGTGGTGATCTTTCTCGCCGGTTACCTGGTGCGTCGCCAGAAGGAAGTGCGCGAGAGCTGGATGGGCTTCTTCAAGCCGTTCATCGTGTTGCTGCCGATGGCCGGCCTGCTGCTGATGGAGCCGGACTTCGGCGCCACGGTGGTGATGATGGGCGCGGCCGCGGCGATGTTGTTCCTCGGCGGCGTCGGGCTGTTTCGCTTCATCCTGATGGTGGCGCTGGCGGTGGCGGCCGTGACGGTGCTGGTGCAAGCCCAACCCTATCGGATGGCGCGACTGATTACCTTCACCGATCCGTGGGCCGACCAGTTCGGCTCCGGCTATCAATTGACCCAGGCACTGATCGCCTTCGGCCGCGGCGAATGGCTGGGTGTAGGCCTGGGCAACAGCGTGCAGAAGCAGTTCTACCTGCCGGAAGCGCATACCGACTTCGTCTTCTCGGTCCTGGCCGAAGAGCTGGGTGTCGTGGGTTCCCTGTGCACCGTGGCGCTGTTCGTCTTCGTTTGCGTGCGCGGCATGTACATCGGCTTGTGGGCCGAGAAAGCCAAGCAGTTTTTTGCCGCCTACGTGGCGTATGGCCTGTCGTTTCTGTGGATCGGCCAGTTCCTGATCAACATCGGCGTGAACGTCGGCCTGCTGCCGACCAAGGGCCTGACGCTGCCGTTCCTCAGTTATGGCGGCAGTTCCCTGGTGATCTGCTGCGCCTGTCTCGGCTTGTTACTGCGCATCGAGTGGGAGAGCCGCACTCACCTGGGCAGCGAAGAGATGGAATTCCAGGAGAGCGACTTCGCCGAGGAGCCGACTCATGGGCGCTAACGTGCTGATCATGGCCGGCGGTACCGGCGGGCACGTGTTCCCGGCGCTGGCCTGTGCCCGGGAATTCCAGGCGCGCGGCTATACCGTGCACTGGCTGGGCACGCCACGGGGTATCGAGAACGAACTGGTGCCCGGTGCCGGTCTTGAGCTGCATCGGATCAACGCCAGCGGCCTGCGGGGCAAGGGCAAGCTGTCGTTGCTCAAGGCACCGTTGATGTTGCTCAAGTCGGTCTGGCAGGCGCGGGCGATCATTCGTCGGTTGCGGCCGGTCTGTGTGGTCGGGTTCGGTGGTTATGTGACCGGCCCGGGTGGCGTTGCGGCGAAACTGGCCGGCGTACCGGTGATCGTTCACGAGCAGAACGCCGTGGCGGGTACCGCCAATCGGTTACTGGTGCCGTTGGCCGCGCGGGTCTGTGAAGCGTTTCCCGACACCTTTACCCTGTCCGGCAACCGCCGCACCACCGGTAACCCGGTGCGCACCGAGCTGTTTCTCGACACCCCGCGCCCCGCCCTGGCGGGACGCAAGGCGCGTTTGCTGATCCTGGGCGGAAGCCTGGGAGCAGAGCCGTTGAACAAATTGCTGCCCGAAGCCCTGTCGCGGGTTGCTGCCGACCTGCGCCCGGACGTGTTTCACCAGGCCGGCAAGCACCACGATGAAGTGACCGCCGAGCGCTACCGCGCCGCCGGCGTCGAGGCGCAAGTGCAGCCGTTCATCAAAGACATGGCCCAAGCCTATGGCTGGGCCGACCTGGTGGTCTGCCGCGCAGGCGCGTTGACCATCAGCGAACTGGCCGCCGCCGGTCTGCCCTCGATGCTGGTGCCCTTGCCCCACGCCATCGACGATCACCAGACCCGCAACGCCGATTATTTGGCCCGTGAAGGCGCTGCCTTCCTGATGCCGCAAAGAACGACTGGCGCCGCGGATCTTGCCGCCCGCCTGACAGAGGTTTTGATGCAGCCGCAACGACTTGAAGACATGGCCCGCGCCGCGCGCCGCCTGGCCAAACCCGACGCCACGGCCCAAGTGGTCGATACCTGCCTGGAGGTGGCCCATGGTTGAGAATCGCAAAGCCATGCCACAACCGGAAATGCGCCGCATCCGCCGCATCCACTTCGTCGGTATCGGCGGCGTGGGCATGTGCGGGATCGCCGAGGTGCTGCTCAACCTGGGTTACCAGGTCTCGGGTTCCGACCTGAAGGCCTCCCCGGTCACCGAGCGCCTGGAAACCTTCGGCGCGCAGATCTTTATCGGTCACCGTGCCGAGAACGCCGCCAACGCCGACGTGCTGGTGGTGTCCAGCGCCGTGAACACCTCCAACCCGGAAGTCGCCACTGCCCTGGAGCGGCGTATTCCGGTGGTGCCACGCGCCGAAATGCTCGCCGAGCTGATGCGCTACCGCCACGGCATCGCCGTCGCCGGTACCCACGGCAAGACCACCACCACCAGCTTGATCGCCTCGGTGTTCGCCGCCGGTGGCCTGGACCCGACCTTCGTGATCGGCGGTCGCCTGAATGCCGCGGGCACCAATGCCCAGCTGGGCACCAGCCGCTACCTGATCGCCGAAGCCGACGAAAGCGATGCGAGTTTCCTGCATTTGCAACCGTTGGTGGCCGTGGTCACCAACATCGACGCCGACCACATGGCGACCTACGACGGCGACTTCAACAAGTTGAAGAAAACCTTCGTCGAGTTCCTGCACAACCTGCCGTTCTACGGTTTGGCCGTGGTGTGCCTGGACGACCCGGTGGTGCGCGAAATCCTGCCGCTGGTCAAGCGTCCGACCGTCACCTACGGCTTCAGTGAAGAAGCCGACGTGCGTGCCATCAACGTGCGCCAGAAAGGCATGCAGACCTTCTTCACCGTGCTGCGCCCTGACCGCGAGCCGTTGGACGTTTCGGTGAACATGCCGGGCAACCACAACGTACTCAACTCTCTGGCAACCATTTGCATCGCCAGCGACGAAGGGGTCAGCGATGAAGCCATCGTCCAGGGCCTGTCCGGGTTCCAGGGTGTGGGCCGACGCTTCCAGGTCTACGGCGAACTGCCGGTAGACGGCGGCAACGTGATGCTGGTGGACGACTACGGCCACCACCCGACCGAAGTCGCGGCGGTGATCAAGGCCGTGCGCGGCGGCTGGCCGGATCGGCGCCTGGTGATGGTTTACCAACCGCACCGCTACAGCCGCACCCGCGACCTGTACGACGATTTCGTCCAAGTGCTGGCCGATGCCAACGTGCTGTTGTTGATGGAAGTCTATCCGGCCGGCGAAGAGCCGATCCCGGGGGCCGACAGCCGTCAGCTGTGCCACAGCATCCGCCAGCGCGGTCAGCTGGATCCGATCTATATCGAGCGTGGCGTGGACCTCGCGCCGCTGGTCAAGCCGCTGCTGCGCGCCGGCGACATCCTGCTGTGCCAGGGGGCCGGTGACATCGGTGGCCTGTGCCCGAAACTGCTGAAGAGTCCGTTATTCGCCGGAGCCATCGTGGCCTCCAGCGAGGGGAAATTGAAATGACTGCTGCCTACGCCAACCTGGCCTCGACCCTTGACCCGAAAGCCTTCGGCCGCGTCGCCGTGCTGTTCGGTGGCAAGAGCGCCGAGCGCGAGGTCTCCCTCAAGTCCGGCAACGCCGTGCTGCAAGCCTTGCAGAGCGCCGGTGTCGACGCGTTCGGCATCGACGTGGGTGATGACTTCCTGCAGCGCCTGCTGAGCGAAAAGATCGACCGCGCATTCATCATTCTCCACGGTCGCGGCGGCGAAGACGGCAGCATGCAAGGCTTGCTCGAATGCCTGGGCATTCCCTACACCGGCAGTGGCATCCTGGCGTCGGCCCTGGCCATGGACAAGCTGCGCACCAAGCAGGTCTGGCACAGCCTCGGTATTCCGACCCCGCGTCACGCCGTGCTGGCGTCCGAGGCCGATTGTATTTCAGCAGCCACGGAACTGGGCTTTCCCCTGATCGTCAAACCAGCTCATGAAGGTTCAAGTATCGGCATGGCGAAAGTGAATTCGCTGCCTGAGTTGACCGCGGCCTGGAAGGACGCCAGTTCCTACGATTCACAAGTATTGGTCGAACAGTGGATCACCGGTCCCGAGTTCACCATCGCCACTCTGCGTGACCAGGTGTTGCCCCCGATTGCGCTGGGCACCCCGCACACGTTCTACGACTACGACGCCAAGTACATCGCCAATGATACCCAATACCGCATTCCCTGCGGGCTGGACAGCGCCAAGGAAAAACAATTGATGGACCTCACGGCCAAGGCCTGTGAGGCGTTGGGTATTGCCGGTTGGGGTCGGGCTGACGTGATGCAGGACGCCGATGGGCAGTTCTGGTTTCTGGAAGTCAACACCGCCCCCGGCATGACCGATCACAGCCTGGTGCCGATGGCGGCCCGTGCCGCCGGCCTGGACTTCCAGCAACTGGTGCTGTCGATCCTGGCGGCCAGTGTCGGCCCGCAAGAGCCAAGAGGTTAAGCCATGCAAGGCGCATCGCTTCGTCATCAGCCCTCCGCACCCGGTCGCAAGCCGGTGCCGCGGGGTGCCAGCCGGATGGTGGCCAAGGAGCCGATGTCGGCGCGCTTGCCGAAAGCCAATTTTGGTTTTCTCAAGAGCCTGTTCTGGCCGGTGCTGCTGGTGGCGTTGGGGTTCGGTACGTACGAAGGAGCCCAGCGGTTGCTGCCTTATGCCGACCGGCCGATCGCCCGGATCAACGTCCAGGGCGACCTGAGCTACATCAGCCAGCAGGCAGTGCAGCAGCGGATCGCCCCATACGTGGCGTCGAGCTTCTTCACCATCGACCTGGCGGGCATGCGCACGGAGCTCGAACAGATGCCCTGGATCGCTCACGCCGAGGTCCGGCGCGTATGGCCTGACCAGGTGTCGATCCGCCTGGAAGAACAACTGCCGGTGGCCCGTTGGGGCGACGAGTCGCTGTTGAACAACCAGGGCCAGGCGTTCACGCCGCGGGAACTGGCCAACTATGAACATTTGCCCCAACTGTTCGGTCCACAGCGGGCCCAGCAGCAAGTGATGCAGCAGTACCAGGTGTTGAGCCAGATGTTGCGGCCATTGGGCTTCTCCATCGCGCGCCTGGAATTGCGTGAGCGCGGCAGCTGGTTCCTGACCACTGGCCCGGGCAGCTCAGGGCCGGGCATCGAGCTGCTGCTCGGTCGCGGCAACCTGATAGAGAAGATGCGCCGTTTCATCGCCATCTATGACAAGACGCTCAAAGAACAGATCACGAACATTGCGCGCATCGATCTGCGCTACGCCAACGGCCTTGCTGTTGGCTGGCGGGAACCTGTAGCGCCGACGACGGCCGTACCCGCCGTCGCGAAGAATTAAGAAGAGGCAGGACCCATGGCAAACGTGCAAAGCGGAAAAATGATCGTCGGTCTCGATATCGGCACCTCCAAGGTGGTAGCGCTGGTAGGCGAAGTCGCGGACGACGGCACGCTGGTCATCGTCGGGATTGGCACCCATCCGTCCCGTGGCTTGAAGAAAGGCGTGGTGGTGAACATCGAGTCCACCGTGCAATCGATCCAGCGCGCCATCGAAGAAGCGCAGCTGATGGCCGGTTGCCGGATCCACTCGGCGTTCGTTGGCGTGGCGGGCAATCACATCCGCAGCCTGAACTCCCACGGCATCGTCGCGATCCGTGATCGCGAAGTCAGCTCCGCCGACCTTGAGCGCGTACTCGACGCAGCCCAGGCCGTGGCGATCCCAGCTGACCAGCGGGTGCTGCACACCCTGCCGCAGGATTACGTGATCGATAACCAGGAAGGCGTCCGTGAGCCTCTGGGCATGTCCGGTGTGCGCCTGGAAGCCAAGGTCCACGTGGTCACCTGTGCGGTGAACGCGGCGCAGAACATCGAGAAGTGCGTGCGCCGCTGCGGCCTGGAAATCGACGACATCATCCTCGAGCAGTTGGCTTCGGCCTACTCGGTGCTGACCGACGACGAAAAAGAACTGGGCGTGTGCCTGGTGGACATCGGCGGCGGTACCACCGACATCGCGATCTTCACCGAGGGCGCCATCCGTCACACCGCGGTGATCCCGATTGCCGGCGACCAGGTGACCAACGACATCGCCATGGCGCTGCGCACCCCGACCCAGTACGCCGAGGAAATCAAGATTCGCTACGCCTGCGCCCTGGCAAAACTGGCCGGCGCCGGTGAAACCATCAAGGTGCCAAGTGTCGGCGACCGTCCACCGCGCGAGCTGTCCCGCCAGGCCCTGGCCGAGGTGGTCGAGCCGCGCTACGACGAGCTGTTCACGCTGATCCAGGCCGAACTGCGGCGCAGCGGCTACGAAGACCTGATCCCGGCCGGCATCGTGCTGACTGGCGGTACTTCGAAGATGGAAGGCGCGGTCGAACTGGCCGAGGAAATCTTCCACATGCCGGTGCGCCTGGGCGTGCCCCATGGCGTCAAGGGCCTGGATGACGTCGTGCGCAACCCGATTTATTCCACCGGCGTGGGCCTGTTGATGTACGGCCTGCAAAAACAGTCCGACGGCATCTCGTTCTCAGGCATCGGCAGCCGCGACAGCTACAGCAGCGAAGAGCCCAAGGCTCCGCTGTTGGAACGGCTGCAGGCTTGGGTGAAAGGCAACTTTTAGCGACAAGTTTCAAGCTTCAAGCGGCAAGCTTGCAGCTCAAGGGCTCGCAGCTTGTAGCTGAAGACGCAGTAGGCGAAAAAACTAGAGAATGAAAGGAGAGGGAACATGTTCGAACTCGTAGACAACATCCCCGCCAGCCCGGTTATCAAGGTAATCGGTGTCGGCGGTGGCGGCGGCAACGCTGTCAACCACATGGTCAAGAGCAACATCGAAGGCGTCGAATTCATTTGCGCCAACACCGATGCTCAAGCGCTGAAAAACATCGGCGCGCGGACCATCCTGCAACTGGGTACTGGCGTGACCAAGGGCCTGGGTGCCGGCGCGAATCCCGAGGTTGGCCGTCAGGCAGCCCTGGAAGACCGCGAGCGCATCGCTGAAGTCCTGGCCGGCACCAACATGGTGTTCATCACCACGGGCATGGGCGGCGGTACCGGTACCGGTGCGGCGCCAATCATTGCCGAAGTGGCCAAGGAAATGGGCATCCTCACCGTTGCGGTGGTGACCCGTCCGTTCCCATTCGAAGGCCGCAAGCGTATGCAGATCGCCGATGAAGGCATCCGCGCGCTGAGCGAAAGCGTCGACTCGTTGATTACCATCCCCAACGAGAAGCTGCTGACCATCCTCGGTAAAGACGCCAGCCTGCTGTCGGCATTTGCCAAGGCCGATGACGTACTGGCCGGTGCCGTTCGCGGTATCTCCGACATCATCAAGCGTCCGGGCATGATCAACGTCGACTTCGCCGACGTACGCACCGTGATGTCCGAAATGGGCATGGCGATGATGGGCACTGGCTGCGCCAGCGGTCCGAACCGTGCGCGTGAAGCCACCGAAGCGGCCATCCGCAACCCGTTGCTCGAAGACGTCAACCTGCAAGGCGCGCGGGGCATCCTGGTGAACATCACCGCCGGTCCCGACCTGTCCCTGGGCGAGTACTCCGACGTGGGTAGCATCATCGAAGCCTTTGCCTCTGACCACGCGATGGTCAAGGTTGGCACCGTGATCGATCCGGACATGCGCGATGAGCTGCACGTGACCGTGGTCGCCACTGGCCTGGGCGCGAAAATCGAGAAGCCGATGAAGGTGATCGACAACACCGTTCAAACCAGCATGGCCTCGCAGCCACAGCAGCAAACTGCCGCTCGTCAGGAATCGCCGGCGGTGAACTACCGTGACCTGGACCGTCCGACCGTCATGCGCAACCAGGCCCAGGCCGGTGCTGCGACTGCCGCGAAGATGAATCCGCAAGACGATCTGGATTACCTGGACATCCCGGCATTCCTGCGTCGTCAGGCCGATTGATGAAATGTATCAGGGGGATACGGGTGATTGGTGTTCAGCAAAGGTCTGGTCTGCTATCATCGCCAGCCTTTGTTGATACCAGTTCGCAATTTGCGCTGAAGCGGCCCATGCCATGATTAAACAACGCACCCTGAAGAATATTATCCGTGCCACAGGCGTCGGTCTGCATTCCGGCGAGAAGGTCTACCTGACCCTCAAGCCCGCGCCTGTCGATACCGGCATCGTGTTTTGTCGCGCCGACCTCGACCCTGTGGTGCAGATTCCTGCTCGCGCGGAAAACGTTGGTGAAACCACTATGTCGACCACGTTGGTCAACGGTGACACCAAAGTGGACACGGTGGAGCATTTGCTCTCGGCCATGGCCGGCCTGGGCATCGATAACGCCTACGTCGAGCTCTCCGCGTCCGAAGTCCCGATCATGGATGGCAGCGCCGGACCCTTCGTATTCCTGATTCAATCGGCTGGCCTGGAAGAGCAGGACGCAGCCAAGAAGTTCATTCGTATCCTGCGGGAAGTGACCGTGGAAGATGGCGACAAGCGCGCCACTTTCGTCCCTTTCGAAGGTTTCAAGGTGAGCTTCGAGATCGATTTCGATCACCCGGTTTTCCGGGACCGCACCCAGAGTGCAAGCGTGGATTTTTCCAGCACTTCGTTCGTAAAAGAAGTCAGCCGCGCACGTACCTTTGGTTTCATGAGTGACATCGAGTACCTGCGCAAGCACAACCTCGCACTCGGCGGCAGTGTTGAAAACGCGATCGTGGTCGATTCCGATGGCGTGTTGAATGAAGACGGCCTTCGTTATGAAGACGAATTCGTCAAGCACAAGATCCTCGATGCAATTGGCGACCTCTACCTGCTGGGCAATAGCCTGATTGGTGAGTTCAAGGGCTTCAAGTCCGGCCACGCACTGAACAACCAACTGCTGCGCAAGTTGATTGAGCAGAAAGATGCTTGGGAAGTCGTGACGTTCGAAGACGCCAGCGCCGCACCCATCTCTTACATGCGCCCTGTCGCGGCCGTGTAGGCAAAAAACCTCTCTAGTTTTTTAAGGGCTGCCTTCGGGTGGCCTTTTTTTATCGCCGAGTACTGGTGAACGACGGGCTTGTTGTGGGAGCAAAGCTTGTGGCTGAGCTGACCGGCATTGGCCAGGGCCGGGGTTACATCGCGCAGACCACGCGATTGCGGCCGCTGGCCTTGGCTTGGTAGAGCGCCTTGTCGGCGGCGGCCAGGAGCTGTTCGAGGTTGCCGTAGGGGCCTTTTGCCCAGGTGGCGATGCCGATGCTGACGGTCATCGGCGCGTCACCGGCGATAGTGGGTGGCCGTTGTTCGACTGCCTGGCGGATATTCTGGGCCAGGGTGAAGGCGCCTGCAGTGGCGGTTTCCGGCACTACCACAGAGAACTCCTCGCCACCGTAGCGTGCCGCGAGGTCAGCAGGGCGACGGACATGGTTGCCGATCAGTTGGGCCAGGGCTCGTAGGGCCTCGTCACCGCCATGATGGCCGTGACGGTCGTTATAGGCCTTGAAGTGGTCGGCATCGATCATCATGACGGACAGCGGTTGGCCCGAGCGTTGAGCCCGCAGCCATTCCTGGCGCAGCTTCACGTCCAGGGCCCGGCGGTTGGCCAGGCCGGTCAGGGAATCGATCGAAGCCAGGTGTGCCAGGTCCTGCTCGGCCGTGTGGCGACGCCTCAATTCGCGACGCAGCAGCCAGGTGAGCCAAAGCAAAGCAATGCACAACGCGCCGGTGGCGCCGCTGACCATCAGCGCGGTACGTCGCCACGAGGCAAATACTTCCTGGGAGGAGAGCGCGACCACGACGATCAACGGCAAGTCGCCCACTTGGGAAAAGGTATACAGGCGCAGGGTCTGATCGGCACTGGAGATGCCGGTGAAACTGCCGTTGCCTTCACGCAGGATCCGCACGAAGTTCGGTCGCTGGCTGAAGTCCTTGCCGACCATGTCCTCGGCCAGAAGCGGTTCCTGGGCCAACAGGATGCCACCGCGGCTGACCAGGTTGACCGTCCCGCCATGGCCGATGTTCAGGCTCTTGAACAACTGGCTGAAGTAGTTGAGGCGCATCGCAGCCTCGGCCACCCCCATGAATTCCCCCTGCTCGTCGTTGAGTCGATAACTGAAACTGATGCGCCAGTCCTGGGCAATGCTCCTGGAACGAAACGGGCGACTGATCATCATGTCCAGGCTCGGGTTTTCGAGATGGGCACGGAAATACTCCCGATCGGCGTAATTGCCTTTTCGCGGTGTGATCGATGCGGAGTCGGCGATCACATCGCCACGCTTGTCGAGCAGCAGGATGTCGCCTTTATAAGGCGCAGCGGTGGCGCGGTCGAACAGCGCCAGGTGACGGATCGTCGGCGACACGTCGTTGAGGTCTTCACGTTTTGCCGTAGCGATCAGGCCCCGCAGCGACAGGGCGTAGAGTTCGACGTTGCGCAGCACGTCGGCATCGATCAATTGCACGATATTGCTGGCTGCGCGTGTCGCTTCGTCCTGGGCGCTGTCGTGTTCGCGAATCAGCAGGAACGTGACGATGCTGAGGATGGCAATGACCACCAGCGAGCTGGCGAGCACGAGTGCCCGCTCCGAACGTATTAGCGGGGGGTTGCCGGGTGTTGCACTGCTCGCGCTCATGGTTCCGATGTCTGCATTGTCATGTGGCGAGGATCCTTCCCAAAGGATGCATAACTGGCAACGAGCCAGCTGCCGGCCTTTTGCTGATTGTGCTTGGATCGGTGGGGGCGGGCAATCAATGTTCGCGCCATACCGGTTGTGACCGACGACGGCTGCGAAAGGGTCATTTTGATCCAATTGCCTTTCGCCCAGCATTCAAGGGCGCGGAAATCCGTCCACAGTTGGCGCATGGGTGTCAGGCGGGCAGGCGGATGCCAAAGGTATTGGCGCCCCGGTCACTGCGCACGAACACGTCGCCACCATGCATCAGGGCGATGGCCTTGACGATCGCCAGCCCCAGCCCGTGGTTGGCGCCGCTGTTACTGCGCGAGGCATCGACCCGGTAGAAGCGTTCGAACAGGCGCGGAAGGTGTTCGCCTGCAATCGGTTCGCCGGGGTTGGTAACGGCCAGGGTGATCTGGTCAGCCTGGGCTTCGATGCGCACGTCGATGAACTGCCCTGGCGCGGTGTGCTGCACGGCATTGCTCAGCAGGTTGATCAGCGCCCGGCGCAGGTGGGCGATCTCGATGTTGGCCTGGGCATCGCCGCTGACCCGGACCTGGACCTGGGCGTCTTCCAGGATGAAGTCCAGATAGTCGAGGGTGGTTGCCACTTCGCTGGCAAGCGAGGCGCGGGTCAGCTTGGTGGCCTTGCTGCCCTGGTCGGCGCTGGCCAGGAACAGCATGTCATTGATGATCGAGCGCAGCCGTTCCAGTTCCTCGAGGTTTGATTGCAGCACTTCGAAGTAGTGTTCGGCCGAGCGGCCACGGGTCAGCGCCACTTGGGTCTGACCGATCAGGTTGGTCAGGGGCGAGCGCAGTTCGTGGGCGACGTCGGCGTTGAACGACTCCAGGCGTGAATAGGCCAGTTCGACCCGGTCGAGGGTGGCATTGAAAGAACTGACGAACTGGTTCAGTTCCGGCGGCAGCGGTGTCAGTTGCAGGCGTCCAGACAGGCGCGGCGGGGTCAGGCGCCGGGCTTCGTCGGACAGCTTGATCAACGGTTTGAGGCCGATCCGCGCCACCCAATAGCCCAGTGCGGAAGCCAGCAGCACGCCGACGATGGCCAGGCTCACCAGTGCCACCAACAGTTGATGCTGGGTCTGGTAGAAGGTTTCGGTGTCGATACCAATCATGAAGCGCAGCGGTGGCCGTTGGTCCTTGGCCGGGAACTGGCTCACCAGCACTTTCATCGGGTAGTGCCGATGGGGCAGGTTCAGGTCACGTTTACCCAGGGGCCCCTCGGCAAAGGCGCGGATCTGCGCGTCAGGGTTGCCATATTCAAAACGTGGGTCGCCGCTGACGATCCAGAAATGAATGCGCTTGTCTTCTTCACCCAACAACTTCAGCTTGTTGTTGATCTTCACCCAGTGCTCAGGCGTGCCGTAGCGGCCCACCGTCGATTCCAGCACGCTGTAGCGTGCATCGAGTTCGGCTTCCGGCAACAGGCCCAGGCCCTTCGCCACTTGCTGGTACAACGCGCCGCCGATCAGCAGGAACACCAACGCCGCCACCAACGTGAACATCCCGCTCAGGCGCAGCGCGAGACTGTTACTCACTGCGACTCTCCAGCACGTAGCCCATGCCGCGAATGGTGTGCAGCAGCTTCTGCTCGAACGGCCCGTCGAGCTTGGCGCGCAGGCGCTTGATGGCCACTTCGACCACGTTGGCGTCGCTGTCGAAATTGATGTCCCAGACCATTTCGGCAATCGCGGTCTTCGACAGGATTTCGCCCTGGCGACGGGCCAGGACAGTGAGCAGGGAAAACTCCTTGGCGGTCAGGTCCAGACGTAGGCCGGCGCGCGTCGCCTTGCGACTGATCAGGTCGATCCACAGGTCGGCAATGCTCACTTGCACCGGTTCATGGCCGCCGCTGCGGCGGGTCAGGGCCTGCAGGCGCGCCACCAGTTCCAGAAAGGAAAACGGCTTGCCCAGGTAATCGTCAGCGCCGTCGCGCAGCCCCTTGATGCGGTCCTCGACCCGTTCCCGGGCGGTGAGCATGATCACCGGGGTCTGCTTGCGGGCGCGCAAGGCCCGTAGCACGCCGAAGCCGTCCAGGCCTGGCAGCATCACGTCGAGCACAATCACCGCATAGTCGCTTTCCAGCGCCAGATGCAAGCCCTCGACGCCGTCCGGTGCCACGTCCACGGTGTAGCCCTGTTCGGTCAGGCCGCGGTGCAGGTAGTCCGCGGTTTTTTCTTCGTCTTCGATGATCAGAACGCGCATGGACCCGCCTCAGTGTGTCGTCGCCAATGCCGTCGGCGCAAGCCTGGGCCGATGAAACAGCCGCTCGAGCCACAAGTATATGACCGGTGTGGTGAACAGCGTCAGCGCCTGGCTCACCAGCAGGCCGCCCACCACCGCGATACCCAGTGGCTGACGCAGCTCGGCACCCGGGCCATAGCCGAGCATCAGCGGCAGGGCGCCGAGCAGGGCGGCCAGGGTCGTCATCATGATCGGCCGGAACCGGGTCACACAGGCCTGGAAAATCGCTTCCTGGGGCGTGAGCCCACCGTTGCGCTGGGCATCGAGGGCAAAGTCGATCATCAGGATGCCGTTCTTCTTGACGATACCGATCAACAGCACCAGCCCGATCAGCGCCATGATCGAAAAATCCTGGCCCAGCAGCCAGAGCATGATCAGCGCGCCGAGGCCGGCCGAGGGCAACGTGGAAATGATGGTCAGCGGGTGCACGAAACTCTCGTAGAGCACGCCGAGGATGATGTACACCGCCACCAGCGCGGCGAGGATCAGCCACGGCTGACTGGCCAGGGAACTCTGGAACGCCTGGGCCGCCCCCTGGAAGTTGCCGGTGATGGCCGCCGGCATGCCTATCTCGTTCTTGGCCTGGTCGAGCATACGCACCGCATCCCCCAACGCCACGCCGGGCGCCAGGTTGAACGACAGGTTGGCGGCCGGGAACATGCCGTCGTGGGCAATGGACAACGGGCCGCTGCTGGGGGCGTCGAAGCGGGCCAGGGCCGAGAGCGGGACCATTTCGCCACTCAAGGGCGAGCGCAGGTAGAAATACGCCAGGCTTTCGGCCTTGCCCCGTTGTGCCGTATCGAGTTCCAGGATCACGTTGTACTGGTTGGTCTCGGTCTGGTATTCATTGATCTGCCGCTGGCCGAAGGCGTCGTACAGGGCCTGGTCGACATCGCTGGCGGTGAGGCCGAAGCGCGCCGCCGCGCTGCGATCGATGTTGATGTGGGTGATGCTGCCGCCCAGTTGCAGGTCATTGGAGATATCGCGAAACGCCGGATTGCCGCGCAACTTGTCAGTGAGCTTTTGCGTCCAGGCGTTGAGCGTCGGCCCGTCGTTGCTCTTTAGCACGTATTGATACTGGGCGCGGCTGGGGCCGGAACTGAGGTTGATGTCCTGTCCGGCCCGCAGGTACAACACCACGCCGGGAATTTTCAGCAGTTTTGGACGAATCCGGTCGATGAAGCCGCTGGCCGACACGTCACGCTCGGCCCGCGGCTTGAGGGCAATCCAGAAGCGGCCGTTGGCGATGGTCTGGTTGCTGCCCGAGACACCGACCGAGTGGGAAAAGGTCTCCACCGCCGGGTCGGCGGCGACGATGTCGGCCAGGGCCTTGTGCTTGGCAACCATGTCCGGGAATGACACATCGGCGGCGGCCTCGCTGGTGCCCAGCACCAGGCCGGTGTCCTGCACCGGGAAGAAACCCTTGGGGATGAACACGTAGCCGACCACGGCCAGCGCCAGGGTCAGGCCGAATACGCCGATCATCAGTTTCTGATGGGCCAGGGCCCGCCGCAGGGTCCGTTCATAACCGCCCAGCAGGCGTTCGCCGAACCCCGGCTTGCTGTGGGCATGATGCACCGGGGCGCGCATGAACAACGCGGCCAGGGTTGGCGCCAGGGTGAGCGACACCACCACCGAGATCAGGATGGTCGAGGTGGCGGTCAGGGCAAACTCCTTGAACAGGCGCCCGACCACGCCGCCCATGAACAGCAACGGGATGAACGCGGCGATCAGCGAGAAGCTGATGGACACCACCGTGAAGCCGATTTCGCCGGCGCCCTTGATCGCCGCCTCGCGCATGCTGTCGCCGGCTTCCAGGTGCCGGTGGATGTTCTCCACCACCACAATCGCGTCGTCCACCACGAACCCCACCGAGATGACGATCGCCACCAGGGTCAGGTTGTTCAGGCTGAAGCCCATGACGTACATCAGGGCGAAACTGGCGGTCAGCGACACCCCCAGCACCGCTGAGACAATCAGGGTTGCCGAGAGCTGGCGCAGGAACAGCGCCATGACCGCCACCACCAGCAACACCGTGATCAGCAGGGTGACCTCCACCTCATGCAACGAGGCGCGGATGGTCTGGGTACGGTCGATCAGCACCTTGACCTGTACGACGGCGGGCAGCATGGCCCGCAGGGTGGGTAGGGCCGCCTGGACACGGTCGACGGTCTCGACGATGTTCGCCCCCGGCTGCCGGAAGATCACCAGGTTGAGCCCCGGCTCGCTGTCGGACCAGGCCTGGACATAGGCGTTTTCCGACCCGTTGACAACCTTGGCGACGTCCTTGAGGTGGACCGGTGCGCCATTCTTGTAGGACACGATCAACTCGCGGTATTCCTCGGGCTGGAACAACTGGTCGTTGGTGGACAGGGTGGAAATACTCGACTCGCCGTACAGGGCACCCTTGGCCAGGTTGAGGCTGGCCTGCTGCAGCGACAGGCGGATGTCGGCCAGGGTCAGGCCGATGGCGGCGAGGCGGTCGGCCGAGGCCTGGACCCGTATCGCCGGGCGTTGCTGGCCGGTGATGTTGACTTGTCCGACGCCATCGATCTGGCTGATCTGACGGGCAAGGAGGGTTTCGACGTAGTCGCTCAGCTCGGTGCCGGGCATCAGCGTGGAACTGATGCTGAGGATCAGCACGGGGCTGTCGGCCGGGTTGACCTTGCGCCAGGTCGGCAGGTTGGGCATGTCGTTGGGCAGTTTGCCGGCGGCGGTGTTGATGGCTGCCTGGACTTCCTGGGCAGCGGTGTCGATGCTTTTATCCAGGGTGAATTGCAGGATCAGGTTGGTCGAACCCAAGGCACTGCTGGAGGTCATCTGGGTGATGCCGGGGATGGCGCTGAATTGCACCTCCAGCGGCGTCGCCACCGACGACGCCATGGTTTGCGGGCTGGCACCGGGCAATTGAGCGTTGACCTGGATGGTCGGGAACTCTGCCTCCGGCAACGGCGCGACGGGCAGGCGAGGGAAGGCGATCAGCCCCAGCAGTACCAGGGCAAAGGTCAGCAGCACCGTGGCGATCGGGTGGTTGATGCACCACGCCGAAATCGAGCCGCGGCCCTTCATGGCTGCGGCTCCACGGACTTGGCAAGGGCGGGTGGATCACTGAGCACCTGGATATGGGTGCCCGGCTTGAGCCGTGACTGACCGTCGCTCACCAGCTGGTCGCCGGGGTTCACGCCTTTGATGATCTGCATGTCGCTGTCCTGGTAGACCATTTCCACCGGCACGCTCTCGACCTTGTCACCGTTGACCCGATACACGAAGTGTTGCTCCAGCCCGCGCTGGACCACGGTCGGCGGTACCACCAGGGCGTCCTTGTCGATTGTGGTCTGGATTTTCAGCGTCACCAGCTGCCCCGGCCACAGTCGTTGCGCGGCGTTGCTGAATTCAGCCTTGGCCCGCAGGGTCCCGGTGCTGGCGTTGATCTGGTTGTCGATGAGGCTCAGCCGGCCCTCGCCCAGCAGCTCCCCCGACGAGCCATCGGCACCGATGAAAGCCTGGACCAAAGCCTGGTCGGGCGCGGCGATCAACCGCTGCAAGGTGGGCAGCATTTGCTGCGGCAGGGAAAACTCCACCGCGATGGGATCGATCTGGGTCACCGTGAACAGGCCTGCGGTGTCACTGGTGCGCAGGAAGTTGCCCTCGTCGACATTGCGAATGCCGACGCGCCCGCTCACCGGAGAGCGGATCTGCGTGTAGGACAACTGCACCTGTGCCGAATCGATAGCCGCCTGATTGCCCTGGGCGGTGGCCTTGAGCTGATTGACCAGGGCCTGTTGCTGGTCGTAGGTCTGCTTCGAGACGCCGTCGTCGACGCTGAGCAATTTGTAGCGCTTGAGATTGACCTGGGCCACCGCCAGCTGTGCCTGGCTTTCGCCGAGCTGTGCCCGGGCCTGGTCGAGGCTGGCACGGATCGAACGGTCGTCGATGGTCGCCAGCAGGTCGCCTTTGCTGACCCGTTGTCCTTCCTTGACCAGCAGGCGGGTCAGGATGCCGTCGATCTGCGGACGAATGACCACGCTGTGCAATGAAAGCACCGTGCCGATGCCGCTGGCAAAACGCGGCACGTCCTTCTGCACCACGCTGACGACCCGTACCGGAATGGCGGCGGGAGCGGATGGCTTGGCGGTGACCGGTTTCATGACGAACCAGAAGGCGAGGGCCGCCAAAGCGACCAGGAGCGCAACGGGCAGGACGATTTTTTTCTGGATGTGCATGGATGCGAAGAGCCGGTTCAGGACGGTGGGATTTCTATCGTTCTTATATAGCGTTGCGAGGCGGTCAGGAAGGTGACGCCTGACTGACAGGCTTGTCAGTTTTGTCCTGACCTATCGTCAGGCGGGTGCCAAGGCTGATGGAAACTGTCCCGTGCGCCCTGATAAAGGGCGGGTATACTAGCGCCTCTCGCGGCTCGCTCTGCGGGCCCGACTTACACGCATTACCCGGAGCTTCAAATGACTTCCCCGATACTGTCGCCCGCCGACGAACAGCCAGGCGGCGAACAGGCCGACCTGCCTGACAGCGATGTTTCCAGCGCCGAAAGTGATAAAGCCGCGATCCCGGCCTTCAAGTTCCCGTTCAAGCCCGGCGAGCTGGCCGCCGCCAAAGGTGCCGCGCAACAGCCGTGGTACAAAAATGGCGCGAAGAACGGCCATACCAAGACCCCGGGTGCCGCGCCTCCCGGCACACGTCGCTCGATGGGCAAGCGCTGAACCGTCGCCCTCGAACACAGGGGCGGCTTCAGTTCGCTGCCCGTGCGCCCGTCAGGCTGCCGCTCAATTCATAAGCCGTGAGCTCGGCCTGGTGCGCCGCCAGGATCTCCGGCAGTGAACCGCGCAGGTATTCGACCCAGGTCTTGATCTTCGCATCCAGGTACTGGCGCGAAGGGTAGATGGCGTATAGGTTCAGTTCCTGAGAGCGGTAGTTGGGCATCACCCGCACCAGTGTGCCGTTGCGCAGCGCTTCGATGGCGGCGTACACCGGCAAGACCCCCACCCCCATGCCGCTGGTGATCGCGGTTTTCATCGCATCGGCGGAGTTCACCAGGAACGGTGAGCTGTTGATGGTGACCATTTCCTGGCCTTCCGGGCCGTCGAACACCCATTTTTCCAGCGGAATGACCGGGCTGACCAGGCGCAGGCACGCGTGGTTGAGCAGGTCGCTGGGTTTTTGCGGGCAGCCGCTGGCCTTCACGTAGGCTGGGGAAGCGCAGACGATGCTGTAGGTGATGCCCAGGCGCTGGGAGACGAAGCCCGAGTCCGGCAGCTCGCTGGCGAGCACGATGGACACGTCGTAGCCCTCGTCGAGGATGTCCGGCACCCGGTTGGCGAGGGTCAGGTCGAAGGTCACGTCCGGATGAGTCTTGCGATAGCGGGCGATGGCGTCGATCACGAAGTGCTGGCCGATGCCAGTCATGGTGTGGACTTTCAACTGGCCGGCGGGACGTGCGTGGGCATCGCTGGCCTCGGCCTCGGCTTCTTCCACATAGGCCAGGATCTGCTCGCAACGCAGCAAGTAGCGTTTACCTGCCTCGGTCAGGGCGATCCGCCGCGTGGTGCGATTGAGCAGGCGAGTTTGCAGGTGGGCTTCCAGGTTGGAAACCGCACGCGAGACGTTGGCTGTGGTGGTGTCCAGTTGCACGGCGGCGGCGGTGAAGCTGCCGGCTTCGGCAACACAGCTGAACGCGCGCATGTTTTGCAAGGTGTCCATGGAAGGCTCTCTTGGGCGGTAGCAAATTGTGACATGAAGTTGCGGCGCTACGGGACCCGACGTTTGGATTATCGCGTTAACGGTAACAAAGATTCGCAGAAAGGTCGGCTTATCGCCGTTGAGCCTCGTACCTAGAATTGCCGGCACTTCAGCAGTGATCTGTTTAGCGGTGACTTGTGGGAGCGAGCCTGCTCGCGATGGCGGTGGGTCAGTTGTCGGCGTATTGGCTGTGCTGACGCCATCGCGAGCAGGCTCGCTCCCACAGGGTTGTGTTAACAGGCAAGCACGCTATCGCCTCCTCATGCCCACCTCAGGAAATTTTCGCCAGTGCCGCGTTGCATCAGCAGAGAGCTGAAGACTCTCAGTGTTTGGGTTTTGACGTTGACCATCAGCGGTTGCATCGGGACGGGAGGGATTGCGCCGCAGGGCCAGGCACTGTCAGCCAATCAACTGGTCACCGATGCGGCGATCCGCGAAGCTGCCCGCGACGCCCGTTGGCCCACCCGCCAGTGGTGGCAGGCCTATGGCGACCGGCAGCTGGATCGCTGGATCGACCTTGCCGTGCATGACAGCCCAAGCCTGGCGATGGCGGCGGCGCGGGTGCGGCAGGCCAAGGCCATGGCCGGGGTGGCCGAGGCCGCCGAGTCGCTGCAGGTCAACGGCGAATCGACGCTCAAGCGCCACAACTGGCCGACCGATCAATTCTATGGTCCCGGCGAGCTGGCCAACACCACCACGTGGGACAACAGCGCCGCCCTGGGTTTGAGCTATGCCCTGGACCTGTGGGGTCGTCAGCGCAACGCCAGCGAGCGGGCGGTAGATCTGGCTCACATGAGCGTGGCCGAGGCGCGGCAGGCACAGTTGGAGTTGCAGAACAACATCGTGCATGCCTACATCGAGTTTTCTCTGCACTACGCCCAGCGCGATATCGTCGTCGCCACGTTGCATCAGCAAGAGCAGATTCTGCAGCTGGCGCAGAAACGCCTGGACGGCGGCATCGGCACCCATTTCGAAGTCAGCCAGGCCCAGGCGCCGTTGCCCGAAACCCATCGTCAACTCGACGCCCTCGACGAAGCCATTGCCTTGGGTCGCAATCAGTTGGCAGCGCTGGCGGGCAAGGGGCCGGGGGCGGGCGCGCAGTTGCAGCGCCCGACCCTGGTCCTGGGCACGCCGTTGAAACTGCCGTCGGCACTGCCCGCCGAGTTGCTTGGCCAGCGTCCGGATGTGGTGGCAGGGCGTTGGCAGGTGACGGCTCAGGCCCGGGGTATCGATGTGGCCCGCGCCGGTTTTTATCCCAACGTCGATCTGGTGGGCAGCTTGGGCTACATGGCCACCGGTGGTGGAATGCTGGAATTCCTGACCGGCAAGAAGCTCACCTATAACGTCGGCCCGGCGATCTCGCTGCCGATTTTCGACGGTGGGCGCCTGCGCTCGGAGTTGGGCGAGGCGAGCGCCGGTTATGACGTCGCCATCGCGCACTACAACCAGACGCTGGTCAATGCGCTCAAGAGCATTTCCGACCAGTTGATCCGTCGCCAGTCCATGGACAAGCAACACACCTTCGCCGCCGAGTCCGTGGCCGCGGCGCAGCGCACCTACGACATTGCGCTGGTGGCGTTCCAGCGCGGGCTGACCGACTACCTCAACGTGCTTACCGCCCAGAGCCTGCTGTTCAAGCAGCAACAGGTGCAACAACAGGTGGAAGCCGCGCGGCTGATTGCCCACGCCGACCTGGTGACGGCGTTGGGCGGTGGGCTTGAGGCCGGTCGCGATGTGCCTGCGCGATGACTCGCCAGGGGTTTGTGTCGATGAGCGCCTGCCCATGACGTTTTTATTCGCCCCCCTGCGCTGGCTCTACCGCCTCGAATGGCGCCGTGGCTTTTACGACTGGGCCCGCAGCGATGGGGTGACCTGGGTCTATATCTTCAAGGTCCTGTTGGCCGCGTTCCTGACGTTGTGGCTGGCGATGCGCCTGGAGCTGCCGCAACCGCGCACGGCGATGATCACCGTGTTCATCGTCATGCAACCCCAGAGCGGCCAGGTATTCGCCAAGAGCTTCTACCGCTTCCTCGGCACCCTGGCGGGTTCGGCGGTGATGGTGGCGCTGATCGCCTTGTTCGCCCAGAACACCGAGTTGTTTCTCGGCTGCCTGACGATCTGGGTCGGCCTCTGCACGGCCGGCGCGGCGCGTTATCGCAACTTCCGCGCCTACGGCTTCGTGCTGGCCGGCTACACCGCGGCGATGATCGGGCTGCCAGCCCTGGCTCATCCGGAAGGCGCGTTCATGGCGGCGGTCTGGCGAGTCCTGGAAATCTCCCTGGGGATCCTCTGCTCAACCCTGGCCAGCGCCGCGATCCTGCCGCAGACCGCCAGCGCCGCCATGCGCAACGCCTTGTACCAGCGCTTCGGAGTGTTTGCCCTGTTCGTCACCGACGGCTTGCGTGGGCGCAGCCGGCGGGACGCATTCGAGGCCGGCAACGTGCGGTTCATTGCCGAAGCCGTCGGCCTGGAAAGCCTGCGCAGCGTCACCGTGTTCGAAGACCCGCACATGCGTCGGCGCAACGGCCGGCTCAGTCGCTTGAACAGCGAATTCATGGGCATCACCACCCGCTTCAATGCCCTGCACCAGTTGCTTGAACGCTTGCGCGGCAGCGCCGCGGATCACGTGGTGGACGCCATCAAGCCGAGCTTGCAGACGTTGGCCGAATTGCTCGACGGTTTCAGCGGCCGCGCCCTGACCGACGCCGATGCGGCCCGCCTGGCGGCGGCCCTGGCCAACTACAAGGCCGACCTGCCAGCCCAGGTGCGGCGGCTGCGGGCGCTGTTCCAGGAAACACAGCCGAGTGATGCGCAACAGCTGGATTTCCATACCGCCTACGAGCTGCTCTATCGCTTTGTCGACGACCTGCACGGCTACGCCCTGACCCATGCCTCCCTGGCCGAGCATCGCCACGAACGCGAGCGCTGGGACGAACCCTTTGTGCCGCAGACCAATGGCCTGGCGGCCGCCGCTTCGGGGTTTCGCGCGGCCTTCATCCTGCTGGTGCTGGGCAGCTACTGGGTCGCCACGGCCTGGCCGAGTGGCGCGACCATGACGATGATCGCCGCCGCTACCGTGGGCTTGTCGGCGGCGACGCCGAACCCCAAGCGCATGGCGTTCCAGATGGCCTGCGGCACTTTGTGCGGGGCGTTGATCGGCTTCGTCGAGATGTTCTTCGTCTTTCCGCTGATCGACGGTTTCCCGTTGCTGTGTGTGATGCTCGCCCCGGTCCTTACTCTGGGCTCGTTCCTCAGTTCCCGGCCGCGCTACGCCGGCGTCGGGCTGGGGTTGCTGATCTTTTTCTGCACCGGCTCGGTGCCGGACAACCTGACGCTCTACAACCCCTACGCCTTCATCAACGATTACCTGGCGATGGTCCTCGGCATGCTGGTGTGCGCCGCTGCCGGGGCGATCATCCTGCCACCCAACAGCCGCTGGATGTGGCGTCGGCTCGAACAGGACCTGCGCGAGCAGGTGGTGTTCGCCATCAGTGGCAGGCTCAAGGGCCTGGCCTCGGGGTTCGAAAGCCGTACCCGGGACTTGCTGCACCAGGCCTACGGGCTGGCGGCGGGGCAGCCCCGGGTGCAGCGCGACCTGCTGCGCTGGATGTTCGTGGTGCTGGAGGTCGGTCACGCGGTCATCGAGTTGCGCAAGGAGCAGGCGATCCTGCCGGTGCACCCGGCGTATGCCGAGAGCCAGCCGTGGCGCCAGGCGATTCGCGGGATGGGACGGGCGCTGGTGCGGCTGTTTCGCCAGCCGAACCAGAACCATCTGGAGCGAGCCCTGGTGGCGGTGGATCACGCCATCAACCGCGTGCAGGCCACCGACGAACCCTTCGCGCCGCATTTCGACACCTCGGCCTTGCGTCGGGTGAAAAGCTACCTGCATTTCATCCGCACCTCGCTGCTCGACCCGCAATCACCGTTGGCGGCTTATGCCGCACCGCTGCGCCAGGAACCTGAACATGCCCCGTGAGATCGCCTTCCATGGCGTGTACATGCCGACCATGACCCTGATGTTTTTCATCGCCGCCGCGTTGGCCTGGGCCCTCGACCGATTCCTGTCCGGGCTGGACCTGTACCGCTTCTTCTGGCACCCGGCGCTGCTGCGCCTGAGTCTGTTTACCTGCCTGTTCGGCGCCCTGGTGCTGACGGTCTACCGTTGAGATCGATGCAATGAAAAAGTTTTTCAGCCTGCTTGCGACGCTGCTGGTGCTGGCCTTGGCGCTGTGGATTGGCCGCACGCTCTGGGAGCATTACATGAACACCCCCTGGACCCGCGATGGGCGGGTCCGGGCCGACATCATCAACGTCGCCGCCGATGTCAGCGGCGAGGTGGTCGAGGTTGCAGTGCGCGACAACCAGGCGGTGAAGAAGGGCGACTTGCTGATGCGCATCGACCCGGAGCATTACCGCATCGCGGTCAAGCAGGCACGCGCCCTGGTGGCGTCACGCAAGGCGACCTGGGAAATGCGCAAGATCAATGCCCATCGCCGTGCCGACCTGGACAGCCTGGTGATCTCCCGGGAAAACCGCGACGACGCCAGCAATATCGCCGACTCGGCCCTGGCCGATTACCAGCACGCCCAGGCGCAACTGGAGGCCGCCGAACTGAACCTGGCGCGCACCGAAGTCCGGGCAGCGGTGGATGGCTACGTGACCAACCTCAACGTGCACCGTGGCGACTATGCGCGCATCGGCGAGGCGAAAATGGCCGTGGTGGATATGAATTCATTCTGGGTCTATGGCTTCTTCGAAGAGACCAAGCTGCCCCAAGTGCGGATTGGTGATTCGGCGCAGTTGCAATTGATGAGCGGTGAAGTGCTCAAGGGCCATGTGGAGAGCATTTCTCGCGGGATCTACGACCGTGACAATCCGCAAAGTCGTGAGCTGATTGCCGACGTCAATCCGACCTTCAATTGGGTGCGGCTGGCCCAGCGGGTGCCGGTGCGCATTCACCTTGATGAAGTGCCGGAGGGGGTGCTGCTGGCGGCGGGGATGACGTGTACGGTGGTGGTTGAGCCTATCGCTCGGCGCTGAAACGTGTGGGAGCGGGCTTGCTCGCGAAAGCGGTGGTTCAGCTTGCATGGAGGGTGGCTGTGCCGACGTCATCGCGAGCAAGCTCGCTCCCACAAAGGTATTTGTTGGACGGCAGATTTTCGGTGAGCCCCGATCCCTTGTGGGAGCGGGATTGAACTGGCCTAATGATTTT
>NZ_JAGGOF010000023.1 GCF_018614775.1 Pseudomonas fluorescens
CCACTTCCTGGGACACGATCTTCTTCTCGCAGGTATCCACCTGATCGGCGCATACCCCTGCTATAAAACGCCTTGATCCTCAAGGATGTAGTTGAAGACTTGACCTGGCGTTGCATCCGGCGTTATTCGAATCACCGGGACACGCCGTCCCGTTGTACCGAAGAAATCCTGCTGGATGAGTTTTGCCGCTTCGGCACCCGCAGTCCCGTTTGCTGTATAGAAGTAAAAGAATGCCTTGATAGGAAGATTGGACGTATTTTGCGGCCAGGTCTTGATGACGATTTCGTTTTGTTGCCAATCCGGGGTCTCCGCGCTTGGGTTCTCTCGAGCGATGAGGCTCAAGGCATACGCCGCCTGGTCGGGACCCAAGCTGCATTGATGGCGATAGCGGTCTGGAGCGCTCGGGTACTGTTGAAAATGCGCACGCCAAGCTTCCAGCGTGCTGATGTTCTGAGCGATGCAAGGCCCGCTGCCTTGAGGGAAATCGTAACTGGCACCGCAACCATTCGCGTCCCTGCGCAGGGACTCTCCATCGTAGGGAAACGCACATAACACTTGAAGCGGATAGGCATTATCGGCAAACGACTGGGTCGGCTCCAGAATCAAGCCTTGGGTACGACTTCCTTGCAGACGATCCATGCCTAGCCCGGCCCTCATGTAGCTGAACGAGACGCCACCAAGGTTGATAGCGGACGGGCTCGGGTTCCAGGAATGGAACGCAGGCGAGTAGTCCACCGTACGAATCAGGACCCCGCTGCAGCGGAAAGCAGCGCTATTGCTGCCGCAACTGTTGTTGGTTGCAGCAAATAACACGTTGAGTTCCTTCGAAACTCGCTCGCCTTCAGTCACCCACCTGTCCACGTTGAATGGGGTATTCATCCCCCAGTCCGACCTGTTGCCGTCGACTATCTGGTAACTGCTTATCGAATAGGCACCCAGGGGTAGGTCAGTTGCAGTGCGGACGGCCCAGTGTCCATTGGCCTCAACCGTTGTACTGGCCAACGGGTCGCCCGAAAAGCTCTTTACCACGTAAACCGTCGCTCCCGGAAACCCCGTGCCGGAAAACATGAGCCGAGGCTCGGTCAAACCATTTTGAAGCGGCGCATTGACCACCGGTGGTTCAATAATATCGACCACCATGATCGGCACGTTTGCGCCCCAATCCGATGCGTCGCCATTCAAGGACTGCTTACTCACAATCGAATAAGCGTCGACAGGCAGCGCCACCGCACTGCGCATCTGCCAACGACCGTCGACGCCAACCGTCGCATCGCCTAACACGGGACTACCGGTAAAGCTTGTGGCTACCTGAACCGTTGCCCCCGGAACACCAGTTCCGGACAGCCATGGCAGCCGATAGGCTGAACCCTTTATCTGCGGTGTCTCGATCGTCGGGGGTGAAAGCACTAACGCCATCGCTACGGGTGAACAGGCAATCAATGCCCCCAGCAAAAGCATCGTCCAATAGTTTTTCATGGCCGGCCTCTCCGTTCGAAGCACTCCAATCGGTGCCATTTGAATGGCGTTGCGATGAATATATGAGCTCGTTTGTCCTACGTGTCTACTGGCAGACCTGACAGGTCCGACAGCGATTCGGAAAGCGAATGGCTTCCCAAGCGTGAGGTAAAAAACCACGGTTTTTTGCCGATTTTCAGTCAATCCGGCACACTACCTGCCGCTCGTCCCATCCACTCATGCAGAAGTCGTATGACCCGCTCTCCGTTCCGCCGTCTGGTGTTTGGCACCCTGCGCCGACTGTTGTACCTCTGGGTTCGCTCCGAGACGATCAACCAGTCGTCCTTCACCCTTAACCTCGACCGCAGCCGTCCGGTGTTCTACGTCCTGCAAGACCCTTCGCTTACCGACCTGGCGGTGCTCGACACCGAGTGCACCAAGGCCGGCCTGCCTCGGCCGGTGTTACCGGTGTCGGTGGGCGACCTGCTGGAACCGGCGGCGTTTTTCTACCTGACGCCGGCACCGGACTGGCTCGGGCGCCAGGACAAGCGCGGCGCGCCCCCAACCCTGACGCGACTGGTCAACGTCCTCAGCCACGACGCCGCTGAAGATGCACAGATCATCCCGGTCAGCGTGTTCTGGGGCCAATCCCCCGACAGCGAATCCAGCCCGTGGAAACTGCTGTTTGCCGACAGCTGGGCCGTCACCGGTCGCCTGCGGCGCCTGTTGAGCATCATGATCCTGGGGCGCAAGACCCGCGTGCAGTTCTCTGCGCCGATCCACCTGCGCGAACTGATCGAACACGACAAGGGCCACGAACGCACCGTGCGCATGGCCCAGCGGATCCTGCGGGTGCACTTCCGCAACCTGAAAGCAGCGGTCATCGGCCCCGATATTTCTCACCGACGCAACCTGGTCAAGGGCCTGCTGAACCAGCCGCTGGTCAAACAGGCGATTGCCGACGAGGCCGAACGGGAGAAAATCCCGGCGGAGAAAGCCAAGGCCCAGGCCCTGCGCTATGGCAACGAAATCGCCTCGGACTACACCTACACCGCGATCCGCTTCCTGGAAGTGGTCCTGAGCTGGTTCTGGAACAAGATTTACGATGGCATCAAGGTCAACAACATCGAAGGCGTGCAGGACATCGCCCCGGGTCACGAAGTCATCTACGTGCCGTGTCACCGCAGCCACATCGACTACCTGCTGCTCTCGTACCTGCTGTTTCGCAACGGCCTGACGCCACCGCACATCGCCGCCGGCATCAACCTCAACATGCCGGTCATCGGTAGCCTGCTGCGCCGTGGCGGAGCGTTTTTCATGCGCCGCACCTTCAAGGGCAACCCGCTCTACACCGCCGTGTTCAACGAATACCTGCACACGCTGTTCACCAAAGGCTTCCCGGTGGAGTACTTCGTCGAGGGCGGTCGCTCACGCACCGGGCGCATGCTCCAGCCCAAGACCGGCATGCTTGCCATCACCCTGCGCAGCTTCCTGCGTTCGTCGCGCACGCCAATCGTCTTCGTACCGGTGTACATCGGCTATGAGCGGGTGCTGGAAGGTCGCACCTACCTGGGCGAACTGCGCGGCGCCAGCAAGAAGAAAGAATCGATCTTCGACATCTTCAAGGTCATCGGCGCCCTCAAACAACGCTTCGGCCAGGTGGCAGTGAACTTCGGCGAGCCGATCAAACTGGCGGAGTTCCTCGACGGCGAACAGCCCGACTGGCGCCAGCAGGAACTGGGGCCGCAGTTCAAACCGGCCTGGCTCAACGCGACCACCCACCGCCTTGGCGAGCGCGTGGCCCGGCACCTGAACGAGGCCGCCGCCATCAACCCGGTCAACCTCGTGGCCCTGGCATTGCTGTCCACCAGCCGCCTGGCGCTGGACGACCGGGCTATGGCCCGGGTGCTGGACTTGTACCTGGCGCTGCTGCGCAAGGTCCCGTACTCGCCGCACACCACCCTGCCCGAAGGCGACGGCCAGGCGCTGATCGAGCACGTGAAAGGCATGGACCTGCTCTCGGAACAGAGCGATGCCCTGGGCAAGATCCTGTACCTGGACGAGCAGAACGCGGTCTTGATGACCTATTACCGCAACAACGTGCTGCACATCTTCGCCCTGCCGGCGTTGCTGGCAAGCTTCTTCCAGAGCACGTCGCGCATGAGCCGCGAGCAGATCCTGCGCTACACCCGTGCGCTGTACCCGTACCTGCAATCAGAGCTGTTCATTCGCTGGTCGCTGGAAGCGCTGGACGACGTGGTCGACCAGTGGCTCGAAGCGTTCGTCGAACAAGGCCTGCTGCGTTTCGAAAAAGACCTGTACCTGCGCCCGGCCCCGAGTTCGCGGCATTTCGTGCTGCTGACCCTGCTGTCGAAAAGCATTGCCCAGACCTTGCAGCGGTTCTACATGACCGTCTCGCTGCTGCTCAACAGCGGCCAGCACAGCGTCAGCGCCGAAGAACTGGAAGACCTGTGCACCGTCATGGCCCAGCGCCTGTCGATCCTGCACGGCCTGAACGCCCCGGAATTCTTCGACAAGAGCCTGTTCCGCCACTTCATCCAGACCCTGCTGGACCTCGACGTGCTGCGCCGCGACGAAGCAGGCAAGCTAAGCTATCACGAGCTGCTGGGCGAATTGGCCGAGGGCGCCGCCAAGCGGGTGCTGCCAGCGGAGATTCGCCTGTCGATCCGCCAGGTGGCGTTGCATCGCAGTGAAGATGCCGCGGATCAGGTGGCGCAACTGGCGCAGGACTGATGCCCTCGGGCGCCCGGTTGTGCTGGCGCTTCACTCTGCACGGCATGCTGCTGACGCGGCACGCCGTCAACCCTTTTCAAAACCTTTAAGGACGCCGTCATGCTCCGCTCTACTTTCCGCTTCACCGGCCTGTGCGCCGGCCTGTTGATTTGCGCCAATGCCATGGCCCTGTCCCTCGGCGATCTTTCGCAAAAGGACGCCACCGGCGGTCTCAAGGACGCGCTGACCCAAGGCGCCCAGGTCGCGGTCAAGCAGCTCGGCACGCCGGGCGGCTTCAGCAATAACCCCGACGTGAAGATCGAGCTGCCGGGCAAGCTCGGCAAGGTCGCCAGCAAAATGAAAGCCTTCGGCATGGGTGACCAGGTCGATCAGTTGGAAACCAGCATGAACCAGGCGGCCGAAGCGGCCGTGGTCCAGGCCCAGCCGATCCTGGTCAACGCTGTGAAGAACATGAGCGTGGACGATGCCAAGGGCATCCTGAGCGGCGGGAAGGACTCGGCGACGCAGTACCTGAACAAGAGCAGCCGCGAGCAGATCCGCGCCAAGTTCCTGCCCATCGTCAAGCAAGCCACCGACAAGGTCGGCCTGGCCCAGAAATACAACGCCTTCGCCGGCCAGGCCGCCACCTTCGGCGTGCTGGACGCGAAAAGCGCCAACATCGAAAACTACGTGACCGAGCAGGCGCTGGACGGGTTGTTCGAAATGATCGGCAAGCAGGAAGCCACTATTCGCCAGAACCCCGCAGCAGCGGCGACCAGTTTGGCGAAGAAGGTCTTCGGAACCCTCTGACCCGAGTTGCAGATCGTTCCTACGCTCCGCGTGGGAATGCCGCCCGGGACGCTCCGCGTCCCATGTGACGCAGAGCGCCATTGGATGCATTCCCACGCAGAGCGTGGGAACGATCATCCCTCGCTATCAGGCTTTCCTGACCCTGAACCACGCCGCATACAACGCCGGCAGGAACAACAGCGTCAACGCCGTCGCCACGATCAACCCACCCATGATCGCCACCGCCATCGGGCCGAAGAACAGGCTGCGTGACAATGGAATCATCGCCAGCACCGCCGCCAGCGCGGTCAGCACAATGGGCCGGAAGCGGCGTACGGTGGCTTCGATGATTGCCTGCCAAGGGGCAAGCCCGGCCGTGATGTCCTGTTCGATCTGATCCACCAGGATCACCGAGTTGCGCATGATCATCCCCGACAACGCGATGGTCCCCAGCATGGCGACAAAACCGAACGGCTGGTGGAACACCAGCAGGAACAGCGTGACGCCGATCAGCCCCAAGGGCGCTGTGAGAAACACCATCGCAGTGCGGGAGAAACTGCGCAGTTGCAGCATCAGCAGCGTCAGCACCACCACGATGAACAACGGCACACCGGCATTCACCGACTTCTGCCCACGGGCCGAATCCTCGACCGTACCGCCGACTTCCAGCAGGTAACCGTCGGGCAATTCAGCGCGAATCGGCTCCAGGGTCGGGAAAATCTGTTGCACCAGGGTGGCCGGTTGTTCCTTGCCGTAGATGTCCGCCCGCACGGTCACGCTCGGCAGCCGATTGCGGTGCCAGATCACGCCTTCTTCGAAGCCGTACTCCAACGTCGCGATCTGCGACAACGCAACGCTTTGGCCATTGTCGGTCGGCACCGCCAGGCTCGGCAGCAGCGACAGTTCGGTGCGCTCATGCACCGTGCCCCGCAGCAGGATCTCGATCAGTTCGTTGTCCTCGCGGTACTGGCTGACACTCGAGCCGGTCAGCGAACTGCGCAGGAAGCTCGCCAGGTGGGCCGTCGTGACGCCCAGGGCCCGGGCACGGTCCTGATCGACGTTCAGGTACACCACCTTGCTCGGCTCTTCCCAATCCAGATGCACATTGACGACGTAGGGGTTTTCCCTGACCTTCGCCGCCACTTTGCGCGCCAGGGCCCGGACTTCTTCGATGTGCTCGCCGGTGACGCGGAACTGCACCGGATAACCCACCGGCGGGCCGTTCTCCAGGCGCGTGACCCGCGAGCGCAGGGTCGGGAATTGTTCGTTGAGGGTGGTGATCAACCAGCTGCGCAGCGGTTCGCGGTCTTCGATGGTCTTGGCCAGCACCACGAACTGGGCGAAGCTGGACGCCGGCAGTTGTTGATCCAGCGGCAAGTAGAAGCGCGGTGAACCGGTGCCGACGTAGGCCACGTAATTGTCGATACCTGCATGGTCCTTGAGCAGCGCTTCAAGGCGCTTGACCTGCTCGGCGGTATTGCTCAGAGAGGCACCTTCCTCAAGTTTCAGGTCGACCATCAACTCCAGCCGCCCGGACGCGGGGAAGAACTGCTGCGGCACAAAACGGAACAGCACCACCGAGCCGATGAACAACAGCACGGTCAGCGCGATGACGGTTTTGCGTCGACGCACGCACCACCCCACCAGGCGTCTGACACGCTGATAGAACGGCGTGCCATAGGGGTCGAACTGGCCTTCAGCGGTACCGTGTTTGGCCGCGTGAATTTTCGCCAGGTCCGGCAGGAGTCGTTCCCCCAGGTAGGGCACGAACACCACGGCGGCCACCCAGGACGCCAGCAACGCCAGGGTCACCACCTGGAAAATCGAGCGGGTGTATTCGCCCGTGCCCGATTGCGCGGTGGCGATCGGCAGGAAACCCGCCGCCGTGATCAGCGTACCGGTGAGCATCGGGAACGCGGTGCTGGTCCAGGCATAGCTGGCGGCCTTGATGCGATCGAAGCCCTGTTCCATCTTGATCGCCATCATCTCCACGGCGATGATCGCGTCATCCACCAGCAGCCCCAATGCCAACACCAGCGCACCGAGGGAAATCTTGTGCAGGCCGATGCCCAGGTAGTACATCGCGGCAAATGTCATCGCCAGCACCAGCGGGATCGCCAGGGCCACGACCATACCGGTGCGCAGGCCCAGGGAGAAAAAGCTCACCAGCAACACGATCGTCAGGGCTTCGACCAGAACCTGGACGAACTCGCCGACGCCGGTCTTCACCGCTGCCGGCTGGTCCGACACCTTGCGCAACTGCATGCCGGCCGGGAGGTTGTTCTGGATCCGCGCAAACTCGGCCTCCAGCGCCTTGCCCAGGACCAGGATGTCACCGCCCTCCTTCATCGCCACGGCCAGGCCGATGGCGTCCTCGCCCATGAAGCGCATGCGCGGCGCGGGTGGGTCGTTGAACCCACGACGCACGTCCGCCAGGTCGCTGATACGGAACGTCCGGCCGGCGACCCGGATCGGGAAGTCGCGGATCTCGTCGACGGTCTGGAAATTCCCCGAAACCCGTAGCTGTAATCGCTCGCTGCCGGTCTCGAAGAAGCCTGCGGTCGAGACCGCGTTCTGCTCCTCAAGGGCCTGCTGGACCGCCGCCAGCGGCAAGCCGAGGGTCGCCAGCTTGACGTTCGACAGTTCGATCCAGATCTTCTCGTCCTGCAAACCGAGCAGCTCGACCTTGCCCACGTCCTTGACCCGTTGCAGCTGGATCTGGATGCGATCGGCGTAGTCCTTGAGCACGGCGTAGTCGAAACCGTCGCCAGTCAGCGCGTAAATATTGCCGAAGGTGGTGCCGAACTCATCGTTGAAGAACGGCCCCTGGATGCCCGGCGGCAAAGTGTGGCGGATGTCGCCGACTTTCTTGCGCAACTGGTACCACAACTCGGGGATCTGCACCGAATGCAGGGAATCGCGGGCCACGAAGGTCACCTGGGATTCACCCGGACGCGAGAACGAGACAATGCGCTCGTATTCGCCGGTCTCCATCAGCTTCTTTTCGATGCGTTCAGTGACCTGGCGCGAGACTTCCTCGGCGGTGGCGCCCGGCCAGAGGGTGCGGACCACCATGGCTTTGAAGGTAAAGGGCGGGTCTTCGCTCTGACCCAGCTTGGTATAGGAAAGCGCGCCAACGATAGCCAGCAGGAGCATCAGGAACAGTGCGATCTGGCGATTACGCAGCGCCCATTCGGAAAGATTGAAACCCATCGGGACTTACTCCTTGGCCGCCAGGTTGACCACGCGGTTGGAGCGATCCACCGGCCGCACCTGCTGGCCGTCGAGGAGCACATGGACACCGGCGGCCACCACCCAGTCATCCGGGTTCAAACCTTCAAGCACCGGGACGGTCTTTTCGCCGAACGCGCCGACCCGCACCGGGACCTTCTTCAAGGTGTTGTTGGCATTGACCACCCAAACGTAGGTCGCGCCGTTCTCGGCGGTCAGGGCCGACAAGGGCACCGACAGCGACACTTTGTCGGCCGTCTGGATAAACACCCGGGCGCTCTGGCCCAACTCGGCCGGCACGCTGCCGGCGATGAAGGCCACGCGAGCGGCGAAGGTACGGGACCTGGGGTCGGCGGCCGGCGAGAGTTCGCGAATGCGCCCGCTGAAACGCTGGTCGGGCTGGCTCCACAGTTCAACCGACACCGGCTGGCCGATCTTGAACCGGCCAAAGCCCTGTTCCGGCAGGCTGATCAGCACTTCGCGCTCGCCGTCGGTGGCCAGGGTAAAGACGGTTTGCCCAGCCGACACCACTTGCCCGACTTCCACGGCACGCCGGGCGACAACGCCATCCTGGGGCGCGCGCAGCACCGAGTAGCTGGCCTGGTTGTTGGCCACGTCAAACTCGGCCTTGATCTGCTTGAGCCGCGCGGTGCCTGCACGATAGAGGTTTTCGGCATTGTCGAACTGCGAGCGGCTGACCATCTGGCGGTCCATCAAGGTCTTGTAGCGGTCACGCTCGGCACGCACCAGGTTCAGGTTGGCCTCGGCGGCAGCCACCTGGGCGCGAGTCGCTTCCAGTTGCAGGCGCACGTCTTCGGGGTCGAGTTCGGCCAGCGGTTGGTTCGTCTTGACCCGCTGGCCCTCTTCAACCAGTCGCCGGCTCACTTTGCCGCCAATGCGAAAGGCCAGGTCGGGCTCGAAACGCGCACGCACTTCGCCAGGATAGCTTTCAACGGCCTGGGCCGACGGCTCGGGTTTCACCACCATGGCCGGGCGCACGACGACGGGCACCGGCTCGTCATGACCGCACGCAGACAATAAAAAAGCCAGGCTGACTGGCACGGCGAGGGGCAAGGCATAGCGGAACATGGCAGATGACCTTTCGCTAATGGTGCTTGGAATAATTATACTGGCGAGTATGTTATTAATAGCAAACTCACCAGTCCAGTATTAAAGCGAAATAATGTCGAACAATCTTCCATCCCCCAGCGGCCCCGGCCGTCCCAAGGATCTGGCCAAGCGCCAGGCCATTCTCGAGGCGGCCAAACGCCTGTTCGTGAGCCTCGGTTACGCCAACACCAGCATGGACGCCGTGGCGACCGAAGCCGGGGTGTCCAAACTGACGGTCTACAGCCACTTCAATGACAAGGAAACGCTGTTTTCCGCAGCAGTGATCGCCAGGTGCGAGGAGCAGGTGCCGCCGCTGTTCTTCGAATGGCCTGAAGGCGTGGCGATTGAAGACGTGTTGCTGAACATCGCCCGTGGCTTTCATCTATTGGTCAGCAGCGAAGAGTCGGTGAACCTGCATCGGGTGATCATGGCCCTCGGCAGCCAGGACCCGAAACTCTCGGCGATTTTCTTCGAGGCTGGCCCACAGCGGATGCTGTCGGGCATGGAGCGCCTGTTGAGCAAGGTCCACCAGAGCGGAGCCTTGAACATCGACAAGCCGCGCAACGCCGCTGAGCATTTCTTCTGCCTGATCAAGGGCGCGGCGAATTTCCGGCTGCTGTATGGCTGCGGCGCGCCATTGGAGCCCGAAGCGGCCGAGGCTCATGTGCGGGAGGTGGTAGGGTTGTTTTTGCGGGCTTACAGGGTCTAGATTTTCGGCGTTTGGACGGGCCTCATCGCGAGCAGGCTCGCTCCCACAGTGGATTGGCGTCGAGCACACAACCTCTAGGCGCTGCAGTCTCAGGGCTTGAGCGCCTTCTTGGGGTAGATGTCATACCGACTGGACTTGCCATCCAACCCATGGCTCGGCTTCGGCCCGTCGATGCACGGCGCCTTGCGCGGGCGCTTGACCACCACCCGGTGGGTCGCCAGGGCCAGTGCTGCGGCGAGCAGTGCCGGGGCGTCCGGGTCATCGCCCACCAGGGGCCGGAACAGGCGCATTTCCTTCTTCACCAGGGCGGTTTTCTCACGATGGGGGAACATCGGGTCCAGGTAGATCACCTGGGGCGGTTCGCCTTCCCAGTTGCGCATCACCTCGATGGAGTTGCCCTTGAGCAAACGCATGCGCGCCACGATCGGCGCCACGTCGAAATCGTCTGCGCCACGGGCCAGGCCATCCTCCAACAGCGCACCGATCAACGGCTGACGCTCGATCAGGCTCATTTCACAGCCCAGGCTGGCGAGCACGAACGCATCTTTGCCCAACCCCGCCGTGGCATCCAGCACCCGCGGGCGCACGCCTTGGGCAACACCCACCGCTTTGGCGATCATCTGGCCGCTGCCGCCGCCGTACAAGCGGCGATGGGCCGCGCCGCCCTCGACAAAGTCGACCCGAACCGGCCCCGGCGCGTCCGGCCCCAGTTGCTGCAACTGCAGCCCCTGCGCACCGACCTGCAAGGCAAACTCGCCGTCGTCGACCTGCATGGGCAGGCCAAGCTGCTCGGCCCAGTGTTCCGCCTGCGGCTGGAAGACCGGGGACAGGGCCTCGACATGGATACGGCAAGCGGCAGGTTGCTCAATCATGAAAACACGCTCAAAAAATTAAGGATCGGCAAAAACCGCCGATAACATCAGTGAACGGCATTTTGCCAGAGCTGAGCGTCGACCGAGAAAAATGTCAGACATTCGATCCACATCGATAGGCGTGATCTCCCCTTACGGCGATTACAGCCTGCGCAACACCCAAGCGCTGAGCGGCGTCAGTCACCTGTGGCAGGATTTTTTTGCCCGGGCCCTGGCCGATCAACTGGGTGACGCGGCACCGGCGCCTGGCAGCTACCAGCCCGTCGCCCTCGATGAGGCCGTTGAACCGACCCTGGGCGCCGAACTGCTGGACCACATTGTCAGCCAGCGCACCTGCGACGTGACACAAACCCAGGTCAAACCGCCGGAACCGCTGTTCCTGCCCATCGCCGAATTCGAACTCGACCTGCTGGACAAGCCCTTCCCACCCTTCCCTGAAGAAGAAATCGTCGCCCAGCAGAAGCAGCAGAGTTTCGAGAGCCACTGGGTTCGCCCCCTCGTGCTCAGCGCCGGCCAACCGCTGCCGGAACCCGGCCCTGCACCGCAGCCGCGCCCCTTGCACCTGCCGATTGCCGAACTGGAACTCAACCTGCTGGACAAGCCGCTCCCGCCGTTCCCGCAAGAAGAGATCGTGGCCCAGCAGAAAGCACTGGACTTCGACACCCGCTGGGCACGCCCGATCGTATTGCAGAACCTGCGTATCGCCGCCTGACCTTCACCGGCAGATCCACCAGGGCCCCACGTCCAGATGAAAATGGTTGCGGTGCGCCGCGTTGTAATCCGGGCTCAAGACCACGCTGAACATGTCACAGGCGCCATCGCGCACCTGGCGCAGGAATCGCGCGTCGGCGTTGTCCTTCGGCCAATCCCTCAGCACGCTCACCGTACGGCCATCGGCCAGGCGAAACCCGGCGATGTCCAGTGCACTGGCCGTGGCGTGTTGGCTGCGCGCCCCCGTCTCGCGGCCGTACATGTTGCGACAGGCGAAACTGCCGAGGTGATCGACCCGCGTGACTTTCTGCCCATAGGCTGCCGCTGACGCCGGCTGCAACGCATGGCGCTCGAACAGTGCGAACGCTACGGCCAACGGGCAACTGGCCAGAAAACTGCTGCTCAACGCCACCTCGCCGCCCTGCACCCGCAGCACATTGATCAACGGGCAGTCGCTCTTGGTATTGCTGTCGGCCTGGCGAACGACCCGCAACCCCGACGTCGCCAGCGCTTGGTCACACAGCTGTGGATCGTTGCGCAGGGCCATGAGCTTGTAGCGGGTCAGCAGGTTGGGCGCAAGGTTGACGTCCAGAGGCGCCCAGGGATTCCAATGTGGCGGCAGCGACAGCCAACCGCGCCATACCGCCAGCAGGGCGACACCGATGATCAACAGCAACAACAGGAAACCTTTCAAGACCCGCACGACATTGCCTCGGGCATCAACCCTTGAATAACTGGTTGGCCTGCTTGAACGGCATCGAGCGGCGAGTGAAGGTGAACGTGCCCTGCTGCTGGATTTCCTCGGCGGCGCGGAAGAATTCCCCATAGGCCGCCAGGGCCAACGCCGAACCGACGCTGATGCGCTTGACGCCCAGCTCGCTCAACTGCGCGACGGTCAGGTCCAGTGCCCCGGACATCAGCACGTTCACCGGTTTCGGCGCCACGGCCTCGACCACCGCGCGCACTTGCTCGGCGGTGCTCAGGCCGGGGGCGTAGAGCACATCGGCACCGGCTTCGGCAAACGCCTTCAGGCGACGAATCGTGTCATCCAGGTCCGGATTGCCATGCAGGAAGTTTTCCGCCCTGGCCGTCAGCAAAAACGGATACGGCAACCTGCGCACGGCCTCGGCGGCGGCCTTGACCCGCGCCACGGCATGCTCGAAACAATAGATCGGACTGTCTTCGCGCCCGGTGGCATCTTCGATCGAGCCACCCACCGCGCCGGCCTCCGCCGCCCGGAGCAGGTTGTGCGCACACGCCTCGGGCGCATCGGCAAAACCGTTCTCCAGATCGACCGCGACCGGCAGGTCAGAGGCGGCAACAATCGCCCGGACGTTTGCCAGGGTGTCATCCAGGCCCAGTGCCCCATCAGGCCGGGCCAGGGAGAAAGCGTTACCGGCACTGGTGGTCGCCAAGGCTTCAAAACCGAGGCTGGCAAGCATCCTGGCGGAACCGGCATCCCACGGATTGGGAATGACGAAAGCCTCCTCGCGTTCGTGCAGGGCCTTGAACGCCTGGGCCCGGCGGGTTTGCGCATCCATGTGGTTTGCTCCTGGGCAGAGAACGGTTGGGCCTCAGAGCAGACCCAGTTGCTCGGCGGCGGGCTCTCTATATAGCTCAGGCAGGGCCGGTAAGCCAGGCAATCGACTCATCAATCGGTGGTGAAAGTGTTGCGCAAGCTTTGCCGCCAGCAGGTTGTCGGCGGTGTGCAGGAAGATATACGGCGTGCGCCCTTCTTCGATCCACACGGCGATTTTCTCCACCCAGGGTGTCAGGAACGGCTCGTTGGCTTCCAGCACCGGATGACCGATGAAACGCACCTGCGGGCATTGGGTAAATGCAGTGGGCCGGGGTGGCACCCGGGGCTTTTTCGATTGCGCATGGAGCACGGCAGGATCGGTCGAGGTGCAACTGAACAAGGCCCTGGGATCAAGGCAGATGCGTTCGACGCCGCGATCGAGCAGCAAACGATTGAGCTGTCGCTCGGCATCGCCCTTGGCAAAGAACTCATCGTGGCGGACTTCCACGGCCAATGGCCGCTCGAAAGCGTCGATGAAAGCGGCCAGCTCAGACAGTCGATGGGGTGTGAAGGCCTTGGACAATTGCAGCCAGAACGGCGAGACCCGTTCGCCCAAGGGGCTGAGCAACTGCACGAAGGTTTCGGTGGCCGTCAGGTGCTCGCGCAAGTCGCCGTTGTGGCTGATATCACCGGGCAACTTGGCGGTGAAACGAAAATGCGCGGGCATGATGTCGGCCCAGCGCTGGACGATGGCCGCAGAAGGGCTGGCGTAGAACGTCGTATTGCCTTCCACAGCGTTGAACACCTGGGCATAGAGATTCAGGAAATCGCTGCTTCTGGCGTCCTGGGGATACAGATAATCGCGCCAGGCGTTCTCGCTCCACGACGGGCAGCCCAGGTAGTAAGGCAACCCCATCAGATGTAGAGGTCGAGGCCCAGCACTTCCATATCCCAGTCGACGAAGCCGGCGGTGCTGAGGTAGCTGGCCAGGGCCGCCGCGACACTGCGCTTCATGGCGCGGTGATAGAGCATGTCTTGCTGGCGGGCGGGAAGGTTGCTCAGGCGTTGCGCGGCGGCTTTGGCGGCGCGGGCAGCCAATTGCTCTTCGGACGGGAATTCCAGTTCGCCATCGATATCATCGACAGACTCATCCGTAGCGACATTTGCACGAGGCTTGCGCTTGATGGGGTAGGACTGGGATGAAACGCCGTCTATACGCATACTGGAATGCTCGGTATCAATGATGGCAATTTAGCGGCACTTTCGCAGCCACGCAAATGCGCAAGTGATAACTAGAGCACATAAAGCCAAAAAGGTTTAAAAACCGGCTGAAAAAGTGACGACTGGCGATAATGAGTGTGACTTGTGGAGGGGAGAACGACTTTCCCCCTTGCCACAACACCCTTGGGATTAGCGCTCAGCCTTGGGCACCGCCACCTTGTCGCGCAGGTACACCGGCTGCGCGTTGTCGGCCGGGATGGCTTCGCCGCGAGCCCAGGCGAACCGGGCCAGGGTCAGCAGGTCTTCGGCGTGAGGCAGCATGGCGGCATCCTGATCGCTGAGGTTGACGGCAATGCGCTCGCCGTAGCCCCAACCGGTACCGGCGCCGAACCAGTCGCCGCCCGCTTCGCCTGGCAAAGCCGCCGCTTCAGGTGGCAGTACCGCTTCAGCTCCGACAAGGCGCATCTCGCCGTCGGTTTCGCGATAGCAGCCCCAGTACACTTCATCCATCCGTGCATCGATGGCGGCTGCTACCTGCCGGGCGCCGTGCTCGCGCAAGGCGCGCTGGGCCAGCACCGCCAGGTTGGACACCGGCAACACCGGGCGCTCCAGCGCAAACGCCAACCCCTGAACCACGCCGATGGCGATGCGCACGCCGGTGAAGGCCCCCGGCCCCCGCCCGAAGGCAATCGCATCCACCGCTTGCAAGGTGGTCCCGGCATCGCTGAGCAATTGCTGGATCATCGGCAGCAGCTTCTGCGCATGCAGGCGCGGAATCACCTCGTAATGGCTCGTGACCTTGCCGTCGTGCAGCAAGGCAACGGAGCAAGCTTCAGTCGCGGTGTCCAGGGCCAGCAAGGTGCTCATCGATGTGTCCGAAATCAGGTGGGGAAAAAGGGCGCCAGTATAAACAACTACGGCCCGCAAGCGGGCCGTAGTTGACGAAGCGAATCAGACTTTTCAGCTCAGCGCTTCTAGCACCTTGCCGGTGATTGCATCGACCGAGCCAACGCCCGGGATGTGGCTGTATTTCGGCTTGCCATTGGCGGCCGACAGGTTCTGGTAAAACGCCACCAGCGGCTTGGTCTGGGAGTGGTAGACCGACAGGCGATGACGTACGGTTTCTTCGGTGTCGTCCTTGCGCTGCACCAGCTCTTCACCGGTGATGTCATCCTTGCCAGCCAGTTTTGGCGGGTTATAGACGGTGTGGTACACGCGACCGGACGGCTCGTGGACGCGACGACCGGCGATGCGCTGGACGATCTCTTCGTCGTCGACGGCGATTTCGACCACGTGATCGAGTTCCACGCCGGCTTCTACCAGGGCTTCGGCCTGGGGAATGGTGCGCGGGAAACCGTCGAACAGGAAGCCGTTGGCGCAATCGGCTTGAGCGATGCGATCCTTGACCAGGGCGATGATCAGGTCATCCGACACCAGGCCGCCGGCATCCATGATGCTCTTGGCCTTGACGCCCAGCTCGGTGCCGGCCTTGACCGCGGCACGCAGCATGTCGCCCGTGGAGATTTGCGGGATACCGAATTTTTCGGTGATGAACTTTGCCTGAGTACCTTTACCGGCCCCGGGAGCTCCCAGCAGAATGACGCGCATCGATGTGCTCCTCAATTTTTTATGTAAAACGCTCGGATTCGCCTCGTGGGGCCAATCTCGGAAAACTGGAATCGTGACCGCCCAAACGGCCAAAGGCTGATCAAGATACACAGCAGGCCCGACCCACACAAGCCGCCGAAAGTCGGAGGAACCGGCGTCCGACGCGACCTTTGACGCAGGTGGCGAGAGTCGCAACCGGGCAACAAACTGTCGCCTGGTCGATCGCTTCCTTCCCCCGTCAGGCAGCGCCCGGTGACGCCGGGCGAGCCGTTTCGGTGCGCTGTCTAACCTTAGCCGGTATTGCGCAAACCGGCGGCAATCCCTGCCACAGACACCAGCAACGCCTGTTCCACGGGGCTGCCCTGGGTCACGTCCGGTTGGCGCGAACGTGCCAGCAGTTCGGCCTGCAACAGGTGCAGCGGGTCGAGGTAGGTGTTGCGCAAGCGGATGAATTCCAACGTGTCTGGGCTATATGCCAGCAGCTGCGACTGGCCGGTCAGCCCCAGTACCACGGAACAGGCCTGCGACAATAGGTCGCGTAAGTGCGCACCCAACGGTAGCAGTTCAGGTTCCACCAGCCGCTCATCGTAGGAGCGCGCGATGTCGGCATCGGCCTTGGCCAGCACCATCTCCAGCATATCGATGCGGGTACGGAAGAACGGCCACTGCTCGCGCATCTGGCCCAGCAACTCGCCTTCACCACGCTCCAGGGCCTTGCCCAGGGCGGTTTCCCAACCGAGCCAGGCCGGCAGCATCAAGCGGGTCTGGGTCCAGCCGAAGATCCAGGGGATGGCCCGCAGGCTTTCGATCCCGCCGGCCCGACGCTTGGCCGGACGGCTACCCAGCGGCAGGCGCCCCAGTTCCTGCTCCGGCGTGGACTGGCGGAAGTACTCGACGAATTGCGGATTTTCCCGCACCACGGCGCGGTAGGCGCTGACGCCATCGGCGGCCAGCTCGTCCATCAGGTGCCGCCACTCGGGGGTCGGCGGCGGTGGCGGCAACAGGGTTGCTTCCAGCACGGCGGCGAGATAAAGGTTGAGGTTCTGTTCGGCGATGTCCGGCAAGCCGAATTTGAAACGAATCATTTCGCCCTGTTCCGTGGTGCGGAAGCGCCCGGCCACGGAGCCCGGCGGCTGCGACAGGATCGCCGCGTGCGCCGGACCGCCGCCACGCCCGACGGTGCCGCCGCGACCGTGGAACAACAGCAGTTCGACTTGCTGCTCGCGGCAGATGTCCACCAGCCGTTCCTGGGCCCGGTACTGCGCCCACGCGGCCGCCGTGGTCCCGGCATCCTTGGCCGAGTCGGAATAACCGATCATCACTTCCTGAGGCTCTTGCAGCCTTGAGCGATAGCCCGGCAGCAGCAATAACCGTTCGATCACAGGTCCGGCGTTGTCGAGGTCGGCCAGGGTTTCGAACAACGGCACCACCCGCATCGGCCGCAACACGCCGGACTCTTTCAGCAACAGCTGCACCGCGAGCACATCGGAGGCCGCGCCGGCCATGGAGATCACGTACGAACCCAGGGAGGCCGCAGGTGCCGCCGCCACTTCCCGGCAGGTGGCCAACACCTCGGCGGTATCGGCGGACGGTTTGAAATGAGCAGGCAATAACGGGCGCCGGTTATTCAGTTCTTCCAGCAGGAAGCGAATGCGCTGCTCCTCGTCCCACTCCTCATAGCGACCCAGGCCCAGGTAGTCGGTGATTTCCGTCATGGCGGCGCTGTGGCGGGTCGAGTCCTGGCGCACATCGAGACGTACCAGGAACAGGCCGAAGGTGACCGCCCGACGCAGGCAATCGAGCAGCGGCCCGTCGGCGATCACGCCCATGCCGCACTCATGCAGCGACTGATAGCACAGCTCCAGTGGATCCAGCAGTTCCCGGTTGCTCTGCAACACGTCGGCAGGCGCGGGGGTGTTGCCTTTCAAGGAGGCCTGGGCCCAGTTGCGGGTGGCGCGCAGGCGCTCACGCAATTGCTTGAGTACAGCGCGATAGGGCTCGGCGCTGTCGCCCGCCAGGGCACGCAAGGCTTCGCTGGCGTTCTGCATGGACAGCTCGGCGGCCAGGTGATCGACGTCACGCAGGTACAGGTCCGCCGCCATCCAGCGCGCCAGCAACAGCACTTCGCGGGTCACCGCCGCCGTGACATTCGGGTTGCCGTCACGGTCGCCGCCCATCCACGAAGCAAAGCGGATCGGCGCGGCTTCCAGTGGCAAGCGCAGGCCGGTGGCGGCATGCAGGGCCTGATCGGCCTTGCGCAGGTAATTGGGAATGGCCTGCCACAGCGAATGCTCGATCACCGCGAAGCCCCACTTGGCCTCGTCCACGGGGGTCGGCCGGGTGCGGCGGATTTCCTCGGTGTGCCAGGCTTCGGCGATCAGGCGTTGCAGGCGTTCGTGGATCTGCGCGCGCTCGGCGCTGGTCAGGTCGCGGTGGTCCTGGGCCGCCAGTTGTGCGGCGATGGCGTCGTATTTCTGGATCAGGGTTCGGCGGGCCACTTCCGTGGGATGGGCCGTCAGGACCAGCTCGATCTCCAGCCGTCCCAGTTGCCGGGCCAGCGACTCGGCGCCATGGCCCTCGGCCCGCAACCGGGCGAGCAGTTCGGGCAGTACCCGTGCCTCGAACGATGCCGGCTGCGACTCTTCGCGGCGATGGATGAGCTGGTACTGCTCGGCGATGTTGGCCAGGTTGAGGAACTGGTTGAACGCCCGCGCCACCGGCAACAGCTCGTCCTCCCTCAGCTGGTTGAGACTCGCGCTGAGCTCGGCATCCACCGAGCCGCGGCGGTCGGCCTTGGCGCCCTTGCGGATCTGCTCGATCTTGTCGAGAAACGTGTCCCCGTACTGCTCGCGAATGGTATTGCCCAGCAGCTCGCCGAGCAGGTGGACATCCTCGCGCAAGCGGGCATCGATATCGGTCATCAGCAGTTCTCCAGCAAAAGGTCCGGACAGCTATCGGTTTAGATCCATTGAGACAGAGAGTGCCGATGCCGGTGGCTTATGACAAGCGACGAAGGGCCTTTAAACCTTGCAAGACAAAGCTAGTCTCATGATAGGCCACACAAAGGCTTGCCACTCACACCGCCTGCCATAAGCAGACTATGAGGCCATCATGAAAATCCGGGAGCTTGCCCAGCACTGGGAAGAAAACGCCAAGGGTCGCCTGACCCAGACCGGCTACACGATCCATCTGGACGTAGAGGCCGCGGCACGCCTGGCGGCGATCTGCGACATGTACCCCAAGCGCCAGCCCGAAGAACTGTTGGGCGAACTGATCGGCGCGGCGCTGGAAGAGCTGGAAGCGAGCTTCCCGTACGTCAAGGGCCAGCAGGTGGTTGCCACCGATGAAGAGGGTGACCCGCTGTACGAAGACGTCGGCCCGACACCGAGATTCCTCGCCTTGTCCCGGCGCCATTTGCATCAGCTTTCCTCGCAGAACGACAAGTCGAAGCACTGACACTTCCCCCTGCGAAGTATTCCCGGCACTTTAACCGGCGCCGGGAATACCGCTGTGCGCCCTGAAAGTTCAGCTTTTCCTGAGCTGACCGATCAGTCAGCAATTCTTTTGGCGATTGGCCACCTTCGCTGAACTTTTGAAAAAAACTTCGGGTCACACCGTGTAACCATACTGGAACGGCCGTTTTAAAAACGCGCCCTGGCGCCAGCGCCAAATACAGACGTCACGGTTTCGGTCCCAGCATGGATGTGTTTTTTTTCAGGAGTTTTCCAATGGAGTTGAAGCCTATGAATACCTGCACTGCCAAACCCTCATCCGCAGGCCTGCGTGGCCTGAAGTTGGCTGCCCTGGCCATCGGTAGCAGCTTCATCCTGGCCGGTTGCGCCGGCAACCCGCCTTCGGAGCAGTACGCGGTGACCCAATCGGCGGTCAACAGCGCCGTGAGTGCCGGCGGTACCGAATTCGCCGCAGTGGAAATGAAATCGGCCCAGGACAAGCTCAAGCAGGCCGAAATGGCGATGCACGACAAGAAATACGACGAAGCCAAGCGTCTGGCCGAACAGGCCGAATGGGATGCTCGCGTCGCCGAGCGCAAGGCTCAGGCCGCCAAGGCGGAACAAGCACTCAAGGACTCCCAGAAAGGGGTTCAGGAACTGCGTCAGGAAGGCATGAACAAGGTTCAGTAAACCCTTCGCGCCACGACGTACTTCTCATTGATAAAAGGACGACAGACTATGATGCACAAACACTTGATGATGCCCGCCCTGCTCGCTGCCTGCGTAGCCCTGGCCGCTTGCTCCCACGACCCGAATGCGAACCTGGAACAGGCGCGTACCAACTACAACGGCCTGCAGGCTGACCCGGCCGCCACCAAGGTCGCCGCCCTGGAAACCAAGGAAGCCGCTGACTTCCTGGCCAAGGCCGACAAGGCCTACCTGGACAGGGAAGACGAAGCCAAGGTCGATCAACTGGCCTACCTGACCAACCAGCGCGTTGAAGTGGCCAAGCAGACCATCGCCCTGCGCAACGCCGAAGCCGGCCTGAAAAATGCGGGCGACGAACGCGCCCGTGCGCTGCTGGATGCGCGCAATGCGCAAATCAAACAGCTGCAGGACAGCCTGAACGCCAAGCAGACCGAACGCGGTACGCTGGTGACCTTCGGTGACGTGCTGTTCGCCACCAACAAGTCCGACCTGCGCTCCAGCGGCCTGGTCAACGTGAATAAACTGGCGCAGTTCCTTCAGGAAAACCCGGACCGCAAGGTGATCATCGAAGGCTACACCGACAGCACCGGTTCGGATTCCTATAACCAGTCGCTGTCCGAGCGCCGCGCCAACTCCGTGCGCACCGCGCTGGTGAAAATGGGCGTCGACCCGGCCCGCGTCGTGACCCAGGGTTACGGCAAGGAATTCCCGGTGGCCGATAACACCAGCGTCTCGGGCCGTGCCATGAACCGTCGTGTGGAAGTGACCATCTCCAACGACAACCAGCCCGTCGCCCCGCGCTCGACCATGAGCGCCAACTGATCGGCTGACGGCAACGAAAAAGCCCCGCCTGAGCAATCAGGCGGGGCTTTTTACTGGCCGAACCCTTCTCCCCCCGTGGGAGCGAGCCTGCTCGCGATAGCGTCAGTTCAGCCAATTATTCATCGACTGACATTCAGCTATCGCGAGCAGGCTCGCTCCCACAGGGGATAGCCGACATTCAACAATCGGTGTTTACGGCTCAAGCTTCTGCGGCGTCTCCTGCCCCATGCACCGCACGGCGCGTTTCTTCTCGTTGACCAGCACGCCGGACAGGCCTTTCTGCTCGGTATCGAACAGCACCAGCACGCCATCAGTGCATTGCGCAACCTGAGGCGCCGGCTCCAGGGAGACTTTGTAGTCTTCGCCCGGCACGGTCTTGAGCATGGTGAATTCGTTGAGCCGCAAGGCGTCCTCGGGTTTGGCGAAGTGCAGGTAGCCGTAGTACCACAGCACGGCAACGGTGCCGAGGATGCTGCAGATACCGGTGATGATCAGGGGAATGGCGTTACGTTCTTCGCTCATTGCGGGCTCTCTGGGGATTCAACGGGTGATTTCGGATAATTCGGCACTTCGCCCAGGCGACGCAGGCCGTCGAAGTGTTGGGGATCGTCGAGGTAGCGCAGCATCACGGTGCGCCAGGTCGGGTCGGCGAACGTCTGCACGTGCCCGCCGCGGGTCAATTGCAGGACCTTGGGCGGCGGCGCAGCTTGATACAGGCGGATGCCATTGGAAAGGGGCACGATCGGGTCGTCCAGGCTGTGGTAGATCAGCTTTGGCACGTCGGTCAATTGCGCCACCGAACTGATCGCGCTGTCACCGTCCGGCACCAGCCAGGACAGCGGCACCTGGAACGGCCAGGTCAGCCATGACGTACTCAGGGCGAAACGCCCGACATCGCGATAACTGGCGGGCACGCCGTCGAGCACCAGGGCCTTGAGTTGCCGCTGGCGCTGCGGATGCTCCACCAGGTAATGCACCGCCAGCGCACCGCCCAGGCTCTGGCCGAGCAGCACCAGCGGCTTGCCCTGGACTTGCGGCGACTGGTCCAGCCAGTTGAACGCGGCGTCGAGGTCCTGATAGATCGCCGGCAGGCTCGGCTCGCCTTCGGACACGCCGTAACCGCGGTAGTCGACCATCAACACCTGATAACCCTGCTCCGGCAACCACCAGCTGCCGCCCAGGTGCCAGGCCAGGTTGCCGCCATTGCCGTGCAGGTGCAGCACCGTGCCCTTGACCGTGACACCGGGTTTGACCGGCAGCCACCAGCCGTGGAGCTTGAGGCCGTCGGCGGTGACCAGGGTCACGTCGCGGTAGTCGAGCTTGGCCCGCTCCGGGGTGAACGGCAACCCGGGCTCGGGGTAGAACAGCAGCGAACTGCAACCACTCAGGGCCAGCAGCAGGCAAAAAATGCCGAGGGTTCGCATCCGGTGAACCTCGTAAAGGGAAGAGAAACACGGCCCCTGTGGGAGCGAGCCTGCTCGCGATTGCGGACGGACTTTCAATATCGGATTGACTGACCTAGCGCAATCGCGAGCAGGCTCGCTCCCACATGTTTGACCGCGTGGGCTTAAAGGATATTGGAATAATCCGCTTCGATCCGGTCCAGGCTCAGGTGGTTCAGGAAGTTGGAGAAACACATCCAGGCCGACAGTGCGTTCATGTCGCGGAACTGGTCGGGCAGGTACTTGGGCGGCACGACCAGGCCCTCGTCCACCAGTTGCCGCAAAGTGCGCATGTCCTCCAGGGTGGTCTTGCCGCAGAACAGCAGCGGCACCTGCTCCAGCTTGCCTTTGCGCACGGCCAGCTGAATGTAGTTGTAAACCATGATGAAGCCCTTGAGGTAGGACAAGTCTTTGGTGAATGGCAGACCGGTCGGCACCGAACCACGGAAAACCCGGCTGGCGTTTCCGTAGCTTTCAGCCATCTCGAAGCCCTGCTCGCGGAAGAATTCGAAGACCTGGAGGAAGTCGGCCCCCTCCTCCACCATATGGATGGCGCGGGTACGGTTGGTGAGTTTGCGCAACCGGCTCGGGTAGGAGGCGAAGGTGATGATTTCCATCAGGATCGCCAGGCCTTCCTGGGTCACGGTGGACGAGGGTGGGCCCTTGGACAGGAAGGTACAGATCGGCTGGTTCAAACCGTTGAGCGTGGTGCCGACGTGCACCAGCCCCTCGTGGACCTCCAGCGCGCGCACGTCGCGCTCATTGAACAGCGCATCGGTGCGGATCTTGATGTAGTCCGCGCCCGCCGCCGCGTCGGCGACGATCCCGTCGGACTCGAACACCCGGATGGTTTCCTCGGCTTCACCGAACACCCGGTTGAGCCGGTGCTGCAACAGGCTGACGGCTTCCTTGGCGCTGAGGATCTTTGGCTCATCCTTCAGATCGCCACGGCCGTCGATGTTGTTCAGGTAATCGGACAGCATCAGGCCCAGGTCGGCCAGTGTCGGGTCGCCGGCGTGGAAGGCGTCGGAGGCGGCGCCATAGAGTTCCTGGGAGATCAGCCCGAAATCCTCGGTACCACGGGCTTCGAGCATGCGCACCACCATGCGGTATTCCTTGCACATGCGGCGCATGATCTGGCCAACCGGGTTGAACTGCCCGAGCTGGCGGGTGATATCGCGCTCGATGTTCTGGAACTCCAGCTTCACTTTGCTGGAATCGAAGGACAGCGGCCGGTTGAGGTAATAGTCGCGGTCCACGGCAGGCAGTTCCTTGCCCTTGGCCTTGAGAAACCCTTTGCGGATGCTCTCGTCCCACTTCACCGCATCAAGGATGCGAATCGGCGTTTGCGCCAGCACAATGCGATCGGACAAGGTGCGTATCGTCTGCTGGTAATCGTCCACCCGTAGCTCCTGTGAAAAGACATCTGCCTGCTGCAATTATTGGGATTTATCCAGCCGCCGGTAGCGCACGGCCTCCGAGAACACATCGGAATTGGCCGGATCATCGAGGTAACTGAAGACCTTGCTCATGTCGCTGTCCACCAACACGCCTTCACCGGCTTCGCTCTGGCTTGCCTGGCCGCTGAGAATCTTCTGGCCGATAGCCTGGTTGATCTGCTCCAGGTCCAGGTTATAGACCACCAGTTCCTGCTTGTCGGTCAGTTCAAACCCGGCGATCACGAAATGCCCCCCATAGCGGGCAGGCACTTTCGCCGACAGGTACCAGCGGCTGCCATGGCGGGAGACGGTGAGCGCGATGGCTTCGCGTTCCTGGGGCCGGGCCCTGAAGTAGCTGATGGCCTGGTAGTGGTGCCTGCCGACTTTGGTCAGTTCAAGGTTCAGCGGTTCGCCCCAGGCATTGGTGCTGGTCCAGTGGCCGAGCAAACCCTTGGGCGCGGCCTCGGTGTCGGGTAGCGGCGCCTTGAAGGACACCAGGCAGCCACTGAGCAGCAGCAACGACACGGCCATTACAACGGCACGCCAGGCTTTCATTTGAACTCCCTATGGCACAGCGCTTCGATCGTTCCCATGCTCTGCGTGGGAACGATCAGGCCGAGGTTACACCGACGCCAGTACCAGGTGCATGTAGCGGGTCAGGATACCGAGCATGTCTTCACCGGCGACCGGCTCGGCGTTGTTGAGCAAGCCCTGATATTCCATCCGTCCGATAATGGCCGTCAACACTTTGGCATCCTGGTGCGGGTCGCGGGAGCCCAGTACCTGGAAAATCTGACAAGTACCTTGCAACAGGATTTTCTGGTGGGAGCGCACCAGTTCCGCCAGTCGGGGGTTGAGCAGCGCTTCCTGGCGAAAGGCCTGTTCGGCCATCAGGTACTCGCGACGGTTTTGCAATTGGTGCTGCACGTAGTCGGCGGTCAACCGTGCCATATCGTCCGCCAGCTGCGAGCGGGATTCGGCGCTGCCATCACCGTAGGCGACCATCTCGCGCAGCAGGCCTTCCTTGTTGGTCCACAGCTTGGCCATGAACGCCGCGCTGCGCTCCACGTATTGGGCGAAGGTATCGGTGAGCAGGTCATCGATGTCCTTGAAATAATACGTGGTGGCCGACAGCGGCACGCCGGCTTCGGCGGCCACGGCGCGGTGGCGTACCGCTCGCACGCCATCGCGCACCACAATGCGCATGGCCGCGTCGAGAATCTCCTGGCGACGCTGCTCACTGCCCTGTCGGCTGGCCTTGCGGCCCTGGTACTGAACACTTTCAGCGACAGCCGTGGCGACGCCCGCTGCACCTTCTGAAGCCATTGCACGATTCACGACAGGTCTTTCCTCGCTATTTCGAAAGTAACCAATTGATACGTTTGTACCAGACAGGCAATAAAAAGCCGCCCTTCCAGGCGGCTTCTTAATTGAAACACTTACGCTTGCGGCCGCATGTGCGGGAAGAGGATGACATCCCTGATCGACGGCGAGTTGGTCAGCAACATCACCAGGCGATCAATGCCGATGCCTTCACCGGCGGTCGGCGGCATGCCGTATTCCAGGGCGCGCACGAAGTCGGCATCGTAGTGCATGGCTTCGTCGTCGCCGGCGTCCTTGTCGGCCACCTGGGCCATGAAGCGCTCGGCCTGGTCTTCCGCGTCATTGAGCTCGGAGTAGGCGTTGGCGATTTCGCGGCCTCCGATGAACAGCTCGAAACGGTCGGTCACGCTTGGGTTCTCGTCGTTGCGACGGGCCAGCGGCGACACTTCGAACGGGTACTGGGTGATGAAGTGCGGCTGCTCCAGCTTGTGCTCGACCAGCTCTTCGAAAATCATCACTTGCAGCTTGCCCAGGCCTTCGAAGCCGAGCACCTTGGCGCCGGCTTTCTTGGCGATGGCGCGGGCCTTGTCGATGTCGGTGAGGTCAGCGGCGGTCAACTCAGGGTTGTACTTGAGGATCGAATCGAATACCGAGAGGCGCACGAACGGCTCGCCGAAGTGGAACACCTTGTCGCCATACGGCACGTCGGTGCTGCCCAGAACCAGCTGCGCCAGCTCGCGGAACAGCTCCTCGGTCAGGTCCATGTTGTCTTTGTAGTCGGCGTAGGCCTGGTAGAACTCGAGCATGGTGAACTCGGGGTTGTGCCGGGTCGAAACGCCTTCGTTACGGAAGTTGCGGTTGATCTCGAAGACTTTCTCGAACCCGCCGACCACCAGCCGCTTGAGGTACAGCTCCGGGGCGATGCGCAGGAACATTTCCATGTCCAGGGCGTTGTGGTGGGTCTCGAACGGCTTGGCCGCCGCGCCGCCAGGAATGGTCTGCAGCATCGGCGTCTCGACTTCCAGGAAGTCGCGCTTCATCAGGAAGCTGCGGATGTGGGCGATGACCTGCGAGCGCACGCGGAACGTCTGGCGCACATCTTCGTTGACGATCAGGTCGACGTAGCGCTGGCGATAGCGCTGTTCGGTGTCGGTCAGGCCGTGGTGCTTGTCCGGCAGTGGGCGCAGGGACTTGGTCAGCAGGCGCACGCTGGTCATTTCAACGTACAGGTCGCCCTTGCCGGAACGGGCCAGGGTGCCTTCGGCGGCGATGATGTCGCCCAGGTCCCAGGTCTTGACGGCGGCCAGGGTTTCTTCCGGCAGGGTCTTGCGGTTGACGTAGACCTGGATGCGCCCGGTCATGTCCTGGATGACCATGAACGAACCCCGGTTGAGCATGATGCGACCGGCCACCTTGACTGGAATCGCCGCCTCGGCCAGTTCTTCCTTGGTCTTGTCCGCGTACTGCTTCTGCAGGGCGTCGCAATAGGCGTCGCGGCGGAAGTCGTTCGGGAAGGCCTGGCCCTTGGCGCGCTCGGCAGCCAGCTTTTCCTTGCGCAGGGCGATCAGGGAGTTTTCTTCCTGTTGCAGGGCTTGCGGGTCGAGTTCTAGGTCGCTCATGTCTTTAAGGATTCCATCACAGGTTCGTTGCCTCCGGCGCCGGGCCGGAGTTTGCGGGCAAGCCTCACTTGAGGAAGTGGGCCTGCCCGGCGCATGGGTATCGCGTTACAGGCCTTGCTTGAGGCTCGCTTCCAGGTATTCGTCGATGTCGCCGTCGAGCACCTTGTCGCAATCGCTGCGTTCGATGTTGGTACGCAGGTCCTTGATGCGCGAAGCGTCGAGCACGTACGAACGGATCTGGTGGCCCCAGCCGATGTCCGACTTGGTGTCTTCCAGCGCCTGGGACGCCGCGTTGCGCTTCTGCACTTCCTGCTCGTAAAGGCGCGCGCGGAGCATCTTCATCGCGGTGTCTTTGTTGGCGTGCTGGGAACGCTCGTTCTGGCAGCTGACCACGGTGTTGGTCGGTACGTGGGTGATCCGTACGGCCGAGTCGGTGGTGTTGACGTGCTGGCCACCGGCACCTGAAGAACGGTAGGTGTCGATGCGCAGGTCCGCCGGGTTGATCTCGATTTCGATGTTGTCATCGATTTCCGGCGATACGAACACCGCCGAGAACGAGGTGTGGCGACGGTTGCCGGAGTCGAACGGGCTCTTGCGCACCAGGCGGTGCACGCCGATCTCGGTGCGCAGCCAGCCAAAGGCGTATTCGCCCTTGATGTGCACGGTGGCGCCCTTGATACCGGCGACTTCACCGGCCGACAGTTCCATGATGGTCGCGTCGAAACCGCGTTTGTCAGCCCAGCGCAGGTACATGCGCAGCAGGATGTTGGCCCAGTCCTGGGCTTCGGTGCCGCCGGAACCGGCCTGGATGTCCAGGTAGGCGTTGTTCATGTCCATCTCGCCGCTGAACATGCGACGGAATTCCAGCTTGGCCAGGGCCTCGTCGAGGCGCGTCAGCTCGGCGACGACATCGCCGACCGCGCCTTCGTCGTCTTCTTCGACAGCCATGTCCAACAGGTCGCGGCAATCGGCCAGGCCGCTGGACAATTCATCCAGGGTCTCGACGATCTGCGCCAGCGCAGAACGTTCGCGGCCCAGTTCCTGGGCATACGACGGGTTGTTCCAGACACTCGGATCTTCAAGCTCGCGATTGACCTCGGTCAGGCGCTCATGCTTTTGATCGTAGTCAAAGATACCCCCGAATAGTTTCGGAGCGCTCGGACAGGTCCTTGATGGTGTTCAGGATCGGGTTGATTTCCATGGCGGGCAGCACTCGTTGGCGAACTTTTGAAAGCCGGCGAGTATAACGTAATCACGCGCCAGCGGCAGCCCGCCCGGCGGCTTTAGGGGCAATGAGATTGGCCTGCGGCGCAGGGATCTGTGGGAGCAAGGCTTGCCCGCGATGAAGTTGATGCGATTCAAGGGAATACCGAGTCGCCCTTATCGCGGGCAAGCCTTGCTTTCACCATCTCCCTCGCCACAAAAGCGTTACGGCTCCATGGCTTACGCGATGCCAACGCGATTGCGCCCATTGTCCTTGGCCATGTACAACCCCTTGTCCGCCGCCGAAATCAACTGACGGCTATCGCCCCCTTGCTGCGGCGTGAGGGTCGAGACGCCGATGCTGACGGTCAGGTTCTCGCCACCGTCGGGCGTGGCGTGGGGAATTTTCAGGGCGAGCACGCCCTGGCGCAGTTTTTCGGCCATCAGCCGGGCGCCGCCAGGCGAGGTGCCGGGCAACACCAAGGCAAACTCTTCGCCACCGTAACGGGCCGGCAGGTCGGATGGGCGACTGCAGGCATCGCGGATCGCCGCGGCCACCTTGCGCAAGGCTTCGTCACCCTCCAGGTGGCCGAAGTTGTCGTTGTAGGACTTGAAGTAATCCACATCGATCATCAGCAGCGACAACTGGCTCTGGTCCCGCAGCGCCCTTCTCCACTCCAGTTCCAGGTACTCGTTGAAATGCCGGCGATTCGACAGCCCGGTGAGGCCGTCGGAATTCATCAGGCGTTGCAACACCAGGTTGGTGTCGAGCAGTTGCTGCTGGCTGACCCGCAACGCGCGATAGGCCGCGTCGCGCTGCAGCAGCATCGTGTAGGAACGCGAGTGGTAGCGGATACGCGCCACCAATTCGATATTGTCGGGTAGTTTCACCAGGTAGTCGTTGGCCCCGGCGGCAAACGCCGCGCTCTTGATCAGTGGGTCTTCCTTGGTGGACAGGACAATGATCGGAATATCGCGGGTGGCCGGGTGATTGCGGTACTCGCGCACCAGGCTCAGGCCATCGAGGCCGGGCATCACCAGGTCCTGGAGGATCACCGTCGGCTTGATCCGGACCGCGTGGGCGATGGCCTGGTGCGGATCGGAGCAGAAGTGGAAGTCGATGTTGTCTTCACTCGATAGCCCGCGCCGCACCGCCTCGCCAATCATCGCCTGGTCGTCGACGAGCAAGACCATGGCGGCGTTCTCATCGCTCTTGAATCCGTCGAGCTGTAAATCATGCATGGGGGCTCACCTGAGTACGGCCTGGGGCAAGGCTGCCGGGGATCATCATGGGGTAAAGATCTCCAACAACCGTGGCGCTATATGGTCCAGGGCAAGAATATGGGCGGCGGCGTCAATCGCCGCGGCCGCCTTGGGCATGCCATAGACGGCACTGCTGCGCTGGTCCTGGGCGATGGTCACGCAGCCCTGCTGACGCATGAGTTTAAGCCCTTGCGCGCCGTCGCGCCCCATGCCGGTGAGTAAAACGCCCACCGCGTCACCGCTCCAGAAATGGGCGACACTCTCGAAAAACACGTCGATGGAAGGCCGGTAGATCTCATGCACCGGCTCGGCGGTGTAGGCCAGCGTGCCGTCCTTCAACAGACGCAGGTGGTGGTTGGTCCCGGCCAGCAACACCGTGCCGCTCCGCGGCGCCTCACCCTGCCGGGCCAGGCGAACGTCGTGGCCCGACGCACTGCTCAACCACTCGGCCATGCCCGCGGCAAACACCTCATCCACATGCTGGACCAGCACAATGGCCGGGGCAAAGTCCCGCGGCAGGGCCTTGAGCAGGATTTCCAGGGCGGCCGGCCCGCCCGCCGACGAACCGATGGCCACCAGGCTCTTGCGCGACACCGCCGCGCGCTGTGCAGCCGGGGCCGAGCGCTCACGGTTGCCGCGCTCACCGATCAGCCAGCCGATATTGGCGATCTTGCGCAACAACGGCGCCGCCGCATCGGCCGGGTTGCCGACGCCCAGCGCGGGCGTGTCGACCACATCCAACGCGCCATGGCCCATGGCCTCGAACACCCGGTGGACGTTCTGCTGGCTGTCACCGGTGACGATCACGATCGCGCAGGGGCTGTCGGCCATGATCCGCCGGGTGGCCTCCACTCCGTCCATAACGGGCATGAACAGGTCCATCAGGATCAGGTCCGGGGTGTATTCGGCGCTGCGCTGCACGGCCTCGGCCCCGTTGGCGGCCACCCAGACCAATTGATGCGCCGGCTCGAACGCCAGGGCGCGGCGCAAGGCCTCGACCGCCAGGGGCATGTCATTGACGATAGCAACCTTCAAGCGCGTGCTCCTCCGATCAATTCGACCACGGCGTCGAGCAAGGCGTCATCGTGGAAACTCGCCTTGGCCAGATAATAGTCGGCTCCGGCATCCAGGCCACGACGGCGGTCTTCTTCGCGATCCTTGTAGGAAACCACCATTACCGGCAACGATTGCAGACGGGTGTCGCGGCGCAGCAGCGACACCAGCTCGATACCGTCCATGCGCGGCATGTCGATGTCGGTGATCAACAAATCGAAATCGTCCGAGCGCAAGGCGTTCCAGCCGTCCATGCCATCCACCGCCACCGCGACGTCGTAGCCGCGATTGATCAGCAGTTTGCGTTGCAGCTCGCGCACGGTGAGCGAATCGTCCACCACCAGGATCCGCTTGCGCGGGGCCTGGGCCTGATGCTGCCGGGCAATGCGCTCCAGTCGTCCGGTATCGAGCAGCTTGTCCACCGAGCGCAGCAGGTCCTCGACATCGACGATCAACACCACCGAACCATCGTCCAGCAAGGCGCCGGCAGAAATGTCCTGGACCTTGCCCAGGCGTTCGTCCAGGGGCAGGACCACCAGGGTCCGCTCGCCGATGAAACGTTCGACTGCCACGCCATAGACCGCTTCACGCTCGCGGATCACCACCACCTTGAGGGTCTGGCCGCTGTTCTGTGTCGGCGGACGATTGAGCAACTGGCTGGCGGCAACCAGCCCGACATGCCGGCCTTCGTGCCAGAAATGCTGGCGGCCTTCGACCTGGACGATGTCTTCCGGCGCCAAGTCGCACATGCGTTCGATGTGGGCGAGGGGAAAGGCATACGCTTCATCGCCGACTTCCACCACCAGGCTGCGCACCACCGACAGCGTCAGTGGCACCTCAAGATGGAAACGGCTGCCCTCGCCCCCCGTCTGCTCCAGCACCACCGCCCCGCGCAACTGCCGGACCATGTGCTGGACGGCGTCCAGGCCGACGCCACGCCCGGACACTTCAGTGACCTTGTCGCGCAGGCTGAAACCGGGCAGGAACAGGAACGTCAGCAGTTCCTCCTCGCTCAGGCTGGCCGCCGTCTGCTCGGGGGACAGGCCGCGCTCGACGATGCTGCGGCGAACCCGCTCCAGGTCCACGCCGGCGCCATCATCAGCCAATTCCAGCACCAGCAGGCCGGCCTGATGAGAGGCCCGCAAGCGGATCAGGCCTTCGGCGGGCTTGCCAGCCGACAGCCGTTGCTCCGGGGTTTCGATGCCATGGTCCACGGCGTTGCGCAGCAGGTGGGTCAGCGGCGCTTCGAGCTTTTCCAGCACGTCGCGATCGACCTGGGTCTTCTCGCCTTCGATTTCCAGGCGTACCTGCTTGCCCAGGCTGCGACCGAGGTCACGCACCATGCGCACCTGGCCGGCGAGCACATCGGCAAACGGGCGCATGCGACAGGCCAGCGCCGTGTCATACAGCACCTGCGCCCGCTGACCGGCCTGCCAGGCGAATTCGTCCAGTTCGGCGATCCTCTGCGCCAACAGCTGCTGGGTGTCGGCCAACAGCCGTCGGGCATCGCCGAGGGCTTCCTGGGCCTGCAGACCGAGGGCGTGTTCCTTGAGGTGCACATTCAACGCCTCAAGCGCACGCAGGCCGTTGCTCTGCTGGCGCTTGAGGCGTTGCATCGTCGCCAGCCAGGGCTTGAGGCGCTGGGTTTCCACCAGGGACTTGCTCGACAAATCCAACAGGCTGTTGAGGCGCTCCGCCGTGACCCGCAACACCCGTTCGCCCCCTTCAGTCACCTGTTTGCCCTTGCGAACGGGGTCCGTTGGCGCGACAGGTTCCGGTTCGGGCATCTCGACGCGAGCCGGCACTGCCGACGGCTCGATTTTTGCCAGTGCCGCCAGCGGGTCTGGTGCGGCGTTGGGATCCAGCAAACGTCCCATCAAGGCAACGTATGCATCGATGTGCGATGCGCCGATGTCATTGCCCGGCGTCGCGATGCGCGTCAGCAAATCAGTGCCCTGCAGCAAGGCATCGATGTGCTCGGCGCTCAGCACCAGGCGCCGCTCCTGGGCACTGACCAGGCAATCCTCCATGACATGGGCCACGCTGACCCCGGCGTCCACCCCGACGATTCGCGCCGCGCCCTTGAGCGAGTGGGCGGCGCGCATGCACGATTCCAGATGATCGGCCTGGGTCGGATCGCGCTCCAGGGCCAGCAAGCCGGCGCTCAGCACCTGGGTCTGGGCTTCAGCTTCCAGGCTGAACAGCTCCAGCAACGACGCGTCACGCATCTGATCAGGGGTCATGACAGGCTCCGGGCCACGGCGTACAGCAGCTGTTCTTCGTCGAGCCAGCGCACGCTGCGGCCCTTGTACTGCAACACGCCACGGGTGTACTTGCCCGCAGACTGCGAAGCGTTCGCCAGGATGCGCTCGTCGATGGCGTGAATGCCGTCCACCTCGTCCACCGGCACCACCACCGGCCCGCCCTTGGCCGCGACAATCAACATGCGCGGCATGATTCGTCCGCTGGAAGCCGCCGCCGCGCCGGGTTCCAGGTCCAGCAGGTCCACCAGCGACAGGCAGGCCACCAATGCCCCGCGCACATTCGCCACCCCCAGCAAGGCCCGCGAACGCTGGTGTGGCAACGAATGGATCGGCTGTAATGGCGCGACTTCCACTAGGCTGCGAGTGGTCAGGCCCAACCATTCTTCACCCAGGCGAAACATCAGCAACGAGCGGGTGACGATGTCGGTGTCCACCGGCGCATGAACCCGCGCCCGGTCGTCCTGCTGCAAGGCATAACGGTCGAGCAGCCGGGTGGCGGCGGCCGAATACACCGGGCAATTGCGGCAATGGATATGCTCGACCAGTAGCGGGCAGGACCTGTCGCCATGAATCCCGATCCGGTTCCAGCAGTCGTCGATGGCCTGGGCGTCGTCATGGGTGAGGTTGTAAGAAACCGGACCGCTCATCGTTTACGCTCACTGTCTGCCGTGCGCCCATTGCGCGCAGCGCGTTCCTGCAATCGACGGGCACCCGCCACGTCGCCCTGGGAAGCCAGCAGCGCCGCCAGATGCACCAGGGCCTCGGCGTGTTGCGGTTCAAGATAAAGCGCCTTGCGGTAAAAGCCCTGGGCCTGGAGCGCACTGCCGGCCATGTCGCTGAGCAGCCCCAACCAGTAGAAGACATGGGCCGCGGGCGGGTGACTGCGCAAGTATTGTTCACACGCCGCACGGGCCTCGGCGCTTTTGCCGCTGTTGGCCAGGGCTGCAATGTGCGCCAGCAAGGTAGCGGCGTCGCTGCTCTTCGGCTCAGGCACCGGCGCCACACTCGTGGCAAACGGCCGTGGCCGGACCAGCGGCGGGACGATGCGGGACGGCGGCTGACGCACCGGCAGCGGGGGCGGGGTCGGTATCAAGGCCGGCAATGGTTGTGGATCGGCAACGCCCTGGCGGCTGAAGGCGAACGACTGGGGCACGCCGATGGAACGCATGCCCAGTCGCCCCAGCAAACTGCCCTCGGCAGGGCCGATGAACAACACGCCCTCCTGGTGGGTCAGGCGCTTGAGCACCTCGAACACCCGCCGCTGGATCGGTTGGTCGAAATAGATCAGCAAATTGCGGCAGAACACGAAGTCATAAGGGGCCTCGTTTATCAGCAGGGCCGGATCGAGCAGATTGCCCACTTGCAGGCGCACCTGCTCGCGCACCCGTTCGCTGAGGCGATAACCCTCATCGTCGGCGACGAAATGCCGCTCACGAAACCCCAGGTCCGCGCCACGGAAAGAATTCCTGTAGTAACGGGCTTCCCTCGCCCGCTCCACCGACAGCGGGCTGACGTCGAGGCCGTCGACTTTGAATTGATGAGGGCCCAGACCTGCGTCGAGCAAGGCCATGGCGATGGAATACGGTTCTTCGCCGGTGGAGCACGGCAGGCTGAGGATGCGCAGCGCACGCAGGTGATTGATCGCGGCCAGGCGCTTGCCGGCCAGCCTGGCCAGAGTCGAGAACGATTCCGGGTAGCGGAAGAACCAGGTCTCCGGGACGATCACCGCCTCGATCAACGCTTGCTGTTCCTGTGTCGAATGCTGCAGGGATTGCCAATACTCATCGGCGGTTCGCCCCGGCACGGCTAGGATGCGCTGGCGCACGGCCCGCTCGATGATGGCGGTGCCGACGGAGGTCACATCGAGGCCGATGCGTTCCTTGAGAAAGTCGAAAAACCGCTGGTCATTGTTCATGACCGCGCCTCGATATCATCCAGGCTCAGCGGCGGCGTGGGAAACAACAGGGCGCGCACCGAGGCATCGAGCAGGTCGCTGACCCGCACCCATTGCAGCAGTCCATGGGCATCTTCGCGCACTGGGCCCAGATAGGGTGCCTGCCGGTTCGCCAGGCCATAGGGCTGAAAATCCGCCGGATCACAGCGCAGGGTGTCGGTGGCCTGTTCCAGGATCAGCCCCAATACCTGCGCTGCCTGCCCATTGTCGGGTCGGTAGTTGACCAGCACCAGCCGCGTGCTGGTACGGGCCTCGGCGTTCTGGCCGAAGGTCAGTGCGCAAAGGTCGATTACCGGCACCACCGTCCCGCGCCAGGCGAAGACGCCCGCCACCCAGGACGGCGCCTGGGGGATCGGCTTGAGGGGCAGGCGCGGCAGCACTTCCACCACGTCGATGGCCTGCACGGCGTAACGCTCGTTGCCGATGCGAAACACCAGGAACAACGTCTGGCGAGCCAGGGGCGCGGCACTACGCCGTGTCTCGAACTCGCCCATCAGACTTTGAAACGCGAGACGCCGCTGCGCAGCCCGACGGCCACCTGGCTCAGTTCATCGATGGCGGAACTGGCCTGGCGCAGGGACTCTACTGTCTGGCTGCTGGCATCACCCAGTTGCACCAACGCATGGTTGATCTGCTCGGCCCCCGTGGCCTGGGCCTGCATGCCTTCGTTGACCATCAGCACCCGCGGCGCCAGGGCCTGGACCTGGTGGATGATCTGCGACAATTGCTCGCCGACCTGTTGCACCTCGGCCATGCCCCGGCGCACTTCTTCGGAGAACTTGTCCATGCCCATCACGCCCGCCGACACGGCGGACTGGATCTCGCGCACCATCTGTTCGATGTCATACGTCGCCACGGCTGTCTGGTCGGCCAGGCGTCGCACTTCAGTGGCGACCACGGCGAAACCGCGCCCGTACTCACCGGCTTTCTCGGCCTCGATGGCGGCATTGAGGGACAGCAGGTTGGTCTGGTCGGCCACCTTGACGATGGTCACCACCACCTGGTTGATGTTGCCGGCCTTCTCGTTGAGGATCGCCAGCTTGGCGTTCACCAGGTCAGCGGCGCCCATCACCGAGTGCATGGTTTCTTCCATCCGCGCCAGCCCCTGCTGGCCGGAACCGGCGGCCACCGAGGCCTGGTCGGCAGCGGTGGACACTTCGGTCATGGTGCGCACCAGGTCACGAGAGGTGGCGGCGATTTCCCGGGACGTCGCACCGATCTCGGTGGTGGTGGCGGCGGTTTCGGTGGCCGTGGCCTGTTGCTGCCGTGAGGTGGCGGCGATCTCGGTCACCGACGTGGTGACCTGCACCGACGAGCGCTGGGCCTGGGACACCAGCGAGGTCAGCTCGGTCATCATGTCGTTGAAGCCGGTTTCCACGGCGCCGAATTCGTCTTTGCGCGCCAGGTTCAGGCGCCCGCTCAGGTCGCCGCTGCGCATGATCTCGAGGATTTCCACGATGCAGTTCATCGGCGCCATGATCGCGCGCATCAGCAACAGCCCGCAGAGCAGCGCGATGATCAGCGCGACGAGAAACGACAGGCCCATGGCGACCTTGGCCGCCGTCACTGCATCGTCGATGGTCCCGGTGGCCGTTTCCGCCAGCTCGCGATTGCGTTCGATGATGTGGTTCAAATGCGTGCGCCCGCCTATCCAGGCAGGCGTCAGCTCGCTCTCCAGCGCCAACCGCGCGCCTTCGTAATCCTTGCGCTGATACAGGTCCAGGACCTTCGCCATGGCCTGGTTGAACGCCTGGTGGTTGGACTCGAATTCGTCGAAAGACGCCTGGTCGGCAGGGTTCTGGATCAGCGTTTGATAATTCTGGATTTCTTCGCGCAGATGCTGCTCGAAGCCCTGGTAGCGGGCCTTGTCATCCGCGGTGAGTTCCCGGCTCCCGGAAAGGCCGACGATCTGCTGGGTCAGCACGTAACTGTCGACCCAGCCACCACGGATCATGGAGCTGTAATACACCCCTGGGATCGCGTCGGCCCGCACCCTTTCTTCACTGTCCTGGATCTTCAACAACCGCGAGTACGAGACAACCACCATCAGCAACATGATGGCGATGATCACAGCAAAACTCGCCAGGATGCGTTGGCGCAACGTCCAGTTCTTCACCGTAAAACCTCAGGTACTTTGAAAATGCTCGGGAGTATAGCTGAGGGTTGGGGCGCGGCCGTAAGGGACACTATTCAAACAGCCGACGCAGTACCACTGTGGGAGCAACTGTCTTGATGTCTTTTTTGGAAGAAGACTAATCA
>NZ_JAGGOF010000024.1:0-2573 GCF_018614775.1 Pseudomonas fluorescens
TAGTGACGCAGAGCGTGGGAATGAGCGAAAGTTCGGCATGAGCGCCGGAGGGGCTTATTCCGGCAGTTTGTACGCGATCACATAGTCACCCTGCCTGGTGCCCAGGGAACCGTGGCCGCCGGCGACGACCAGCACGTATTGCTTGCCGTCCTTGCCGGTGTAGGTCATCGGCGTGGTCTGGGCACCAGCGGGCAGGCGGCCCTCCCACAGTTGCTTGCCGTTTTTCACGTCATAGGCACGCAGGTACTGGTCGAGAGTACCGCTCAAAAACGCCACGCCACCAGCGGTGGTGAACGTGCCGCCCAGGCTGGGTACGCCCATGCTCAGCGGCAGTGGCACCGGCGAGCTGTCACGCACCGTACCGTTCTTGTGCTTCCACAGGGTCTTGTGGGTGGTCAGGTCCACCGCCGCGACATAACCCCAGGCCGGTGCCTGGCAAGGCAGGCCCATCGGCGAGAGCAGCGCTTCGAGGATGACGCCATAAGGTGCGCCCTTGTTCGGCTGCACGCCCTCGGTTTCACTCTTGCGACCCGGACCACCGGCCACTTCCGTCGCCGGGACCAGCTTGGACTTGAAGGCCATGTAGTTCGGATTGACCAGGGCGATCTGGCGCACCGGATCAACCGAGATACCGCCCCAGTCGAACACGCCGAAGTTGCCTGGGTAGACGATCGAGCCTTGCAGCGATGGCGGCGTGAACATGCCGTCATAACGCAGCGACTTGAAGTCGATCCGGCAGAGCATCTGGTCGAACGGGGTCACGCCCCACATGTCGCGTTCCTTGAGGACCGGCGGCACGAAGTTCAGGTCGGACATCGGCTGGGTCGGCGAGGTGTGATCGCCTTCCACTGCGCCTTGCGGCACCGGGATCTCCTTGATCGGGATGATCGGCTGACCATTGCTGCGGTCCAGCACGTAGATGCTGCCCTGCTTGGTCGAAGCCAGGACGGCCGGTTTCACGCCGTCGGCAGTCTTCATGTCCATCAGGGTCGGTTGACCGCCAACGTCCATGTCCCACAGGTCGTGGTGGGTGAACTGGAAGTACCAGCGCACCTTGCCGGTGGCGATGTCCAGGGCGGTCAGGCCGGCGGAGTATTTTTCCGATTCCGGCGTGCGCAGGCCACCGAACTGGTCGGGAGTCTGGTTGCCCATCGGCAGGTACAGCATGCCGAGTTTTTCATCGACGCTAAACATGGACCACATGTTCGGCGAGTTGCGGGTGTAGGTCTGGCCTTCGGCAATTGGCGTGGTGTCGTCCGGCTTGCCGCTGTCCCAGTTCCACACCAGCTTGCCGGTGTGCACGTCGAAAGCGCGGATCACGCCGCTCGGTTCGTCGATGGAGACGTTGTCGGTGACGTGGCCGCCGATCACCACCAGGTTCTGGGTGACCGCCGGTGGCGACGTGGAGTAATAACCGCCGGCCGTGAAGCCGCCAATGTTGGCGCTCAGGTCGATCTGGCCTTTATCGCCGAAGTCTTCGCACATCTTGCCGGTGTCGGCATTGAGGGCGATCAGGCGAGTGTCGGCGGTCGGCAGGAAGATCCGCCGTGGGCACACGGTGCTGACCGGCGTGGTGCTCGCGGCACCGGTCGGGCTCTGCTCGGCGGAGGCGTACACGGCGTCATCGTGATAGCTCACGCCACGGCAGGTCATGTGCGCCCAACCCTTGAAGTTTTGCGCTTTCTGGGTGGACAGCTTCGGATCGAAACGCCAGATTTCCTTGCCGGTTTCCGGCTCCAGGGCAATCACCTGGCTGTGAGGCGTGCACACATAGAGCATGCCGTTGACCTTCAGCGGGGTGTTTTCGGCCGTGGTCTCGCCCGGATCGCCCGGCCCTGGCAGGTCGCCGGTGCGATAGCTCCAGGCTTGTTCCAGCTTGCTGACGTTCTGCGGGGTAATCTGCGCCAGCGGCGAATAACGGTCGCCATGGGCACTGCGGCCGTAGGAATTCCAGTCGCCGTCCGGCATCGCCGGCGCGGTGTTGGTCATGCCCGCTACGTTGTCGCGGTCCAGTTGACCCTTGATTTCACCCGGGTTGGTGAACTGGCTGGCAAGCGCGGCGAGACCGGCGATGACCACGGCGGCGCCCAATGCGCGGGTTCCCGCAGGTGAGGCATCGGCGGTCAACAGCGGGCGGCGGAACCACGGCAGAAGCAGGACGATGCCCAAGGCGAACAGCATCGCCAGGCGCGGCACCAACTGCCACCAATCAAGGCCGACTTCCCACAACGCCCACACGGTACTGGCGAACAGCACGAGCGCGTACAGGCCCAGGGCCGCACGCCGGGCCATGATCAGCAGTACGCCGGTCAGCGCCAGGCCGATACCCGCCAGCAGGTAATACCACGAGCCGCCAAGCGTGCTCAGCTTGACCCCGCCAGCCAACAGGGCCAGGCCCATCAATAGAAGCAGAATGCCGAGCAGGCTCGGTAGCAGACGGCTTCGACTCAAAGCACCCTCAGTGCTCATAGTGTGATTCTCCGTGACGTTTTAGGGAGTTCCGCGCAAGGTGTCACTGTAGATGACGATCCTTTGGGGGCATGGTTCAGTAAAAAAGTGTCCAGATATTGCAA
>NZ_JAGGOF010000024.1:2622-14562 GCF_018614775.1 Pseudomonas fluorescens
CAAGCCCGCTCCCACAGAAAAGCAGTTCGCCGCCACTTATGAGACAGCGCTGTCTTTCACAACGGGACACATCCAGAAGGTTGCAACGGCTCTGGCACACGGCAAGAAGCGTTTCAGCAGGCGGCGCAAGGATAATGATCTGTTACAAATAGAGAAAGTGCTTTTGTTGACATGGATCATCGCGAAATCGGTAACAGTGCGCCGCAGCGCCAACGGTCGCACCTGCAAAGGCGCACGCCAGGCTTCCACCCTGAGGGCACCTCGGCTAAGGTGCGCGGCTTTCACCCTTTTCGCGTAAAGGTCTCCCATGACTGAACCCAACAACAACCCGTTGCACGGCGTGACGCTGGAGCAGATCCTCAACGCCCTGGTGCAGCACTATGAATGGTCGGGCCTGGCCGAGCGCATCGATATTCGTTGCTTCAAGAGCGACCCGAGCATCAAGTCGAGCCTTACCTTCTTGCGCAGGACACCTTGGGCCCGGGAGAAAGTCGAGCGCCTGTACATCAAGCTGATGCGCACCAAACGGCCGGTGTGAGGCGTGGCCGTTGATCGTGGCCTGACCATGCGCCAGCGCTTCGTGTCGGTGACAGCGCTGCTGGGCTGGGCGGGGTTGAGCATCCAGCTGTACCTGATTCTGCTGGGGCGTTGGGAACTGAGCGCAAGTTTGCTGGGTGGGCTGGTCAATTGCTTCAGCTTCTTCACGGTGCTGACCAACACCCTGGTGGCCGTGGTGCTGACGTGGGAGCAGACCCCTCGCCCATCAGCGGCCCGCCGCTGGTTCCTGCGGCCCGGCGTCAGCAGCGGTGTCGCCGCCAGCATCGCCCTGGTCAGCCTGGCCTACAACCTGCTGCTTCGGCACCTGTGGCAACCCTCGGGTTGGCAATTCGTGGCCGATGAGTTGCTGCACGACGTGGTGCCGTTGCTGTACATCATCTATTGGTGGCGCTGGGTGCCCAAGGGCACGTTGCGCCTGGGCCACATCGGGCTCTGGGTGATCTACCCCGTGGTGTATTTCGCCTATGTCCTGCTGCGGGGGAATCTATTGGCGGCTTATCCCTACCCGTTCATCGATGTGGCGGACCTGGGTTATCCACAGGTGTTCATCAACGCCGCGGGGATATTGCTGGGGTTTGTCGCCATTGCGCTGGCGGTGGTGGGGTTGGATCGGTGGATGGGCATCAAGGAAAAACCCTGATCCCCTGTGGGAGCGAGCTTGCTCGCGATGGTGGAGGCACATTCAACAGTGCCTCAAGCTGACCCACCGCTATCGCGAGCAAGCTCGCTCCCACAGGGGATTGTGTTCCATCTCCGGCATCACCGCCTAGCGGGCAACACCCACACCAACCCACTCGCCTTCGCCCGTTCATGACACAGCGCCAAAACGCTGCGCCGCTCCTCGTTGTCCATACGGCTCCAGCGGGTAATCTCCGCCACGCTGCGCTGGCAACCGGTGCAGATGTCGTCATCGTCCAGCGCGCAGATGCTCACGCAGGGCGACGGGACCGGCCGTTCGGCGACATTCATTGGTCCTGCTCGGCCAGGTCGCGGGCATAGCGCTGTGCGTTGTGCACATAGTGGACCGCGCTGGCCTCGAGCATTTTCTTCTGCGCCTCGGTCAACTCGCGCACCACCTTGCCGGGCGAGCCCATCACCAGCGAACCGTCGGGAATCTCCTTGCCCTCGCCGATCAGCGAGTTGGCGCCGATGATGCAATTCTTGCCGATCTTCGCGCCGTTCAGGATCACCGCATTGATGCCTATAAGGCTGTAGTCGCCCACCGTGCAGCCGTGGAGCATGGCGTTGTGGCCGATGGTCACGCCGGTGCCGAGGGTCAGCGGGTAACCCATGTCGGTGTGCATCACCGTGCCGTCCTGCACATTGCTGTTCTTGCCGATCAGGATCAATTCGTTGTCGCCACGCAGTACCGCGTTGAACCAGACATTGGCGCCCTCCTCCAGGCGAACCTTGCCCACCAGCGTGGCATTGGGCGCGACCCAGCTGTCTGGATGGGTTTCGACGCGGGCATCGCCCAAACGGTATTTCATGGGAATCCTCGGGGCATCAGGTATTGATGAAGCTCTTGGGCGGCTTGTGCAAGTCGATGCCGGCGTCGAACAGCAAGTTGACCAGTTCGACGATCATGATCGCCGTGAGGCCCCAGATTTTGTACTCGCCAAAGCGGTAGCTGGGCACGTACCAACTGTGGCCTTGGTAATCGATGCGGTGGGTGTGCTCGCGGGGATCCTTGCGGAAAAATTCCAGCGGCACACTGAACACCGCGGCGATCTCGGCGTCGTTGGCCTGGTATTCGACAAAATCCGGGATCACGCCCACATACGGCGTAACCTTGATGCCATGCAGCGAGATCAGTGGGCTGAGGGGCCCGATCACCTCCACCAGCCCGGGAGGCAGGCCGATTTCTTCCTCGGCTTCGCGCAGGGCAGTGAAGATCAGGTCCGGGTCCTCCGGATCGCGGCGCCCGCCAGGAAAGGCCACTTCGCCGCCGTGGGTCGAAAGCCCGCTGGCGCGCAGGGTCAACACCAGTTCCGGTTCGTCACTGCGGGTGATCGGCACCAGTACCGCAGCTTCAGGGAAACGACGGTCGGCCTCCAGATCGTGCGGGGTATGGTTGCTTACTCGATGCAGTAGCTCGTCCAGCATGAGACTTCTCGATTTATTCGCTACCTTGCATCATGCACCAATCGTTCAAGCCGCCCAACCCCTGCACCGCATCGTGTCGCGAAACGACAACTTGCCGACCCCGGCCATGCACGCCAAGATAGGCGCAGCATTCAGGAACCCAAGCATGAAATTCTGCAGCCAGTGCGGTAACCCGGTGACCCAGCGCATACCCGAAGGCGACTCGCGCCTGCGTTTCGTCTGCGACACCTGCCACACCATCCATTACCAGAACCCCAACATCGTGGCCGGTTGCGTACCGACCTGGGGCAGCAAGGTCCTGCTGTGCCGACGCGCCATCGAGCCGCGACGCGGCTACTGGACGCTGCCGGCGGGCTTCATGGAAAACGGCGAGACCGTCGAACAGGCCGCAGTGCGCGAAACCGCCGAAGAAGCCTGCGCCCGGGTGCGCAATTTGAGCATTTATACGCTGATTGACGTACCGCATATCAGCCAGGTGCATGTATTCTTCCGCGCTGAGCTGGTGGATGAAGACTTCGCCGCCGGGCCCGAGAGCCTGGAAGTGCAGCTGTTCGAAGAAGCCGACATCCCCTGGGATGAACTGGCGTTCCGCACCGTGGGCCGCACCCTGGAATACTTCTACGCGGACCGCCGCGCCGAGGCCTACCCGGTGCGCAGCGAATCGATACCGCCGCTGGCTCAGCCCGCCAAAACCTGAACACCCATAGGGATACCGTTTCAATGCGCTGGTTGCTTGTGCTGTTCTGCTTGTCGTTCACCACCGTGTCCCAGGCCTCTGCGGTGGGCACCTACAATGGCAAGGTTATTGAGAAAGTACTGGTGCTCAAGTCCGCCCATCAATTGCAATTGATCAACGACGGCAAGCCGCTCAAGACCTACCGTATTTCCCTGGGCCGGGGCGCCAAGAAGGGCCCCAAGCTGGTCGAAGGCGACAAGCGCACCCCTGAAGGTTTCTACTGGATCGACTGGCGCAAGACCAGTGACCGCTTCAACCTGTCGATGCACATCTCCTACCCCAACATCAGCGACGCCGCCCGCGCCCGCCGCGAAGGCGTGGAACCGGGGGGGATGATCATGATCCATGGCACGCCTGATACAGAAGAGAACCCGGAACAGCTGTTCCACACCCTCGATTGGACCGACGGCTGCATCGCCATGCGCAATGTGGACATGCGTGAAGTCTGGAACCTGGTGCCGGATGGCACGATGATCGAGATCCGGCCGTAGTGCTGCGACGCCGCCTGAGCGGAACGCGGAGCGTCCCTGGCGGCGTTCCCACGCGGAGCGTGGGAACGATCCGCCCTGTGGGAGCGAGCCTGCTCGCGATGAGGCCGGTGTTACTGGATCAAGTCCGAATCTCTACCCGATCCAAGGCTTTATCCGCCAGCAGCGCCCCCAGCTCGATTATCTGCACCACCCCCAGCAACACATGCCGTCGCGAGCCATCGAGGTCGAAGGCCAGGTCATTGAGCATCGCGTTGGCCGAGGCCAGGGTTTCGCTGAGGTTGGCCAGCAGGACTTCGGTATCGACGAGAGCGAGTTCATCACGACGCTTGCGAAGCGCAACGACGCCGTTTGAATTCACCTTTTGGCTCGCGAAGGCGCCAGCACATTCAACATCGATGCAAACTGGCCCGCTGTTTCATTACCCCTGAAAAAAACGTTCGATTAAAAATCATCGAACAGGTCTTAGCTACTGTCAGAAATAACAGGTAACGGATAATTCAGACCGGCTGCAGCCACCGAGCCTCACTAGAGTATTCACGACTGCTCCCACGGCGCAGCTTGTTACAAGATCGGGTCGCGTAACCCAGATCAGCCATCTACTCTCAGTCTCACGCAGTGAGCCGAGGCGCATCCCAGCGGTGCACTCTCACCGCGAAACCGGTAGTTAAACTGTCAAATCGAAGAATAGGTTGTGATGAAGTATGTGATTCGATTGGCGTCCTCGTTCAAGGTGAGGTGTCCAAATCATGAATAGAAATAACGGTTTTATACGGGCGGCAACGGTCGCCGTGGTATTGGCAGGCGCCTGGCAAGCGAGCCCTTATTCCTGGGCAGCGACCCAAGACTCGGCACAGAAGGAGGAACCCTGGTACCAAGCCTGGCTTCAGGTCACGGCGGACTCAAGCGTGGATATCCGTTCAACCAGACCATCCCTGATCTGGCGGACCGACATGGACACGCTCTATCGGGGCGACACCACCAACCAGGGCCTGGAGGCATTCCAGGACGGCCTGCTACCCAAATCCGTCGCCTTCCCCGAGGACGAATGGATGTACGACTGGTTCGGTCATGGCGCGGGTGCCCAGCGCTCGGTCTACAGCAGCACGACCCGCAGCCAGCTTATCGCCCAGAGCTTTGCCAATGAATGGGTATTCGAGTTCAAAGCCCCCCACGGCATCGATCAGTGGCGATCGGGCGGACCGATCTCCAATGAAGAGGAAATCAGCTACCCCGGCGGGGTCAAGGGCATCTTTATCAAGCGGGCCTGCAAGAAAACCAACCTTGCCGATTGTGTCGCGAACCCGAACTACCAAGAACCCACCGGCCACGAGACGATGCTGGAAGTTGCAGCGACCCGCATCGACTGGAGCAAGCTCACACCTGTCGAAGGCCTGGCCTGGGTAACGAACAAGACATCTCTGTGGGCAGTGGGTTCTGCGACGATCAACCCGGTGCAGGGTGCGGATGCGCTGGCCCATGGATTGCAGAGCTGGAATTCAACGCCCCCGGACCTGCGCTTTGCGAGCAACCCGGAGTCTCCCTTTGCGCGATCGATCGTCCTGGCCTTCCGCGACTACAGCGACGCCAAGATCTGGGCCGTTACGGAGGCGGCAAACGGCGGCTGGGTATATGAAGTCCGACCCAATAGCGTGGCGGTGGATCTGTCCGGGCGCTATACCGGTAACCGTGAAGGCGCCTACGCCTTCATCGGCGGTATCAAGGGCGGGCTGTTGATGAATGCGCGCCGCTTCGAGAAAGGTGTGGGTGAGCCGGTTGAGTGCATTGGCATCGAAAAAGAAGCCTGCCGGCTTGAGCATCGGCATCAGTAGATGGGCTGGGCTTCCGGGCTTCGTGGCCTGATAGGGCCTCATCGCGAGCAGGCTCGCTCCCACATTTGGGGAGTATGGGCAACTCGCTATTTGAGTGAGCACCACGAATCCCTGTGGGAGCGAGCCTGCTCGCGATGAGCCGGCACTGACCGCACCCAATTGAGAGCCCAATAAAAAACCCGCTGATTCAGTCAGCGGGTTTCTCATTTCAACGGGCAAAGGATCAGAAATCCTCCAGCCGCCACACTTCATACGCCGGCGTCTCGTAGGGATGGCTCTGTTTCAAAGCCTCCACCACCTCGCGGATCAACCCGTCGGCCACCACAAGCTCCACCTTCCATTCCTCCACCTGCTCGACCTGTCCCGCTTCGCCAATGAACGGTTGGCTGCCGTCCAGAGGGCGAAACTGGCCCAGGCCCAGCACTTGCCAGGCGCAGTGGTCATAGTCGCCGATTCGCCCGCCACCGGCAGCGAATACGGCGCTTTTGACCTCGTCCACATGGCTGGCCGGGACGAAGAAGCAGAGCTTGTACACGCCTTTAGTTCACCCAGACGCGGGCGTTGCGGAACATGCGCATCCATGGCGCGTCTTCGTTCCAGTCGTCCGAACGCCACGAGTTCTGCACGGCGCGGAAGACGCGCTCAGGGTGCGGCATCATGATCGTCACGCGGCCGTCGCGGCTGGTCAGTCCGGTGATCCCGCGCGGCGAGCCGTTCGGGTTGGCCGGGTAGGTTTCGGTGACCTTGCCGTGGTTGTCGACAAAGCGCAGCGACACGCAACCGGACAGGTCGGCTTCAAGCAGCGCTTCTTCGCTTTCGAATTCCGCATGGCCTTCGCCGTGGGCGATGGCGATCGGCATGCGCGAACCGGCCATGCCCTGCAGGAAGATCGAGTTCGATTCCTGCACCTGGACCATCGCCACGCGGGCTTCGAACTGCTCGGAACGGTTACGCACGAAGTGCGGCCAGAACTCGCTACCCGGGATCAGCTCGTGCAGGTTGGACATCATCTGGCAACCGTTGCACACGCCGAGGGTGAAGCTGTCGGTACGCTCGAAGAAACCCTGGAACGCATCGCGGGCGCGGCTGTTGAACAGCGCCGACTTGGCCCAGCCTTCACCCGCGCCGAGCACGTCGCCGTAGGAGAAGCCGCCACAGGCAACCATGCCCTTGAAGTCGTTCAGGTCGACACGACCGGCGAGGATGTCGCTCATGTGCACGTCGATTGCGTTGAACCCGGCGCGGTCGAACGCCGCCGCCATTTCCACCTGACCGTTGACGCCCTGCTCACGCAGCACCGCCACTTGCGGGCGAATGCCTTTCCTGATGTAGGGCGCGGCCACGTCGAGGTTGACGTCGTAGCTGAGCTTGGCGCTCAGGCCCGGGTTGTCTTCTTCCAGCAGCGCGTCAAATTCCTGCTCGGCACACTCGGCGTTGTCGCGCAGGCGCTGGATCTGGTAGCTGGTTTCAGCCCACTGGCGCTGCAACAGGCGGCGCTGGCCTTCAAAGACGGTGTCGCCGTTGAAGGTGATGTCGATATGGGCGTTGTTGATCGGCTGGCCGATCACCGAGACGCACTCGGCCAGGCCGGCGGCGCTGAACTGGGCAAGGATGTCCGGGGTGGCGTCCTGGCGAACCTGGATCACCGCACCCAGTTCCTCGTTGAACAGGATGGCCGGGATTTCGGCGGCCGACTCGGCGACGCTGTCGAGGGTCAGGTTCAGGCCGCAGTGGCCGGCGAAGGCCATTTCCACCACGGTGGTCAGCAGGCCACCGTCGGAACGGTCGTGGTAGGCCAGCAGGTGACCGTCGGCGTTGAGGCCCTGGATCACCGCGAAGAAGGCTTTCAGGTCTTCGGCATCATCGACGTCCGGCGCTTGCGAGCCGAGCTTGCCATGCACCTGGGCCAGGATCGAAGCGCCCATGCGGTTCTGGCCACGGCCCAGGTCGATCAGAATCAGGTCGGTGGTGCCCTTGTCCATGCGCAGTTGCGGGGTCAGGGTCTGGCGGACGTCGGTCACCGGGGCAAAACCGGTCACGATCAGCGACAGCGGCGAGGTCACGCTCTTGTCCACGCCTTCATCGTTCCAGCGCGTGGCCATGGACATGGAGTCCTTGCCCACCGGGATGGTGATGCCCAGTTCCGGGCACAGCTCCATGCCGACGGCCTTGACGGTGTCGTACAGGCGAGCATCTTCACCTGGATGACCGGCGGCGGACATCCAGTTGGCCGACAGCTTGATGTCGGAGAGCTTGGCGATGCGCGAGGCCGCCAGGTTGGTCAGGGCCTCGCCGATCGCCATGCGGCCCGACGCCGGGGCGTCCAGCAGCGCCAGCGGTGTACGCTCGCCCATGGCCATGGCTTCGCCGGTGTAGACGTCGAAGCTGGTGGCGGTCACGGCGACGTCGGCCACCGGTACTTGCCACGGGCCGACCATCTGGTCGCGGGCCACGAGGCCGGTGATGGTGCGGTCGCCGATGGTGATCAAAAAGCTCTTGCTCGCCACGGCCGGGTGATGCAGGACGCGTTCGATGGAGTCGGCGAGGTCGAGGGTGGACGGATCGAAATCATCGCCCAGCTCGGTTTCGCGAACGGCCGAACGGTGCATGCGCGGGGCCTTGCCCAGCAGCACTTCCAGGGGCATGTCCACCGGGCTGTTGCCGAAGTGGCTGTCGGTGACGGTCAGTTGCGGCTCGGCGGTGGCTTCGCCCACGACGGCGAACGGGCAGCGCTCGCGTTCGCAAATGGCCTGGAAGCGCTCGAAGTCGGCCGGGCCGACCGCCAGGACGTAACGCTCCTGGGATTCGTTGCTCCAGATTTCGTGCGGGGCCATGCCCGGCTCGTCGTTCGGAATGTTGCGCAGTTCGAAGCGACCACCGCGGCCACCGTCGTTGACCAGTTCCGGGAAGGCGTTGGACAGGCCGCCGGCGCCGACATCGTGGATGAAGCTGATCGGGTTCTTGTCACCCAACTGCCAGCAACGGTCAATGACTTCCTGGCAGCGGCGTTCCATTTCCGGGTTTTCCCGCTGGACCGAGGCGAAGTCCAGGTCGGCCGAGCTGGTGCCGGTGGCCATGGAAGAAGCCGCGCCGCCGCCCAGGCCGATCAGCATGGCCGGGCCGCCGAGGACGATCAGCTTGGAGCCGACCACGATCTCACCTTTCTGCACGTGTTCGGCGCGGATGTTGCCCATGCCGCCGGCGAGCATGATCGGCTTGTGGTAACCGCGAACCTCTTCACCGCGCGGGGTGGCGATGGACTGTTCGAAGGTGCGGAAGTAACCGGTCAGGGCCGGACGACCGAATTCGTTGTTGAACGCCGCGCCGCCCAGTGGGCCTTCGATCATGATGTCGAGGGCGGTGACGATGCGTTCAGGCTTGCCGTAGGGCTTTTCCCACGGCTGTTCGAAGCCCGGGATCTGCAGGTTCGACACGGTGAAACCGGTCAGGCCAGCCTTGGGCTTGGCCCCGCGACCAGTGGCGCCTTCGTCGCGGATCTCGCCACCGGAACCGGTGGACGCGCCCGGGAACGGCGCAATCGCGGTCGGGTGGTTGTGGGTCTCGACCTTCATCAGGATGTGCACCGGCTCCTGGACCGCGCCGTACTGGCGGGTCTCGGGGTCCGGGAAGAAACGACCGGCAACGCTGCCGACGATGACCGAGGCGTTGTCCTTATAAGCGGAAAGGACGCCTTCGCTGTGCATCTGGTAGGTGTTCTTGATCATGCCGAACAGGCTTTTTTCCTGGCTCTGGCCGTCAATGTCCCAACTGGCGTTGAAGATCTTGTGGCGGCAGTGCTCGGAGTTGGCCTGGGCAAACATCATCAGTTCGATGTCGTGCGGGTTGCGCTGCAGGCCCTGGAAGGCCTTGACCAGGTAATCGATCTCGTCTTCGGCCAGGGCCAGACCCAGTTCGGTGTTGGCTTTTTCCAGTGCGGCACGACCGCCGCCCAGCACGTCGATGGCCGTCAACGGCTTGGGTTCGGCGTGACTGAACAGCCCGGCGGCCTGCTCCAGGTTACCCAGTACGACCTGGGTCATACGGTCATGCAGGCCTTCGGCGATCAGTTGGGCATCGGCCTCGCTGAACTCACCCGCGACATAAAAGGCAATGCCACGTTCCAGGCGCTGGACTTTCGCCAGGCCGCAGTTGCGGGCGATGTCGCTGGCCTTGCTCGACCACGGCGAAATGGTGCCGAACCGCGGCAGCACCAGGAACAGGCGACCGGTCGGCTCCTGGACGGGAACACTGGGACCGTACTTCAGAAGGCGCGCGAGCACCTGCTGTTCGTCGCCGGTCAAACCGCCGGTGACTTCGGCGAAGTGAGCGAATTCAGCATACAAGCCACTGACAGCCGGTACTTTCTGGCTCAGTTGCTCAAGGAGTTTGCTGTGGCGAAAGGCAGAAAGGGCAGGAGCGCCGCGCAGGATCAACATCTTCGGGACAGCCTCGGGAAGGGGGTGTGCTTTGAGGCCGTGCATTCTAGCCTAAACCGCCGGCAACGGCACCCGAAACGGCACCCGCGATGCGGGCCGAATGTCGGTCTTTGCGCAAAAACCCTCATTGAACGTCCATGCCAATGTCCGTGCAGAGATATTTTTCATCGGCATAAAACCCACCGTACGCCGGCCGGCCTGCGTTGCGGACATGTTTTGCAACCGCTAGCAGACTGGCCTTTTGCTGTCGAGATATGGCGGTAGAGGCCGTTTGCGTATACTGCGCAGATGTTTTCCCCAACGGCTTTGCGTCCGCGATATGCCAGATGGCTGATCGCAACCGGACTCTTCCTGGTGCTCAGTGGTTGTGTTGAGAAACCCAACACACTGGAGCGCGTAAAGGAGGATGGCGTGCTGCGGGTGGTTACCCGAAACAGCCCCGCCACCTACTTTGAGGACCGCAACGGTGAAACCGGCTTCGAATACGAGCTGGTGAAGCGCTTCGCCGACGATTTGGGGGTGGAGCTGAAGATCGAGACCGCCGACAACCTCGACGACCTGTTCAGCCAGATCGGCAAGCCCAACGGCCCGGTACTGGCCGCCGCCGGCCTGGTCAGCAGCGAGGCGCGCAAGAAGCAGGTGCGGTTCTCCCATTCCTATCTGGAAGTCACGCCCCAGGTCATCTACCGCAACGGCCAGTCCCGCCCGACCGACGCGGCGGCTCTTGCCGGCAAGAAGATCATGGTGCTCAAGGGGAGCACCCACGCCGAACAGCTGGCACAGTTGAAGCAGCAATACCCGGATATCGAATACGAAGAGTCCGACGCGGTTGAAGTGGTCGACCTGCTGCGCATGGTCGATGAAGGCCAGATCGACCTGACCCTGGTGGACTCCAACGAGGTGGCGATGAACCAGGTGTACTTTCCCAACGTACGCGTGGCCTTTGACCTCGGCGATGCCCGCAGCCAGAGCTGGGCGGTGGCCCCCGGTGAAGACAACAGCCTGCTCAACGAGATCAACGGCTACCTCGACAAGGTGCAGAAGAACGGCACCCTGCAACGCCTGAAGGACCGCTATTACGGCCACGTCGACGTCCTCGGCTACATGGGCGCCACCACCTTCGCCCAGCATCTGCAGCAACGGCTGCCCAAGTACGAACACCATTTCAAGGCCTACGCCAAGCAAGAGAAAGTCGATTGGCGCCTGCTGGCTGCGATCGGCTACCAGGAATCGCTGTGGCAACCGGCAGTCACCTCCAAGACCGGCGTGCGCGGCCTGATGATGCTGACCCAGAACACGGCCCAGGCCATGGGCGTGTCCAACCGCCTGGACCCCAAGCAGAGCATCATGGGCGGCGCCAAGTACCTGGCCTACATGAAGGACCAACTGGACGAGAGCATCGAGGAGCCAGACCGCACCTGGTTCGCCCTCGCCGCCTATAACGTCGGCAGCGGTCACCTGGACGACGCCCGCAAACTCGCGGCCAAGGAAGGGCTGAACCCGAACAAGTGGCTGGACGTGAAGAAGATCCTGCCGCGCCTGTCGCAGAAACAGTGGTACAGCAAGACCCGCTACGGCTACGCCCGGGGCGGCGAACCGGTGCACTTCGTGGCGAACATCCGTCGCTACTACGACATCCTGACCTGGGTCACGCAGCCGCAGCTCGAAGGCAACCAGGTGGCCGAGGGCAGCCTGCACGTGCCGGGTGTAGACAAGAGCAAGCCGAACCAGGAAACCCCGCCGCTCTGACAACCGCACATCAAGCCAATGTGGGAGCGAGCCTG
>NZ_JAGGOF010000025.1 GCF_018614775.1 Pseudomonas fluorescens
GGCTTGCTCGCGAAGGGGCCGTATCAGTCGACATCATTTTTGACTGGCACCGCTTTCGCGAGCAAGCCCGCTCCCACAGGCGTTTCAGGTCAGACCTTCAGGACGAGCTTCCCGAAATTCTCCCCGCTGAACAATTTGGTCAGCGTCTCGGGAAACGTCTCCAGCCCTTCGACGATGTCTTCTTTGCTCTTGAGCTGCCCCTTGGCCATCCAGCCGGCCATCTCCTGGCCGGCGGCGGCGAATTGCGCGGCGTAGTCCATGACCACGAAGCCTTCCATGCGCGCGCGGTTGACCAGCAGCGACAGGTAGTTGGCCGGCCCCTTCACGGCTTCCTTGTTGTTGTATTGGCTGATGGCGCCGCAAATCACCACCCGGGCCTTGAGGTTCAAGCGGCTGAGCACGGCATCCAGGATATCGCCGCCGACGTTATCGAAATACACGTCCACGCCTTTGGGGCACTCGCGCTTGAGGCCGGTGTGGACGTCTTCGCTCTTGTAGTCGATGGCGCCGTCAAAGCCCAGTTCATCGATCAGGAACTTGCACTTGTCGGCGCCGCCGGCGATACCCACCACGCGGCAGCCTTTGAGCTTGGCAATCTGCCCGGCAATGCTCCCCACCGCACCGGCGGCGCCCGACAGCACCACGGTTTCGCCGGGCTTCGGCGCGCCTACGTCCAGCAGGGCGAAATAGGCAGTCATGCCGGTCATACCCAGCGCGGACAGGTAACGGGGCAGCGGGGCCAGTTTCGGATCGACCTTGTAGAAACCTCTTGGCTCGCCGAGGAAGTAATCCTGCACACCCAACGCACCGTTGACGTAGTCGCCGACGGCAAAGCCCGGGTTGTTCGAGGCAATCACTTGGCCGACACCCAGTGCCCGCATCACTTCACCGATGCCCACCGGTGGTATATAGGACTTGCCCTCGTTCATCCAGCCGCGCATGGCCGGGTCCAGGGACAGGTACTCGTTTTTCACCAGGATCTGGCCGGCAGCCGGTTCGCCGACCGGGACTTGCTGATACGTGAAGGTCTCGCGGGTAGCTGCGCCCACCGGGCGTTTGGCGAGCAGAAACTGGCGATTGGTCTGGGCAGTCATGGCTGGCACTCAAGATTAGGAAAGCCTTGTTGATAGACCTTCGAGGTGATTGCCGCAAGGTTTGCTGGCGCAGCGAATGCCGTTCAATCCAACGCAGTGATGGTGGTGCTGGCCCCGTTATCACTGTCGCCCATGGACAGCCAACCGGCATCTGGATAGTGCTGCCGAGCCGCGCACAGCTATGGCTATATGACGGCTATCGCCATTCTTCGAGGAACTGACAATGAGCATGACGTTTTCCGGACAGGTCGCCCTGGTCACGGGCGCCGCCGCCGGCATTGGCCGCGCCACCGCCCAGGCATTCGCGGCCGAAGGCCTGAAGGTGGTAGTGGCCGACCTGGATGTGGCGGGCGGCGAGGGCACGGTGCAGTTGATTCGCGAGGCGGGCGGTGAGGCGGTGTTCGTGCGTTGCAACGTGACGCTGGAAAACGATGTGCAGAATCTGATGACCGAGGTAGTCCAGGCCTACGGTCGCCTCGATTACGCCTTTAACAACGCCGGGATCGAGATCGAGAAAGGCAAGCTGGCCGACGGCACCCTTGATGAATTCGACGCGATCATGGGCGTCAATGTGAAGGGCGTCTGGCTGTGCATGAAATACGAGTTGACGCTGCTGCTGGCCCAGGGCGGCGGCGCCATCGTCAACACGGCCTCGGTGGCCGGCCTGGGCGCGGCGCCGAAGATGAGCATCTATGCGGCGTCCAAGCACGCGGTGATCGGCCTGACCAAATCGGCCGCCATCGAATACGCCAAGAAAAAAATCAGGGTAAATGCGGTGTGTCCGGCGGTGATCGACACCGACATGTTTCGGCGTGCCTATGAATCGGACCCGAAGAAAGGTGAATTCGCCAACGCCATGCACCCGGTAGGCCGTATCGGCAAGGTTGAGGAGATCGCCAGCGCCGTGCTGTATTTGTGCAGCGATGGCGCCGCATTCACCACGGGCCATTCCCTGGCGGTGGACGGTGGTGTCACGGCTTTCTGAGGATCCGCAACTCGGTTTGTAGGACGAAGCCCGCACTGGTTGCGGGCTTTTTCTTGGTTGGTCAAAAAAGCGCCGAAGTGGCCCATCAATGTATTTCAAAGGGTGTGAATCGCCTGCTTTGGCGGGTTTGTCGTACATCGTCCGCCGGCGGCCTGTGCTTAACTGTTTCCGGAAAGAAAACAAACGCTTAGGAGTCTGGTTACTCATGGAATTGAGAATCGACCGACAGGCCCTGGTGCCTGTCGTGCAGCAAATTGTCGACGCGCTGACCGGCTGGATCCGCCAGGATGCGGTGCAACCGGGGACTCGCCTGCCCTCCATCCGGCAACTGGCGCGGGAGAATCTGCTCAGCCAGTCGAGTGTCAATGAAGCCTGTGAACGCCTGGTCACTCAAGGGTTGCTGGCGTCCCGGCACGGTTCAAGCTTTGTTGTCGCGCCGCCACCTCTACTCGCCGCTACGTCCGGCGACAGGAGCTGCCAGCAAGGCCCGCTGCTCAGCCGAGGCAGCCTGGCCGACGGTGCGCCCTGGGCGTTGCAACTGGGTGCTGGCGGGCTGCCCGAGCGCTGGCGCGAGAGTGACGACCTGGGCTATGCGATTCGGCAGGTCGCCCGCGCCGACATGGCGGGACTGTTCAGCTATAGCACGCCGCTGGGGTTACCTGTGCTGCGTGAGCAACTGTCCCGGCGCTTGAAGCAACTCAATATTGAAGCCGACGAAAACCTCATCATGACCACCCATGGGGCTACCCAGGGGCTGGACCTGATCGTACGGACACTGCTTGCGCCAGGCTGCTGCGTGGTGGTGGAGAGTCCCGGTTACCCCAAGCTGTTCGACCTGCTGCGGCTGCATGGCATCGCCATGCTCGAGCTACCCAGAACCACGCGGGGGCCGGACGTAGATGCGCTGCAACGCCTGTTGGCGATTCACCGGCCCAGTGCGCTGTTCATCAACAGCGCCTGCCATAACCCTACAGGCAGCAGCCTGGCCCCGGTTGTGGCGCAACGGTTGCTGGAAATGGCAAAAGAACACGCAGTGCTTGTGGTCGAAGACGATGTCTATGCCGATTTCCAGCGTTCGACGCGGACCCGGCTGGCTGCGCTGGATGCCGATGTAGTCTACGTGGGCAGTTTTTCGAAAACCCTGAGCAGTTCGCTGCGCGTCGGTTTCGTGGTGGCGGGGCCGTCCATCATCGCGCGGCTGAGTGAAGTGAAGGAAGTGACCAGCATGGGCGGTTCGCGGTTCAACGAGTCGGTCCTTGCCAATCTCCTGGTCAGCGGTGCCTATCGCAAGCTGGTGCAGCGCCAGCGCCAGCGTTTGGCTGGCGACATGGCGGCGGTCTTGCAGGTGCTGGACGATGCCGATTGGGAAGTCTTTGGCAAACCGAACGGAGGGCTGTTCATCTGGGCACGTCCACCATTTAGTGACTACGCTGATTTGCAGCGTCTGGCGAAACGGTTCGGGGTGCAGCTGTCTCCGCCTACGGCATTCAGCCCTTCGGGCGCCGACAGTGACTGGCTCCGGATCAATGTGGCGTATGCCTGCGACCCGAGGGCCTCGGCGTTTTTCCGGGCCGCGGCCCTGGATCGACCTCGAGTGTTCTGAAAACGACGCGGCTGTAGCTTTTTGCCATTATTCCGACGCCAGCACCTTGTGTTGCAGGGCGTCTCGTTGCGAATCTGCAATCAACACACACTGGCAGAGGACTGAGCGCAATGATTTCGGCCGTGCAAGGACGTTTTGCCAACCTGGGTATGGCAAAGAAACTGGGTATCGGGTTTGTCCTGGTACTGTTGCTCACTGCAGTGGTCGCGGCCATTGGTGTGTGGTCACTTCGAACCATCAGCCTGCGCTTCGATGGGCTCAAGCAGATGTCGTCCCTCAACAGCGAACTGCTGAAGGTCCGGTTGCTTGAGCAGGAATACGCCCTGCGCTCCGACCCCAAGACGGCCGACGCCCTGCGTCAGGGCGTCGACGGGCTGGTTGCCCAGGCCGACGCGCTCAAGGCCCAGTCGCCCGCCAACGTGCCGGTCATGAACGACGTGGAGCAGGCCCTGGCCGCGTACCGCAAGGCCTTCGATGAATTCGTCGGGTTGAGCCAGAGCAAGGACCTGGCGCTGGAAATGGCCAGTTGGTCGGTGTCCAGTGTCGCCAATAACCTGGATGTATTGCAGGCCGGGCTGTCGGACGATGGTGCCTATACCTTGAAGGATTCCGAGGGCAAGGAGGGCACCGAGTTCATCGAGCAGGCCAATCAGGTCAGCGAAGTGTCACGGTTGATGCTGCAGGCCATGAACGAAGCGCGCGTGCGCCTGGACCAGAGCCGCAAAGGCACTGCAGAGGCCGGGGAAGGTCAGATCGAACAGGCCGAGCGAGCCATGAAGCAGGCCGAAGCGCTCAAGACCACGGTCAAGGATCCGGGTTACCAGACTGTGCTCAACGAAGTGGGCGGGCACATCGCCGGGTTCAACGAGCAACTGGCGGAATACACCGGCCTGCTGGCCAAGGAAAAAGCCGTTTATCAGCAACTTCACGAGCGTGCGGCCCAAGTGGTGGAGCGGGTCAATCAAGCCTACGCTGCCGAAGACAATGCCATGCAGACCGAGTTGAAAAAGAACTCGCTGCTGATCATCGGTTCGTCGGCACTCGCGTTGCTGGTGGGCTTGATTGCCGCTTGGGTCATCACCCGGTTGATCGTTGCCCCGCTGCGCAGCGTGATTCGTGTTGCGCAGCAGATCGCGGCGGGCGACTTGAGTGCCACGGTCGAGGTGACGCGTCGGGACGAGATTGGTCAGTTGATGCTGGCGATGCAACAGATGGGCGCGGGGCTGAGCAGTATCGTCAGTGGGTTGCAGGCAGGTATCGAACAACTCGCCAACTCCGCTCAATCGCTGTCGGCCGTGACTGAACAGACCAACCTGGAAGTCAGCAGCCAGAAGGAGGAGACCGAGCAGGTCGCCACGGCCATGAACCAGATGACCGCCACCGTGCATGACGTGGCCCGCAATGCCGAAGAGGCGGCCCAAGCCGCCCAGACCGCCGATGACAAGGTTGAAAGCGGTCAGCAGGTGGTGCGTCAAAGCATGGTGCGTATCGAGCAATTGGCCGATTCGGCCACGTCGGCCAGCTCCAGCATCGAAAGCCTCAGTGCCGAGATCCAGAACATCGGCACGGTGCTGAGTGTGATCAAGAGCGTGGCCGAGCAAACCAACCTGCTGGCCCTCAATGCCGCCATCGAGGCGGCGCGGGCCGGGGAACAGGGCAGGGGCTTTGCGGTAGTGGCCGACGAGGTGCGCGCACTGGCGAAGCGTACGCAGCAGTCCACCGAGGAAATCGAGCGGCTGGTGAGTGCCTTGCGTTCAGCGGCCCAGGCCTCTGTGCAACAGATCCAGAGCAGTGGCGAGCTGGTGAAGATGGCGGTCAGCGATGCGCTACAGACCGAAAGCGCCCTGGGCAGTATCGCGGCGGCGGTGTCGTTGATCCAGCAGATGAACCAACAGATCGCGGCGGCGGCCGAGCAACAGAGTTCAGTGGCCGAAGAGATCAATCGCAGTGTCACCAGCATCCGCGCCAGTGCCGATCAATCGTCCCTGGCGATGCGCGGCAACGCCGCTTCCAGCATTGAACTCGCGCAATTGGGGGTCGAGCTGAAAGGGATGGTGGGGCACTTCAGGTTGTGATGCGGGCAGCGTGAAACCAGAGCCTGTGGCGAGGGGATTTATCTCCGATCGAGTGCGCAGCGCTCGCAAATTCCCGGGGCTGCGCCGCAGCCCAGCGGGATAAGGCCCCTCGCCACAATAAGAAGGTTCGACGAGGTCTTAGTCGTAAACCTTCTTCTTCTTCCATTCGTCGTTGATTTCGGCGTCCTTCAAGCCTTCGGTCAACTGGTTGACTTCGTCTTCGGCCGGCTGGGTGAGGGCCAGGACCATCGCATTGGCGCGGGCCAGGAGTTTCTCCAGATAGTCCAGCTGTTCGGCGTACACCTGCGGCTCTTGCTGTTTGCGCAGGTACTGCACGCCGCGTTCGAACGCCAGGCGGGCCTGGCCCGGTTGTTCCTGTTGCAAGGCTTGCTGGCCGAGGTTGTTGAAGAACTCGATGTGCAGCAACACCAGGATGTGTCGCACCTCGCGGATCCAGCGCTTGGCTTCGTTGGAGGGCAGGAAACCGTCCTGGGCTGCGCGGGTAATCTGACCGTGCAAGGCCTCGAGCAGGAACCGTACATCCTTGGCCTTGGCTTCGGTCAGGATCGGCGCCGGTGGGTTGCCCACTGGAATCGACTCACCCTGGGCCGCCAGCGCGGACAGTTCGTCCAGGCGTGCCTTGACCGCGGCATTGGACTTCTCCAGGTTCAGCAAGCGCTGACAGACATTCATCTCAAGACGCGTCATCAGCAGTTTCAGGGCCGGGGTCATCAACTGCCCGGGGAAGGTTTCGGTGAGTTCGCCACAGCGACGCATGCGGTCGTTGAGTTCAACCCTGGTGCGGACCTTTTCCAGCTTGTTGTTTTCCACCACATGGTTCATGTAGCCAATGGCGATCAACAGGGCGATCCCGGCTACAACGAGCAGGGTGATCATGAGTGGTGTCACCGGTAAGACCTCTTTATTGGGGTACGCATGTCGTGAGTGTAGTGGCTTGGCTATTAAGCGCATAGGTCCAAGGGACGCGATTAGACGGGCGTCGTGCTGTTCATGGGACGCAGGGCTGAATAGATGCACATTGCCACTATTTGCCGGGCGCGACTATAGCGCCTTGGTGGGCGCCAGAATATAGGCGCCAGGGATCGGGCAAGAAAAATCCGCGAATGGTCTTTAAACCGTGGGAAGTCATTGATTTAAATAAATTTATATCTGGGGGTTGACGCCCCCCTAATCCATCCATAGAATGCGCGCCACTTACAGCGTAAAGCACTCAGCCAAACGCGATAAGCAGTGAATGTTGTACGTGTGTCCCCTTCGTCTAGTGGCCTAGGACACCGCCCTTTCACGGCGGTAACAGGGGTTCGAGTCCCCTAGGGGACGCCATTGCGGGAATAGCTCAGTTGGTAGAGCACGACCTTGCCAAGGTCGGGGTCGCGAGTTCGAGTCTCGTTTCCCGCTCCAATTTTAAACAGCGTTGCCTTCGGGCAGGGCTGAGTGAAACCAGAACCGACATCTTCGGATACGGCTCTGGGCACTGGGACACACACCATGTGTTCCGGGCAGCGTGTCCCCTTCGTCTAGTGGCCTAGGACACCGCCCTTTCACGGCGGTAACAGGGGTTCGAGTCCCCTAGGGGACGCCATTTGCGGGAATAGCTCAGTTGGTAGAGCACGACCTTGCCAAGGTCGGGGTCGCGAGTTCGAGTCTCGTTTCCCGCTCCAAATATATAAAAAAACGCCGCTCATTGAGCGGCGTTTTTTTATGCCTGTGATAAAGCCATTCAGGTCAGTGACTCCCGCGAGCGACGTTCGCCCAGGGCCCGATCCAGGGCAATCACGACTAACGCCACCAGGATGAACCCCAGCAGGATCATCGCGGCATTGATCATCACGTGCGGGTAACCCAGCGTGTCCACTTCAAGGAACGGATAGGGGTAAGACTCCACCAGGGCACCGCGCACCAGGGCAAAGACAAAATAAGCCGCCGGATAGATCAGCCATGGCCACAGGTCTCGCCATTGCAAGGTGCCTTTTATCACGCAGAACAACCAATACACCATGAACACCACTGGCATGACGTCATGCAGCAGCTCATCGGCCAGCCACTGGAGTCCCTGGGGGTTCCAGGTGTGGCGCAACAGCAGGTTATACGCCAGCCCGACCACCACGATGCTGGTGGCGACGCCGCCCTGGACAGTGGGCTTGAGAAAGAATCGCCGCAGTGCCGAATCTCCGGACATGGCCGCGCAGGTCAGGACCACCGCGACCAGGAGATTGGTCAGCACGGTGAAGTAGCTGAAGAAGATATCCAATCCGCCCAACAGGCTTTTTCCGGCCTGCCAGCGCGAAGCCAGGATCAGATAGAGCTGGAGCAGCAGGGCAGCCCACCCCAGAACCGCCGCGCATTTCACCAAAGGACCTTGTCTGCTCTGCGTTAAAACCCTGTCATCGCTCATGATCCAGCCTCCTGATAAACGGTGACATCGACCCTAGAAGAGCGCTGGGCGGGTTTCTACTGTCAGGAATGACAGTGCTGACCAACGGTTATTGCGTGATGTCAGCCCTCCAGGCGCTGTACCAGGCTGTCGAGCGCCGCCGTGTTTGCATCGTCGGGCAATGGCGAAGGAACCGTGACGTGTAGCTGTTGCGCCGAACGGTATTCGCTGGGGGTGCAGTTGGCGTACTGCTTGAACGCCCGGGCGAAGTAGGAAGGATCCTTGAAGCCGGCTTCGTAGCCGATGCTGGTAATCGGCATCTGGCTGTTGTCGAGCAACTCCTTGGCAAAGCTCATGCGTTTGTTCAGCACGTAATCGGTGAAGCCCAGCCCGTTGGCTTCCTTGAACAGGCGGCTGAAGCGGAAGGTGGTCATGCCGCACCGCTTGGCCAGGTCACGCTGATCGATGCTGTCGCGAAAATGCTGGTCGATGTACAGCATGGTGTGACTGAGAGCCTGGTGCTTCTGGTGGCCGGAAGTCAGGCGGATGCTCTCGGGCAGTGTGGGGGAATGGTCGATCTGTGAGGTCTTGCCTCGGCCGTTGGCATGGCGGCGCAGCTCGCACAGTTGCACCACGGCCGTCAGGTAGCGCTTGCGCTCGTTGATTGGCAGGGGCAGTACCAAGTATTCCAGACGCTGGAGCGCATGGCCCAGACCGCCAGTTCTTCGGAGTGCTGCACCGTGAACATGGTGATGGGAATCGCCGGCGTCGTGCGCTTGATTTCCAGCAACCGCCGCAGCCCTGGCGTGTCAGGCCGGTCGAAATGGATGCAGATCATGTCGACCTGTTCGCCACTGGGCAACATGGCGTTTTTTGCCAGGGTGCAGTCGCAGGCGTCCCTGAACTGGGAGACGAGTTCCGGGGTGGATCGATCATGGGTCAGATCGAACCACAGCAGCTTTGGCTTTCCAGTCAGATGTGGCGTCATAGGACGACTACCCAGCGGTTCTTCCTGCCCTTTAGCTAGCAGTATTGCCAATGTGCCATCACTTCGCCGAATAAATTTTTATAAAAAAAGCCGCCGTTAGCGCGACGCTCCCCGGAAGGGACGTACGCGCACGGGCAACCCATGCCTGGCCGTCACGCAAAATAGTCCTAGGGATGTGCAAAATCCTCCTAACGGCAATGACCGCCTCCTGACTAGGGTTGCATCAGGCAGTTCGCAATGTTCTGTCCCTTGAGAAAACAACCCCGAGATGAGGTGTGCGAAATGACTCTTCAAGCAATCAAGGCTTCGGTACTGAAGTTCGCCAAAGATGAAGACGGCCTGACCATTGTGGAATACGCCGTGGCCGGTGGGTTGATTACGGTGGCGGTCGCCGCGATGTTCATCCTGCTGGGCAGTGCCGTGAACACCAAGATAACCGCACTGTGCGCGGCGGTGAAAGGTGCTGCTTGCTGACAGCAATTCCAGCAGAGAAGTGCGGTGAAACCCATTGATGTATTGGTTTTCGTCTGTTCTTGAACGCTCGAGACTTCTTAATGGGTTTTACGTTGTTACTGCTCACGATATTTGCGATGGCAGTGAGGTAACTGACATGACGCTTCAAATAATCAGAACTTCGATCAGCAAGTTCGCCAGAGAAGATGGCCTGACCATTGTGGAATACGCCGTAGCCGGTGGCCTGATTACCGTAGCGGTTGCCGCAATGTTCGTTCTGTTGGGCGGTGCTGTGAATGACCGGATTACTGCACTTTGTGCCGCCGTCAAAGGCGCTGCGTGCTGACAGTCATTCCTGCTCAGAAGTGCGGTGAAGCCTGCTGAGGCGCCGGTTTCGATAATAAAAATCCGGACAACTTCTTGATGGGTTTCGCTCGGTTGCAACGTCGCCTGCTCACGATAATCACACTAGGGAGACGCATCATGTCCATGGAACTGCTGGTGTCGACGTTACTGCTGCTGGGACTGCTGGGTGTGGCGGTGGTGAGCGATCTGCTCCGCCACCGCATCCCCAACCTGCTGGTCCTGTTGGGCCTGGCCCTGGGATTGGCAAGCCAAGTGTATTCAGGCGGGATCAGTGGATTGGGCGACAGCCTGTTGGGCGTATTGATCTGCTTCGCGCTGTTCCTGCCGATGTATGTGACGGGTGGTATGGCGGCCGGTGACGTCAAGTTGATGACCATGGTCGGCAGTTTCCTGCCGTTTCATTACGCACTGTGGGCGGCCCTGTTCAGCCTGATCGCCGGTGGTGCGTGCGGTTTTCTGGTTGTCCTGGCTCGCGGCCAACTGCTGCGGACCCTCGGGCGTTACTGGTTGATCGTGCGGGCCCAGGCCTACCTGGCGCCTGAGCCGGATGAAGTGGCTGGTAAACCTTTCCCTTATTCGATTGCGATCCTGGTCGGCACGTTGAACAGCGTCTACTGGCAGTTGATTGCCGGCGGCTGGGGAGGCTAGTCATGCATGTCATCAACGATAGTGATGCCTACCCCAGCGAGCGGGAAGCGGTGCAACGCTTGGCGCCCCAGCCCTGCACCATCCGTGAGACCGGCCTGACCGACAGCTTCCTCGGCGAATTGGTGTGCAAGCATTTGCACGACGCCGGTGTGCTGGACATGCCACGGCTGGTGGAACGCCTGGCGCTGACCGGTGCGGTGCTGGAAGAAGTCCTGGCGTTCCTGCGCAAGGACGGTCGCGTCGAAGTGCTCGGCCAGCTCGGCCTGGCCAGCGTGCAGGCGCTGCGTTACGGTCTGACCGAACGCGGCCGCAGTTTCGCCCGTGACGCCCTGGCGCGCAGCGGTTATATAGGTGCCGCACCGTTCCCGGTGAGTGCCTACCGCTCGCTGATCAAGATCCAGACCATTCACCACGGGCGCATCACCGCCAGCGATATGAACCGGGCCCTGGCGGGCGTGGTGCTGACCCAGGGCATGCTCGATCAGTTGGGTGTGGCGCTGAACTCCGGCCGGGCGATCATGATTTATGGGCCGGCGGGCACGGGCAAGACCTACGTCAGCAGTCGGCTGATCCGTTTGTTCGCCGAGGCGATTTGGGTGCCCCACGCGATTGTCATCAACGAGTCGGTGATCGAGATCTACGACCCGCAGGTGCACCAGCGTCTGGATGACAACAGCCAATCGAACAATCTGATGCTCAATGAAGGCATCGACCGTCGGTTGCTGTGCTGCAAACGTCCGATCGTCATCACTGGCGGCGAGTTGAGCATGGAACAACTGGACGTTCGCTACGACCCTTTCACCCGTCAATACCAGGCCGCCTTGCAGCTCAAGGCCAGCAACGGGCTGTTCATCATCGACGACATGGGTCGCCAGCGCATGGCCCCGGCCGAGCTGCTCAATCGCTGGATCGTGCCCATGGAAGAGAAGCGCGACTTCATCAACCTGGGCGGGGGCCGGCACTGCGAATTGCCGTTCGACCTGGTTCTGGTGTTCTCCACCAACCTCAATCCCCTGGAGCTGGCCGACGAGGCCTTCCTGCGGCGCATTGGCTACAAGGTGCAGTTCGGCTACCTCAAGCCCGAGGAATACGAGCGCATCTGGCGCCAGGAGTGCGAACGCCTGGGCATCCCCTTTGACCCCTTGCTGCTGCGCTTTGTGTTGCAGCGGCTGTATGCAGGCGAGGGCATGCCGCTGGTGCCTTGCCATCCCCGCGACCTGTTGAACATGGCGCTCGATCGCCAGCGTTACCTGGGCGGTTCCGGGCCCCTGTTGCCGCAAGAGTTGGAGTGGGCCTGGCACAACTACTTCGTCCAGCTCGACTTTCTTTGATTCGGAGATACCGACATGAGCTCTCGTACGTTTTCGCTGATAGGCGTTTCCCTGGTGATGGGCCTTGGCGCGGCATGGATGGCCGATTCCTGGCTGAGCGCACGACTCAATGCCACCCCCGATGACCATTTGCGCAGCGTGGTGGTTGCCACGGTAGAAATCCCTTTCGGGCAGATGGTCGAGGCCCAGCAGGTGACCACCGTGCGCATGCCCATGGACACGATTCCGGAAGACGCCTTCGATTCCAGCGAACAGGCCGTGGGCAAGATCGCCACGTTCGACATCCTGCGCGGTGACATCGTGCGCAGCGCCCGTTTGAGCGAACATTTGGGCGGCAGCACCCTGGCCTCGCTGATTGCCCCCGACAAGCGCGCCATCTCGGTCCGAGTGGATGACGTGGTCGGTGTGGGCGGGTTCCTGTTGCCGGGTAACCGGGTCGATGTCCTGGCGACGAAAACCACGGCCGCCGGCAGTAACAACGCCGTGTCGCGAACCATCCTGGAGAACCTGCGGGTGTTGGCCGTTGACCAGACGGCCGGCACCGACAAGACCCAACCGGTGGTCGTGCGGGCCGTGACCCTGGAGATGTCAGCCGGCGAGGCGGAGGCGCTGGTCACCGCGCAGACCGAAGGCAAGCTGCAACTGGCCCTGCGCAACCCGCTGAACCTGGAGAAAAAACCGCTGGCCGTTGCGCCGACGCCAACTGCTCCGCTCATGGCCGCCACCCCTCCAGCGCCCAGACCGGTGGTGCAACGCGTTGCCAGGCAGGACAGCTCGATCACGGTTATCCGCGGGATCGAACGGAGCGTCATCAACGTTCGCTAACCGGCACCGGCAACACCAGGCCCCCAGGCAATGGCGATGTCGATCCTCAACCTCAGTCAACGAGGGCGTGACGATGAACCCCAGTATCCGGCAGCTTTTCACTGCGCCTCGGCGCCAGAAAGGGGCGGTGAGTGTATTGATGGTGATCGCGCTGGTGGCGATTTCCATGATGGCGGCCTTGGCCCTCGATGGCGGACACATGCTGCTGAACAAGACGCGCCTGCAAAATGCCGTGGACGCCGCCGCCCTGGGTGGCGCCAAGACCCTGAGCCAGGTCACCGGCGGCCTGAACATGGCCAGCACGACCCGCGCGGCGGCCCTGGATACGTTGAACAAAAATGCCCAGGCCACGGGCAATACTGAATTGGCCACAGCCGTCGCCGGCAACCCTGGCGCATTTGCGGTGGTGGAGTTGGCCAGCAGCGTCTACGGCCCGTTCTCCTATCCCGGTCCGGCGAATGCCAAATACGTACGGGTGTCGGTGTCCAGTTATCAACTGGCCGGTTTTTTCTGGAATTTCGTTCAAACGATGGGCAGCGCCGGCCTGGGCAGCAAAAGTGTCGCAGCCATCGCCACCGCCGGCCCCAGTCCCACTTCACCGTGTGACCTGTCGCCGCTGATGGTTTGTGGCGACCCCACTCAATACAACCCGGGCGCTGGCAACTTCTGGGGTTATCAGTTCGGTGCCCTGGCGGTCTTGAAGACGGCGGCGGGAAATTCCTCGCCGATCGGCCCCGGCAATTTCCAGCTGCTTGATTTCGGCTCCGGCGGCAGCGCGGTGCGGGAGGACCTGGCGGGCGGCGGCTCGGTCTGCCGCAGTGTTGGCGACAACGTTCAGACCGCGCCGGGCAACAAAGCCGGCCCGACGTCACAGGGCATGAATACACGCTTCGGGATCTACAACGGCCCGATCAGCGCCTCGGACTATCCACCGGACCTGGTCACCGCGTCGAGCACCCCGGCAATGACCTACGACAGTGCGCTCTCCCAGGCGCAATACAAAGGCAAGGCGGTTACGTCGAGCAACGGTGACCTGTCGGCGGGCGGCGAGGCAATCCAGGATTACAACGACTGGCGGGCCCATGTCGCTGCCTGCGTGGCCGGCGGCGCCAGTGGTTGCCAAAGCAACGGGGTTTTCGAGCGGCGGATGCTGAAGATCGTGGTCGGCAACTGCACCGGCAAGCAGGGCGGTTCAACCTCGATTCCGGTGCTGGGGTTTGGCTGCTATTTCGTCGTGCAACCGGTGGATGGCGGCGGTTCGGACTCGCTGGTGTTCGGTCAGTTCGTCAAGGAGTGCGAAGGCGACGGCGTACCGGGCCCAACGCCGTCCAGCGATGCCGGACCGCAGATCATCCAGCTCTACAAAACCTACCTCAATGGCAGCGGCACGCCGAGCAGCGACTCATAGGAGGCGTCATGGGACTTGCCCAGTTCAAATCGCCCCGCGCCCAGCAAGGGGTGGCGCTGGTGGAATTCACCCTGGTGTTGCCGGTGCTGCTGTTGCTGCTGCTGGCCTTCGGTGAGTTCGGTCGGATGCTCTATCAGTACAACGTGCTGCTGCAGGCCAGTCGTGATGCCGATCGTTTCGTCGCCAGCCAGGCGTGGAACACCACCCTCGGCGGCATCGCCCTGAGCAACACGCTGCAGACCCAGACGAAAAACGTGGCGGTGTATGGCGTGCCCAACCAGATAGGCAGCGCCGTGGTGTCCGGATTGACGGCGGCTGACGTGCAGGTTGTCGCGGTGGGCACCGACCACGTGCGCGTCACCATTACCTACACCTTCTGCCCGGTGATTGGCGCGGGCAACTGTGCCGGCTCGATTCCAGGACTTTTCGGCGCGGCCCTTCCGCTGGGTATCCCGTTGGTTGCGACCACTGTGATGAGGGCGCTGTGATGAACAGAAAACACATGGGCGGCACCTACATCGTGGAGTTTTCCTTCGTCGGCCTGCTGGTGTTCATCCTGTTGTTCGGCGTGGTGGAAATGGGCCGGCTGTACTTCACGGCCAACGCTCTGGACGAAGCCGCGCGGCGCGGTGCGCGCCTGGCGGCGGTGTGCAATATCAGCGACCCGGTGGTGCTGCGCCGGGCCATCTTCAACGCGGCAACGGATGCGGGCACCAGCCAATTGATCAGCAACCTGACGACCACGAACCTGGCGCTGACCTATCTGGACGTCAACGGCGCGGTGGTGGCGAACCCTGCCGACACGGTCAGCGCCACCGGCTTCCGGGCCATCCGCTACGTCCGGTTGAGCGTGCAGAACTACGTATTCAATCTGTTCATTCCCGGGTTGGGCATGCCCATTACCTTGCCCGCGTTCCGGGCAACCTTGCCACGCGAGAGCCTTGGGCGCCATTCCGATTCCGCGGAGATCACACCATGCTGAGTACCAGGGAAAACCCACTTGCAAGCGTCACCGGCAAAACCGGGCTGCGATTACTGATCAGCAGCCGCGACGCCATGTTCTTGCGCGACCTGCAATGTGTCTGCCAGCGCATGCCGTGCCTGGAGGTCAGCACCCGGCTGGTGAGCAACGGGCATGTCGATCCCCTCTACGGTCTGGAGCGCATGCCCGACCTGTTGCTGTTGCGGGTCAGCCACCTGTGGCGCGAAGAGTTGGCGGCGTTGCTGCAACGCCCGGCCCATGAGCGCCCGCCGATGCTGGTGTGCGGTCCGCTGGGCGAACAGGAAGGCATGCGCCTGGCGATGCAGGCCGGCGCGCGTGATGTGCTGCCTGAACCTGTGGCTGAAACAGAACTGGTAGCGGCCCTGAATCGGCTGGTGGCGGAGGTCCGCCTCGGCAACGGCGCAGAGGGCAAGCTGATCGCCGTGATCAGTGCCAAGGGCGGTTCCGGCGGGACGCTGGTGGCGTGCAATCTGGCCCAGCAACTCAGCGCCCGGGCGGGCAATACCCTGTTGCTGGACATGGACCTGCAATTTGGCAGCGTGACCCATTACCTCGATGTGGCGCAGACCCACAGCCACCTGGAAGTGCTGCAACAGGTCGAGGACCTCGACAGCATCGCGCTGCGGGGCTTTTGCAGCCACTTCAGTCCGACCCTGCATGTGCTCGGTGGCCGGGCCGGCGAATTGTGCCTGCCCCAGGACGCCCAGCCCGAACAGCTCGACGCGCTGTTGCAACTGACCCGGGCCAGCTATGACTGGGTGGTGGTAGACCTGCCGCGACAGATCGACCACCTCACCGGCTCCGTGTTGGAGCAGGTGGACCGGGTCTACGTGGTGCTGCAACAGAGCGTCAGCCACCTGCGCGATGCCAGCGCCCTGGTACGGATCCTTCGCGAAGACCTGGGCGTGCGCGGCGACCAGTTGCAGATCGTCGTCAACCGCTATGACAAGTCGGGCGCGATCAGCCTCAAGGACATCGGCGAAGCCCTTCGTTGCACGAACCTGTCGAAATTGCCCAATGACTTCAACCTGGTCAGCCAGAGTCAGAACACTGGCGTGCCGTTGGGCCTGCATGCGCCGAAAGCAGCGATCACCGCTGCGTTGCGCGACTTGGTCGAAGACCTGGTCGGTCACCAGATGACCACGAACAAAGGCCTGTTCAAACGCGCCTTCAACCGTTTCTTCGGGGGATGACCCATGATCAGCGACTTCCGCAACCGCTTGCGCAAACAGCCCGGTAAAACCGGCGCTTCCACCGTTCACGCCGACAGCCTGGCGGAGCCGACAGAAGCACTGATGGCCTGGGAGCAGGCCATCCCGGACGTGCTCTACGAAACCCGGACCCAGGTCACCCCGGTGGAGGCCGAATGGCGGGAAAAAATCTACCAGCAGTTGCTCAAGGTCATGGACCTGTCCCTGCTCGATGCCCTCGAACAAGTCGAGGCCACGCGGCAGATTCGTGATATCTGCCAGCGCCTGCTCGATGAACATTCGGCGCCGGTGAGTTCCGCCAGCCGGCAGTTGATCATCAAGCAGATCACCGACGAGGTGCTGGGCCTGGGTCCATTGGAACCGCTGCTGGCCGACCACAGCGTGTCCGACATCCTGGTCAACGGCTTCGCCTCGGTGTATGTCGAGCGCTTCGGCAAACTGCAAAGGACCGACGTGCGCTTTCGCGATGACCAGCACCTGCTGAATATCATCGACCGGATCGTCTCCAGCCTGGGCCGGCGCATCGACGAGTCCTCGCCCTTGGTGGACGCCCGGCTCAAGGACGGCTCGCGGGTCAACGCAATCATCCCGCCGCTGGCCATCGATGGGCCGAGCATGTCGATTCGGCGGTTCGCCGTGGACCTGCTCAACACTGACAGCCTGATCCAGGTGGGGACCATGACCCCGGCCATTGCCCTGTTGCTCAAGGCTATCGTTCGTGGACGCTTGAACGTGCTGATCTCCGGCGGCACCGGCAGCGGCAAGACCACCATGCTCAACGTGCTGTCCAGCTTCATTCCCCACAACGAACGCATCGTCACCATCGAAGACTCGGCCGAATTGCAATTGCAGCAACCCCACGTGGTGCGCCTGGAAACCCGGCCTTCGAATATCGAAGGCCGGGGCGAGGTCAGCCAGCGGGAACTGGTGCGCAACAGCCTGCGGATGCGCCCCGACCGCATCGTCATCGGTGAGGTACGTGGCGCCGAAGCGCTGGACATGCTCACGGCGATGAACACCGGTCACGACGGTTCCCTGACCACCATCCACGCCAATACCGCGCGCGATGCCCTGGGGCGGATCGAGAACATGGTGTCGATGACCGGCGCGACGTTTCCGATCAAGGCGATGCGTCAACAAATCGCCTCGGCCATCGATGTAGTGATCCAGCTGGAGCGTCAAGAAGATGGCAAACGACGCGTGGTCAGCATGCAAGAGATCAACGGGATGGAAGGCGAGATCGTCACCATGACCGAAATTTTCTCTTTCGTGCGCCAGGGCATCGGCGAACACGGCGAAGTGCTCGGGGAATACCGGCCCAGCGGCATGATTCCGGCTTTCCGCGAGGTGCTGGCCAAGCGCGGCATCGAACTGCCGCTGAGCCTGTTCCGCCCTGAATGGATGGAGGCGCGGCCGTCATGAATCATATTCCCGGTGAATTCATCCTGATCTTCCTCGGCATGGTGTTCATTGCCGTCTTCCTGTTGTCCCAGGGCGTGGTAGTGCCGGTGTTCGGCGAGGCCGGCAAGATGCGCAAGCGCATCCGTGGGCGCTTGCATGTGCTGGAGAAAGCCAACCAGTTGCCCAACATGCAGACCGTGTTGCGGCAGAAGTACCTGACGCACCTGTCGCCTCTGGAAGCCCGGCTTGAACAACTGCCGTTCATGGCCAGCCTGACCCAACTGATCGAGCAGGCCGGTCACCAATACCGAGCCTATCGGGCGATGCTGCTCGGCCTGGTCCTGGGCTTGGCGGCGGGTGCCGTGGTGCTGATGGTGACACCGCTCTGGTGGATGGCGTTGCTGGCGGCGTTTGCCGTGACCTGGTTACCGGTGCTGAAAATCATGCGTGACCGCAACAAGCGTTTCGCCGCGTTCGAGGAGGGCCTGCCGGATGCGCTGGACGCCATGTGCCGGGCCCTGCGCGCCGGGCATCCGTTCAACGAAACCCTGCGGCTGGTCGCCGATGAGCACAAGGGCCCGGTCGCCCAGGAGTTCGGCCTGACCTTCGCCGACATCAACTATGGCAACGACGTGCGCCGGGCGATGCTCGGCCTGCTGGAGCGCATGCCAAGCATGACGGTGATGATGCTGGTGACGTCGATCCTCATCCACCGTGAGACCGGCGGCAACCTGACCGAAGTGCTGGAGCGCCTGAGCCGGTTGATTCGCGGGCGTTTTCGCTTCCAGCGCAAGGTCCGGACGCTGTCGGCGGAAGGGCGCATGTCGGCCTGGGTGCTGGTGGCGATTCCCTTCGTGCTGGCGATTGCCATCGTGCTCACGAGCCCCAGCTACATGCCGGTCCTGCTCAATGATCCGATCGGCCACAAGCTGATCATCGGTGCGTTCTGCGCCATGTTGGTCGGGATTTTCTGGATCCGCAGAATCATCCGGATCCAAGTCTGACCGCTGTCTGTCGCGAGGTATCAGTCATGGATTTTTTGCTCGGGTTGTTCAGTCGGTTTACCGGCAACGAGGAGCTGGCCCGCCTGTTGTTCATTACTGCAATTGGTCTCAGCACCGTGTTGGCGGCGGTCGCTGTGCTCCTGCTTCTGCTGGGTTTGCAAGACCCGGTGCAACGGCGCCTGGCGCTGATCAAACGGGGCTACTCAGGCAGTTCGGTGGGGCAGGAGGCACCGGGTAACCTGCAGCTCTTGCTGGAGCGGGTGGGGCAACGTTTTGCCTCGACCGATCCGGCGCGCACATCGGCGACCCAGACCCTGCTGATCCACGCCGGCTACCGCTCCGCGTCGGCGGTGCAGATCTACTGGGCTGCGCGCCTGATGTTGCCGCTGTCGCTGCTCGGTCTGGCGCTCCTGCTGATGCCGTTGATCAAGGTGTCCGGGGCAATCATCCTGTTGGCGGTGGCTCTGGTGGCCGGTATCGGCTGGCTGCTGCCGGCGCTCTATATCGGCAAGCGCAAGCAGGCGCGGCAGGGCCGGCTGCGTGCCGCGTTCCCGGATGCGCTGGACCTGATGGTGGTGTGCGTCGAATCGGGCCTGGCCCTGCCGACGACCATCGAGCGGGTGGCTGAAGAAATGTCGGTGAGCCAGGTTGAACTGGCCGAAGAACTGGCCCTGGTCAACGCGCAGATCCGCGCGGGTATCACCAGCACCGAGGCACTTCGGCAACTGGCCATGCGCACCGGCCTGGACGACATCCAGGGCTTGGTCAGCCTCTTGGCCCAAAGCATCCGTTTCGGCACCAGCGTGGCCGATACCCTGCGTATCTACGCCGACGAGTTCCGCGACCGGCGTACTCAGGCTGCCGAGGAGATGGGCGCTAAAATCGGTACCAAGCTGATCTTCCCCCTGATCTTCTGCCTGTGGCCGAGCTTCTTCCTGGTGGCCATCGGCCCTGCCATGATCGGCGTGTTCAGGGCGTTCGGCAATATGTAAGCCAACCACCCAACCGTGGCGATGAAGCTTGCTCCCGCTGGGCTGCGCACCCGAGCGGGAGCAAGCTGCATCGCCACGGTCATTCCAGGCTGAAGCTCTATCTCAGCGCCACGCAACTCCCTCGTCACAGAGACTCCTGTTCGCAACCCCATGCAGCCGAACAAAAAAAACGTGGTGAGGGATTTTCCCCACCACGTTCTTTTCATTCAGCAAATCCCCAGCTCAACTCATGCCCGCCCCATCATTTGCTACTGCTGACTTCTCCTCCCGATTTCTGCTCGAAGAATTCCGGGATGGGATAGTTGAAGCTATTGAGCCAGCGTTGCATGGCCAGTTCGCGTTCGGTGGCCGAGGCGGTTTGCAGGTTGGTGGAGGCCACCACGCCGCGGATCTGCAGTTGCATCCAGCTTTCGGTGCCTTGTTGGGCTGCCGACGCAGGGCCTGGCTCGATCGCCCAGGCAGGGGTGGACAGGCACAGCATGCACACGATCATCAGTTGTTTGGTTTTCATCTCGTAGACTCCTCGTCACGTTCTACTTGATTGCGCCGGATGAGGCGTCGACGACTTCGTTCAGGCGGTTCGCTTGCGACGTCGCTGCGTTGTTGGCCGTGCCTCTGATTTTTTCCGCGCGGGCCTGGGCGTCTGCCACCTGCTGGGGACTCAGCTTGGCCATGCTCGCGAGTTCGGCGGCCTGCTTCCAGTTGTCCTGGTAAATCAGCAGGGTCACCATATTGAACGCGGCCAGCGAGTCGGACTGTTGGAGTTCCATGGCGGTCATGAACTCGAAGCGCGCCTGCGCAATGCGCCGCTGATTGAGGTAGACGACCCCCAAGTCATTGCGAATCTTGCCTTCGGTAGGGGCCATTTTCGCCGCGCGTTCAAGGTGTTCCGTGGCACTCGTATTGTCATTCTTGACGGCGGCCAACTGGCCCAGGCCATGTTCGCCATCAGCCGCCAGGCAGGTACCGAGCAGGCTTTTATACAGCGGCTCTGCCTCGCTGCGCCCCATCAGGCGCAAGACACGGGCCTTGCGCAGGCGGACCTGGACCAGGTTCTCGGGCAAGCGTTCGAGGTTCGCCAGGCTGGCGTACAAACGGCCCTCGTTGGCCATATCGTCAGCCAGATTGAGTGCCAGTTCCTGATCAGATTCGGGCTTGGCGCAATTGGCCGGATTCGATGCCACTACACCGTTGCTGGAACAGCCGGCCAGCACCAAGGTTGCCGCGATAACGAACATTGCTTTCATCGAATACCTCCTCGTAATGGAGTGGACACCGGGCGCCACGCACTGCACGCGCCGGCTCATTGGGAAAGCCCGCTACGGTTGTCGAACTCGCCATGTTCGAGGAAGTACATGCGGTAGAAATTCGGGTCGTAGTTGCGCAACTGTTCGCCCGGCAACGTCGGCAACTGCGCATTGACGGCCAGGGGCTGGACCAGGTGCGGCGTGACGATCATCAACAGCTCGCGCTCTTCACGGTCGATGGAGTGGTCGCGAAAAAACGCGCCCAGCACCGGGATGTCGCCCAGCCCCGGAAACTTGTTCACCTGGGAGCTGTTGCGCGTGCTGATCAGCCCGCTGATGACAAAGCTCTCGCCGTCAGCCAAGGCGATACTGGTGTCGGTCCGGCGCACGGTGAGTGCTGGGACCAGTGTCCCGGCGATGTTCACCGCATTGGTGAAATCCAGTTCGCTGACTTCCGGCGCGACCTTCAGGGCGATACGATTCTGCCCGATCACGGTGGGGGTCAGGGTCAAGCGAATACCGAACTCCTTGTACTCGATGGACACGTTATCGCTGCCGGCACTGGGCACCGGTATCGGCACCTCGCCGCCGGCCAGGAAGCTCGCGCTCTGTCCGCTGAGGGCCACCAGGCTCGGCCGCGCCAGGGTATAGGCAAATCCGCTGCCTTCCAGTGCGTTGATCATCAGCAGGGTCTTGCCGGTGGCGAACGACAGGTTGAACATGTCGTTATTGACCGGCAGCGAGGGGCGAACCACACCACCGATGGTGGGCAAGGTCCTCGGTGAGCCGAACTGGAAGTTGCCCCTGCCACCGAACAGCGATGTCGAGGCTTCCTTGAGTTTGGTCCGGCTGACTTCGACGAAACGGATATCGGTCTGTACCTGGGCAAGCAGCATCGGGTCTTCGGAAGGCCCGCTCGCCACGCTGGTCAGCGCAGCAGTGGCGCGGCCCTTGACGAACACCATGCTCTGGCGAGGTATTTTCGAACAATCCGTCCAGACCATCAGGCTGGTGGCGCCAGGCGTCAAACCCGTGAGGATGAAGGCATCGCTGCCACTGGGCTGCACGTCGGCAATTTTCGGGTCGCCCACTGCCAGCTTCGTCACGGGGGCGAGGATACGCAGTTCGTTCTGCAAACCCTGGCCGACCTCGAAGGTCGCGGGCAGGCTGTCCAGTTGGGAGCAACTGGCGGCTGCGGCCTGCGCCGCATCCAGACCAAGGCCCATCCAGAGGAGGCCATGAATGAACTGCTTTTAAACGGGCACGGTACGATGGGTCATGAAGTGATCCTCGATAATGAGGCCATCCCTAGGCTTAACCAGTTGCCTCGGATCACTTGAGAGGCCCGGGCTGCCCCTTCCATCTACCAGACTATTCATGGGTTCCGGCTACTTGCCTCGCTGCCACAGGCAAACGGGCACGTCACACCGGCCTGACTGAACGGCAGGCAACTCACATAAACCTATAGGGGGCCCGGAATACCCGGGTCATCAAGCAAGGTGACCGGTGCGAACAGACCGTTTGAAGAGCGGTTTACCCATCCCGTCATCGCTTCTTTCTGACGGTAGTTCAAGCATGGCAAAGCGCCACGGGTTAAGTAAAAAAAGAACAAAAAAGTGACGGGCGTAAAATCTTGCAGCGCAGTAGTGTCAATAATTTGTCTTTAGAGGGTTCGCTGCCTTGCGCAGATATAAAAAAAAACCCGCCGGATGATCCGTGCGGGTCTTGGTATGACTGATCGCAGTCAGTGCTTGCTGTCTTGGTCCGACATTGCCAGTAATTGCTTTTCCTGGTTCCAGTCGAAGGGTTCGTCGTTTTGCTCCGCTTCGAAGCGGCGCTCCTCCAGGGCCTGATAAAGACTGATCTCTTCATCGGGCATGTAGTGCAGGCAGTCACCGGCGAAGTACCAGAGCAGGTCGCGAGGCACCAGGTGGGCGATTTGTGGGTAACGGACGATCACCTGGCACAGGAGGTCCTGGCCCAGGTACTGGCTTTCGATCGGATCGACGGGCAGTTGCGCACGCAATTCATCGAAGCGCTCCAGGAACAGGGCATGGCTTTCTTCGGGAACCTGTTCGGCCTCACCTACGGCGACCAGGATGCTGCGCAAGTGGTCAAGCAGGACAAGGTGATCGGCAACGACATTGGACACGAGATAAGTCCTCAAGAGCAAAACGGGCGCAGGAGTATAAAGCCCCTGCGCCCGCTTTTACATCGCCGTGGATCGGCAGGGAGCCGATCAGCGGACCTTGGCTTCGGCCAGCGTCAGCGCCTCCTTATCGAAATCATCCACGTCGATGACCTTGCGCCGCGCCGCTTCGGCTGCGCGCAGGGTCTGCGCTTCATCAGCTTGCAGCACACCGGCTTCAAGGGCTGCATCGATGGGATGTTCGCCCGGTGCCGGGTTGAACTGGCCCTGCTTGAGCGCATCGTGCAGTTTTTTCTGCAACGGATGGGCGGCGGCCAGCAGGTCGGCGGCGTGCTGCAGGGCGCCCACCGGATCATCGGCCGATTGCGGGCGATAGCAGCCCTGCAGCAGCTCTTCGAGGGTCGGGTCGCCTTTGGCCCGGCCAATCACCGCAGCCACCTCGGCGTCCAACCGGTCGCTTGGGCCTTTGTGGCGACGACCGAAGGGGAACACCACCAGACGCAACAGGCAACCCAATACCCGGTTCGGGAAGTTGCCCAGCAGCTCATCCAGCGCGCGCTCCGACTGGCCCAGGCTTTCTTCCATGGCCCAGGTGAACAGCGGCGCCATGTGGTCCGGCGAGTCCAGGTCGTGGTAGCGCTTGAGCGCGGCGGACGCCAGGTAAAGATTGCTAAGCACATCCCCCAGGCGTGCCGACAGCCGTTCGCGACGTTTCAGCTCACCACCCAGCAGCATCATGCTCAGGTCCGCCAGCAGGGCGAATGCCGCCGCCTGCCGGTTCAGCGCGCGGAAATAACCCTGGCTCAAGGCGTTGCCGGGAGCCCGTTCGAAATGCCCCAGCCCGAGGTTCAGCACCAGGGTGCTGGCCGCGTTACTGACCGCAAAGCCAATGTGCTTGAGCAACAGACCGTCGAACTCGACCAGCGCCTGGTCCTTGTCTTCACGGGTCGCCAGGGCCATTTCCTTGAGCACGAAGGGGTGGCAGCGGATCGCGCCCTGGCCGAAGATCATCAGGTTGCGCGAGAGGATGTTCGCGCCTTCCACCGTGATGAAGATCGGTGCGCCTTGCCAGCTACGGCCCAGGTAATTGTTCGGGCCCATGATGATGCCCTTGCCGCCGTGCACGTCCATGGCGTGGCTGATGCATTCCCGACCGCGCTCTGTCAGGTGGTACTTGAGGATGGCCGACAGCACCGAGGGCTTTTCCCCCAGGTCCACTGCGTTGGCGGTCAGCATGCGAGCGGCATCCATCATCCAGGCGTTGCCACCGATGCGCGCCATGGCTTCCTGGATGCCTTCGAACGCCGACAACGGCACATTGAATTGTTCGCGCACCTGGGTGTACTGGCCGGTCACCAGGCTGGTGAATTTTGCCGCGCCGGTGCCCACCGCCGGCAGGGAAATCGAGCGGCCGACCGACAGGCAGTTCATCAGCATCATCCAGCCCTTGCCGAGCATCGCCTGGCCGCCAATCAGGAAGTCCAGCGGGATGAACACGTCCTTGCCCCAATTCGGACCGTTCATGAACGCGGCGCCGAGGGGCAGGTGCCGGCGGCCGATATGCACGCCCGGGGTGTCGGTGGGGATCAGCGCAAGACTGATGCCCAGGTCCTCTTCGTCGCCCAGCAGGTGGTCGGGGTCATAGGCCTTGAAGGCCAGGCCGAGGAGGGTGGCTACCGGGCCGAGAGTGATGTAGCGCTTCTCCCAGTTCAGGCGCAGGCCGAGGGTTTCCTGGCCTTGCCATTCACCCTTGCAGATGATGCCGGTGTCGGGCATGGCCCCGGCGTCGGAGCCGGCCAACGGCCCGGTCAAGGCGAAGCAGGGGATATCGTCGCCACGGGCCAGCCGTGGCAGGTAGTGGTCGCGTTGTTCGTCGGTGCCGTAGTGCAGCAGCAGCTCAGCCGGGCCGAGGGAGTTGGGGACCATCACCGTGGAGGCCAGGTCGCCGCTGCGGGTCGCCAGCTTCATCGCCACCTGGGAGTGGGCGTAGGCGGAGAAACCCTTGCCACCGTATTCCTTGGGAATGATCAGGGCGAAGAAGCCGTGCGCCTTGATATGGGCCCAGGCTTCAGGTGGCAGGTCCATGGCCTGGCCGATCTGCCAGTCGCTGACCATCGCACAGAGGTCTTCGGTCGGTCCGTCGAGGAACGCCTGTTCCTCCTCGGTCAGTTGCACTTTGGGGTAGGCCAGCAGTTGGTCCCAGTCCGGGCGGCCGCTGAACAGTTCACCGTCCCACCACACCGTGCCGGCGTCGATGGCGTCGCGCTCGGTCTGGGACATGGGCGGCAGGGTTTTCTGGAACCAGTCGAACATCGGCGCGCTGAAATACTGGCGGCGCAGGTCCGGCAACAGCAGGGGCGCTGCGACGGCGGCGAGCAGCACCCAGAGGATCAGCAGCAGCCAACCGGGCGCGTGGCTGAAAATGCCCATGGCCAGCAGGTAGACCGCGACGATACCCAGGGCGGGCAGCGGGTCGGTGCGCCGATGGGCCAGCCAGGCAATCCCGATGACCAGAACCAGTATCCACAACAACAGCATAGGTAATCCTCCGTGAACAGGGCAAAACCGACCCACAGAGCTTAGACGGCCTCTGCAAAACCGGCGGTCGGCGCGAGGTGATTGATTTCGTGGGAAACCCCGGATGCGATGCGCCAGTCTGGTTGGCAACAGCCGTGGGAAATCGTTCGTTAAGCAGGTGAGAAAACGCCATTGTTTGGCCGAAACGCCGTTGACACGGACGCAGGACGATTTGAGTCGCGGCGGATCCGGCGTATGCTGCTGCGGCATTTATCCACTGAGGGAACCGTGATGCTGAAGATCTGGGGTCGGAAAAATTCATCGAACGTGCGCAAGGCATTGTGGTGTGCCGAGGAGTTGGAGTTGTCCTACGAGGGCATCGACGCCGGCGGTGCATTCGGTGTGGTGGACACCCCCGATTACCGCGCGAAGAACCCCAACGGCCGCGTTCCCATGATCGAGGATGACGGTTTCGTGCTGTGGGAATCCAACACCATCGTGCGCTATCTGCTGGCCCGTCATGCGCCGGATTCGGCCTGGTACCCGGCCGATGCCCGGGCACGGGCCAGCGCCGAGAAATGGATGGACTGGACCACATCGTCCCTTGCCGGACCGTTTCGTACCGTCTTCTGGGGTGTCCTGCGCACGCCGGCCGAGCAGCAGGATTGGGCCGCCATCCACGCGGCAATCAAGGAATGCAACGACTTGCTGGCAATGGCCGACCATGCCCTGGGCGAGCAGCCTTACCTGTCCGGCACGGAAATCGGCATGGGCGACATTCCCTTGGGCTGTTTCATTTATGCCTGGTTCGAGATGCCCATCGAACGGGCCGCCTTGCCTCATCTGGATGCCTGGTACCAGCGCTTGCAGCTGCGTCCGGCATACCGCAAGGCTGTCATGACCGCGTTGACTTAATAGTGACTATCGACACACTTGACTGTACTTGGGCGGCGACGCCACGCACCATGGCCTTCGTGCGCCGTGGTTGTATTGCTCGCCGCCCGCCCTCATGTACTTCTTTCCTCCCTTCTTGGTGCGTAATCCGATATGAGTTCCGCTCTGTCCATCCGGCAGCTAACCAAAACCTACGGCAACGGTTTCCAGGCCCTGAGTGGTATCGATCTGGACGTCGCCGAAGGTGATTTCTTCGCCTTGCTCGGCCCCAACGGTGCCGGCAAATCCACCACCATCGGCATTCTTTCCACACTGGTGAACAAGACCAGCGGCACGGTGAATGTCTTCGGTCATGACCTGGACCGCGAGCCCGCCGCCCTCAAGCGCTGCATCGGCGTGGTGCCCCAGGAGTTCAACTTCAACCAGTTCGAGAAGACCTTCGACATCGTCGTGACCCAGGCGGGTTACTACGGCATCCCGCCGAAGATCGCCAACGAGCGCGCCGAGCAGTACCTGACCCAGCTGGGGTTGTGGGACAAGCGTGACGTGCCGTCCCGTTCGTTGTCCGGCGGCATGAAGCGCCGGTTGATGATTGCCCGTGCGCTGGTCCATGAGCCGCGGCTGCTGATCCTCGACGAACCGACGGCGGGCGTGGACATCGAGCTGCGTCGTTCGATGTGGACCTTCCTGACCGAACTGAACCAGAAAGGCATCACCATCATCCTCACCACGCATTACCTGGAAGAGGCCGAGCAGTTGTGCCGCAACATCGGCATCATCGACCACGGCACCATCGTCGAAAACACCAGCATGCGGCAGTTGCTCAGCCAGTTGCATGTGGAAACCTTCCTGCTGGACCTCAAGCACGACCTGAAGGCAGCGCCCCAGCTCGTCGGCTACCCGGCTCGCCTGGTGGACAGCCATACCCTGGAGGTGCAGGTGGACAAAGCCGTCGGAATCACCGGGCTGTTCGGCCAGCTGGCCTTGCAGAACATCGAAGTGCAGAGCCTGCGCAACAAAACCAATCGCCTTGAGGAGTTGTTCGTGTCCCTGGTGGAGAAAAACCTGGCGAAGGTGGCGGTATGAGTTCCGAACTGCGCCCCAACCTCATCGCCCTCAATACCATTGTCTACCGTGAAGTCCGGCGCTTCATGCGGATCTGGCCGCAGACCTTGCTGCCGCCGGCCATCACCATGGTTCTGTACTTCGTGATCTTCGGCAACCTGATCGGCCGGCAGATCGGCGACATGGGTGGCTTCACGTACATGGATTACATCGTGCCGGGGCTGATCATGATGTCGGTGATCACCAACTCCTATGGCAACGTGGTATCGAGCTTCTTCGGCAGCAAATTCCAGCGTTCGATCGAAGAGTTGATGGTCTCGCCGGTGTCGCCCCACACGATTCTCATCGGCTACACCCTGGGTGGCGTATTGCGTGGCCTGGCTGTTGGCTTGATCGTGACCTTGCTGTCGCTGTTCTTCACCCACCTGCAGGTGCATCACCTGGGGCTGACGGTGTTGGTGGTGGTGCTCACGGCCACGATCTTTTCGCTGTTGGGCTTCATCAACGCCGTATTCGCGCGCAACTTCGATGACATCTCGATCATCCCGACGTTCGTGCTCACGCCGTTGACCTACCTGGGCGGGGTGTTCTACTCGATTTCCCTGCTGCCACCGTTCTGGCAGACCGTGTCCCTGGCCAACCCGGTGCTGCACATGGTCAACGCGTTTCGCTACGGGATCCTCGGGGTTTCCGACATCAGGATCAGCGTCGCGATCACGTTCATGCTGGTGGCGACCGTGGTGCTGTATGTCGGTTGCGCGCGGTTGCTGGTCAGTGGGCGGGGAATGCGTACCTGACCTTGTGGGAGCGAGCTTGCTCGCGATAGCGTCGGGTCATTCAGCCATGCTGGTGGCTGACACTCCGTTATCGCGAGCAGGCTCGCTCCCACATTGGTTTCCGTTGAATCGCGCGACAGCGTCAGCCTGCACCACCAAAAAAGGCCTCCAACAATGGGGGCCTTTTTTTTGCAGGTCACATCCGGCTTTTCTTGCGCCGCTTCCACTGCCGCGTCACCCACCAGCGCCAGTAACTCATGGTGACGAAGTAGGCCAGGGCGCCCAGGACCAGGCCTGTCACCACCGAGCCGAGCAGGAACGGCTGCCATAAGGTCGACAGCTGGCCGCTGATCCATTCCCAGGTCAGCGCTTGCGGCAGCGTCCGGGCAGGCGCGTCCATCAGCCAGGCGCCGGTCTGGTAAGTGCAGAAGAATACCGCCGGCATGGTGATCGGGTTGGTCAGCCACACCAGGCTCACGGCGATCGGCATATTGCCGCGAACCGCGATGGCCAGCGCGGCGGCCAGCAACATCTGCAGCGGGATCGGCAGGAATGCGGCAAACAGGCCGACGGCCATGGCTCGCGCGACCGAACGCCGGTTGAGGTGCCAGAGGTTGGGATCGTGCAGTAAGGTGCCGAGAAAGCGTAAGGATTTATGTTCCCTGATGCTCTGCGGGTCAGGCATGTAACGTTTGAATAAGCGCCGGGGCATAAGGCTTCTCGGTCGGTTCAAAGCGGTAAGGCTGCAAGTATGTCCGGATTCTACGGTCGGCAGATTCAGACTTTGTGACAATTGATAACGCCCAGGGTGCCCCGGACCGGCTAAGCCTGATGAAAGGACTCTCAAGGACGGCTTATGCGCACAGGGTTGGTCGCGCTTGCACTGGGGCTGGTGGCCCCGGTTTTTTTCCCGGCATTGCCACTGCTGTGGCTGACTGCGGCGATGCCGGTGCTGGCACTGATGACGTTGCCGTTTCGCACTTACCCGCTGGGATTTTTCCTGTTCGGGTTGGCCTGGGCCTGCCTGTCGGCGCAGCACGCATTGGACGATCGGCTGCCTGCCGCGCTGGACGGTGAAACCCGTTGGGTCGAAGGACGCGTCGTCGGTTTGCCGCAACACAACGACGACATGGTGCGCTTCGAACTGGCCGATGCGCAGTCGCGGCGCACCCGGCTACCGAGGTCGATGCGTCTGGCCTGGTTCGGGGGGCCACCGGTTCGCAGCGGTGAACGCTGGCGTTTGGCGGTCAAGCTCAAGCGGCCCGCCGGGCTGCGCAACCCACAGGGTTTCGATTATGAAGCCTGGTTGTTGAGCCGTGGCCTCGGTGCCACCGGTACGATCAAGGATGGCCACCTGCTGCGGCCGGTCCAGGGTGCTTGGCGCGACGGCGTACGCCAGGCGCTCGCACAGGTCGATGCCCAAGGTCGCTCCGGGGCGTTGATGGCGTTGGTCCTCGGCGACGGCGGTGGATTGAGCCGGGAAGACTGGCAGGTGTTGCAGGACACCGGCACCGTCCACTTGCTGGTGATCTCCGGGCAACACATCGGCCTGCTCGCCGGCCTGATGTACTTCGCGGTTGCCGGCGCGGCACGTTATGGGGTGTGGCCGGCGGGCTTGCCGTGGTTGCCCTGGGCCTGCGCGCTGGCTTTCAGCGCGGCCCTGGGCTACGGCTTGCTGGCCGGGTTCGAGGTGCCGGTGCGGCGGGCCTGCGCGATGATCGGCCTGGTGTTGCTGTGGCGCCTGCGCTTCAAACAGGCGGATCCCTGGTGGGCGTGGGTGCTTGCGTTCGCCGGGGTGCTGCTGTTCGATCCGCTCGCCAGTTTGCGGCCAGGGTTCTGGTTGTCATTTGCCGCCGTCGCCACCCTGATGTTCACTTTTGGCGGTCGCCTGGGGCCCTGGCGCTGGTGGCAAACCTGGACCCGTGCCCAGTGGCTGGTTGCGGTCGGCCTGTGTCCGCTGTTGCTGATACTGGGTTTGCCGGTCAGTCTCAGCGGGCCGCTGGTGAACCTGCTGGCGGTGCCCTGGATCAGCCTGTTGGTGCTGCCGCCAGCGCTGCTGGGCACGGTGCTGTTGCCGGTGCCGATTGTTGGCGAAGGACTGCTGTGGATGGCCGGCGGTCTGATCGACCTGTGGTTCAAAGGGCTGACATGGGCTGCCGGGCGAATGCCCGCCTGGACCCCCGCTTCGCTGCCTTCATGGGCTTGGTGCCTGGCAGCCCTCGGTGCTTTCCTGCTGCTGTTGCCCAAAGGCGTGCCGCTGCGCCTACTGGGCTGGCCGATGGTGCTGCTGATGATCTTTCCTGCGCGAGAAAGCATCCCGCCAGGGCATGCTGAAATCTGGCAGTTGGATGTAGGCCAAGGGCTGGCGATCCTGGTGCGCACCCGTAGCCACACCCTGCTCTACGACGCAGGGCCGCGCTTTGGCGACGCCGATGCGGGCGAACGTGTCGTGCTGCCCACTTTACGCAAGCTCGGCGTAGGCAAGTTGGACCTGATGCTGCTCAGCCACGCCGATGCCGATCATGCCGGCGGAGCCCAAGCGGTACGCAACGGGCTGCCAACGAAGCGGGTGATCAGCGGCGATCCCGCCGCGCTGCCCGAGATGTTGCAGGCCGGACCCTGTGACAGCGGCCAGCGCTGGGAATGGGACGAGGTCGCCTTCGAACTGTGGCAATGGGCATCTGCGGTCGACAGCAACCAGAAGTCCTGCGTGTTGCGGGTGGAGGCGAGCGGCGAGCGTCTGCTGTTGACCGGTGACATCGACAGCCATGCCGAGCGCGCCTTGCTTGCCGGTCCTCTAGGGGGACCGACCCACTGGCTGGCGGCACCGCATCACGGCAGCCGCAGCTCCTCGTCGATGGCGCTGCTGTCGCGCCTCAAGCCCCACTCGGTGTTGATTTCACGGGGGCAGGGCAATGCGTTCGGCCACCCGCATCCCCAGGTGATGGCTCGGTACCGGCGTTCCGGCATGGCGATCTACGACAGTGCCGAACAGGGTGCCATTCGTCTGCAACTGGGCGCCTTCGAGCCACCGCATACCCAGGCCGGGCACCGGCGCTACTGGCGTGACCCGCCGCCGACAGGACCTGCGGGCCACCCTTGATACTGCTCAACCGGGCGAGGCGCATATTGGCGGTTCGGGTCTCCAAGGCGAGTCTGTGTGATAAAGTGGCGCACTTTTTCGAGGGGGCAGTCACTGTGTGGGAATTGGTCAAATCCGGCGGCTGGATGATGTTGCCGATCATTCTGAGTTCCATCGCGGCACTGGGTATCGTTGCCGAACGCCTGTGGACCCTGCGCGCCAGCCGCGTGACCCCGGAGCATCTGCTCGGGCAGGTCTGGGTCTGGATCAAGGACAAGCAACTGAACAAGGACAAGCTCAAGGAGCTGCGTGCCAGCTCGCCCTTGGGTGAAATCCTTGCCGCCGGCCTGGCAAACTCCAAGCATGGTCGCGAGATCATGAAGGAATGCATCGAGGAAGCCGCCGCCCGGGTCATCCATGAACTGGAGCGTTACATCAACGCCCTGGGCACCATCGCCGCTATGTCCCCGTTGCTGGGCCTGCTGGGGACGGTGCTGGGCATGATCGATATCTTCAGTGCGTTCACCGGCTCCGGGATGACCACCAACGCCGCGGTGCTGGCGGGGGGCATTTCCAAGGCGCTGATCACGACCGCTGCCGGTCTGATGGTGGGTATCCCGTCGGTGTTTTTCCATCGGTTCCTGCAACGCCGCGTCGACGAACTGGTGGTGGGCATGGAGCAGGAAGCCATCAAGCTGGTCGAGGTGGTGCAGGGCGATCGCGACGTGGACCTGGCCGGGGACAAGAAGTGAAATTCCGCCGCAAACCCCGGGAAAACATCGAGATCAACCTGGCGTCACTGATCGACGTGGTGTTCATCCTGCTGCTGTTTTTCGTCGTGACCACCACGTTCACCCGCGAAACCCAGCTCAAGGTTGAATTGCCGCAGGCCGTCAGCGGCTCGCCGGCTGAAGACCAGCAGCTGAAGACCGTGGAAATCACCATCAGCGCCGAAGGGGCGTTCTCGGTGAACAACCAACTGCTGCCCAAGAGTGACCTGGCGAGCCTGATCGAGGCCCTGCAGACGGAATCCGGCGGTGACACCAACCTGCCGTTGTCCATCAGTGCCGACGGCAAGACCCCGCATCAATCGGTGATCACCGCCATGGACGCGGCCGGCAAGCTCGGCTTCAGCCATCTGCGCATGACCACGGTCGAGGCGGCGCCCGCACCCTGATGGCCATGTCCGATCGATTGCTCGCCGCGTGGTACCGGGGCCACCCGGCCTTGACGCTGTTGTGGCCGCTGGAGTGGTTGTACCGGCGGGTGGTGGTGCGCAAGCGCGAACGCTTCCTGGCGGGTGAAGGCCAGATCTACCAGCCGCCTGTGCCGCTGGTGGTGGTAGGCAATATCACGGTCGGCGGCACGGGCAAGACGCCGATGATTCTCTGGATGATCCAGCACTGCCAGCGCAGCGGCCTGCGGGTCGGCGTGGTGAGCCGGGGCTACGGCGCCCAACCGCCCCGATTGCCGTGGCGGGTCGAAGCCGGGCAGGGCGCCGATATCGCTGGCGACGAGCCGTTGCTGATCGTCCAGCGCACCGGCGTGCCGCTGATGATCGATCCCGAGCGAAGCCGCGCAGTCCAGGCGTTGCTGGAGGCCGAACCGCTGGACCTGATCCTGTCCGACGACGGCATGCAGCACTACCGGATGGCCCGCGACCTTGAACTGGTGCTGATCGATAATGCCCGTGGTCTGGGCAATCGCCGTTGCCTGCCTGCCGGGCCATTACGTGAGCCGGTCGAGCGCCTGCAATCGGTTGATGCCGTGTTGTACAACGGCGCCAGCGCTGATCGTGATGATGGCTTTGCCTTCGAGCTGCGGCCCACCGCGCTGGTGAACCTGCTTAGCGGCGAACGGCGTGACGTCGACCATTTCCCGCCCGGCCAGGCCCTGCACGCCGTGGCCGGTATCGGCAATCCGCAGCGTTTCTTCAAGACCCTCGAAACGCTACACTGGCGGCCAATACCGCACGGGTTTGCCGACCACGCCGAATACAGCGCCCAGGCCTTGAACTTCACGCCGTCGCTGCCGGTAGTCATGACGGAAAAGGACGCGGTCAAATGCCGTGCCTTTGCCGCGCCCGACTGGTGGTACCTGGCGGTGGATGCCGCGCCGTCACCGGCCTTTGCGGCCTGGTTCGATACGCAGTTGATGCGCCTGTTGCCGGATCGGCTTTTGCCTTAACACCTTTTATCCAAGGGAATTTCCATGGACACCAAACTGCTCGATATCCTGGCCTGCCCGGTCTGCAAAGGGCCGCTCAAGCTCAGCGCCGACAAGACCGAACTGATCAGCAAGGGCGCCGGCCTGGCCTATCCGATTCGTGACGGCATCCCGGTGATGCTTGAAAGCGAAGCCCGTACCCTGAGCACCGACGAGCGGCTGGATAAATGACCGCAGCCTTTACCGTTGTCATTCCGTCGCGCTTCGCCTCGACGCGCCTGCCCGGCAAACCCTTGCTGTCGATCGCCGGCAAGCCGATGATCCAGCACGTGTGGGAGCAGGCTTGCAAAAGCAGCGCCGAGCGCGTGGTGGTGGCAACCGACGATGCGCGCATCGTCGAGGCCTGCAAGGGGTTTGGCGCCGAAGTCGTGTTGACGCGCGAGGATCACAATTCCGGCACCGATCGCCTGGCGGAAGTCGCCGCGAAGCTGGGCCTGGCACCCGACGCCATCGTGGTCAATGTGCAGGGTGACGAGCCGTTGATCCCACCCAGCGTGATCGATCAGGTTGCCGCCAACCTCGCGGCCCACACCGAGGCGCGCATGGCCACCCTGGCCGAGCCGATCGAGGACGTAGAGACCCTGTTCAACCCCAACGTGGTCAAGGTGGTCAGTGACCTCAATGGCCTGGCGCTGACCTTCAGTCGCGCCACGTTGCCATGGGCTCGAGACGCGTTCGCCCAGAACCGCGACGTGATGCCCGAAGGCGTGCCGTACCGCCGCCACATCGGCATCTACGCCTACCGCGCCGGCTTCCTCCAGGACTTCGTCGCCTGGGGCCCGTGCTGGTTGGAGAACACTGAATCGCTGGAACAACTGCGGGCGCTGTGGCATGGCGTGCGAATCCATGTCGCCGATGCACTGATCGCCCCGCCGACAGGTGTCGATACGCCTGAAGACCTTGAGCGCATCCGTCGTTTGCTGGAGGTCTGATGCGGGTTCTGTTCGTCTGCCTCGGCAACATCTGCCGCTCGCCCACCGCTGAAGGCATCTTGCGGCACAAGCTGCGTGAGGCCGGGTTGGCCGGGCAGGTCGAGGTCGCGTCCGCCGGTACCGGTGACTGGCATGTCGGCAAGGCCCCGGACAAACGCAGTCAGGCCGCGGCCCTGCGCCGGGGGTATGATCTGTCGGCCCAGCGTGCCAGACAGGTGACCCGCGCCGACTTCGCCGCCTACGATCTGATCCTGGCGATGGACAGCAGCAACCTGCGCAACCTCAAGGCCCTGCAACCGGCCAATGGCCGCGCAGAGCTGGATCTGTTCCTGCGCCGCTACGAAGCTGAACTCGATGATGTGCCAGACCCGTACTACGACGGTGAGCAGGGCTTCGAGCAGGTGCTGGACTTGATCGAACAGGCCACGGACCGGCTGGTGATCGAATTGAAGGGGCGGTTATGACCTTGCAGGTACAGGCGGGCGTCAGCCTCAAGCCGTTCAACAGTTTTGGCGTCGACGTGACGGCCCGGTTGTTCGCCGAAGCCCACGGCGACGGGGACGTTCGCGAGGCACTGGCCTATGCCGCCGAGCACCGGGTGCCCTTACTGGTGATCGGCGGCGGCAGCAACCTGCTGCTGACCGGCGACATCGACGCCCTGGTGCTGCGCATGGCCAGCCAGGGGGTCCGCCTGCTCAGCGATGACGGCGAACGGGTGGTGGTCGAAGCCGAAGCCGGGGAGCCCTGGCACCCCTTCGTCCAGTACACGTTGGCGCAAGGCTGGTCGGGGCTGGAAAACCTCAGCCTGATCCCCGGCACCGTGGGCGCCGCCCCGATGCAGAACATCGGCGCCTACGGTGTGGAGATCAAGGACGTTTTCGCCGGCCTCACCGCGCTGGATCGCCAGACCGGTGAGCTTCGCGAGTTCAGCCTGGATGAGTGCCGTTTTGCCTACCGTGACAGCTTGTTCAAACAACAGGCCGGCCGCTGGTTGATCCTGCGGGTACGCTTCGCCCTCAGTCGCGCCGGGCACCTGCACCTGGAGTACGGCCCGGTCCGCCAGCGGTTGACCGAGCTGGGCATCGACCAGGCGACGCCGACGGACGTCAGTCGGGCCATTTGCAGCATTCGCAGCGAAAAACTCCCAGACCCGGCCGTGCTCGGCAACTCTGGCAGTTTTTTCAAGAATCCGCTGGTGCCCGCTACTCACGTCGCGCAACTCAAGCTGCAATACCCGGATCTGGTGGCTTATCCACAGCCTGAAGGGCAGATGAAAGTCGCCGCCGGCTGGCTGATCGAACGGGCCGGTTGGAAAGGTTTTCGCGAGGGTGACGCTGGGGTCCACGCCTTGCAGGCGTTGGTGCTGGTCAACTACGGCGGCGCCACTGGCCCGCAACTGTTGGACCTGGCCCTGCGTATTCAAAAAGATATTGCCGAACGGTTCCAGGTCGAGCTGGAGATGGAGCCCAATCGCTACTGACTCCGGGTTCGCCATGCTCTGAGGACGCCCTGCACAATCGCGCACATCGATCATTTGTGCAGGATTGTGTAGGGCGTTTTGCGTGTTCCTGGGTTAATTTAGCGTCCAATCGATGCGACCATTGCATCTCGAAGGCCCGATGCAGACGCCTGTGCGCGTGTGCATAAGAGAGCCCGATCAGCCTGAGCCAGTCTGCGATAACCGAACCGTTACCCACGCGGCAGATGGCTCGACCCCATTATTCGAACACCGTGCAGGCGTGCCCATGATTACCCTGCAACTCAATGGAAAAGACCATCAACTGGATGTGACCGAGGACATGCCGCTGCTCTGGGCCATCCGTGACGTCGCCGGGTACAACGGCACCAAATTCGGTTGCGGCATGGGCCTGTGCGGCGCGTGCACTGTCCACATCGACGGCGCGCCGGCGCGCAGTTGCATTACACCGGTCGGCTCGGTGGCAGGACAGAACATCAGCACCATTGATGAGCTTCACGCTGATCCAGTCGGGCAGGTCGTACAGAAAGCCTGGCTCGACACTGCGGTGGCCCAGTGCGGTTACTGCCAGGGCGGACAGATCATGTCCGCGACCGCGTTGCTCAAGACAAACCCCAACCCGAGCGATGAGCAGATCGAAGAAGCCATGGTCGGCAACATCTGCCGCTGCGGCACCTATAACCGGATCAAGACCGCCATTCGCCAAGCCTCCACTCACCTTAAGGAGGCCAAGGCATGAGCCGCTTGCCTCATGATTTTGTGCTGAGCAACCTCAGCCGTCGCGGTTTCCTCAAGGGCGCGAGCGCCACCGGTGTGCTGGTGCTGGCCGCCAGTTGGGGCCTGCCGGACGCCTTTGCCGAGGACAAGAAATTCGGCGGCGAGGGCATGCCCCATGGCGTGGTCGATGACCCGAAGGTGTACGTGAGCATCGCTGCCGACGGCAGCGTGACGGTGATCTGCAACCGTTCGGAAATGGGTCAGGGCATCCGCACCAGCCTGAGCATGGTGGTGGCCGATGAGCTGGACGCCGACTGGGCCTTGGTGAAGGTGCAGCAGGCACCGGCCGATGAGGCGCGCTTCGGCAACCAGGACACCGATGGTTCGCGCAGCATGCGCCACTGGTACGAGCCGATGCGCCGTTGCGGTGCTGCTGCGCGAACCATGCTGGAACAAGCTGCTGCAGCTCAGTGGGGTGTTCCGGTGGGTGAATGCCGGGCGCAGTTGCATAAAGTGTTGCACGAGCCGTCCGGTCGCGAGCTGGGCTATGGTGCGTTGGCTGCCGCCGCCAGTGCCTTGCCGGTGCCGGCCCGGGACAGCTTGCGCCTCAAGCCGGCGTCGGAGTTTCGCTACATCGGCAAGGAAGCGAGCCGGGCCATCGATGGTGCGGACATCGTCAATGGTCGCGCGGTGTTCGGCGCCGATGTGCATTTCGACGGCATGCTCTACGCCGTCGTGGCCCGGCCGCCGGTCTATGGCGGCAAAGTCAGGACCGTGGACAGCAGCGCGGCGCTGAAGATACCGGGTGTGGTCAAGGTGATCGCAATCGAAGGGCGCCCGCTGCCCTCCGAGTTCCAGCCGCTGGGCGGCATCGCCGTGGTGGCGAACAACACCTGGGCGGCGATCAAGGGCCGCGAAGCGCTGAAAATCGAGTGGGACGATGGCCCGAATGCCGGCTACGACTCCGTTGCCTATCGCAAGGAGCTGGAGGCGGCTGCGCTCAAGCCTGGCAAGGTCGTGCGCAGCAGCGGCGACCTTGACGACGCCCTGGCCAAGGCCGATTCGACCCTGGAAGCGGCGTATTACCTGCCGCACCTGTCCCAATCGCCGATGGAACCGATGGTTGCCGTCGCCCGTTTCAAGGACGGCCATTGCGAAGCCTGGGCACCGAGCCAGGCCCCGCAGGTAACCCGCGAGCGCGTCGCCGAGCGCTTGGGTATCCCTTTCGACAAGGTCACGGTGAACATCACATTGCTGGGCGGTGGTTTCGGCCGCAAGTCCAAGCCGGACTTCGTCGTTGAAGCAGCACTGCTGGCCAAGGAATTTCCCGGTCAGGCTGTACGGGTGCAGTGGACCCGCGAGGATGACATCCATCACTCGTATTTCCACACCGTGTCGGCCGAATACCTCAAGGCCGGCCTGAACCAGGACGGCATGCCCTCCGGCTGGCTGCACCGTACCGTAGCCCCGAGCATCACCGCGTTGTTTGCGCCGGGCATGACCCATGAAGCACCGTTCGAAGTGGGCATGGGTTTGACCAACATGGCCTACGCCGTGCCGAACATGCGCATGGAGAACCCCGAAGCGACGGCGCACGCACGGGTGGGCTGGTACCGCTCGGTGTCGAACATTCCCCACGGGTTCGCGATCCAGAGTTTTATCGACGAACTGGCCCACAAGGCCGGTCAGGATCCGTTGAAGTATCAGGTCAAGCTGCTCGGCCCGGACCGCAGGATCGATCCGCGTACCTTGAGTGAAGAGTGGAACTACGGCGAATCCCCCGAGCGTTATCCCATCGACACGGCGCGGATCCGTACCGTGCTGGAAACCGCCGCCAAGGCTGCCGGCTGGGGGCGCAAGTTACCCAAGGGCAGAGGCTTGGGGCTGGCGGTGCATTACAGTTTCGTCACCTATGTCGCTGCGGTGATCGAGGTGGAGGTCAAGGACGACGGCACGGTGATCGTGCACAAGGCCGATATCGCGGTGGACTGCGGCCCGCAGATCAACCCCGAGCGTATTCGTTCGCAGTTCGAAGGCGCCTGCGTCATGGGCCTGGGCAATGCAATGGTGGGGGAGATCAGTTTCAAGGACGGCAAGGTCCAGCAGGATAACTTTCACATGTACGAAGTGGCGCGCATGTCCCTGGCGCCCAAGGAAGTGGCGGTGCACCTGGTCACGCCGCCGGGCGAAGTGCCGCTGGGTGGCGTCGGCGAACCGGGTGTACCGCCGATTGCGCCAGCCTTGTGCAACGCGATTTTCGCCGCCACGGGCAAGCGCATTCGCAGCCTGCCCGTGCGCTATCAGTTGCAAGGCTGGCAGCAGGCCAACGCCTGATGGACAGCGTAGATCTGAACGTCTTGCGCAGCGTGCTCCAATGGCGCCGCGCCGGGCAGCGGGTGGTGTTGTTCACCGTGGTCCAGACCTGGGGCACCGCGCCCAGGCCGCCGGGGGCGATGCTGGCATTGCGCGAGGACGGCGTGGTGATTGGCTCGGTGTCCGGCGGTTGTGTCGAGGATGACCTGATCGCCCGGCTGCACGATGGGCGCATTCCGGACGACGGCCCGCCGGTGCAGATGATCACCTATGGCGTCACCCGCGAAGAGGCGGCGCGCTTTGGCCTGCCGTGCGGCGGTACCCTGCGCTTGACCGAAGAACGGGTCGGCGACCCCGAATGGGTCGCGCAACTGCTGGAGCGCTGCGAAGCCCATGAGATTGTCGCCCGTGAGCTGACGCTCGCCAGCGGCGATGTGAGGTTGGCGCCGGCCGATAAAAGTGATGCGCTGGTTTTCGACGGCCATACCTTGCGGGCCATCTACGGCCCGCGCTGGCGACTGCTGTTGATCGGTGCCGGGCAACTGTCGCGCTACGTGGCGGAAATGGCCCGATTGCTGGACTTCGAAGTGCTGATCTGCGATCCGCGCAAGGAGTTCGTTTACGGTTGGGAAGAACAGCACGGTCGCTTCGTCCCGGGTATGCCCGACGAAGCGGTGTTGAACATCCAGACCGACGAGCGCACGGCGATCGTCGCCCTGACCCATGACCCGCGTCTGGACGACATGGCATTGCTCACGGCGCTGGATTCCAGGGCTTTCTATGTCGGCGCCCTGGGTTCGCGGGTCAATAGCCAGAAGCGCCGGGAGAACCTGGCTCAGCTAGGCTTGTCGGTGGAGGCCATCGAGCGCTTGCATGGGCCGATCGGCCTGCACATCGGCAGCCACACTCCGGCGGAAATCGCTCTGTCGCTGCTGGCCGAAATCGTGGCGATCAAGAATGGCGTTGAACTGCGCCAGAAAAAGCCACTGTAAGCCGCAGGCAAGGAGGATGTATGGGTGGGTCGATTGGCGTGATCATTCTCGCAGCCGGATCGGGCAGCCGCTTCCGTCAGGTTGCAGGTCCCGACAAGGACAAGCTGCTGGCAGACTGCACTGGGCGTGACGGCGCCGTACGATCAGTGATTGAGCAGGTACTGGTGAATCTGCCAGCCCACCTGGCAAAGCGCGTGCTGGTGACCGGTCAGGATCGCCCGCAAGCCGTTCGCATGGCCCAGGCCTATGGGTGCGATGTCGTGGAGCTGGACTCCTCCGGCCTTGGCGACAGCATTGCTGCCGGTGTCCGGGCCAGTCCAGATGTCGAGGGGTGGCTGATAGTACTGGGCGACATGCCGTTCATCCTGCCATCGAGCATCGCACAGGTGGCGGCGGCGATCAGCGAGGACGGCATCAGCGTGCCGGTCCTCGCGGGTGAGTACGGGCACCCCGTAGGATTTGGCCGGGCGTTTGGTTCGCGGTTGATGGCCTTGACCGGAGATCGCGGTGCCAAGGCCTTGTTTGCCGGGGCGCACGTGGTCGAAGTGCCGGTGGAGGATGCTGGTGTGGCCTGGGATGTCGATGTGCCTGAAGCACTGACCTTCAAATAACAGCCGATACAGATAAATCCTGTGGGAGCGAGCAGTTGGTGATCGTTCCCACGCTCTGCGTGGGAACGCCTCCTGTGACGCTCTGCGTCACGCTTTCGGAACGCGGAGCGTCCCTGGCTGCATTCCCACGCGGAGCGTGGGAACGATCCTGTCCCATCGCTATCGCGAGCAAGCTCGTTCCCACAGGGTGGTGGGGTGTGGATAAGTTCGAGGCATCGGCATAGGGGGCGGCCTTTCACAGGCCGCTCCCCTGCCACACCACCCGGCATGCGGGTCCGCACCGGGCGGTTCGAGAGATTGAGGTCAGGAGAGGCGCGGTAAACCCATTCTGTCGAACCACGCTATATCGAGTACTCGGTTGAGTTCAAAGCGGCTGTTGCGCCACCAACAGCGGGAGTTTCCCGCCACTTTGCGTGCAACAGCCTCACTTGCTCCCAACTTGTGTAACTCCCGATAGATCGTTGAACTGCACCGCCACTGCTTGAGCTGGATCGCTCGGAGTCGATGTCGCATCCATTCGTCCAGCTCTCGCCAGATTCGAGGGGTTTGCGACAAGCCAAAATAAGCCTTCCAACCCAGCAGGTAGGGCCTCAATCGATCGACAACCTGTTGCAAGCTGCGGCCACCTGAGCGCCGGGTAAGCCAGCGGATACGTTGCTTGAACTGCTTACGCGCCTTGACCGCTACCGATCTCTTGACGCCTTTGGGTGACGCCCAAAAGGCATAGCCTAGAAACTTGCGACCAAACGCGCTCGCCACCGCACTCTTGCTCTCGTTGACACTCAAGTGCAGCTTTTCATACAGACGCTTCAGCAGGACCATCACTCGCTGCCCAGCCTTCTTGCTGCGAACGTACACATTCGCGTCATCGGCATAACGCACGAAACAATGGCCCCGACGTTCAAGCTCTCGATCCACTTCGTCCAGCAGCACATTCGCCAACAACGGCGACAGCGGGCCGCCTTGCGGCGCCCCCTGGCGACTTCTCTCGACCACGCCATTGACCAGCGTTCCCGCATCCAGATACGCGCGAACCAGCCGGATAACTGCCGGGTCCACAATCCGTTTGCGTAAACGACCTATCAGAATGTCGTGGTCGACCCGGTCGAAGAACTTCTCCAGATCAACATCCACTACCACCTTGCGCCCCGAAGACACATGTCGCTGGGCCGACAGGATGGCGTCCTGCGCACTGCGCCCCGGACGAAAGCCATAGCTGTGTTCACTGAAGGTTGGATCGAGCAGTGGTTGCAAGACTTGCAGCAGCGCTTGTTGGATCAGCCGGTCGGTGACCGTTGGGATACCCAACTCGCGTTCGCCGCCGTCAGGCTTGGGAATGACCACGCGTCGTACCGGACTGGGCCGGTAGACGCCTGAAAGAAGCTGTTCGCAGATCGCAGGCCATCGGCTTTGCAAATGTTCGGCGGTCTGTTCAATATCCAGACCGTCAACTCCCGCAGCCCCTTTGTTGGCCTTGACCCGTTTCCAGGCCCGCTTCAGGTTTGCTCTCGCAAAGGCCCGTTCCAGCAGCCCTTGCCCTGCGTTGTCGGTTTCATTTTGCGGGCAATTGACCTCGTCGCTGATGGGGCTTCTCACGGCTTCACCGCTCGCGTCCTCACATCCGCCCCACGTTTAGCAGGCTTCTGACTTCCGGTCTTTCGCATCAACATGGCCTATAACGCTTTCTCTCGTTCGGCCCTTCGTCAAAAAAAAAAAAGACTACTACGGCCTCTGCTGACTTCTCGCTCCGGTTTGCACCGTCGCCCTTTCAGGCACAAGGCGAGATCTCCCCAGGTAAGAACGCAATCCTTCGCCACACAACCGCCGGATTTACGCAGCCTGATCCTTGACCACAAGAGCTTCGCGGTTTTATGCCCGCTCGCCCTGATCGGCTTCGCCTTGTATCCGGTTCTTGTACATCGGCTCATGGCTTCGATTCACGCTTCCTCCCCACACTCGATCGCCCTCATGCAGTTGCGCTTCACTTCGTTCGCTGTGGTCAGCTTACGGCGGGACTTTCACCCACAAGATTGCGCCCATGCTGGGCGCACATAAAAAAGCCCCGCCTGGCATTGCCAGGCGGGGCTTTTTACTGGGCGGTGGAATCAGGCGTGAGGTTTAGGCTCGTGCTCTTTTTCCAAGGCTTCAGTGTGACGCGGTGGGACTTCCTCGGCAGCTTGCTGAGGTTCTTCGATCACCGGAGCCGATTCAGCCGGGGCTGGTTCGGCGGCGGTTTCAGCGATCGGAGCAGGGACTGCCTCGACAGCTTCCACCACCGGAGCAGGCTCGGCGGCAGGCGCTTGAGGGGCGGCAGCGGCAGCTTGTTCGGCTTCCTTCTGCAGACGCTCGGCTTCACGCTTGCGACGACGCACTTCACGTGGATCGTTTGGCGCACGGCCGTTCTCGGTCAAGGCGCTGGCAGGTGCTGGCGACTCCACCGGGGCGGGCGCTTCAGCCACCACGGGTGCTTCAACCACTGGAGCTGCTTCAATCACTGGCGCTTCGAGCGCTTTCACAGGCTCTGGTGCCGGCTCCGGTTCAGCCGCTGGTGCCGCTGCAGCTGGCTCGGCGCTCCAGTTGAAGGCTGTCTGCTCTTCACGCACTGGCTCTGGTGCTTGTTCCTCGGCCGGTGCTTCGACGGCGGGTTCAGCGGCCACCACGGGCAGCTCGACGGTCGGTGCAGGCTCGGCGGCGACGGGTGCTTGCGGCTGGGCTTCAGGAGCCGGGGCAAGTTCCACTTCCGGTGAGGCCGTCACCTCTACAGCCGTCGTGGCTTCGACCACCGGCGCTTCAACAGCCGGGGTGTTTTCCACGGCAGCAGTGGCGCGTTCGGCCTGTTCGTGAGCCTGGGCTTCGGCCGGGGCGCTGATTGCACTGCTGGCGACCGCGGCGGTCACGGCCAGGCCGGCAGCCAGGTCGTCAGCGCTTGGCGCTTCGGCGTTCTCGGCGGATTCAGGCTCTTCCGAACCTTCGATCACGTTGCCGTTGGCATCGCGCTGACGCTCACGACGGTTGCTGCGACGACGCTGGCCCCGGGAACGGCGACGTGGACGATCGCCTTCGGCGTTGTCCTGACCGTCTTCCTGCAGCTGCTCTTCGACGTCCAGCACTTCTTCTTCGCTGGCAGCGGCGGCCTGCTCGGCGCGTGGCTGGCGTTCTTCACGTGGCGGACGCGGTGCGCGCTCTTCACGAGGCTGGCGGGCCGGGCGCTCTTCAGTGGTGGCGGCTGCGACGGCAGCAACGGCTGGGGCGGCATCCAGTGGCTCACGCAGTTCGCGAACACGCTCTTCACGCTCGCCACGGGGCTTGCGATCTTCACGAGGCGCGCGCGGCTGACGCTCTTCACGCGGGGGACGCGGTGCGCGCTCTTCGCGGGCTACGGCTGGTGCGTCTTCACGGGCTTCGCGCGGCTGGCGCTCTTCACGTGGGGCACGTTCCTCACGCGGAGCACGTTCTTCACGCGGAGCGCGCTCTTCACGAGGCGCACGCTCTTCTCGCGGAGCACGTTCTTCGCGAGGCTTGCGCTCTTCATCGCGGCGACCGTTGCGGTTGCGGGTCTGCTGGCGACCGTTACGGCGTTCCTCGTTGCGGGCCGGACGCTCGGCGGCGACAGGCTTGGCGACGACGGCCGGTGCGGCAGGTTCTTCCTTGGTGGCGAACAGGCTGACCAGCGATTTCACCAGGCCTTTGAACAGGCTGGGTTCCGGCGCGGCGACAGGGGCGGCAACCGGGGCAACCACTTCGGTCGGGACCGGAGCGTTGGCGCGGGCCGGGGCGGTCTTGACCGCGGCTTCCTGGCGAACCAGGGTGCGCGTGGCGGCGGCCGGCTGGACGTCTTCCACTTCGGCAGCGGCAGCAGCGATCTCGTAGCTGGACTGGTTGGTGTGGGCTTCCGGGCTGTCGTCACGCAGGCGCTGCACTTCGAAATGCGGCGTTTCGAGGTGGTCGTTCGGCAGGATGACGATACGGGCGCGAGTGCGCAGTTCGATCTTGGTGATCGAGTTGCGTTTCTCGTTGAGCAGGAACGCGGCGACCGGGATCGGCACCTGGGCGCGAACTTCGGCGGTGCGGTCCTTCAGGGCTTCTTCTTCGATCAGGCGCAGGATCGCCAGGGACAGTGACTCGACGTCACGGATGATGCCGGTGCCGTTGCAACGTGGGCATACGATGCCGCTGCTTTCGCCCAGGGAAGGACGCAGGCGCTGACGGGACATTTCCAGCAGGCCGAAGCGCGAGATACGACCGACCTGTACACGGGCGCGGTCGGCTTCCAGGCACTCACGGACTTTTTCTTCCACGGCGCGCTGGTTCTTGGCCGGGGTCATGTCGATGAAGTCGATGACGATCAGGCCGCCAATGTCACGCAGGCGCAACTGACGGGCGATTTCTTCGGCCGCTTCAAGGTTGGTCTGCAGGGCGGTTTCTTCGATGTCGCTGCCTTTGGTGGCGCGCGCCGAGTTGATGTCGATGGACACCAGGGCTTCGGTCGGATCGATGACGATGGAGCCGCCGGACGGCAGTTCGACGACGCGCTGGAAAGCGGTCTCGATCTGGCTTTCGATCTGGAAACGGTTGAACAGCGGAACGCTGTCTTCGTAGAGCTTGATCTTGCTGGCGTACTGCGGCATCACCTGGCGAATGAAGGTCAGGGCTTCGTCCTGGGCTTCAACGCTGTCGATCAGCACTTCGCCAATGTCCTGGCGCAGGTAGTCGCGGATGGCGCGGATGATCACGTTGCTTTCCTGGTAGATCAGGAACGGCGCGGAGCGATCCAGCGAGGCTTCTTTGATGGCGGTCCACAGTTGCAGCAGGTAGTCGAGGTCCCACTGCATTTCTTCGCTGCTGCGGCCAAGGCCGGCGGTGCGAACGATCAGGCCCATGTCGGCTGGAGCGACCAGGCCATTGAGAGCTTCACGCAGTTCGTTGCGCTCTTCGCCTTCGATGCGGCGCGAGATGCCACCGGCACGCGGGTTGTTTGGCATCAGGACCAGGTAACGGCCGGCCAGGCTGATGAAGGTGGTCAGGGCCGCGCCCTTGTTGCCACGTTCTTCTTTTTCGACCTGGACGATGACTTCCTGGCCTTCGCTCAGGACGTCCTTGATGTTGACGCGGCCTTCAGGGGCTTTCTTGAAGTATTCGCGGGAGATTTCTTTAAGGGGCAGGAAGCCGTGGCGCTCGGAGCCGAAATCGACAAAGGCAGCCTCAAGGCTTGGTTCGATGCGAGTAATCCGGCCTTTATAGATGTTGGCCTTCTTCTGCTCGCGTGCACCGGATTCGATATCCAGGTCGTAGAGGCGCTGGCCGTCTACCAGTGCAACACGCAACTCTTCGGGTTGAGTTGCGTTAATCAGCATTCTTTTCATGTAGTACCGTCGGTTTCCGGGCTGCCGGAAACGGCGTTCGGCACACACGACTTCTCACGGTCGGTGTCAGGTGCGTCCTGGAAGTGGCGGGGCCATTCCAGTGTCCAGCGAGTTCGACCCAATGATGGCGAAGTCGCGACGGACGCGTCCTGCTTGCTGGTACTCAAGCACTCAGTCAGGAGGAGGAATCAACCGGCGTCTGTGGACGAGATGAAGCGTCTAGATACAAGCCTGATGCTACACAGTCCGACGGTTGTACATCTCCACCCTACACGTATCCCTGATAATTCGGGTGCTGCCGCGCGCAGAATCCGCAGCGGGTTGGCATTTACCGCGAGCTCCGAAAGGGGAGGTCACGCATCATGGCTAATTTAGGCGTTGTTTCCGAAGCTCTCGCTCGGGGTCGTTCGTAGCTGACTGCACTTTGTGAACTGGCCATGAATGTGGCACGCAAGGCGAGTCAGAACTCTGCTTTGCGGCGTATTTCAGGCCTCATGTCACCTGCGCTCGTTACAACTGCAAACTCTACCGTTACGTAGCGAAAGCCCCGTAGGACGGCCTCTCGTCCTCGTGAATTGCGTTGGTCAGGGCCGGTTGTTGACCGCTGGTCCGCTGTCCAGCCACTTTTGGCGGCGTTCGGGACTATAGCAGCAATGATTAAGTGCTTCAATTCCATAAAAAATTGTTATGATCGCCGCCATGACGACTACTGCCCCTCCGACCCCTGGCGTTCAACTGCTCGAGGTCTCGCCGGAATATGCCGGCCAACGAATCGATAATTTCCTGCTGGCTCGGCTCAAAGGCGTGCCCAAGACCTTGATTTACCGCATTTTGCGCAAAGGCGAAGTGCGGGTGAACAAGGGGCGGATCAAGCCCGAATACAAGCTCCAGGCTGGTGATATCGTGCGCGTGCCGCCGGTTCGCGTGCCTGAGCGCGATGAACCGGTGCCTCTGGCCCAAGGCTTGCTGCAGCGCCTTGAAGCCTCGATTGTCCACGAAGACAAAGCCCTGATCGTGATCAACAAGCCCGCCGGCATTGCTGTTCACGGTGGTAGCGGATTGAATTTCGGCGTGATCGAAGCCTTTCGTCAGCTGCGTCCGGACGCCAAGGAGCTGGAACTGGTCCATCGCCTTGACCGCGACACCTCCGGCCTGCTGATGATCGCCAAGAAGCGCAGCATGTTGCGCCACTTGCATGAGCAACTGCGTGGCGATGGCGTGGACAAGCGCTACATGGCCCTGGTGCGTGGTCGCTGGGAAACGTCCGTCAAACAGGTGCGTGCGCCGCTGCTCAAGAGCAACCTGCGCTCCGGCGAACGCATGGTCGAAGTCAACGAAGAGGGCAAGGAGGCGTTGACCGTCTTCAAGGTGCTGCGCCGCTTCGGCGACTTTGCCACGATGGTCGAGGCCAAGCCGGTGACCGGTCGTACTCACCAGATTCGTGTCCATACGTTGCACGCCGGGCATTGCATTGCCGGTGACAGCAAATACGGCGATGAGGATTTCACCCGGGAAATCCGTGAGCTGGGCGGCAAGCGCCTGTTTCTCCATGCCTACATGCTGACCGTGCCGCTGCCCGATGGCGGCGAGCTGAAATTGCAGGCTCCCGTGGATGACATGTGGGCCAAGACCGTGGAGCGGTTGAGTGCACCCTGATTACAAGCTGCTGATCTTCGATTGGGATGGCACGCTGGCGAATTCCATCGGTCGGATCGTCGAGGCGATGCACGTCGCCTCGGACCGTATGGGGTTTGCCCGGTGCAATGATTTTGCGGTCAAGGGCATTATTGGCCTGGGATTGCCGGAAGCCATTCGAAGCCTTTATCCGCAAATCGATGACGAAGCGCTGGTGATTTTTCGTCAGCACTATGCCGACCACTACATTGCGCTGGAGGCCGAGCCTTCACCGCTGTTCGATGGCGTGGTGAGCACGCTGGAGGCCTTGCGTGCCGAGGGTTATCACCTGGCCGTCGCGACCGGCAAGGCGCGTCGCGGCCTGGATCGGGTGCTCAAGTCCCATGGCTGGGAAGATTATTTCGAGATCACCCGCGCGGCCGATGAAACCGCCAGCAAACCGCACCCTCTGATGCTTGAGCAGATCCTGGCGCATTGCAATGTGCGTGCGGAGCAAGCGCTGATGGTGGGCGACTCGTCGTTCGACCTGCAAATGGCGCGCAATGCCGGCATGGCGTCGGTGGCGGTCAGTTACGGGGCGCAGACGATCGAGGCGTTGAAGGCTTTCGAGCCGCTGCTGGCCATCGATCATTTTGCTGAATTGCACGCCTGGCTGAGCCGTCAGGCCCATTGAGTTTGCTGGGGATACATGCATGACCGACGAATGGAAAGCACCGGCCAAGGCGAGCGCCGAGAATGGTGATGACAAAAGCTGGAAGCTATTGGAAAAGACTCTGCTGGCCAGTGTGCAGGAGCAGCGCCGCTCCCGCCGCTGGGGCATCTTCTTCAAGCTGCTGACGTTCATTTATATCTTCGTCGCATTGGCGCTGTTCACGCCGCTGATGAACATGGAGAAAAGCGCGGTCAGCGGTTCGGCGTACACTGCGCTGATTGACATCGAGGGCATGATCGCCGACAAGGAGCCCGCCAGCGCGGACAACATTGTCGGTAGCCTGCGAGCCGCTTTCGAGGATCCGAAGGTCAAAGGCGTGGTGCTGCGCATCAACAGTCCTGGCGGCAGCCCGGTGCAGTCGGGTTACGTCTACGACGAGATCGTGCGATTGCGCGGGTTGCACCCGGATATCAAGGTGTATGCGGTGATTGCCGACCTCGGCGCCTCCGGTGCCTATTACATCGCCAGCGCGGCGGACCAGATCTATGCCGACAAGGCCAGTCTGGTAGGCTCCATTGGTGTGACGGCGGCGGGCTACGGCTTTGTCGGGACAATGGAAAAGCTGGGTGTGGAGCGTCGGGTGTACACCTCCGGCGAACATAAGTCCTTCCTCGATCCGTTCCAGCCGCAAAAGCCCGAAGAGACTGCTTTTTGGCAGGACGTGCTCGACACCACTCACAAGCAGTTCATTGCCAGCGTCAAGAAGGGCCGGGGCGAGCGCTTGAAGGACAAGGAGCACCCGGAGTTGTTCTCCGGGCTGGTCTGGTCGGGAGAGCAGGCCTTGCCGCTGGGCCTGATCGACGGCCTGGGCAGCGCCAGTTCGGTGGCGCGGGATGTGATTGGGCAAAAAGATCTGGTGGACTTCACCATCGAAGAATCACCGTTTGATCGCTTCTCGAAAAAACTTGGGGCGAGCATCGCCGAGCATCTGGCGATGTGGATGGGTTTTCAAGGGCCGACGCTGCGCTAGGGTCGCAGGCTTTAGATAGCTCCGTGGCGCTCAGGGAATCTGCACGCCTTCTGCCAGCAACATATCCACCAGACGAATCAACGGCAGGCCGATCAGGCTGGTAGCGTCGGGGCCTTCTGTGCTCTGGAACAGGCTTACGCCAAGCCCCTCGGCCTTGAAGCTGCCGGCGCAGTCATAGGGTTGTTCGGCACGCAGGTAGCGTTCGACCCGCGCCGGGTCCAGGGTGCGCATCGTCACGGTAAACGGAACGCAATCGATTTGGCAGGCGCCGGTCTGGCTGTTGAGCAGCGCCAGCCCGGTCAGGAATGTGACCCGGGTGCCGCTGGCGGCCAGCAATTGTTCGCGGGCGTTTTCAAAAGTGTGTGGCTTGCCCAGAATGCGCTCGCCGAGCACAGCGACCTGGTCTGAACCAATGATCAGGTGCGCCGGGTGACTGCTCGCCAGCGCCTGTGCCTTTTCCCGAGCAAGGCGTTTTACCAGCTCGGCGGCGGACTCGCCAGGACGATGGCTTTCGTCGATGTCGGGCGAGCTGCAGACGAACGGCAGGCCCAGGCGGGTCAGCAAATCCCGTCGATAGACTGAGCTGGAGGCAAGTAATAAAGGCAGCATGGGCATCTCCAAGAGGCAGGGGCGAATTCTAGCGAGGCGCGCAAGTGACGGACAGGGCTGAATTTCCTTTGACATGGCAGGGTGTATCCCTATAATGCTGCGCCTATGTTGAATGACCCGATTCCACCTCACGTTGACCCGCGCAAATTGGCTGATCGTGGCACCACCCTTCAAGGTGAACTGCTGCTGGCCGATTTGAAGAGACTCTGCGACCCGCTTTCCGACGACGTCGGTACGGTCCAGGCGAAATTCGTTTTTGAACGAGATGAACGTAAAGCTGTGGTTATCCACAGCGTTATCGACACCGAAGTCAAAATGGTTTGCCAGCGTTGTCTTGAGCTGGTCACCCTGCCGATCCACAGCGAATGCAGTTACGCCGTGGTGAAGGAGGGTGCGAATACCCAGTCGTTGCCGAAAGGTTATGACGTGCTGGAACTGGGCGAAGATCCATTGGATCTGCAGTCACTGATCGAGGAGGAGCTTTTGCTCGCCTTGCCCATTGTGCCTGCTCATCATCCGGAAGAATGCCAGCAGCCGGCGGGAGCAGGTGAGCCCGAACCGAGCGAGGACGAGGTAACGCGGTCCAACCCGTTCAGTGTATTGGCGCAGTTAAAGCGTGACCCAAACGTTTAGGAGTTAATCAATTATGGCTGTTCAGCAGAACAAAAAATCCCGCTCTGCCCGTGACATGCGCCGTTCGCACGACGCTCTCGAGGCTAGCACCCTGTCTGTAGAAAAAACCACGGGTGAAGTTCACCTGCGTCACCACGTATCGCCAGAAGGCGTATACCGTGGTCGTAAAGTGATCGACAAGGGCGCTGACGAGTAATCCTTGTCCGCTCAAGTCATCGCGATTGACGCAATGGGCGGGGACTTCGGTCCCCGCAGCATTGTTCAGGCCAGCCTTGCTTGTCTGAAAGCTACGCCCTCGCTGCACCTGACCCTCGTCGGTCAACCCTCCCTCCTGGAAGACATGCTCAACGGCCAATCGGCTGTCGATCGCGCGCGCCTGACGATTGCCCCGGCCTCCGAAATCATCACCATGGACGAGAAACCGGCCCAGGCCTTGCGGGGCAAGCCGGATGCCTCGATGCGGGTGGCCCTTGGGCTGCTGCGCGACGGCAAGGTCCAGGCGTGTGTCAGTGCGGGGAATACCGGAGCGTTGATGGCGCTGTCGCGCTACGTGCTCAAGACCCTGCCCGGCATCGATCGCCCAGCGATGGTCGCGGCCATTCCGACCCGGCGCGGTTTCTGTCAGTTGCTCGACCTGGGCGCCAACGTCGATTGCAGCGCCGAGCATCTGCTGCAGTTTGCGGTGATGGGCTCGGTCGCCGCGGAAACCCTGGGCATCGTGCGCCCGCGCGTGGCGTTGTTGAACATCGGCACCGAAGACATCAAGGGCAACCAGCAGGTCAAGCTGGCGGCCACTTTGTTGCAGGGTGCCCGGGGCATCAACTACGTCGGTTTCGTCGAGGGTGACGGCGTGTACCGCGGCGAGGCGGACGTGGTGGTGTGTGATGGCTTCGTCGGCAATATCCTGCTCAAGTCCAGCGAAGGCCTGGCCACCATGATCAGCGAGCGCATCGAGACGTTGTTCAGGCAAAGCCTGGCCTCGCGGATAGTGGGCGCCCTGGCGCTGCCATTGATGCGTCGGCTGCAAGCGGACCTGGCGCCGGCGCGGCACAACGGTGCGAGTTTCCTCGGGCTGCAGGGGATTGTGATCAAGAGCCACGGTTCGGCGGGCGTGCAGGGTTTTCAAAGCGCGATCAACCGGGCGGTGATCGAGATCCAGGAGAACCTCCCCGAACGATTGCATGGCCGCCTTGAGGATTTGTTGGCTTAGGCGTTTTCGTCCGACAATGCTTAAATGTGACCGGTTGGTTCAACCCGCCATCCAACTGTCAGTTTCCAGCGCCCCCAGGGGCGTCACTTTTTGACGACAAGATCATTAGGGGCTTTGTTTTCATGTCTGCTTCCCTCGCATTCGTCTTTCCAGGACAGGGCTCGCAGTCCCTCGGCATGCTGGCCGAGTTGGGCGCGCAATACCCGCTGATCCTCGAAACATTCAAAGAAGCGTCCGATGCGCTCGGTTATGACCTGTGGGCACTGACCCAGCAAGGGCCGGAAGAGCAGCTCAATCAAACCGATAAAACCCAGCCGGCCATCCTTACCGCCTCGATCGCGCTCTGGCGCCTGTGGCTGGCTGAAGGCGGCGCGCGCCCGGCGTTCGTCGCCGGTCATAGCCTGGGCGAATACAGCGCCCTCGTGGCTGCTGGCAGCCTGAGCCTGGGGGATGCGGTAAAACTGGTGGAGCGCCGCGGCCAGCTGATGCAAGAGGCTGTACCGGCCGGGCAGGGCGGCATGGCCGCGATCCTCGGCCTGGAAGATGCCGATGTGCTGGCAGCCTGCGCCGAAGCGGCGCAAGGCGATGTGGTCAGCGCGGTGAACTTCAATTCGCCAGGCCAGGTGGTGATCGCCGGCGCCAAGGCTGCCGTCGAGCGTGCCATTGAAGGTTGCAAGGCCCGGGGTGCCAAGCGCGCCATGCCACTGCCAGTCAGCGTTCCGTCGCACTGCGAACTGATGCGCCCGGCCGCCGAGCGCTTTGCCGAGTCCATTGCCGCCATCAATTGGCAGGCTCCGCAGATTCCCGTGGTGCAGAATGTCAGCGCCAACGTGGCAGCGGACCTCGGGACCCTCAAGCGCGACCTGCTGGAACAACTCTACAAGCCGGTTCGCTGGGTCGAGTCGGTACAGACCCTGGCCGCCAAGGGTGCGACCGAACTGGTCGAATGCGGCCCCGGCAAAGTGCTGGCCGGCCTGAACAAACGTTGCGCCGAAGGCGTGTCGACTTCCAATCTCAACACCCCAGACGCTTTCGCTGCCGCCCGTGCAGCGCAGGCCTGAACAGGAGAAGCTTGCATGAGTCTGCAAGGTAAAGTTGCACTGGTGACCGGTGCAAGCCGCGGCATCGGCCAGGCCATTGCCCTGGAACTGGGTCGCCAAGGCGCCATCGTCGTGGGTACTGCGACCTCTGCCTCGGGCGCCGAGCGTATCGCTGCGACCCTGAAGGAAAATGACATCCAGGGCACCGGTCTCGAATTGAACGTGACCAGTGACGAATCCGTCGCGGCCGTATTGGCAAGCATCCAGGCGCAGTTCGGCGCGCCGGCGATCCTGGTGAATAATGCCGGTATCACCCGCGATAACCTTATGATGCGCATGAAAGATGACGAATGGTTCGACGTGATCGACACCAACCTGAACAGCCTGTACCGGCTGTCCAAGGGCGTCCTGCGTGGCATGACCAAGGCCCGTTGGGGTCGTATCATCAGTATCGGTTCGGTTGTGGGTGCCATGGGCAACGCGGGCCAAGTAAACTATGCTGCGGCTAAAGCCGGCCTGGAAGGCTTCAGTCGTGCTCTGGCACGTGAAGTGGGTTCGCGGTCGATTACGGTAAACTCGGTTGCACCGGGTTTCATCGACACCGACATGACCCGTGAACTGCCGGAAGCACAACGTGAAGCCTTGCAGACGCAAATTCCGTTGGGTCGTCTGGGGCAAGCTGAAGAAATCGCGTCCGTGGTCGCTTTTCTTGCGTCGGACGGTGCGGCATACGTGACTGGGGCTACAATCCCGGTGAACGGCGGGATGTACATGAGTTAAATGTGGCGGATTGCTTCAAAAAAATGTCATACGAGCTGTCTAAAATCCGTTATAAAGCTGCAATCAATTTATAGACGGTGGGCCTCTGGGTTCGAGGAGCGAAGCTTTCGGTTGAAAAACCGAAAAGTTCTTCTATACACTTACCTTCCCGGCCAGCCGACTGAATTTATCCATTAGGAGTTAAAAAAGGTATGAGCGACATCGAATCGCGCGTCAAGAAAATCGTTGCCGAGCAACTGGGCGTTAAAGAAGAAGAGGTGACCAACAGCGCTTCCTTCGTTGATGACCTGGGTGCCGACTCCCTTGACACCGTTGAGCTGGTGATGGCTCTGGAAGAGGAATTCGAGACCGAGATTCCTGACGAAGAAGCTGAGAAGATCATTACTGTACAAGCAGCTATCGACTACGTTACCAACCATCAGGCGTAATCGTTTTTAGTCGTCGCTAGCTGTCATGGAAAAACCGCACTGCCATCACGGCGTGCGGTTTTTTCTTTAGGCCTGATGCAAAGTCGTCATTAGAAAAAGGAGAGTGCTGTGTCGCGTAGACGCGTCGTAGTCACCGGTATGGGTATGTTGTCGCCACTGGGCACGGATGTGCCGGGCAGCTGGCAGGGCATTCTGGCTGGCCGCAGTGGCATCGGTCTGATCGAGCACACCGACCTTTCTGCCTATTCCACCCGTTTTGGCGGCTCGGTAAAGGGTTTCAATGTCGAGGAGTACCTGTCGGTCAAGGAGGCCCGCAAGCTCGACCTGTTCATTCAATACGGCCTGGCAGCCGGTTTCCAGGCAGTGCGTAATGCCGGCCTGGAAGTCACCGACGCCAACCGTGAACGCATCGGCGTGGCCATGGGCTCGGGTATCGGTGGTTTGACCAATATCGAAGAAACCAGCCGCACGTTGCACGATTCGGGGCCGCGACGGATTTCTCCGTTCTTCGTGCCGGGCTCGATCATCAATATGATTTCCGGTTTCCTGTCCATCCACCTGGGTGCACAGGGACCCAACTACGCCATTGCCACGGCGTGCACCACCGGTACCCACTGCATCGGCATGGCCGCGCGCAACATCATGTACGACGAAGCCGACGTGATGATTGCCGGTGGCGCCGAAATGGCGGCGTGCGGCTTGGGCATGGGCGGCTTCGGCGCATCCCGTGCGCTGTCGACCCGCAATGACGAGCCGACCCGTGCCAGCCGGCCGTGGGACAAGGGCCGCGACGGCTTCGTGTTGTCCGACGGTGCCGGCGCGCTGGTGCTCGAGGAGCTGGAGCACGCCAAGGCGCGAGGCGCGACCATCTATGCCGAGCTGATCGGTTTTGGTACCAGCGGCGACGCCTACCACATGACCTCGCCACCCGCCGATGGCGCCGGTGCCGCCCGTTGCATCGCCAATGCCTTGCGTGATGCGAAAATCAACGGGGAGCAGGTGCAGTACATCAACGCCCATGGCACGTCGACCCCGGCCGGCGACCTGGCCGAAGCCCAGGCGATCAAGACCGTGTTCGGTGACCATGCTTATAAACTCGCAGTCAGTTCGACCAAGTCCATGACCGGTCACCTGCTGGGTGCGGCGGGTGCGGTGGAAGCGATCTTCAGCGTACTGGCGATCAACAGTCAGGTGGCGCCGCCGACCATCAACCTCGATGAGCCGGACGAAGGCTGCGACCTCGACTTCGTGCCGCACACGGCCCGCGGCATGGACATCGACGTGGTGCTATCCAACTCCTTCGGCTTCGGCGGGACCAACGGCTCGCTGGTGTTCCGCCGGTTCGCCGGTTGATGGAGAGTTGGGTCGACGGTCAACCGGCCGACGTCCTGTCGCTGAAAGATCGCGGCCTGGCTTATGGCGATGGGTTGTTTGAAACCATCGCCGTGCGCGCCGGCCAGCCCCTGCTGCTGGAGCGTCATCTGCAACGTCTGGAAGCGGGCTGCCGGCGGTTGGCGCTCAAGGTCGACATGGGTGGGTTGAGCGCTGAGCTGAGCGCCTACGCCCATGGCCTGGGCGACGGCGTGCTCAAGCTGATCGTGACCCGCGGCAACAGCCTGCGCGGTTATGCCGCGGACCCTTCGGCTCCGGCGCGACGCATCCTGCAAGGCAGCCCTCCACCCGTTTATCCGGCTGCCCATGCCGAACAAGGCGTACGTCTGTTCCCCTGCACCGTGCGCTTGTCCGAACAACCCCTGCTTGCTGGCCTCAAGCACCTCAACCGTCTGGAGCAGGTGCTGGCTCGTGCCGAATGGACCGATGTGCAACACGCCGAGGGCTTGATGCTGGATACCTCCGGGCGGGTGATCGAAGGTGTATTCAGTAATCTGTTCCTGGTGCGCGATGGCGTATTGATCACGGCGGACCTGAGCCGGTGTGGCGTGGCCGGGGTGATGCGCGCAGAATTATTGTTTCAAGCCGAGTCCCAGGGTATTGCCACGCACATCACCGATATTCGCCCTGAACAATTGCACCAGGCCGATGAAGTGTTTGTCTGCAACAGCGTCTATGGCGTGTGGCCAGTGCACGCATGTGGTTCGGCACGCTGGTCGGTTGGGCCGCTCACCCGTAAACTGCAAACCCTTGCCCGCGCATTATTGGATGCTTGATTCGTGAGACGTAAATTCTTGCTGCTGCTGGAAACCGGACTGGTTCTGGCAGGGCTGCTGATGGGCGCTTCGGCCTGGAAGATTCATTCGGCGCTGCAACAGCCGCTGAACATCACCCAGGAAGAAATGCTCGACGTACCCAACGGGACGACCCCGACCGGAACCCTCAAGCGCCTCGAAGCCGACGGCCTGATCAAGGACGCTTTCTGGCTGCGGATCTACTGGCGCTTCAATCTCGCTGACCAGCCGTTGCACTCCGGTGAATACCGGATGGTGCCAGGCATGACGGTGGAAGGCCTGATCGGCGTCTGGAAGCGCGGCGAAGTGGTGCAGTACAGCGTGACCTTCGTGGAAGGCTGGAACTTCCGCCAGGTGCGTGCAGCGCTGGCGAAGAATGAAAAGCTTGAGCAGACGCTTGCCGGGCTCAGCGATAGCCAGGTCATGGACCGTCTCGGGCATTCCGGGGTATTTCCCGAGGGGCGGTTTTTCCCGGACACGTATCGCTTCGTGCGCGGTATGTCGGACGCCGACCTGCTGGAAAAGGCCTACGACCGGCTGGAAGACGTGCTTGCCAAGGAGTGGGCCCAGCGCGCCGCCGATGTACCTTACACCCAGCCCTACCAGGCGCTGATCATGGCGTCCCTGGTGGAGAAGGAAACCGGAGTGCCCCAGGAGCGCGGCCAGATCGCCGGCGTGTTCGTGCGGCGCATGCGCCTGGGCATGCTGTTGCAGACCGATCCCACGGTCATCTACGGCCTGGGCGAGCGCTATACCGGCAAGCTTACCCGTGCCCATCTGAAAGAAGAAAATCCGTATAACACCTACCTGATCCCGGGTTTGCCGCCAACGCCGATTGCGATGGTGGGCCGCGAAGCGATTCATGCGGCGCTGAATCCGACATCGGGCGACAGCCTTTACTTCGTCGCCCGGGGTGACGGCAGCCACGTGTTTTCCGATGACCTGGAGTCGCACAACAACGCGGTGCGCGAGTTCCAGCTCAAGCGCCGTGCCGATTACCGTTCCAGCCCGGCCCTGGCCCCGATGAACCCGGAGGAGCAGGCACCGATTCCTGCCGCATCGCCCGATACGGCGCCGGAAGTCGTGCCCCAGGTACCGGCGCAGCAGCCGGCCCCGGAACCGAATGCAAGCGAGCCGCCGGGCCCGCAATGACTCTGATTAAGGATCGCCCGTGACTGGCTTGTTTATTACGCTGGAAGGCCCCGAAGGCGCCGGCAAGAGCACCAACCGCGAATACCTGGCCGACCGCCTGCGGGCCGCTGGCATCGAGGTCGTGTTGACCCGCGAGCCGGGCGGTACGCCGCTGGCCGAGCGGATCCGCGAGGTGCTGTTGGCGCCCGTTGAAGAAGTCATGAACCCGGACACCGAGCTGTTGCTGGTCTTCGCTGCCCGGGCGCAGCACCTGGCCGCCGTGATTCGCCCGGCGCTGGCCCGTGGCGCGGTGGTGCTCTGCGATCGCTTCACCGATTCAACCTACGCCTATCAGGGCGGCGGCCGGGGCTTGTCCCTGGAGCGTATCGCCGCGCTGGAAACCTTTGTCCAGGGCGACCTGCGACCGGACCTGACCCTGGTGTTCGACCTGCCGGTGGAAATCGGCCTGGCTCGCGCCAGCGCTCGTGGCCGGCTGGACCGTTTCGAGCTGGAAGGCCAGGCCTTCTTCAATGCAGTGCGTAACGCCTTCCTGAGCCGCGCCAAGGCCGATCCGGCGCGTTACCTGTTGATCGACGCCGCTCAACCGCTGACCCAGGTCCAACAGTCGTTGGACAGCTTGTTGCCGCGCCTGCTGGAGCGCGCCCGTGGCTGAAGCCTATCCGTGGCAAGACGCGCTCTGGCAGCAATTGGCTGGTCGTCGCCAGCATGCCCATGCCTATCTGCTGCACGGCCCGGTCGGGATTGGCAAACGGGCGTTGGCCGAGCGCCTGATGGCGAGCCTGCTGTGCCAACGTCCGACGGCTTCGAACGCCTGTGGCGACTGCAAATCCTGCCTGCTGCTCAAGGCCGGCAGCCATCCTGACAATTACGTGCTCGAACCGGAAGAGGCGGACAAGGCGATCAAGGTCGACCAGGTCCGGGACCTGGTCAGCTTCGTGGTCCAGACCGCGCAGATGGGCGGGCGCAAGGTGGTGCTGATCGAGCCGGTCGAGTCGATGAACATCAACGCCGCCAACGCTTTGCTCAAGAGCCTCGAAGAGCCGTCCGGCGATACAGTGCTGTTGCTGGTCAGTCATCAGCCGAGCCGCTTGCTGCCGACCATCAAGAGTCGTTGCGTACAGCAGGCCTGTCCGTTGCCCAGCGAGGCGATGAGCCTTCAGTGGTTGGCCAAGGCGTTGCCCGACAACACCGATGAAGAGCGTGCCGAGCTGCTGACCCTCGCGGCCGGCTCGCCCCTGGCGGCGGCCAGTCTCCAGGTCCAGGGCGTGCGCGAACAGCGGGCGTTGGTGGTGGACGGGGTGAAGAAACTGCTCAAGCAGCAGCAATCGCCCACGCAATTGGCTGAAGGTTGGAACGCCATCCCGTTGCTCCTGCTGTTTGACTGGTTCTGTGACTGGTCGAGCCTGGTCCTGCGTTACCAGCTCACCGAGGACGAGGCCGGCCTGGGATTGGCGGACATGCGCAAGGTGATCCAGTACCTGGCGCAAAAAAGCAGCCAGGACAAAATCTTGAACGTTCAGGACTGGATTCTTGCCCAACGGCAGAAGGTGCTGAGCAAGGCGAACCTCAATCGGGTGCTGTTGCTCGAAGCGCTGTTGGTACAATGGGCGAGTTTGCCTGGTCGAAACTGACAGACACCGCCTAGACTGAGCTCAATCGCAGCGGAGATCAGCATGAACGAACCTGTCAGTCCCGGGCCACGCAATGGCATCCTGTCCTTGACCATCAAGGACAAGTCGGTGCTTTACGCCGCCTACATGCCCTTCATCAGGAATGGCGGCCTGTTCATCCCCACGAACAAGCATTATCGCTTGGGCGATGAGGTGTTCATGCTGTTGAGCCTGATGGATGAAGCGGAAAAAATCCCGGTCGCCGGCAAGGTGATCTGGATAACGCCCAAGGGCGCGCAGGGCAACCGCGCCGCTGGTGTCGGCGTGCAGTTCAACGACGGTGACAATTCCGCGCGCAATCAGATCGAAACCCATTTGGCCGGCTCCCTGAAGTCCGACCGTCCCACCCATACGATGTAGTCCAGCCCTTTATGCTTGTAGATTCCCATTGCCACCTTGATCGCCTCGACCTCGCCGCCCACGACGGCTCCCTGGATGCCGCGCTGGACGCTGCCCGCCAGCGGGGCGTCGGCCACTTCCTGTGCATCGGCGTCAGCGCCGACAACGCCGCCGACGTCAAGGCGCTGGCTGAGCGCTATGCCGATGTCGATTGCTCGGTCGGCATCCACCCGCTGGATGTCCAGCCCGATGCGGCGCCGGCGCTCGATTGGTTGCTGCGTGAGCTTGATCATCCGCGGGTGGTCGCCATTGGCGAGACCGGCCTGGACTATCACTACGAGCCGCAAGCCGCCGAGGTCCAGCAGGCGTCGTTCCGCCTGCATCTGCAGGCGGCGCGGCAGACCGGCAAGCCGGTGATCATCCACACCCGCGGTGCGCGGGCCGACACTCTGGCCTTGCTGCGTGACGCTGCGCTGCCCCAGGCCGGGGTGTTGCACTGCTTCACCGAAGACTGGGACATGGCCAAGGCCGCGCTGGACATGGGCTATTACATCTCCTTGTCCGGGATCGTCACGTTCCGCAATGCCGATGCCCTGCGCGACGTCGCCAGCAAAGTGCCGGCTGATCGCCTGTTGGTGGAAACCGACGCGCCTTACCTGGCGCCCATTCCCCATCGTGGCAAGCCGAACCTGCCGCAGTACGTTCGCGAGGTTGCAGAGTTTCTGGCGATGCTGCGGGGCGAGTCCTACGAGCGTTTCGCCGAACAGACGACGGAGAATTTTAAGCAATTGTTTCCGCTGGCCCATGTGCGTCCGGGGCAGGCCTGAATTTCATGCAAAAAAAACCCGGGTTCTGGGGGGTGAATCCGGGTTAAGACCATTAGGAGTAAAACAAAGGCACGCGGTCCCTTGGTACCTTTATCAGCGCGTCACTTGGGGGAGATGTCGCGCCGACAGTTGAAGTATTGATCAGTATGCCGACGCGTCCAGTCGGGCCCGGGCGGTTTTTAAACAGATTTGGAATACGCTCGCTTCGGTTAGGTTCTCATTGTCGCCAAGCTTTGAAGTTAGAGCGTGTCGAGCTGAATCCAGGGGAGCAGGGTGTGCACGGTTTTCTGAAGAACTGAGGCGCAGAACGGATGATCCGTGCATTTTTGCGTAAGTTAGGCATAATACCCGGCTTCGAATTTTGACCCTTCAGACCTTTTTCTTATGCACAAAGAACCCCGTAAGGTCCGTGAGTTTCGCCGCCGCGAGCAGGAAATTCTCGACACCGCGCTCAAGTTGTTCCTCGACCAGGGTGAAGACAGCGTCACCGTCGAGATGATTGCGGATGCCGTGGGTATCGGCAAAGGCACGATTTATAAACATTTCAAATCCAAGGCGGAGATCTACCTGCGCCTGATGCTCGATTACGAGCGCGATTTGAACGAGCTGCTGCATTCGGCCGATGTGGACAAGGACAAGGAAGCCCTGTCCCGGGCGTACTTCGAGTTCCGCATGCGCGACCCGCAGCGCTACCGCCTGTTCGATCGCCTGGAAGAAAAGGTGGTCAAGGGCAACCAGGTGCCTGAAATGGTCGAGGAGTTGCACAAGATCCGTGCCTCGAACTTCGAACGCCTGACGCTGCTGATCAAGGGGCGGATCACCGAAGGCAAGCTCGAAGACGTGCCGCCTTATTTCCATTACTGCGCTGCCTGGGCGTTGGTGCACGGCGCGGTGGCGCTGTATCACTCGCCGTTCTGGAGCAATGTGCTGGAAGATCAGGAAGGCTTCTTCCAGTTCCTGATGGACATTGGCGTGCGCATGGGCAACAAGCGCAAGCGCGATACGGACGTCCCGAGCAACTGACATTCAGCTGCCTGATTGCGCCATGTCTGCTTACATGGCGCAGTGCCCCAGGAATATACTCAGGCATGGGCCTTGCGCAAACCTGATTTCTAGGTCAAGTTTCGCCAGCCCGATTCTTCTTCCGCCGGAGTGATCATGATCGTTGATCGTCAAGGCAGGCGCTTCCGCAATCTGCGGATCAGCCTGACTTCAGCCTGCAATTACGCCTGTACCTACTGCGTGCCCGACGGCAAGCGGCTGGTGGCTGCGCAGGATGAGCTGTCGGCCGACGCGATGGCGCGTGGCGTCGCCTACCTGATCGAGGCTGCTGGTATCGAGCGTCTGCGCATTACCGGCGGCGAGCCGTTGGTCAGTCCCAAGCTCGAACGGTTCATGACCGCGGTGGGGCAGATGGGCCTGGAAGACATCAGCCTGACCACCAACGGCCAGTTGCTGGCAAAGAAGCTGCCCCTGCTGGTAGACGCCGGTATCCGCCGCATCAACGTTTCCCTCGACACCCTGGACCCCGCGGCGTTTCGCAGTATCGCCCGTGGCGGCGACCTGGCGACGGTGCTCGATGGCATGGAGCAGGCCCGGGCCGCGGGGATTAAGATCAAGGTCAACATGGTGCCGTTGCGCGGGCAGAACCTGGACCAGGTGATGCCATTGCTCGACTATTGCCTGGCGCGGGGCTACGAGCTGCGATTCATCGAGTTGATGCGCATGGGCCACCTGGCCAGCGACTCCAATGCATTCCTGCAGCAGTTCGTCAGCCTCCAGCAATTGCTCAGCCTGATCGGTGGTCAGTACGAGTACCTGCAAGCCGACGCGCCAGTGGATGCCACGGCGGTGCGCTATGAGATTCCGGGGCAGGGGCATTTTGGTGTGATTGCAAACGAAAGCGTGCCGTTTTGCCGTACCTGTTCGCGGCTGCGGTTGTCCTCCACGGGGTGGTTGCATGGTTGCCTGTCGTCGAGCAATCGGCACTTCGTCGGGGACCTGCTGGACAAACCTCGTCACCAGGCGCTGCCAGCCTTGCAGCGGTTGCTGGTCAAGGCCCTGGGCGATAAGCAGGAAGTGGCATTTTCCGGCGGCGCGACCGTGATGAAGATCATCGGCGGCTGATCCGGCGCAATCGCGGGCAAGCCTTGCTCCCACAATGTAAACACCGTACCTGTGGAGCAGGGCTTGTCCGGGATACAGTCTCTTCATTCCCCCTGAATAAATCTGACAGCCCGCATTTCATTGAGCTGGCGCAAAAGCTGCATCCCACGACCATTCGCCGGTTTTCCGACACCGGTTCTTGGAGGGTAGGATGCGTAGCCTGGTTTTGCTGCTGGCCGTTTTGGCGCTTGGCGGTTGCATGAATGTCAGCGACATGGGAGAGGGCGTTCGTTATCACATGAGCGACGCCGGCCTGCTGGACCATAGCGACAGCCGTCGGGTGAACAACCTGCGTATCCAGCCGGACTCGTTCATCTTTATTGCCCAGGGCGCCTTTGCCCCGCCAGGCAGCGCCTATCCGCGGCCCAATGTCGTGGCTGAAGAAGCCTTCAACGGTTTCATCGAATATTTCCCCATGGTCCGCCGCGCCCGGGTTCCGGAAGGCCTTGACCAGGCGATGGGCGAAGCCCGTGCCGCCGGCGCGCATTACCTGCTGTACACCCGCTTTGCCAAGGCCGATAACCGCATCGGTAACGGCGACGAATGGGCGGATGAAGAAGCCGTGGATCGCCTGGGTGTCGATACCAGCGTGATTCAGATCATGTTGATCGAGACCAGCACCCAGTATTTGATTGATACTGCACGCATCAAGAGTCGTGGCGGTTTACTGACGTTGCACGACACACAGCCCCAGGACCTCATCGCCACGCCGTTGCGTGAATATGCCCGCAGCCTGCTGGGGATGAGCGACGAATAAACAAGGAGTCACCATGAGCGGACCGCAAAAAGCCAATGACTTGCTGGGGCAGATCCCCAAGACCAAAGGCCTGCCGCCGGTCCATTTGTGGAACCCGGATTTCTGCGGCGACATCGACATGCGCATCGCCCGGGACGGCACCTGGTATTACCTGGGCACGCCCATTGGGCGAAAGCCGATGGTCAAGCTGTTCTCCACCATCATCCGCCGCGACGGCGATGATTACTTTCTCATTACCCCGGTGGAAAAAGTCGGCATCCAGGTCGACGATGCGCCGTTCGTGGCCGTGATCCTGGAAGTCGAAGGCGAGGGGGAAGGCCAGGTGTTGCGCTTCACCTCCAATGTCGACGAAATCATTGAGGCCGGTGGCGAGCATCCGATGCGGGTAGTGATCGATCCGCAGACCCAGGAACCCGCCCCCTATGTGCATGTGCGCAGCAATCTCGAAGCGCTGATCCATCGCAATGTGTTCTATCAGCTGGTGGAGCTGGCGGTCAGCCGCGAGATCGACGGGCAGCGCTGGCTGGGTGTGTGGAGTGGCGGGGTATTCTTTCCGATCGGCCTTGAACCCTGATTCACCCATGTGGGAGCGAGCCTGCTCGCGATAGCGGCGTGTCAGTAACGGGTTGGTCAACTGACCCGCCGCTATCGCGAGCAGGCTCGCTCCCACAGTTCGTTCCTGCCAAAATTCAATTGACACCCAATCATATGATGATTAGCGTAAGCCATCTATAAGAGTGGCCCGCGGGGTTGTCATGTCCAGCAGTTTTCACGCATCGACCGTCGATTGGCTGGGTGGCTGGATCGCCGCCGGCCAGGTCAAGCCTGGGCAAACCATCAAGGTCGAAGCAGACCTGGGCGAGCAACTGGGTGTCAGCCGCACGGTGATTCGCGAGGCCATCAAGACCCTGGTCGCCAAAGGCATGCTGGAAGTCGGGCCGAAAGTCGGCACGCGAGTGTTGCCGGTGCGTCGCTGGAATCTGTTCGATCCGCAAGTGGTCGGCTGGCTGTCGCGCAGCGGTCTGCCGGAAAACTTTGTCGATGACCTGCAGGACCTGCGCCGTACCATCGAACCGATGGCGGTGCGCTGGGCCTGCGAGCGGGCCACGGCCGATCAGGTGCAGGCGATTCGCCTGGCCTATCATGCCCTGGAGCGGGCCGTGGACAGCGGCGCCGATTACAACCGCGCCGACCAGTTCTTCCACGAGTGCATCCTCGCCGCCAGCCATAATCAATTCATCGAACAGATGGTCCCCGCCCTCGGGGCGCTGCTGGCGGTATCCTTCGAAGTGTCCGCCGCCGATCCGGATGAACTGCGACGCACATTGCCTATCCATAAGGACATCGCCGAAGCCATTGCCGCCCGTGACGCGGCGCGCGGCGTCTGGGCGTGCATGACCCTGATCGACAACGCCGACCTGGCCATCAAACGCTTTTACCCCAATGTCATGGCCGGTCGCCTCGATCCTGCCGGACAAGCCGGGAACAGGAGATTCCAATGAAGTGGAAGGCTGTGACGGAACACCGTGCCCAACTGGGCGAAGGGCCCTTCTGGGACGAGCCGACCCAGGCGCTGTATTGGGTCGATATCGCCGGCAAGCAGGCGCTGCGGCTGATCGGCGCCAATGTGCAGATCTGGCAGATGCCCGAACATGTCTCGGCCTTTATCCCGACCCAGAGTGGCGACGCGCTGGTCACCCTGAGCAGCGGTGTCTATCGGTTGGACCTGGATTCGCCGGGGCTGGAACCGCGCTTGACGTTGCTGTGCATGGCCGACCCGCAGCCGGGCAACCGTCCCAACGAGGCCCGGTGCGACGTCTTGGGCCAACTCTGGCTTGGCACCATGCAGAACAACATCGGTGACGCGGGTGAAGACTTGCCGGTCGAGCGGCGCTCCGGCGGGCTGTTTCGCGTCGGCGGCGATGGCCGGGTCATGCCGTTGTTGCGCGGGTTAGGCATCCCCAACACGTTGCTCTGGAGCCCGGACGGCACCACGGTGTATTTCGGCGAAAGCCTCGACGGCACGTTGTACAAGCACTTTATCTACCCCGAAGGCAACCTGGCGCCGGCCGAGGTCTGGTTTGGTCCGCACCCGCGTGGCGGGCCCGATGGCTCGGCGATGGATGCCCGGGGTTATGTCTGGAATGCGCGCTGGGACGGCAGTTGCCTGTTGCGTTTGCACCCCGATGGCCATGTCGATCGGGTGATCGAATTGCCCGTCAGCCGTCCCACCAGTTGCGTGTTCGGTGGCGAAGACCTCAAGACCCTGTACATCACCAGCGCGGCGAGCCCACTGGGGCATCCGCTGGACGGTGCGGTGCTGTCGATGCGAGTCGATGTGCCAGGCGTCGCGTGCACGAGGTTTGCCGGTTAAATCCCAAAATATGGGATGTAAATATATATATTGAGATTAGCTGGCGGCCGGGTTTATAGTCGGCTCCATCAGTAATACGCACTCACACTAAAAAAACAAAACAGGTGAAGTGATGCAACGATCCCCATCCATGGCTCAAGCGCTTTGCTTGCCGCCCGTGCCGGAGCCGCCGAAAGGCGAACGCCTGAAGCACAAGGTCGTCCTGCTGACTGGCGCCGCCCAGGGGATTGGCGAGGCGATCGTCGCCGCCTTCGCCTCGCAACAGGCACGGCTGGTGATCAGCGATATCCAGGCGGAAAAGGTCGAGCAAGTTGCCGCACTGTGGCGTGAACGCGGCGCGGATGTCCAGGCGATGAAAGCCGACGTGTCGCAGCCACGCGACCTCGATGCCATGGCCCGTCGCGCCGTCGAATTGCACGGGCGCATCGACGTGCTGGTGAACTGCGCCGGCGTGAACGTTTTCCGTGACCCGCTGGAGATGACCGAGGATGACTGGCGCCGCTGTTTCGCCATCGACCTCGATGGCGCCTGGTACGGCTGCAAAGCAGTCTTGCCGCAGATGATCGAGCAAGGCGTGGGCAGCATCATCAACATCGCCTCCACCCATTCGTCCCACATCATTCCCGGCTGTTTCCCCTACCCGGTGGCCAAGCATGGCCTGCTAGGCCTCACGCGCGCCCTGGGCATCGAATACGCGCCCAAAGGGGTCCGCGTGAACGCCATTGCGCCGGGGTATATCGAAACCCAACTGAACGTCGACTACTGGAACGGCTTTGCCGATCCCCAGGCCGAACGCCAGCGTGCGCTGGATCTGCACCCGCCACGGCGTATCGGGCAACCGATCGAAGTGGCAATGACGGCCGTGTTCCTGGCCAGTGATGAAGCACCTTTTATCAATGCCTCATGCATCACCATCGATGGTGGACGTTCGGTCATGTACCACGACTGAATATTCCTGGGTTGCAGTCGGAAAATTCGCCTGTCATCCAATCATCATACGATATGACTATTTAGGCCTATGCTGTGTAGCAACTTGATGTAACCGTCCAGCCTGCGCTTTCCCACCCACGGTGGAGCAGAAACTGGACGTCTGGCTTTCAATAAAAAAAACAAGGAGTCAACTATGAAGCATCGTCGTGGGATCCGTTCCCTGTGCCGCGTCGCCCTGGCCGTTGCCGCGGTCGGTCTCAGCAGTAGCTTGCTGGCGGCTGAAGAAGTGAAGATCGGTTTTCTGGTCAAGCAGGCCGAGGAGCCTTGGTTCCAGACCGAGTGGGCGTTCGCCGAGAAGGCGGGCAAGGACAAAGGCTTCAAGGTGATCAAGATCGCCGTGCCGGACGGCGAGAAAACCCTCTCGGCCATCGACAGCCTCGCCGCCAACGGTGCCAAGGGTTTTGTGATCTGCCCGCCGGACGTGTCCCTCGGCCCGGCCATCATGGCCAAGGCCAAGCTCAATGATCTGAAAGTCATTGCCGTCGATGACCGTTTCGTCGATGCCAACGGCAAGTTCATGGAAGACGTCCCGTACCTGGGCATGGCCGCGTTCGAAGTCGGCCAGAAGCAGGGCGCCGCCATGGCTACCGAAGCGAAAAAACGCGGCTGGGACTGGAAAGAAACCTACGCCGTGATCAACACCTACAATGAACTGGACACGGGCAAGAAGCGCACCGACGGTTCGGTGGATGCCCTCAAGAAAGCCGGTATTCCGGATGACCACATCCTCTTCACCGCGCTCAAGACCCTCGACGTACCGGGCAGCATGGACTCCACCAACTCTGCACTGGTGAAACTGCCGAGCGGCGCGAAGAACCTGATCATCGGCGGCATGAACGACAACACCGTGCTGGGCGGCGTGCGCGCCACCGAAAGCGCCGGCTTCAAGGCGGCCAACGTGATCGGGATCGGCATCAACGGCACCGACGCCATCGGCGAGCTGAAGAAACCCGACAGCGGCTTCTTCGGTTCGATGCTGCCTAGCCCGCACATCGAGGGCTACAAGACCGCCGAGATGATGTACGAGTGGATCACCACCGGCAAGGAACCGCCGAAGTACACCGCGATGGACGAGGTGACGCTGATCACCCGCGAGAACTTCAAGCAGGAGCTGGAAAAAATCGGCCTGTGGAACTGACGGCTGGTTGATTCAAAAGCGGTCCTGGCAACGGGGCCGCTTGATCTCTGTGAGTTCGAGGTGGTTATGCAAGCGCAAACAGCGACACAACAACACAACATCGGCGGCAGCCTGCGGTTCAACGGGATCGGCAAGACCTTTCCCGGCGTGCAGGCGCTGGCCAATATCAGTTTCGTCGCACATCCGGGGCAGGTCCATGCCTTGATGGGCGAGAACGGCGCGGGCAAGTCCACGTTGCTGAAGATCCTCGGCGGCGCCTACATCCCGAGCAGCGGCGAGCTGCAGATCGGCGAGCAGACGATGGCCTTCAAATCCACCGCCGACAGCATCGCCAGCGGCGTGGCGGTGATCCACCAGGAATTGCACCTGGTGCCGGAAATGACCGTCGCCGAGAACCTGTTCCTGGGCCATCTGCCGGCTCGCTTTGGCCTGGTCAATCGCGGGCTGCTGCGCCAGCAGGCGCTGAAGCTGCTCAAGGGCCTGGCCGATGAGATCGACCCGCAGGAAAAGGTCGGTCGCCTGTCCCTCGGTCAGCGCCAACTGGTGGAAATCGCCAAGGCTCTGTCCCGTGGCGCCCACGTCATTGCTTTCGATGAGCCGACCAGCAGCCTTTCGGCGCGGGAAATCGATCGGCTGATGGCGATCATCGCGCGGTTGCGGGACGAGGGCAAAGTGGTGCTGTATGTCAGCCATCGCATGGAAGAGGTGTTCCGCATCTGTAACGCGGTGACGGTGTTCAAGGACGGTCGCTACGTACGCACCTTCGAGGACATGAGCGAGTTGACCCACGATCAGTTGGTCACCTGCATGGTCGGTCGTGATATCCAGGACATCTACGATTACCGTCCCCGCGCGTGCGGCGAAGTGGCGCTGCGGGTTGATCGCCTGCTGGGTCCGGGGCTGCGTGAACCGGTGAGTTTCCAGGTGCACAAGGGTGAAATCCTCGGGCTGTTCGGGCTGGTGGGGGCTGGTCGTACCGAGCTGCTGCGTTTGCTCAGCGGCCTGGAGCGCCAGACCGAAGGCAGCCTGGTCCTGCATGGCGAGGAACTGAAGCTGCGCTCACCTCGGGACGCCATCGGCGCCGGCGTGCTGCTCTGCCCGGAAGACCGCAAGAAGGAAGGCATCATGCCCCTGGGCAGTGTGGCCGAGAACATCAACATCAGCGCCCGCAGCAGCCATTCCACCCTCGGTTGCCTGTTGCGCGGCGAGTGGGAGCGGGGCAATGCCGACAAACAGATCAAGGCGCTGAAAGTGAAGACCCCGACGGCAGGGCAGAAAATCATGTACCTGTCCGGCGGCAATCAGCAGAAGGCGATCCTCGGTCGCTGGCTGTCGATGCCGATGAAGGTCCTGCTGCTGGACGAGCCGACCCGCGGCATCGACATCGGCGCCAAGGCCGAGATCTACCAGATCATCCACAACCTGGCGGCCGACGGCATCGCGGTGATTGTGGTGTCCAGCGACCTGATGGAAGTGATGGGCATTTCCGACCGAATCCTGGTGCTCTGCGAAGGGGTCATGCGTGGCGAGCTGCCGCGTGACCAGGCCAATGAATCCAACCTGCTGCAACTGGCGCTGCCACGCCAACGCGTTGCCGACGCGGCGAACTGAGAGGTAATCATGACCATTCAAAACAATGCACTGCCAACGGCACGCAAACCCCTGGACCTGCGTCGTTTCCTCGATGACTGGGTCATGCTGCTGGCGGCCATCGGCATCTTCGTGCTCTGCACCCTGATGATCGACAACTTCCTGTCGCCGTTGAACATGCGAGGCCTGGGCCTGGCCATTTCCACCACCGGCATCGCCGCCTGCACCATGTTGTATTGCCTGGCGTCCGGGCACTTCGACTTGTCGGTCGGCTCGGTAATTGCCTGTGCCGGCGTGGTCGCCGCCGTGGTAATGCGCGACACCAACAGCGTGTTCCTCGGTGTCAGTGCGGCGCTGGTGATGGGGCTGATTGTCGGCCTGATCAACGGCATCGTCATCGCCAAGCTGCGGGTCAATGCGTTGATCACCACGCTGGCAACGATGCAGATCGTTCGCGGCCTGGCCTACATCTTCGCCAACGGTAAAGCGGTGGGCGTGTCCCAGGAGTCGTTCTTCGTGTTCGGCAACGGCCAGATGTTCGGGGTCCCGGTGCCGATCCTGATCACCATCGTCTGCTTCCTGTTCTTCGGCTGGTTGCTGAACTACACCACCTACGGGCGCAACACCATGGCCATTGGTGGCAACCAGGAAGCGGCGTTGTTGGCGGGTGTTAACGTTGATCGCACCAAGATCATCATCTTCGCCGTGCACGGCGTGATCGGCGCCCTGGCCGGGGTGATCCTGGCTTCGCGCATGACCTCGGGCCAGCCGATGATCGGCCAGGGCTTTGAACTGACCGTGATCTCGGCCTGCGTGCTGGGCGGGGTGTCGTTGAGCGGCGGTATCGGCATGATTCGCCATGTGATTGCCGGGGTGCTGATCCTGGCGATCATCGAAAACGCGATGAACCTGAAGAACATCGACACCTTCTACCAATACGTCATCCGCGGCTCGATCCTGCTGCTGGCCGTGGTGATCGACCGCTTGAAGCAACGCTGAAAGCTGCATTGCCCGGGCGGGCCCCTTCGCGGGCAAGCCCGGCTCCCACAGGATTCTGTGCCGGCCAAAGTTCTCTTGTGGGAGCCGAGCTTGCTCGCGATGAGGCCGGCAAATCCAACACCAAAGTAACCTGAGCCACCGCTATCGCGAGCAGGCTCGCTCCCACAGGTTTATGTGCCAATCCCAAAACCGGGGTATGCCATGTAACCCTGTGGGAGCGAGCCTGCTCGCGATGGCGTCATCCCTGACGCCAACCCTCACCCAGCCTTGCGCAACGCCTCAACCAACTCCTGCTTACGCATTTTCGAACGCCCGGGAATGTTCTTCGCCCGGGCTTCCTTCATCAGGCTGTCCACCGTCTGCGTTCCATGAGAGGCCTTGCTGCTGCGCGGATGACCTTCACGGGTCTTGGCAGCGCGGCGGGCGGATTCCTTGCGATCGGTGTTCTTCTCAGCGGCCGGTTTCTCCTTCCCCGAACCGCCGGAGCGTTCGCCGCCGCCCGACTGCTTGTTCACCGTCGCCCAAGCGCGGGCTTCGGCCTTGTCTTCGGACAAGCCCTTCTTCTCGTAGCTTTCTTCGATGTGCTCGGCCTTGCGCTTTTGCTCGGTGGTGTATTTGTCTTTGCTTCCACGAGGCATGAGGTCTTCCTCCTCTTGTGTGAGCAGAGGCTACTGGCTGGCGCCGCCGCCTTCGGAACCCGAACCACCGGTGGTGGTTTTCGAGCCCACGCCGGTCTCGGCGTTATCGGGTGCGGTAGAGTCCGGGGTGTTCATCCCGCCCTGGCGACCCGTGTCATTGCCTTGCACCCGCGGATCGGTACCGGTGGCCGGAGGTTGACCATTGTTCAAGGTGCCGCCGCCGGTTCCGTCGGTGTTCAACTTGGGCAGGCCTTGCGTGGCCGGAGAGTTGGGCGCCGGCACCGGGTCGGTCGGCCCGGTGCCGGAAGTGGTCGCCGCGAACGCCGCCGAAGAGAGCAGCGTGGCAAGTGTGAATGCAGTCAGCCTTGAAGTGATCATGGTGTCGCCTCCATTTTTTTGAATGCTTGCCTGATCTTGGGCTGCGCCCGAGCCGCGGGGTGCCTTGGCGGCGACGAATGGTCTAATCGCTCAGGCCGGCTTCCTCCATGAACTGGCTGAGGAAGTCTTTGAGTCGCTCGTGGCGGATCAGCGCCATACGTTGTCCCGTAGCGGTCTGGAAGCCATCGCACAGGTGCAACAATTTGGTCTGGAAGTGATCGAGGCAGTAACGCCTGTCGTCATAATCCCTGGAGATGGCCAAAGGGTCCTGAGGGTCATAGAGAACGCTGCCCATGCGTCCGGCGACGTAAAACGTCCGGGCAACGCCGAGCAAGCCCAGTGAGTCGAGGCGATCAGCGTCCTGGAGGATTTTTGCCTCCAGCGTGACTGCAGCAATATTGGCTGAAAAGCTGTGAGCTTCAATGGCATGGGCAACGGCGCTGATTTTTTCGCCGGGCCAGTCGAGTGTGGACAACAGCGTCGCTGCTTTGTCCGCCGCCAGGCGAGATGCCTGGTCGCGCAACGGCGAATTCTTTTCCAATGCCACACAGTCGTGCAGCAATGTTGCCGCGAGGAGGATGGACATATCGCCGCCTTCATGGCGCTCAAGTGCGCGAACGTTGCTCCAGACCCGTTGCAAATGCGACAGATCGTGAGCGCCGTCCCCGGAAGGTTCCAGCGCATGGGGCAGCAGTTGAGTGGCTAGGGCCTGCAATGGAGCGAAGTCGGCAGCGAACATGACAGTTCCTCGGATGCACGCGCCCGATGACTCGGGGCGCGCGATTGTTTTCATATGTGACGAGCGGCTGTTAGCGGCTTAGTATGGCGCTTTCAATTGGCTACAAGGCCTGTTCATGTCGATCGAGATCCGTCCGGCGCAACCCAGCGATGCGCCTCAAATCCTTGCTTTCATCACCGAACTGGCCGATTACGAAAAGGCCCGTCACGAAGTCATCGCCAGTGTGGCCGACATCGAGCGCAGTCTGTTCAGCGAAGGCGCAACCGCCCATGGCTTGATCTGCCTGCGCGATAGCGTGCCGATCGGGTTTGCGGTGTTCTTCTTCAGCTATTCCACCTGGCTGGGCAGCAACTGCCTGTACCTCGAAGACCTGTACATCACGCCCGACCAGCGCGGCGGCGGGGCGGGCAAGACGTTGTTGCGGCACCTGGCAAAGATCGCCTGCGACAACGATTGCGGTCGTTTCGAATGGAGTGTCCTGGACTGGAACACCCCGGCGATCGAGTTCTACAAATCCCTCGGCGCGCAGCCACAGGAGGAGTGGGTGCGCTACCGCATGGACGGCAAGGTGCTCAGGGATTTCGCCCAAGGCAACTGAATGGTTCAGGCATGGGCGGCGGATGCCCACTGGGCAAACCCCGGCCGCTGCTCCAGGCGCTTGCAGTACGCGGCCACGGCCGGGTAGGCCGGACGCTCCATGGGCGTCTGGCGCCAGCGGTGCACGGACAGGCCGATGAGTACGTCAGCGAGGGAGAACGCTGAGCCCGCCACATAGGCACCCGTCTGGTTCAACTGCTGCTCCAGCAAGCCCATCTTCTCGTTCCAGCCCTTGATCCCGGCGGCGATACGCTGCGGGTCCTGGCAATCCGGATCCTTACGCACCAGGGCGTAAAATGGATACCCCCATGACGGGTTGAGTTCCGTTGCCTGCCAATCCATCCACTGTTCGATCCGTGCCCGAGCGGCGGGCTCGACCGGCAAAAGATCACTACGGCCATGCTTGCCCACCAGGTAGCGACAGACCGTGTTCGATTCCCAGAGCACGCCATTCTCGTCAATGATCACCGGAACCTGGGCGTTGGGATTCAGAGCGAGGAATTCCGGCGAGTGGGTCGAGTTGAAGCCGATGCCCCAGTCTTCCCGATCGTAGGCGATTTCCAGTTCCTGACAGGTCCATAGCACTTTTCTGACGTTGATTGACGAGGTGCGACCGAGAATCTTCAGCAGTTGTCCCATTACGTTTTCCCTGAGAGTTGAGGCATCCGGATGGAAAACGTAGCAGGGTCGCGGGCGGATAGCGACGGATTCGAACGGCTCTGATGGATATCCCAATATATGGGAGTGTTATTTATATATTGAGATTTGATTATCCCCAGGTTTATAGTCCGCTCACTCACTGCCAAAAAAACAGAACAGGTGAAGCGGATGCAGGCGCAATTGATCGCGCTCGATTGGGGGACCACCTCACTACGGGCTTACAAACTCGCCGCCGGAGGCGAAGTGCTGGAGCAGCGCTCGCTGTCGTCGGGGATCATGCAGTTGCCTGCGGGCCCGCGTACCGTGGCCGGCCAGGTGTGTGTCGACGGTTTCGAGCTGGCGTTCGACGAGGCCTGCGGCGACTGGCTCGACGCTCAGCCAGGCCTGCCCGTCATTGCGTGCGGTATGGTCGGCAGTGCCCAGGGCTGGCGTGAAGCGCCTTACTGCGACACACCCGCCAACGTCGCCAATCTCGGACATTCCCTACAAACGATTCGGAGCCTGCGCGGTGTCGATGTGCACATCGTGCCCGGTGTGATCCAGCGTTCACGGCTGCCGAACGTCATGCGTGGCGAAGAAACCCAGGTGCTCGGTGCCTTGCACAGCCTGCCAAACGAAGCCGTGCTGATCGGCCTGCCCGGCAGCCATTCGAAATGGGTGGAAGTGGCCGACGGCTGCATTGTGCATTTCGACACCTTCATGACCGGCGAGATTTTCGCTGTGCTCAGCGACCACAGCATCCTCGGCCGGACCCAGCAGCGCGGCGCGGCGTTCGACGGTGTGGCGTTTGATCGCGGTGTGCAGGTCGCGCTGTCGGCGGACGGCCAGATCGGCCCCTTGTCCACCGTGTTCAGCGCCCGCAGCCTGGGGTTGACTGGCGAGCTCGGCAGCGGTGCCCAGGCGGACTACCTTTCCGGATTGTTGATCGGTCATGAGCTGGCGGCGCTCGCCAGCGTACAGCGCCAGCGGCGCAACAGCGGCCACTTGCCGACGGTGGTGCTGATCGGCAACTCGCAACTGTGCGCCCGTTATCAACGGGCTCTCGACGCCTGCGGTTTTGCCCGGGTGACCCTGGCCGAACAGGCCACCGAACGGGGTTTGTGGCAACTGGCCGTGGCGGCCGGGTTGCTCGATTCCACCGCATCGCGTTAACCGAACTGGAGGTCTGACATGCTCACTCAAGCACTGGCGCACAACGGGCTGATCGCGATCTTGCGCGGTCTGCGGCCCGAAGAGGCGGCAGCCATTGGCGAAGTCCTGTATAGCGCCGGATTTCGCGTCATCGAAGTGCCGCTCAATTCCCCCGAGCCGTACGAAAGTATTCGCATCCTGCGCAGCACCTTGCCCGCCGATTGCCTGATCGGCGCCGGCACCGTGCTTACGCCGGAGCAGGTGGAGCTAGTGAAAGCCGCCGGCGGCCAAGTGATCGTCATGCCCCACAGCGACCCCAAGGTATTGCGGGCGGCGAAAGCGGCCGGGTTGTACCTGTCGCCAGGCGTTGCGACGCCGACTGAAGCTTTCGCCGCACTGGCCGAAGGCGCCCACGTCCTGAAGATGTTTCCCGCCGAGCAAATGGGCCCGGCGGTGGTCAAGGCCTGGCTCGCGGTGCTGCCGGCCGGGACTGTGCTGGTGCCGGTGGGCGGGATTACCCCGGACAACATGGCGGTGTTCGTCGAGGCCGGGGTCAAGGGTTTCGGCCTCGGTTCCGGGTTGTTCAAGCCGGGGATGACCGCAGATGAAGTGGCGGTGCGTGCCAAGGCCTATGTGGCCGCGTGGAATGCCTTGAACTGAAGACTTTTCCAGCGCCCCGGGCGCTGCATCTGACAAGAGAGACAACAAGATGAAAATCACCAAACTGACCACGTTTATCGTTCCGCCGCGCTGGTGCTTCCTCAAGGTCGAAACCGACGAGGGCGTGACCGGCTGGGGCGAGCCTGTGGTCGAGGGTCGTGCCCACACCGTGGCGGCAGCCGTTGAGGAATTGTCCGACTACCTGATCGGCAAAGACCCGCGCAACATCGAAGACATCTGGACCGTGCTCTATCGCGGTGGCTTCTATCGCGGCGGCGCCGTGCACATGAGCGCGCTGGCCGGCATCGACCAGGCGCTGTGGGACATCAAGGGCAAGGCCCTGGGCGTGTCGGTCAGCGATTTGCTCGGCGGCCAGGTGCGCGACAAGATCCGCGTGTATTCGTGGATCGGCGGCGACCGGCCGGCCGACACCGCCCGCGCGGCGAAAGAGGCCGTGGCACGAGGTTTTACAGCGGTGAAGATGAACGGCACCGAAGAGCTGCAATTTCTCGACACCTTCGAGAAGGTCGATCTGGCCCTGGCCAACGTCGCGGCGGTGCGCGATGCGGTCGGGCCGAACGTCGGCATCGGCGTGGACTTTCATGGTCGTGTGCACAAGCCGATGGCCAAGGTGCTGATGAAGGAACTCGACCCGTACAAGCTGATGTTCATCGAAGAACCGGTGCTCAGCGAAAACTACGAGGCCCTCAAGGAGCTGGCGCCGCTGACCAGCACCCCGATTGCCCTGGGCGAGCGGCTGTTCTCGCGCTGGGATTTCAAGCGGGTGCTCAGTGAAGGCTACGTCGACATCGTCCAGCCGGACGCGTCCCACGCCGGCGGCATCACCGAGACCCGCAAGATCGCCAACATGGCCGAAGCCTATGACGTGGCGTTGGCGCTGCATTGCCCGCTGGGCCCGATTGCCCTGGCGGCCTGCCTGCAACTGGACGCCGCTTGCTACAACGCGTTCATCCAGGAGCAAAGCCTGGGCATCCACTACAACGAGAGCAACGACCTGCTGGACTACATCAAGGATCCGCAGGTGTTCGATTACGACAAGGGCTTCGTGAAAATCCCCAACGGCCCGGGCCTCGGCATCGAGATCAACGAGGAATACGTCATCGAACGCGCGGCCATCGGCCACCGCTGGCGCAACCCGATCTGGCGCCATGCCGATGGCAGTTTTGCCGAGTGGTGAGTGAGTCCTGACTCTCTCGGTTTGATCGTTCCCACGCGCTGCGTGGGAATGCAGCCGGGGGGCGCTCTGCGTCCCTTTCAAAGCCGAACGCGGAGCGTCCGCTGAGGCGTTTCCACGCAGAGCGTGGGAACGATCGGCTCATCCTCAATAACCATAAAAAGAGGCACCTCACATGCAAGCGCACACCCCGAGCGCGCCGGCGTCGTTGGTGACGCCCAGCCGCAAGCGTTTTTTCATCATGGTCCTGCTGTTCATCACCGTGGTGATCAACTACCTGGATCGCAGCAACCTGTCGATCGCCGCCCCCGCGCTGACCAGTGAGCTGGGCATCGATCCCATTCATGTCGGGCTGATTTTCTCGGCGTTCGGTTGGACCTACGCGGCCATGCAGATTCCCGGTGGCTGGCTGGTGGACCGGGTGCCGCCGCGCATCCTCTACAGCGTGGCACTGCTGCTATGGTCGGCGGCCACGGTGATGCTCGGTTTCGCCGCCAGCTTCATCGCGTTGTTCGTGTTGCGCATGGCGGTCGGAGCCCTGGAGGCGCCGGCCTATCCCATCAACAGCCGTGTGGTCACCACCTGGTTTCCTGAACGCGAGCGCGCCACCGCCATCGGTTTCTACACGTCCGGGCAGTTTGTCGGGCTGGCCTTCCTGACGCCCGTACTGGCGTGGTTGCAGCACGCATTCGGTTGGCACATGGTGTTCGTGGCGACCGGTGCCGTGGGCATTATCTGGGCGGCCATCTGGTACGCGGTGTATCGCGAGCCTCGGGATTTCAAAGGCGCCAACGCCGCCGAAATCGAACTGATCCGCGAAGGGGGCGGGCTGGTGGATATTCAGGCCGATACGGCCAAGGCCAAGGCGAAATTCAGTTGGTCCGACCTGGGTATCGTCCTGACCCAGCGCAAGCTGTGGGGCATCTACCTGGGGCAGTTCTGCCTCAACTCCACGTTGTGGTTTTTCCTGACATGGTTCCCGACCTACCTGGTGAAATATCGCGGCATGGATTTCATCAAGTCCGGCCTGCTGGCGTCGCTGCCATTTCTCGCAGCCTTCATTGGCGTGCTGTGTTCCGGTTTCTTCTCCGACTGGCTGATCCGCCGCGGCGCCACGGTGGGCTTCGCGCGCAAGCTGCCGATCATTGGCGGCTTGCTGATCTCCACCTCGATCATCGGCGCCAACTTCGTCGAATCGACGCCGCTGGTGATTGCCTTCCTGGCCCTGGCGTTCTTCGGCAATGGCCTGGCGTCAATCACCTGGTCGCTGGTTTCCACACTGGCACCGGCGCGGTTGCTCGGGCTGACAGGTGGGGTATTCAACTTCATTGGTAACCTGGCGGCCATCGCCACGCCGATCGTCATCGGCTTCCTGGCCAGTGGCGATTCGTTTGCCCCGGCCATCACCTACATCGCCGTTCTGGCACTGGTTGGCGCGCTGTCCTACATCCTGCTGGTCGGGAAGGTCGAGCGCATCGAGTTGTAGTCCTACGGGGCGGGCGACCATAATGCCGCCCGTTCCCCGCTCACTGTTGAAGGCCGGCCATGCAGCAAGACGATCCAAAAATCACCAAGGAAGCAGCGCCCACGGGCACCCAGACGTTGCTGCGCGGCCTGGGTGTGGTCCAGGCAGTCGCCGGCGGCGCCCGCGACTTGAAGGAAATCGCCCGGTTGATCGGCACCACCCGCAGCACCACCCATCGCCTTGCCAGTTGCCTGGTGGACGAGCGTTACCTGCGCGTGGTCCCGCAGGTGGGTTACCTGCTGGGGCCGAAGCTGATCGAGTTGGGTTTCCAGGCCCGGGAGGAACTGCCGCTGGTGAGCCTGGCCGGGCCGTATCTGGACGAATTGTCGGCCCTTACCGGGGACACCGTGCACCTGGCGATCCGCGAGGGCGACGAGGTCTTGTACCTGTTGAAGAATCCGGGGCGTAACGGCCCGGAAATGCGCTCGCGGGTGGGGCATCGCATGCCACTGGCGCGCACCGGGATCGGCAAGGCATTGATGCTCGATGATCCGCAGGAGAATTGGCAACGCTTGTACGAAATCAGTCTGCCTGCCGGTGGAAAGAATCAGTTCTGGCCCGAGCATCAGGAGCAATCCTGGGAACAGTTCCAGCAGCGGATGGTGGAATATGTGGCGGGGGGCTATGCGTTCGACCTGGAGGACAACGAACCGTCGATTCGCTGTGTGGCGGCGCCGATTCGTGATGCCGGCAAGCGGATCGTCGCCGGTATCAGCATCGCCAGCACCGTGCCGTACATGCCACTGGAAAAAATGGCCGAGCTGATTCCCCTGGTCAAAGGGGTCACAGCCCGACTGTCGGCGGAGCTGGGGGCCAAGGTCTGATTAGTGGCCTGTGTGGCTAATTCATGCACTCAAATTAACCATACAAGCCACTGCGTCAGGCCTTGAGGGTCGCCATGTCGATGACAAAGCGATACTTCACGTCGCCGGCGATCATGCGGCTGTAGGCCTCGTTGATCTGGCGGATGTCGAGCATTTCAATGTCGCAGGTGATGTTGTGTTCGGCGCAGAAATCCAGCACCTCCTGGGTTTCGGCAATTCCGCCGATCAACGAACCGGCCAGAACCCGACGGCCCATGATCAGATTGGCCGCATGGACTGGTGGATCGATCGGTTCGACCAAGCCTACCAGGATGTGCACACCGTCGAAGCGCAGGGTGCCGAGGTAGGGATTGAGGTCGTGCTGAACCGGAATGGTGTCGAGCAGGAAGTTGAAGCGCCCGGCCGCAGCGGCCATCTGCTCGGCGTCGGTGGACACGATCACATGATCGGCACCCTGGCGACGGGCCTCTTCAGCCTTGCTGGCCGAGCGGGTGAACAACGTGACTTCCGCCCCCATGGCCTTGGCAAACTTGATGCCCATGTGACCGAGGCCGCCCATGCCAAGTACGCCGACCTTGTCACCGGCCTTTACGCCATAGTGCTTGAGGGGTGAATAGGTGGTGATGCCGGCGCAGAGAATCGGTGCGGCGCTGGCCGGGTCGAGTGCGGCGGGGATGCGCAACACGAAGTGCTCATTGACCACGATGCTGTTGGAGTAACCACCCATGGTATGCCCGCCGCTGATACGGTCCGGGCTGGCGTAGGTCTGGGTCATGCCTTGGTAGCAATATTGTTCCAGGTCAGCATGGCAGGCTTCGCACTCGCGGCAGGAATCGACCATGCAGCCTACACCCACCAAGTCGCCGATCTTATAGCGGGTGACATTCGCACCAACGGCGGTAACCTTGCCTACGATCTCGTGGCCGGGCATCAGCGGGTAGACAGCGATGCCCCATTCGTTGCGAGCCTGGTGGATATCAGAGTGGCAGACGCCACAGTAGAGAATCTCGATTGCCACGTCGTCGGCCTGCGGGCTGCGCCGCTCGAACTTGATGGGGGCGAGGGGCGCGGTGGGCGATTGAGCGGCGTATCCGATGGCGGTGTACATGATGAACCTCGCTAAGCAGTGAACAGAGGCAATCTATTCTGGGAGCCAGGGCGGCATCCGGCGATGGCGATTCCTCCGGGTGTCATGCCTAATCCTCCGACCTTGGCCGTGGATTTATCCTATGGGACGCCAGACCTGCGATGATGTTCCTACCCTTTTTCCGTGAAGTTTCCCCCATGTTGCTGACCCGTCATCTCGATGCGAACGCGGCGCTGGTTTCGCTGATCGAACCCTTGGCAACCCGTGATGGTTTCATTCCTACGCGCCTGCCTGGCGTGCAACTGCTGCGCTGCAGCCAGGACATCGCCCGTGGCCCGCAGCTCTACGAGCCGAGTCTGGTGATCATCGCCCAGGGCAGCAAACTGGCCTACCTCGGACCGCGCACGCTGGAGTATGGCGCCGGGCACTACCTGATCCAGGCGCTGCCGGTGCCGTTCGAGTGCGAAACCTATGCCATGCCTGATGCTCCGCTGCTCGGGATATCCGTTGCAATCGATCGGGCGTTGTTGGGCGAACTGGTGCTGGCCATGGGGTTGATGCCGGGACGAAGCCTCGCGGCCCAGACGCCGGAATCCATGACCAGCGCCGTACTCGATGGCGCCATGCGCGGGTGCGTCGAACGTTTGTTGCAGTGCTTGCACGACCCGGTGGAATGCCAGGTCATGGGCCAGGCACGACTGCGTGAACTGCTCTTCGCCGCCTTGCGCGGGCCCCAGGCCGATGTCTTGCGGGCGTTGGTGGAGCAGCAGGGTCAGTTCGCCCGGATTGCAGCGTCCCTGAGCCATTTGCACGCGCACTTCACCGAGCCGCTCAACGTCGAGACGTTGGCCAGTTGCGCGAACATGAGCGCCTCGACGTTCCATGAGCATTTCAAGCGCAGCACATTGTTATCGCCAGTGCAGTACCTCAAGCGCCTGCGTTTGCTAAAGGCACAGCGGCTGCTGCTGGTCGAGGGCAAGGGCGTGGCCCAGGTCGCCCATGAGGTGGGTTACCAGAGTTCGTCGCAGTTCAGCCGGGAGTACAAGCGCTACTTCGAGCGCAGTCCCGGGGAGGAGCGCGTGGCGTGAGTTTGCAATGAGCCCGCTCCCACATTGGATAGCGGCGCATAGTTAAGCAGGCAAAAAAAAGGCCCCCATTCAGGGAGCCTTGCTGTTCAGCGAGTCGGCTTACATGTTCGGATAAGTCGGGCCACCGGCGCCTTCAGGCGTCACCCAGGTAATGTTCTGTGCAGGGTCCTTGATGTCGCAGGTCTTGCAGTGAACGCAGTTCTGGGCGTTGATCTGGAAGCGTTTTTCGCCGTCCTCCTTGGTGACCACTTCGTACACGCCGGCCGGGCAATAGCGTTGGGCCGGTTCGTCGTACAGCGGCAGGTTCTTGCTGATCGGGATGCTCGGGTCGGTCAGCTTCAGGTGGCAAGGCTGTTCCTCTTCATGGTTGGTACCGGAGATGAACACCGAGCTGAGCTTGTCGAAGCTGAGCTTGCCGTCGGGTTTCGGGTAGTCGATCTTCTTGCAGTCGGCCGCCAGCTTCAGGCAGGCGTAGTCGGGCTTGGTGTCGTGCAGAGTGAACGGCAATTTGCCGCCGAAGATGTTCTGGTCGAGCCAGTTGAAGCCGCCGCCGATGATCGCACCGTACTTGTGGATCGCCGGGCCGAAGTTGCGGCTGGCGAACAGCTCTTCATATAGCCAGCTGGCCTTGAACGCGTCGACGTAGGTGGTCAGTTCGTCGGCGCCTTCGGAGCCGGCGAATAGCGCATCGGCCACCGCGTCGGCGGCGAGCATGCCGGACTTCATGGCGGTGTGGCTGCCCTTGATCTTGGCGAAGTTCAGGGTACCCAGGTCGCAACCGATCAGCGCGCCGCCCTTGAAGACCATTTTCGGCAGCGAGTTCAGGCCGCCCTTGCAGATGGCGCGGGCCCCGTAGCTGACGCGCTTGCCACCTTCCAGGTACTGCTTTAGCACCGGGTGATGCTTGAGGCGCTGGAACTCGTCGAAGGGCGACAGGTAGGTGTTGCTGTAGGACAGGTCGACGATCAGGCCGACCACCACCTGGTTGTTTTCCAAGTGATAAAGGAACGAGCCGCCGGTGTTCTCGGTGCCCATGATGTCCAGCGGCCAACCGGCGGTGTGCACCACCAGGCCCGGTTGGTGCTTGGCCGGGTCGATTTCCCAGATTTCCTTCAGGCCGATGCCGTAGTGCTGGGCGTCGGCGTCGCTGGCGAGGTTGAAGCGCTTGATCAGTTGCTTGCCGATGTGCCCACGGCAGCCTTCGGCGAACAGCGTGTACTTGCCGCGCAACTCCATACCGGGTGTGTAGAGGCCTTCTTTGGGATGGCCTTCACGGTCGACACCCAGGTCACCGGTGATGATCCCGCGAACCACGCCGTTCTCGTCGAACAGCGCTTCCTGGGCGGCGAAGCCCGGGTAGATTTCCACGCCCAGGTTCTCGGCCTGCTGGGCCAGCCAGCGGCACAGGTTGCCCAGCGAAATAATATAGTTGCCTTCGTTGTGCATGGTCTTGGGCACGAAGAAGTCAGGGATTTTGCTCGCGCTGTCGGCGTTCTTCAGGACATAAATGTCATCGCGCTTGACCGGGGTGTTCAACGGCGCGCCAAGTGCTTTCCAATCCGGGAACAGCTCGTTGAGGGCACGGGGTTCGAACACCGCGCCGGAGAGAATGTGCGCACCGACCTCGGAGCCTTTTTCGACCACGCAGACGCTGATTTCCTTACCGGCTTCGGCGGCCTTCTGTTTCAGTCGGCAAGCGGCAGACAGGCCAGCGGGGCCGGCACCGACGATGACCACGTCGAATTCCATGTATTCGCGTTCCACAGGCTATCTCCTACTCAAGGCTCACGGTTTTTCTAATTGGAGGTTTGGCGTTGCATCCGTTGTTTCCTTCGCGAAGTCGACGAAAGCGACAATGGATGACACGCCGTTCTCTCTTGGCGGCGCATTATATCTACACCACTCTCAGGGTCCAATACAAACGTTTGTTTGAAATTGCCGCAGCCCAGATAAATCACTGACGTACGGCTTATGACTGGCCATTTTGCCGTATTGACCGGAATAGGCGTTCCGGTCAAGATACGGTCGGTTTTGCGCTCGCCGTAGGCTGACTGTTGGTTTCAAGAGCACCTCTAAAGACAGGGCGAAGGCAGCAAAGTGACATATTGCGTGGCTCGGATGCGCAGTTTACACGCCGCGATATTGAATGACTCATCGGTCCTCACCGACCCGTGGTCTTCACTCCCGTGAGCAGGTCATGTGTGGTTCATGCCGGCGTTTTTAGAGGTGCCCTTGCGCCCATGAGCATCAACCGCCAGGTTCGCCTAGGCGACTTTCTTTTCACCGGAGAGTAACGAGGAATCCATGAAGGTTCTTGTAGCTGTCAAACGAGTGGTCGACTATAACGTCAAGGTTCGCGTCAAAGCGGACAACTCCGGCGTCGACCTCGCCAACGTCAAGATGTCGATGAACCCTTTCTGCGAAATCGCCGTAGAAGAAGCCGTCCGCCTGAAGGAAAAGGGCGTTGCGACTGAGATTGTCGTCGTCTCCATCGGCCCGACCACCGCTCAGGAGCAACTGCGCACCGCGCTGGCACTGGGTGCCGATCGCGCCATCCTCGTCGAATCCGCCGAAGACCTGACCTCCCTGGCCGTGGCCAAGCTGCTCAAGGCCGTTGTCGACAAGGAACAGCCTCAGTTGGTGATCCTCGGCAAACAGGCCATCGACAGCGACAACAACCAGACCGGCCAGATGCTCGCTGCATTGAGCGGCTACGGCCAGGGCACGTTCGCGTCCAAGGTTGAAGTCAGCGGCGACAGCGTCGCCGTGACCCGTGAAATCGACGGCGGCGCGCAGACCGTTTCGCTGAAACTGCCGGCCATCGTCACCACCGACCTGCGTTTGAACGAGCCGCGTTATGCGTCCCTGCCAAACATCATGAAAGCCAAGAAGAAGCCGCTTGAAGTGCTGACGCCTGATGCTTTGGGCGTTTCAACCGCTTCCACCAACAAGACCGTGAAAGTCGAAGCGCCGGCTGCACGCAGCGCGGGCATCAAGGTCAAGTCGGTGGCTGAATTGGTCGAGAAACTGAAAAACGAAGCGAAGGTAATCTAAACATGACTATCTTGGTAATCGCTGAACACGACAACAAGGCGCTGGCGCCGGCCACGCTGAACACCGTTGCCGCCGCTGCCAAAATCGGTGGCGACGTTCACGTCCTGGTGGCAGGCGCAGGCGTGGGTGCCGTGGCTGAAGCCGCTGCGAAAATCGCTGGCGTGGCAAAAGTGCTGTCGGCCGATAACGCCGCCTACGCCCATCAACTGCCGGAAAACGTTGCACCGTTGGTCGCCGAGCTGGGCAAGGGCTACAGCCACATCCTGGCCGCCGCCACGTCCAACGGCAAGAACATCCTGCCGCGCGTTGCCGCTGCCCTGGACGTCGACCAGATATCCGAGATCATCTCGGTAGAAAGCGCCGACACCTTCAAGCGTCCGATCTACGCCGGTAACGCCATTGCCACTGTGCAATCGAACGCTTCGGTCAAGGTCATCACCGTCCGCGCCACCGGTTTCGACCCGGTTGCCGCTGAAGGTGGTTCGGCTGCTGTCGAAGCCGTAGGCACTGCTCATGACGCCGGTATCTCCAGCTTCGTCAACGAAGAACTGGCCAAGTCCGATCGTCCTGAACTGACCGCCGCCAAGATCGTCGTTTCCGGCGGCCGTGGCATGCAGAACGGTGACAACTTCAAGCACTTGTACGCCCTGGCCGACAAGCTGGGCGCCGCCGTCGGTGCTTCCCGCGCCGCCGTGGACGCCGGTTTTGTACCCAACGACATGCAGGTCGGCCAGACCGGCAAGATCGTTGCGCCACAGCTGTACATCGCCGTCGGTATCTCCGGCGCGATCCAGCATCTGGCCGGCATGAAAGACTCCAAGGTGATCGTTGCGATCAACAAGGACGAAGAAGCACCGATCTTCCAGGTGGCCGACTACGGCCTGGTGGCGGATCTGTTTGAAGCAATCCCTGAATTGGAGAAGCTGGTCTGATCTGAATAAAGCTCCGGGCTTTTGGTTCTGATGCAGCTCATCCGAGCAGATGCTGGGCTCGCTGGGAAGTCCGATGCCAGATCGTTGGCATCGGACTTTTTTATGCCTGTTGAAAGGGGAGTAGATCCTCAGGGCCAGTTTCTGACCAGAAGACCGTCAGGCCCAACCGTATAATTCAAAGGACGTCCCAGGCCTGGGATAATCGGCTTTCTTCCGAGGCTGTCGAAGTTCTCATTGTCATGGGTCCCGTAGCAGTCAATCGCAACGTTGTTGGCTGACCGATGAGCTGTTGAGCTACCCAGACTTAAAGTGCGTCCTGTGGCCGCTTTATAGGCAGACGCATCGAAAACGCAGTTAACAACACTGACAAAACCAATTTGAGGGGTGTCCAGCGAAATATCATTATCGTTGTAGTTGCTTCCGAGCTTCACGACTACATTGTCAAGGCTCAAACCCTTTAGCTGGGCGTGCCCACCCCAATAGCATCTGAGACGAGTGGCGCTGGAGTCGCGGATATGGATCTCTGATTTTTTGCTACCCATCAAGAAGCCATAAATTGCGTCGGCATCAATCACTTTCAAATGATAATGAACTTTGCTTTGGCGGGTGTCCGCTGCGCCAACGCGCAATACAAATCCGCGCGATGGCGGCATTCTTATTTTTTCAAGCCTGATATTGACGATCTCGGAATCAGCACCGTTGAAAGGGAGGAAAGCATAGTCAAATGAGATGCCACCTTGTGCTGTCGTGGCGTCTACGCCGCTGATAGAGATGTTTCTTGGAGGCAGCAATTTCCGCTGGGGGCTATAGTGGTCTTCGGTGGGAAAACTGATCAGTTCGCAGGCCTGTTTGCTGAAAATTTTTATGTTTCTAATAATAATGTTCGAAGGTAGTGCGTAAGTTTCTGGCTGATCCGCCAGGCCTATAGCGCTGTCGTCAAGGACCAGAATGCATGTGGTTCGCGTCTGCGCTTTATCCACGAACTGAAAAGTGCAGTTCTCTACGATCAGCCTCCCTCGCAGTTCACCATAATCGGTGCGCATGCCCAAGGCACTCCAAGAGCGTGTCATGAACTTGCAGTCGAGTATTTCGATGACGGAGTCGTCGCTGCCCGTACCAAACGAGCAACCTTTTCCATGGAAGACGCAATTTCTGACCTGAATGTCCTGAGCATTGAAGTGACAGTGGAAGGCTTCCAGTTCGGAGTCGGTGACACTGATGTTACGAATGTTATTGCCGTCAATGGTCTTCCATCCGGTATTTCCCGAGATATTAGAGAAGGTTATTTTTAAACACGTATTGAGAATCACGTCATAGACGGCTTTTGGAGAAATTCCTGGCTGGTAAGCCGGCCACCCATAGCCAGGTAAGTTGATGCCGAAGAAGGAAACACTGTAACAATCGTTGCAGCTGGTGAGGGCATAATAAGGGTCGTCGTCAAACACCTTGCAGATACAACGAAAGCCGATCACATCGACCAAATCACGACTTACCTGAAAAATCGGGAAAGTGACCGGCCCTTGGACGTCCATGGACGGTGCCTTGATCCTTAGTCTACTTTGCGGAAGCTTGCGCAATTTGATTTTTGCCGTTGAGGACTTGGAGTAGTCAAAGCTCAGCGGGTAGATCAATCGTCCGTATTTGGTCATCAGTGTGACCGTGCTTTTTTTTTGAGGTGTGTTGGTGTCGCCATTGCGGAAAATATAAATATCGTCACTGGATACTACGACAAAACTTTCGGCGTACTCGTCAATGATATCGGCGGGCAGTACGCCACTGAGATCTGTGCCCAGATAATTCAGCCGCGCGGGGTCAAAATCGCCCTTGGCACCAGAAAAACTCAGCTGTTTGCGCTGGTCTGGATGTTCCATGATCGCAAGGCCACCGGACTCCAAGATCAAATGAGCGTTGGCAAAGTCAACGTCTGTATAGATCAGGACTCGCTGTTTTATCAGAAACTGACCCGATGCAGAAATGGCTTTGTTTTCAAGGAAGGCGGCATCGGAACACTGTTGAAATGCGAGGGTGTCGTCGGTTATACCATCGCCCACGGCCCCGAAATCCCGAACATCAAGATGGGAGTTATTCATTTTTCTGTTCCTCACGTTTTTTGTTGTTCACACTACGTAGGATCCGGTGATCGGTTACCTGTCAGCGGAATCTACAGCGTAGATGAGGGGTGATTCGCAAGGGAGTCTTCAGTGTTACGTCAAGTTTCCGACCGGCATCCAAGATGGAGCGCTCGTTTGAGTTGTATCTGGCTGACGTCTGATCTGTGGCGAGGTTTTGTGTTTTTGATACTTGTCCGTGCCCGTGACATTTTCCTCTGGGAACAGAGATCATAACTGCCTAGCGGCATCCGCTTTTTCAAACCGGTATCTGCACAGGATTTAGATATGGACAGGTTTTACATCGTTGCGCTGTCGCTACTGTTGGGTTTGCCTGCGGTCTCTACGCAAGTCCTAGCGCTGGGCAAATGTGAGCGACTGATCGCCACAGGCAGCCCGGATGCGCCGCCGTATCTCTGGCAAGATCCCCAGGACCCCAAGCATCTGATTGGTGCCGGCGCCGATCTGCTGGTGCAAGTTGCTGCGGAGCTGGGGATCAAGATCGAACTGCTTTATGCCGGCAAGCGTGCCCAGGCACTGGACGAGGTGCGCAGTGGACGCATGGACTTGTTCACCGACACGCCTCTGACCACGACCGGGCTCGAAGCCCTGGACTATGTTCATCCTCCATTACTGGAGAACGATTACCTGGTCTGGACCCGCAAGGATTCGACGCTGATCATCAACCGGCCGGAGGATCTTCACGGACATCCCGGCGCCTTGTCGGAAAAGTCTCGTATGACTGCAGGATTCGGCGTTTTTGCCGAGCAGCAATTGTCCCTGACCCGTACACCCAACCTGACCCAGGCCTTTCAGAAATTGCTGCTGGGAGAGGTGGAATACGTCCTCGCAGGGCGCTATTCGGGCCTGGCGATGGCGCAGACACTGGGCATGGCGAACGACCTGCAAGCCGCACCGCAACCGGTGGATAAACCCGGGCTGTTCCTCGCGGTTTCCCATAACTCCGCCTGCAACGACCCATGGTTGCGCGGACAGCTGGCGCAAAAGATGACAGAATTGGCCGCGTCCGGCCTGACGGAGGCTGTGTTACAGCGCAATCTCGAGCGTTGGAACACCCAGTTGCCGCCACCCGTTGGTGCCCCAAAACAGTAGGGAACATTAGTGACTATTCGACCTCTTTTCGCTGCCCTGGCCGTTCTGGCTCTGGCGGGTTGCGCAGCCGATCCGGCGCCGAATGAACAGATCCGCCTGACTGAACAGGCCTTGGAGCAAGCCCGGGCCGTGGGCGCCAACGCCGACGAAGTACCTGAGTTGAAACTGGCTGAAGAAAAGTTCGCCCGGGCCAAATCGAACATGGCCGACGAGTCCTACAAGAAGGCCCGCATGCGCGCCGAGCAGGCTGAGCTGGATGCCCGCCTGGCCGAAGCGAAGGTGCTGACCCTCAAGAGCCAGGAGCAACTGAATGTGCTCGTCACGCGTATCAAGCGCTTGCGCAAACAGCTGAGGGAGGATGCCCAATGAAGCGCTCTCATGTCCTCGGCGGCCTGGTCCTCTCAGGCCTCGCCAGTCTGTATGGTTGCGCGGGCCAGCGCAGCGAAGCTGCGCTTGATCAGGCCAGCGCCGATTTCCAGAAGGTCAAGGAAGACGCCAACGTATTGCGTGCCGCCCCCAAGGATGTGATTCGCGCCGGTGAGTCCCTGGCCCGCGCCGATCGCCTGTCCACCTACTGGGGCAGCGGTGAAGATGTGCAGCACTACGCCTACCTGAGCCAGCGCTACAGTGCGATCGCCCGGGAGCACAGCAATCAGGTGCTCAACGAAGAGCGCGCTGCCAAGCTCGAGCTGGAGCGCCAGCGACTGCAATTGGCTTTGCGCGAGTCCAAGCTGCTGAGCGTGCAGCAGCAAGGCAAGTGGCTTGAAGAACAGATCATGGCAATGGCCACCACCCAGACCGATCGGGGGCTGGTGATGACGTTGGGGGATGTGCTGTTCGACACTGGCGAAGCCGAGTTGAAGAACTCGGCCAATCGGGTCGTGCTGAAGATCGTGCAGTTCCTGCAGCTCAATCCCAAGCGCGTGGTGCGCATCGAAGGCTATACCGACAGCACCGGCGGCAGGCAGGAGAACCTCAAGCTGTCCCGTGACCGCGCGCAGGCGGTGGCGGATGTGCTGGTGGACCTGGGCATTGAAGAGAAGCGCATCCAAGTCGAAGGCTACGGCGATGAATACCCGGTGGACGTCAACGCTTCCGAGCGTGGCCGGGCCCAGAACCGTCGTGTCGAGATCGTGTTCTCCGACGAAAAAGGCCAGCTCGGCGCCGCCCGCTGAGGGCGGCGTCACTGGAAAACCCGGCCCTTCAAAGGTGCCGGGTTTTTTTAGCCCTGCGAATAGGGAGTCAGTACAGTTGGGGCTGTCACTGCACTGTACGGTCGAGTAATCTGGCAACTGTCCCAGTACACTTCTAAACTGTTCCGGTATCGTTTCCCACAAGAATAAAATGCCCGTGAAATCGAGTGCTGCGTCATGACCAACCTCCTGCTCTATCAGCGTATTGCTCAACAGTTGGCCGAAGACATCCGCCGCGGCGTGTACCAGCCCGGTGAACGTGTGCCTTCGGTGCGCAAGATGAGCTCGCAGCTCAACGTCAGCCACGCCACCGTGTTGCAGGCCTACGCGAACCTTGAAGACCAGGGCCTGATTCGCGCGCGGCCGCAATCGGGTTACTACGTGCACCAGACGCCGGCCCTGACGGCGCCGACGCCGGACATCGCACGGGTCGAGCGCCCGGGGCTGGTGACCCGCAGCAGCATCATCCAGCAGGTGTTGGTCGAGTCGCGTCGCGAAGGGGTGTTTCCCTTGGGGGCGGCCGTACCAAGCGTTGATTACCTACCAGTGCGGGCCTTGCACCAGCAGTTGGCGAAGGTCACGCGCTTCCACAGCCCACGGGCGTTCAGCTACATGTTCAGCCCAGGCTTCGAGCCGTTGCGCCGCCAGGTGGCGATTCGGATGCGTGATGCCGGCGTGGTGGTGGATCCCTCCGAGGTGGTGATTACCCACGGTTGTGTCGATGCCCTGCAAATGTCCTTGCGCGTACTGACCCGGCCAGGGGACCTGATCGCCGCCGAGTCGCCGACCTACTACGGGCTGTTGCAGCTGGCGGATCTGCTGGGTCTCAAGGTCATTGAGATTCCCAGTGACCCGGTTACCGGCATGAGCCTTGAAGCGTTGCAACTGGCGGCCAACCAGTGGTCGATCAAGGCGCTGGTGCTGACCACGCGCCTGAGCAACCCGTTGGGCGGGACCATGCCCGAGGAGCGCCAAAAACAACTGCTGCGCCTGGCGTCGGATTTCGACATCCAGATTGTCGAGGATGATATCTACGGCGAGCTGATGTTCGAGCAGGGGCGCACCAAGGCCCTCAAGGCTTACGACCGGCTGGACCGGGTCATCTACTGTTCGAGTTTTTCCAAGACCTTGTCGCCGGGCGTACGCATTGGCTGGATGATCGCGGGGAAATTCCAGCAGGAGATACAGCGGCTCCAGACCTTCAGTACCCACTCGGCGTGCAGCGTCACGCAGATGGGCATTGCGGCGTACCTGGAAAATGGCGGCTACGACCGGCACTTGCGCCATATCCGCCAGGAGTATCGCAAGAACCTCAGCGCGTTCCAGTTGGCGGTGCAGCAATACTTCCCCGAAGGCACGCAAATGAGTCGTCCCACTGGCGGGTTCATCCTGTGGGTCAGCCTACCGGGGCGGGTCAACACCCAGGAGTTACATGTCCGGGCGTTGCAACAGGGCATCAGCATCGCCCCAGGGTTGATCTTCAGTAATACCGAGCAGTTCAACCATTGCATCCGTCTGAACTGCGGCACGCCCTGGAACCGCGAGGCAGAGCGGGCGTTGATGACATTGGGGCTATTGGCCACCCAGTTGTGCCAAGAAACGGCGAACGGTTTTTTATAGAAATCAATGGTTTAACCTGATTTGCTTGTCAGCGCCTCATTATCAGGCGAGCATGAGGGCTTCTGCCGTAACTGCCATTGTGTTTTATGAAAACCATTGCCCCTGCTGCCTGGGTTTTGATCGGCCTGCTGAGCGCGTTCCATACGCAAGGTGTCGTGGCGGCTTCGGTGCAGGAGAAAACGCTCTCCAGCGCTACCAGAGAGACGTCGAAAAAAACCGCGGAGACCAAAAAGGCTCCTGCTAAAAAAACAGCCCCGGTCAAGAAGAAACGCGCGCCCATCACTTCCAAGAGCAAATCCGCCCATGAGGTCGCCAAGACCCCATTGCCGCCGGCCAGGCTGGACTTGAGCCTGCCCCGTGAAATGGTCGAGCAATTGCAGCCACCGGGTAAGGTCGTGTCGCCCAAGCACGAGCCGCTATTGCCGTCGATGTTCGACCAGAAACCTGGCCCCTTCCAGCTCAACGGCCGATTGCTGAGCAACGAGATGCAGCTGCCGCTACGCAATCCGGAGCGCAGTGAAGTGGAAGGCGCTGCGCTGGAATTCGAATTCAAGCAATGATCCATCATGCAGTTTGTCGCTGACCGTTGGGTCATCTGCGCTGCGGACGAAAAAACCCCCGGACGGTAATTTAAAACAGGTGTTTTAGCCGTTACTCTGTGTTCTGTTAGCAACCATTACCATCGTGAGGATGTTGTCGTCATGAAGTGCCGTGAGGGCTGTGGCGCCTGCTGCATCGCCCCTTCCATCAGCTCGCCGATCCCAGGCATGCCCCAAGGCAAGCCGGCGGGAGAACGTTGCGCGCAGTTGTCGGTCGATAATCTGTGCCGGATTTTCGGCCAGCCGCAGCGTCCTGCGGTGTGCTCGGCGTTCGATGCCGACGTCGAAGTCTGCGGCAGCAGCAGTGAGGAAGCCATCCGCTTGATCGGTTGGTGGGAGCAGGTCACCGCTGCGTAATGGGGCAATGTCGCAATTCAAACGAACGAACAATAAGGAAAAAAATTATGGGTTCGCTGCATCGTATGGCCGTGTTGTGTGGGTTGACTGTGTTGATGGCAACCGCAACCGCCCAGGCGCAAGACTGGCAGGTTGCCAAGGAGCAGGACGGCATCAAGGTTTCACTCAGCGAAGTGACCGGCTCCAAGTACAAGGCCTATCGCGGCGTGACCGTGATGAAAACCACCATGGCCAAGCTGCGCGCGCTACAGGAAGACGTCGCTGGCGCCTGTGCCTGGATTCATGAATGCAAGAGCCAGAAGCTGCTCAAGCACGAAGGCAATCAGAGCTGGACCTACAACCCAGTTCAACACGCCGTGGCCTGTAACGTCCCGCGACTCGGTGCTGGAAGTCACCACCGAGGAGGGCGCCGATGGCAGCCTGACCCGCAAGCTCAAAGGCGTGCCCACCTACCTGCCGGAAGAAAAAGGCTTTGTGCGGGTTGCCCAAGTCGACGGCTATTGGAAATTCACGCCCAAGGGGGCGGACCAGATCGAGGTAACCTACCAGGTCCACACCGAGCCAGGGGGCGATGTCCCGTCCTGGTTGGCGAACAAGTTCGTGGTCGATGCGCCGTTCAATACCTTGAAAGCCCTGAAGGAACGCGCCGAGAAATAACCGCCGCTGGCTTCCCACGAGACCGCCCATGAGGCGGTCTTTTCATGCGCGCCGTCCAACCACCCGGTGGAACGAATGTTCAGGCCTCAATGTCGAGATAAAGGTAATCCAGGCCCTGAATCGATCAAGGAGACACCGATGCAAAAGTGGGAAATCACTTTCGTGGATGATCATGGCGAAGCCATCGCCGAGCAGTTCGACTATGACCAGGAGCCCACGATGGAGCAGGCGGCACAACTGATTCGCGAGCGGCTGCTTCCGGTGCCCGCCAAGCTGGATCTCAATGACCTGGAAGGGCGTACCGAAGACCCGACGGTCAAGAGCCTCAAGTCCCAGCACAGCATCGAAATCATCAGCATTACACCGATTTCATGAAATCCTTGGCTGGCCTCGCTTGGCAGCGGCCCTCACTTGAAGCTACTCTGCAATCGAGATCAGCGAAAGGATCACCAAGGTCCGGTCTTGTCAGCTACATGCTTGTGTCCCGACGGCAGTTTGAGGCCGTAGCGCATGCGACCTGCGGGTGGCGTGCACGGGAAGACGGAAAGTCTATCCATCAGTTAGGAGGACGATTCATGAGCACAGCCTATCAAGAAGACATCAGCACCAGCGTGTTGCGCCGCATGAAAGAAGGCGGTTTCGATTTCTCCCGATTCCATCCCATCGAGTTCTACGCCATTTTCCCGGACGAGGAGCGGGCGCGCAGGGCGGCAGGTCATTTTCGGGGGGAATCATTGAACGCGCAGATCAGTGCACGGGACGACGGGGCCTGGTCGCTTGAATTGAGCCGGGTGATGTACGCGACCTACGATGACATCGGAGACTTCGAGCAAGACTTCGAGGCGGTCGTCGAACCCTTGGGTGGCGTGATCGAAGGTTGGGGGGTCAAGCAGGAGATCCGGCGGCTGCAAGCCTGATCGTTCACCCCTGCAACCAGAATAACGGCTGACCCATGGGTCGGCCGTTTTCATGTGTGAGGCAAGCCGCCATGGAGGCAAGGCGTGCCTGCGATGGCTTATTGGCCTTGCTTACGTCCCGCCATGTGCTTCAGATAGCCCACCAGCAGGTCCAGCTCCGAGTCCGGTAACACCGTCGCCGAAAACCCTGGCATCTTGCCTTGGGGCCAGCGACGCAGGCCCTGCGGGTCGCGGATGTAGCGCTTGAGGAAATCCCCGGAGAAGTATTCGGTCGGATTGAAGGGAATGTTCAGGTCAGGACCGAACTGCGCATCACCTGCGCCATTGAGCCGATGACACGCCAGGCAATGCTTCTGGAGCAATGCGAAACCCTGGTTGACCGGATCGTCCTTGGCGAGATTGGGTGCCGGCAGCAGGGCGGGGAAGCGTTCGGCCACCGACCGCAGTCGTTTGATGGTGGCTACCGCGTACGGCCATTGTTCGGGGCTGATATGGCCGGCCTGAGGATCGGTCCAGACCAGATAGAACGGCCCGGCACTGGACTTGCCCTCACCCAGCGACGGCCAAGGGTTCGCCGGGTCTTCAATCGCCAACCAGGCTTGGGCACCGCTGCTGTTGAGCAGTGGCGCGGCCGGCATCTCGGCAGCGAAGCCGTCCAGGGCAATGGCCTGCAAGTGGTCGGTGGGCTGGACGCCTTTCAGTAGCGCGGCCAGCGGCACGGCGCGATAGCTCATCGGTTTCTTGTAGGACACGTCCTCGGGGATCTGGACCGTCCGGGCTTCGGGGTGCTTGAGCAGCGCTTCGGTTTGCCAGGTGCGCGCGTTCTCACCCAGTTCCAGCACCAGCTGCGCGGCGTACAAGGGCGTACTGAGCAGCAACGCCCCGAGCATGATGAGAGCTTTCAAGTGGGGCGCTTTCCATGTCGAGGAGGGCAGCAAAGATTGGCACAGCCACCGCGACTCGAACAGCGAGCCCAGCACATTTTTGGCGATACGCACTTGAAGAAATGCGGCGGCGCGTACGACCTAGCCGATCACCTTGGTGATATTCGGCAAAATCAACAGCAGCGTCGTGGCAAAGAGAATGAGCCCCGCTTGACGAACTTTCGAATGTTTGAACATGGCTGACCCGCCTTTATTGTTATTTCCTGAGGCCAGCCTGCATATCCATGACGGCTGGCGTTGCACTTCCTGTCTGACAAGGGGTCTCGGCAAAACCCGACGACATGCTTGTACAAGGTTTACATTAGGGGCCGCAGCCGCATTGGCTTAGATCCAATTCATATCAATCGTATGTCTCTCGCTATAAAAAAGGCATGAGGCCTATTGCCATCTGCTTGCAGGCCCTTTTGCTAGACGGCTTGCCTTCCTGAAACGGTTAACCCGATAGCTCACTACCGTTCGTCTGAGCGTGGCCGTCAGCCTCATTGAGCATTGCGGTCATTGAATCAGTGACCGCTGGGCTTATGGTGGAGATCTCGTATTACGCCCCGTGGCTAGAGGATGTCATGACCCAGGCTTTGATTTTCGATGCATTGCGTACGCCGCGTGGCAAGGGCAAGGCTGATGGTGCCTTGTACAGTGTCAAGCCGGTAAGCCTGGTGGGCGGGTTGCTCAGCGCCTTGCAGCAGCGCATGCGCCTGGACACCCGTCAGGTTGACGACATCGTGCTGGGGTGTGTGACGCCCGTGGGCGAGCAAGGCGCCGATATCGCCAAGACCGCTGCATTGATAGCCGACTGGGATGTCAGCGTCGCGGGTGTGCAGCTCAACCGGTTCTGGCCACTTCATTCCCCAGGGTATCGGTGCCGATCTGATCGCCACCCTGGAGGGCTTCAGCCGCGAGGACGTCGATGCCTACGCGCTGCATTCCCAGCAAAAAGCCGCACGGGCGCGGGCTGACGGTTCGTTCGACAAGTCTCTGGTGGCTGTAAGGGACCAGAATGGCATTGTGTTGCTGGACCACGATGAATTCATCCGCACCGACGCCACGCTCGAAGGCCTGGGCAAACTCAGGCCGAGTTTCGAAGCCGTGGGCCAGATGGGCTTCAACGGCACCGCGTTGCGGGTCTACAGCCATGTCGAGCGAATCAATCATGTGCACACGGCGGGCAACAGCTCCGGGATCGTCGACGGTGCGGCGCTGATGTTGATCGGTTCCGAGGCCAAGGGGCGCGCGCTGGGCCTGCAACCTCGGGCGCGCATTGTCGCTACGGCCGTTACCAGCACCGAACCGACCATCATGCTCACCGGCCCGGCGCCAGCCACCCGCAAGGCCTTGATCAAGGCCGGATTGCGGATCGAGGACATTGACCTGTTCGAAGTCAACGAAGCATTCGCTTCAGTCGTGCTCAAGTTCATCAAGGACATGGCCATCGACCCCTCCAAGGTCAACGTCAACGGTGGCTCCATCGCCTTGGGGCATCCCTTGGGCGCCACCGGGTGCGCAATCCTCGGCACCTTGCTCGATGAGTTGGAAGCCCGGCGCCTGCGCTATGGCCTGGCGACCCTGTGTGTCGGCGGCGGCATGGGCATTGCCACTGTCATTGAACGCCTCTGAGCCCTGACTTCAAGGAACACTTTTTCATGACCGATGCCATCCGCTACGAAACCGGCGACGACCGGATCGTCGTCTTGACCCTGGACTTGCCGGGCCAGAGCGCCAACACCATGAACGCGGCCTACCGCGAGGCCATGGCAGCCTGCGTGACCCGATTGGTCGCTGAGAAAGATTCAATCGCCGGCGTGATCATCACCTCGGCCAAGCAAACCTTCTTCGCCGGCGGTGACCTCAACGAACTGGTCAAAGTCGGTAAACCCGAGGCCCAGGCGTTCTATGAGAGGGTTCTGGGGCTCAAGGCGCAACTGCGCACTCTGGAAACCTTGGGTAAACCGGTGGTGGCGGCGATCAACGGCGCGGCGCTGGGCGGAGGCTGGGAAATCTGCCTGGCCTGTCATCATCGCGTGGCGCTGGATCACCCGTCGGTGCAGATCGGCCTGCCGGAAGTCACCCTCGGCCTGCTGCCGGGCGGCGGCGGGGTGGTGCGGATGGTTCGCCTGCTCGGTCTGGAAAAGGCGTTGCCGTATCTGCTGGAGGGGAAAAAGATCCATCCACAACAAGCGTTGCAGGCGGGCTTGCTCGACGAATTGGCACAGGATCATCACGAGCTGCTGGCCAAATCCAGGGCCTGGATTCTTGCCAACCCCAGCGTGGTCCAGCCGTGGGATGCGCGGGGCTATCGGATTCCGGGCGGCACACCGAGCGACCCGAAGGTCGCGCAAATGTTGGCGATTGCGCCTTCGATCCTGCGCAACAAGACCCAGGGTTGCCTGCCTGCGCCGGAGAAGATCCTTTGCGCCGCCGTGGAGGGCGCCCAAGTGGACTTCAACACCGCGCACCTGATCGAAGCCCGCTATTTCACCGAGCTGACCACCGGCCAGGTGGCAAAAAACCTGATTGGCACCTTCTGGTTCCAGCTCAACGAAATCAAGGCCGGCGGCTCGCGCCCGCAGGGACTTGCGCCCTACCTGACGCGTAAGGTCGGCGTTCTCGGTGCCGGCATGATGGGGGCCGGTATTGCCTATGTCAGTGCCATCGCGGGGATTCAGGTGGTGCTCAAGGACGTCGACCTGGCCTCGGCTGAAAAGGGCAAGGCCCGTTCGGCCGCGCTGCTGGACAAGAAGGTCACCCGTGGCCAGCTTGGCGCCGAGCAGCGCGCCGCGACGCTGGCGCGGATTCACCCCAGCGACAGCGACGCTGACCTGGCAGGTTGCGATCTGATCATCGAAGCGGTGTTCGAAGATCGCCAATTGAAAGCTCAGGTATCGGCCGCCGCCCAGGCCGTGGCGGGGCTCGAAGCGGTGGTCGCCTCCAATACCTCAACACTGCCGATCACCGGCCTGGCCCTGGCAGTGGCCGACCCGACGAAATTCATTGGCCTGCATTTCTTCAGCCCGGTGGAAAAGATGCCCTTGGTGGAAATCATCAAGGGCGCGCGCACCAGCGTTGAGACGCTGGCGCGGGGTTTCGATTTTGTCCTGCAGATCAACAAGACGCCGATTGTGGTCAACGACAGTCGTGGTTTCTTTACTTCGCGGGTGTTTGGCACCTTCACGAACGAAGGTATCGCGATGCTCGGCGAGGGTGTAAGTGCACCGATGATCGAAACCGAAGCGCGCAAGGCCGGGATGCCGGTCGGGCCTCTGGCCGTCTCTGACGAAGTTTCCCTCAGCCTGATGAGCCATATCCGCGCGCAAACCGCCCAAGACCTGCGTGCAGAAGGGAAAGAGCCGATTGAGCACCCGGCCTTCGCCGTGATTGACTTGCTGCTCCACGAGTACAAGCGGCCTGGCAAGGCTGCCGGCGCCGGTTTCTATGACTATCCGGCTACGGGGCAAAAACAGCTTTGGCCAACGCTCAAAAGCAGGTTCGAGAAAGTTGACGCGCAGATTTCGCCACAGGATATCCGCGATCGCCTGCTGTTCATCCAGGCGCTGGAAACCGTACGCTGCGTGGAGGAGGGCGTGCTCACCTCGACAGCCGATGCCAACGTAGGGTCAATCTTCGGTATTGGCTTTGCGGCCTGGACCGGTGGTGCGCTGCAGTTCATCAATCAGTACGGCCTGCAGGATTTCGTTGCCCGTGCCCAGTACCTGGCCGAGCAATACGGCGAACGTTTCTCGCCGCCGGCCTTGTTGTTGGAAAAAGCCGCCAAGCGGGAATTGTTCTGACCACCAGTGAGGGCTTGCCTGGGACCGTGTTTCAAGGCAGGCTCTGGGGTGTGCAATATTCCCATCATCGTGTCAGGTATTTTTTATGTCGCTACGCATCTGCATTTTGGAAACCGATATCCTGCGTCCGGAACTGGTCGACCAATATCAGGGGTACGGGCAGATGTTCCAGCGGCTGTTTTCCCAGCAGCCGATAGCAGCCGACTTTATCGTGTACAACGTGATGGAGGGGCACTACCCGGATGATAGCGAGCAGTTCGACGCCTATCTGGTAACCGGTAGCAAGGCCGACTCCTTCGGCACCGATCCCTGGATTCAAACGCTCAAGACCTACCTGCTGGACCGCTATCAGCGGGGCGACAAATTGTTGGGCGTGTGCTTTGGTCATCAATTGCTGGCGCTGTTGCTGGGCGGCAAGACCGAGCGCGCCAGCCAAGGCTGGGGCGTCGGCACCCATCGCTATAAACTCGCCGCCAAGGCGCCATGGATGAACCCGGTGAAGGAAGAGCTGACGCTGCTCATCAGCCACCAGGACCAGGTCACCGAATTGCCCGAAAACGCCACGGTGATCGCCTCCAGCGATTTTTGTCCGTTCGCCGCCTATCACATCAACGACCAGGTGCTGTGCTTCCAAGGCCACCCGGAGTTCATCCACGATTATTCCCGGGCCTTGCTGGACATTCGCCAGCAGCACCTGGGCGAGCAGATCTACAGCCAGGGCATGGCGAGTCTCGACCAGGAACACCACGGCACCACCGTGGCGGAGTGGATGATGCGCTTTGTTGCCCACAAGCCGCAGGCGATGACCCAGGACTGAAACATTGCTGAAGACTCAATGTGGGAGCGAGCCTGCTCGCGATGGGGCCAGCACGTCCAGTGTCGCAGCAGGCTGACCCACCGCTATCGCGAGCAGGCTCGCTCCCACCAGGGCGCGCGCACCTACAACCACCCAGACCGCTTGAAGCTGGCCCACAGCGCGGTGCATCCCACGCCGATAAGGCTCAACACCAGGAAATACCCATAGTGCCAGGTCAGCTCCGGCATGTTCTCGAAGTTCATCCCATAAATCCCGGCCACCGCCGTCGGAAACGCCAGGATCGCTGCCCAGGCCGCGAACTTTCTCTGAACCACGCTCTGGCGCGATGCCTCGAGCAGCACGCCTATTTCGATGGTCTGGCTGGCGACATCTGCCAGCGTTGCCAGGTCTTCCATCTGCCGTGTGACATGAATCTGCACATCGCGGAAATAGGGCGTCATGTTCTTGTCGATGAAGGGGAAGTCCAGCTTCTGCAATTCTTCGCTGATCTCCACCATCGGCGCCGCATACCGGCGCAGACGCAACACGTCGCGGCGCAGGCTGTGCAGATTCTGGATATCGCGCTCATTCAATGCACTGCACAACACATTGCGTTCCAGCTCATCGATCTCGGCGTGAATGGCTTCTCCCACCGGCTGATAATTTTCGATCACGAAGTCGAGAATGGCGTAGAGGACGAAATCCTCCCCATGCTTGAGCAGGATGGGCCGCGCCTCACAGCGTTGTCGGACATGGGCGTAGGACGCTGAGTGGCCGTTACGGGCGGTGATGATGTAACCCTTGCCGGCAAAGATATGGGTTTCGATGAACTGCAGCTTGCCGTCCTTGCGGATTGGCGAGTAGGTGACGATAAACAGCGCATCGCCGAAGGTTTCAAGCTTGGGGCGGCTGTGCTTCTCCATCGCATCTTCAATCGCCAGCTCGTGCAGATTGAATTGACGCTGCAGGTTGGTCAGCTCCTGGGCGCTGGGTTCTTCGAGACCGATCCAGACAAAGTGTCCGGGCTTCGCCGCCCAGGCGCTGCCTTCGTCAAGGGTGATATTGGTGACTTTCTTACCGGCGCTGTAAACCGCAGCAGCAACGACTCTACCCATGGTGGTGATTCACTTCTTATTGGAAAAAATGGCAATGCAGGCGGCATTCAGCTTAGCGCGCCCTATGGCTTGAGAGTCAGCAAAATCCGCCGAGTTTCCCGGGCCAAGGAAAATCCGTCATGGGCGGGTTTGCGCTCAAGCCGTTTGGACTTGCCGGTCCAATGAAGCGATGCAGTCACGCATTTGCTCACGGCATTGGGCGATGAGTTGGGGCATGTCGTCCATAGTCATCCCCGCTGTAGGAATCGGTGGCAGCGAGCGTATGAGAATGTCACCGCTGCGCCAGCGATCGAGGCGCATATGCTTGACGTAATTGCTGACGCACACCGGGACAATCGGCACTCCGGCGGCTATGGCCATCTGGAACGCGCCTTTCTTGAACGGCAACAGGTCTTCGCCAAGGTTGCGCGTGCCTTCGGGGAACACCCAGATCGACGTATCCTCGTGTTGCAACGTATGGGTGGTGGTCAGCATCGACTGGCGCGCCTTGATCGCGTTGCCACGGTCGATCAGCACATTACCGGCCAGCCAGAACAGTTGCCCGAACAGCGGCACCCACTTCAGGCTTTTCTTGCCGATGCACACGGTACGGCGGGGCACCACGTTACCGAACACAAACAGGTCATAGTTGGATTGGTGGTTGGCGATGATCACGCAGCTCTGGGGTTTATTCACCAGCGTGGCCACGTCGGCCCTGAACCGCAAGCGCAGAATCCACATCGCCGGCAGTGCATACAACCTGGCGCATAAACGGCTGTTGTCCGCGTTGAACGGCCGGCAGGCGCCGATGAGCACCCCCAGCACACCCGCCAGAATAAAATTCAGACCCATCAACAACATACGCAGTGCAAACAACATCACAGGCCCCATTGGGACAAAAGGTGGCGCAGTGTACGGATGTGCACTGTTTTCAGCAATTGTCCCTATAGAGGTAGGAGATGGACGATGTTTGTGAAGATGTTTCCCAATAGCGTGACGGAAGCAGGCTAGAGCGGTTGCGGACTTTTAAACGGCGTATGTAGGAAAAAGCCCGACGCTGGGGTCGGGCTTTTCGTTTCGAAAGCAGGCTTGTTAACCCAGGTGCTCCTGATCCAGCAGAATTGCCCTGTCCAGCGTCTCCAGCAGCGCCTTGCGGACTTTCAGCTTGGTGTTCTTGTGGGCGCTCATGTTCAGTTTCTTCAACTGGCGTGCTGCTTCCAGCGCTGCACCTTGCAGTTCTTCAGCCGACACTACCTTGTCGAGGAAACCCGCACCCACGGCGTCCTGCGGGTTGAACATCTCAGCATTGATCACCGAGCGGTGAAACGCCGACTTGCGCAGGCGATCACGGGCCAGCTCAATACCGGCATGGTGCATGGTCATGCCGATCTGCACCTCATTCAGACCAATGCTGAACGGCCCGTCCACGCCAATGCGGTAGTCCGCCGACAGCAGCAGGAACGCCCCTTTGGCCACCGCATGCCCTGGGCACGCGACGACAACGGGGAAGGGGTGCGACAACAGTCGACGGGCCAGCGTCGAGCCCGCCGTGACCAGGCTCACCGCTTGCTGGGGGCCAGCCGTCATGACCTTCAGATCGTAACCGCCCGACAAGATCCCCGGTTGCCCGGTAATGATCACCACCGCCCGATCCGCTGTCGCCTGGTCCAGCGCAGCATTGAACGCGACAATCACATCGGGCGAGATGGCATTCACTTTGCCATTGTTCAAGGTCAGGGTCGCGATACCGTCTTCGAAATGGTAGGCAATCAGGTCGCTCATGACGCTATTCCTTGTAAGAGAAGTGACGCAGACGTTACCCACCGGCGCAGGCCAGGTAAAGCGCCGTGACTGACTCACCGGTCAGCCCCAGGCCCCACAAACAGCCTGGCCTGCCCATCCTGTCCCACCTTCATCCCTGGCACCGCGCCCACACGAACCCGGAGATTGGCCGGTTTGTCATGTCCCGGCGGGTTTGAAATGCCCGAACACCTTAACCGCATGAAAATTCTGAAAAAACCTTTGCCATCGGAAAGCCTTTCGACTACATTAGCGCGCCTCGACAGACTGAACAGTTTGTCGAGATACGGTGAAGTGTCCGAGTGGCTTAAGGAGCACGCCTGGAAAGTGTGTATACAGGAAACTGTATCGAGAGTTCGAATCTCTCCTTCACCGCCACATTCTGCAAACACAAACCCTTGATTTTCCTGGAGAAAGTCGGGGGTTTGTGGTTTTTGGCGTCTGGAAAAAGGGCGATATGGGACTCGACAGCAATTCTGAGTGCTGATTGCGTTGTCTCCAAAGAGCGGTCAGAACGTGTTGCACTAACGGCGTGAGCCGCTGCGCTATAGCTGGTTAAAAATTGCGTCAGGAATTAGCGGAGCGGCAACATTAATGTAACTGGTGAAAGCTCCGGGCACGCTATAAAGCCAGCGTATTTTATATAGAAGTCCGACAGGCGCTCATTAAGCGGGTGGACAATCAACGCGGTAGAGCCAATGGTAGCCGACGCGGTAATTGTTCGTTCAATCGCGTCTTGCAACAAGTCGAGCGCAAAACCTTGGCCTTGAGCTTCGAGGGTAATCCCCATGCGACCCAGGAGTGTCACTGGACGTTCGGGGAGTTGCGTTGGCGGCTCTTTGGAACCACATGCTCGGGGGCAACCGAACCGCTCGACAGCGTGTAATACCCCATGACGATAGGCGTATCCTTGCGGCAGATGACGTAGACCACGGCCTGCTTTGCCGCTTGAGCCTTTCGCGCCTGTCGTAGAAGGTAATCGTTGATCGACTGCATGCCTGAATCGAACTCATCCAGGATGTGGTCATCGTTCAGCTTTTCTGGAGCTCTCAGCTCCACCGTTTGGGCCTTTCGAGAAGTTGTTGCAGGCACTTGTTGCCTCGAATCGGGTTGGCGTCCATGGCCTGTTCGAATGCGTCAAATGCAACATCGTCGAGAAGGAACAGCCGCTTATCCAGAATGACTTCCTCTGCTTTCTGACAAGCAGCTTCCAGGATGAAGCTGGTTCGATCACGACCGGACATTGCCGCTGCCAGATCGATCAGGTTCCGTTTTTTTCGTCCGCTCTCATGTTGATGGAAACGGGTTTGGATCTTTCTACGGTTTCTATGCTTGAGGTGCTTACGGTCATAAGTAGTCCCGCCTTGGAAATGTCTCAGTACTTCGCTTAATGTGATCTTCGTTTGAGAGATCTATCGATTGAGTTTTGAAGCCGTTGAATCGGTTCCAGGGCAACGGTACATCTGCGTGTAGCTGGTTGCTATACGCTGCGCAAGCCCATCGACCCCGCCCAACCCACTTCGTAATCTACATAACAACTGCATTTCAGGCCGGAAAAGCCTCCGCAAGGTTGGCCGCATCCAGCCCGAGGCGAAGCCCATCATGTTCAGACGCTCGCTGCCGCTGAACCATCTGATCCCATCCGTTCGGGCGAGCGACGAAAGTGGTACAGCCTAGAGCGATTCGGGAGCCGGCTTTGTTTTCAAGCGCCAGTCAGAAAGCCCAGGGACGTCCCCAGCTTTCGCCGTTACGCCGGATGGTTATACTCATTCATCAAAACGTACCTCATGGGGGCGTTGTGTGCGTCAAGGAGGGCGCCTGGCATAGCCTGCCAGAGATAAGACCATGCAGAAATACAGTATGAGCGGCGCAGGACTGGAGAAAGTTCATGTCAAAATTGCCAAGCTGATGGCCGAGACGGAAAAATACAATGGGGCTGGACAATGAAAAGGATCTCTCACACCGTTATCGCCTTGACGGCGATCATCGCGTTTTCAACGACCGCCTCTGCTGAGTCGCCTTCCCTCAGTGCTGCTCGCAGCCTGGTTACCCAGGAAAAGATCGGCAGGAATCTGCCTTCCCTCGCACTGTTGGCGGGAAAAAACACGACCACCTACGCAATGATTGCCGAAAAACTGGGTAACGCGCGGGCGAACAGTGCGTTGTCCGAAGAAATCAACGCGTTGTTGCCGCGCTACCAACCCAAGTGGGATGAGAACCTTGCCGTGGCCTATGAGCAGTCGTTCTCCCCGGAGGAGTTGTCATCCCTGGCGACGGAAGGTCGTGCATCGAAGTACGCATCGAAAGTGCGGGAGCGGCAAGCAGAGATCGGTCAATACATGCAGTCGAGTTCCAAGCCGCTCCTGACCGCGCTGGTGTCGGAAGCGCTCAAGGCGGCGCTGACTAAAAGCATCGCCCAATAGCGGGTCAAGCCAATGTGATGGGCGGCGTTGGATTTCTTTGAGCAGGTCCCAGTCCAACAGCAAATCCGCGCAAAGCCTGCGCCGATGCTATCTGTCCGGCACGCCTGGCACGTCCATGTTTATCCTGCGCCAGGCCGCTTCGGAAAAGCTGTAGACCGAGAAAGCAATCAGTCCCAAGGCCATGACCATCAACGCCACTCCGCCGGCCGGCAGATTCTGCACCGCATCGAGGGCATCTTTCATCCCGGGTGGGTCCATGGCTTTGTAGGTCGAACCACTGACGATCAGCAGCAGGGCGATTTCGATAAACACCACCCCTCGTGCAATAAGACCGAAGCGCGACACCGGACGCACATAGCGCATGACGTCTTCGTCTGCTTCAAAGTACTTCTCGAATGACGCCTTCCAGCCTTTGATAATGTGCGCAATGCCCACGCCCAGAGGCACGAGGGCGATGAGGTAGACCAGCACATTCGAGTGGTCCCAGGACAACAGGTGCGCGAGCAGGTCCTGGCTCTGTCCGCCGCCGGAGCCGCCCGAACGTCTGATGCCACTGATGAGCAGGCTCAAGGCAAAGAACGCCAACGCGCCGTTGACCAGGCCGCCGGCCAATAAACCTGCCCGGATCACCCAGCCCTTGAGGTCTTTACCGTGATGGTCGACATCACGGGTGGCTTGCAGCACGCGCCAACCGGCGAAGGCGAGCAGCCCGGCCACCACCAGCGCCACCAGCGCATGGCCGAAGGGTTGGCTGAGCAACATTTCCAGACTCTTGTGGCTGTCCTTCGGGGTGCTCGAATCTTTGGCGGCCAGCAAGGCAAAAAGGCCGATGATCAGGTAAATAACGCCACGGGCGGCATAGCCGCCGCGTGCCAGTAGAACCAGGCTCTGGTGTGGAGACATAAAATCAGCTTCCGTAGACGTGTTACAGAAGCAGACCCGTGGCGCTGCGAGGGGTTCGATTGAAGTTCGGCGTTCAGTACGGCATCAGAGATGATCCGCATCAATCACCGCTTGGGCGAAGGCGTGCGGATCTTCCTGTGGCAGGTTGTGGCCGATGCCGCCGCTGATCAACCGGAACGCGTACTTGCCCGTGAAGCGCTTGGCGTAATCCGCCGGCGCCGGGTGCGGCGCTCCATTGGCGTCACCTTCCAGGGTGATGGTCGGCACGCTGATGGAGGGCGCCGTCGCCAGTTGCTGTTCCAACGCGTCGTAGCGGCTTTCACCCTTGACCAGCCCCAGGCGCCAGCGGTAATTGAATACCGTGATGTCAACGTGGTCAGGGTTTTCCAGGGCCTTGGCGCTCCGGTCGAATGTGGCGTCATCGAACGCCCATTTCGGCGAAGCCGATTGCCAGATCAACTTGGCGAAATCATGGGTATTTTTCTCATACCCGGCGCGGCCGCGATCGGTGGCGAAATAGAACTGATACCACCACTGCAACTCAGCCTTGGGCGGCAGCGGATTCTGCCCGGCCGCCTGGTTGCCGATCAGATAGCCGCTGACCGACACCAACGCCTTGACCCGCTCCGGCCATAGCGCCGAGACGATGTCCGCCGAGCGCGCGCCCCAATCGTAGCCGCCGAGCACCGCGTGCTTGATCTTCAGTGCATCCATGAAGTCGATGACATCGCTGGCCAGGGCGGCCGGTTGACCGTTGCGCAGGGTTTTCGCGGACCGGAAGTGCGTCTCGCCGTAGCCACGGGCATACGGCATCAGCACCCGATAACCCTTGGCGGCAAGCAAGGGGGCCACCTCGTCATAGCTGTGGATATCGTAGGGCCAGCCGTGCAGGAGAATCACCACCGGGCCGTCGGCCGGGCCTGTTTCGGCATACGCCACGTCCAGCAAGCCTGCCTCGATGTGCTTCAGTGGGCCGAACGGCGCGGGCGTCACCTGGGCGGCGCCCGCTTCGGTCGAGGCCGACGGCGCGCCGGTAGCCGATTGCGCGTTGGCCGCGCCGAGTGCGCCGAGCAGGGTGAGGGCCAGAATCGACGAACCGAACAGATGACGCTGGGTCTTGCCGTGCTGCATTGCCTTCTTCATGGTGGTGCCTCCGTTGCGTGCCGTGGTCAGGGGCTCTGGGCGATCCCCTTCAAACCGTGGAGGCATTTGAACGTGGCGAGGTGTCTGGGCTGTGTCGGATTCATGAGCGGGTGAAACATCGTGTACCGGGATATCGTTCAGACACACTGCGATACACGACAGGATGGGAGGATGGTCAAAGCGCCAGGATTGCATTGGCCAGTTGCTGATCGGATACCGAAGGATCCTTGAGCACTTCGCGAATATGGGCAAACGCCGCCTCCACGCGGGCGCCGCGAATGTCGCCGTTGCTGGCGACGAAAGCGGCGGCGTCGTCCTTGGCCGCCAGCACGATCTTGTCGTCCTTGAACGAGCTGCTGGTGCCTTTGCTGGCGCTCATGCTCAAGCTTACGGTGAGGTCGGTGGTCATGACGAAGCTGGTGGCGTGGGCCTGGGTGCCCGTCAGGCAGCACGCCAGGCACAACATGCGAAGCGGGTGTACGGTTTTCATGAAAAGCTCGAAGCGTTGCAAATGGGAAGCGCACCCTAACAAGGGCGAGTCCATGGCAACTTCATGAGCTTTGCAAAGGATTGTTAAAAAGTGCACGGCGCTGCCGGGTGCCCGGGTTTACAGTCTTTGACAATTTCACGACAAAGCTGCCAAAGATTGTCGGCCGACCGCCACCTAGCATGGGCGCATCCCAACCTCATCGGATGTCACCATGTCTATTTCGCTTCGCCTATTGTGCCTGTCTTCCGTTTGCCTGCTGCTCCCGGCCACCGCCCTGCGCGCCGAGGACTGGCATTACAGCTTGCATGCCGGCGCCGCTAGCGCGCCACGTTACAGCGGCGCTACCGAGCGTGCGCTGGTGCCGATGCTCGGAGGAGGAATCACCAGTCCCGGCGGGTTCTTCCTGGACACCGACAAGGGCTTGGGCTGGGCGTTCGATGGCGACGACTTCGGCCTCAGTGTCTATGTCAACGGCAGCGCCTCGCGCAAAGATCGACGTTCCAAATTCAAAGGCTCGGACGAACTCAATGGCATGGGTTCAATCAAGTCGCGCCCTGTGCTGGGCCTGGACGGGACCTACCACCTGGGCGCGGTGATCCTGGGCGCCAACTTTGAACATGCCGCAGAAGAGGACAAGGACGAGCCCGACACCGGATCGGCCTACAATCGTCTGAAATTGAGCCTGAGCCTGCCGCTGTACAAGGGGCGGATGGGCGAGCTGGTGGGCAGTGTCAACAGCCAGTTTGGCGACAGTGATTACGTGCGCACCTGGTACGGCGTCAGCGAGGCCCAGGCGTCGCGCAGCCAATTTCATGCCTACAGTGCCCGTGGCGGGATGTTCAGCCGCGGTGCAGAGTTGACCTGGACGCTGCCGATCGACGAGCGTTGGAGTGTATCGACCGTGGCGACGGTCGATTACCTGGCGAACGACGCTGCCGACAGCCCGATTGTCGAGCGCCGTTTGCAGAGCTCGCTGGCCGCGCAGGTGATCTACTCGTTCTGACGCCTGCGCCTGCCCGGCGCGGTTTAGCGCTGGACGGGCCAGGTCATGCGCAAGGAAGCGCCGCCCAAAGCCGAATCCCCCGCTTGCACCTGGCCTCCATGGGACTGCGCGACGCGACGCACCAGCGCCAGCCCCAGGCCGAATCCTCCGGTGCGCCGATCACGACTGGTGTCGAGCCGCGAGAACGGTTCAAAAATCTTCTCCCGCCCCTCTACCGGTACACCCGGACCATCGTCGTCGACCTGCAACCGATAGTGATCAGCGTTGCGCAACAGCGATACGTGGACGTGACCGTCGGCATAACGAATGGCGTTGCGCAGCAGATTGATCACTGCCCTGGCCATGAAGCGCGGTTCGATGTCGAACGTCTCGACCTGGCAGGCCACCACACGCACCTCGATGTGACCGGCCTCGGCCTCCAGCGTGACACTGGCGACCACGCTGTCCAGCCAGCTACTGGCTTCGATGCGTTGCAGGCTGATTGCCGTCGCACCGTGTTCCAGGCTGGCGTAAGTCAGCAGCTCGGAAACCATGTCTTCCAACTCACCGAGGTCTGCGTACATGTCATCGATCAATTGACGGGCATTGGCAGGATCCTGGCATTGCTTGAGCTGGTCGAGTTCGAAGTTCAGGCGTGCGATGGGCGTGCGCAGCTCATGGGAGACCGCATTGGTCAGTTCTCGCTGGTTGGCGATCAGGCCTTCGATGCGCGCGGCCATGAGGTCGAAATGCCCGGCTACTTCGCTGATGCTGGAACGCTGGGACATGCGGACCCGCGCTGATAGATCATTGTCCCCGAAGCGTTGTGCGGCCAGGCGCAGCCTTTCCAGGTCGCGCCAGTGTGGACGCACCCAGAAGAACAGAATGATGCCCACCAATACCGCCAGCATCAGGTAGGCGGCGCCGATGTAAAACGGTATGAAGTTGGGCTCGAGCGGCAGCTTGAGGCTCAGCAATTGATTGCCGTTGTCGATGCGGCTGAAGAGCTGCGTGTACTTGTCACGCAGCACCAGTTTGTTATCGGCCAGTAACTTTTTCTCGGCGTCGCTCAGTGCCAGCTGATCGGCTTGTACCAGCGCCAACTCAAGGCCGGAATCAGGACGCAAGGCCTCCAGTTGCTGTTCTCGCTGTTCGCCATGCACATCGCGCAGTTGCTTGACCAAGGCCTGCGCCTGCCCGCGAAACGACTCGCGGTGGAAGGTCTGCATCTGCCCGTCGAGCAGCGCATCGAAAGTATGCTCGACCGCCTGCAATGCCAGGACCAGGCCGATTGCGAGCATCAGATACAGGCCAAGGAAAAGGCGCAGCATCTACAATTCCCAGGCGAAGGGGTTGAACAGGTAGCCCTTGCCCCAGATGGTCTTGATACACACCGGTTCGCGTGGATTGTCCTTGAGCTTGCCCCGCAGTTTGCTGATATAGACATCGACACTGCGGTTCATGCCATCGAAGGCAATGCCACGCATCTGATTGAGAATGTCATCACGGGACAACGTTAATCCAGCATTGTCCGCCAGCAGCCAGAGCAGTTCGAATTCCATGGTGGTGAGTTCGATCAGCTCGCCGGCCAGGCGTGCTTCACGGCAGGTCCGGTCGATCGTCAGGCGGCCGAATTCCAGGACACTCCCGGCGGTGCTTTGTGGCGTATGGCGGCGCTGCAAGGCGCGCAGGCGTGCAAGCAGCACAGGGGGCTTGATGGGCTTGATCACATAGTCATCGGCGCCGGACTCCAGGCCGAGGATATGGTCCAGGTCGTCCTCCCTGGCGGTGAGGATGACGATCGGTGTATCGCTGAGTGCGCGAATCTCCCGGCAGACGTGCAAGCCACTCTGGCCGGGCAGCATGAGATCAAGAACAACCATCGTCGGTTTGAACTCGATGAACGCGCCCAGGGCAAGGTCGCCTCGGTGCACTTCACGTACGTCAAAGCCATGTTGCGCGAGGAAACTTGCGATCAACCCGCTGAGCTTTTCGTCGTCCTCCACCAGCAAGACTTTGCCCGAACCCGAGTCATCCATAATGACCATCACTCACGCTGAAAAAGTGCGTGCATTATGCCGTCAAGCCGCTGCCGAGACTATTGCCGCCGGTGACAAAACGCGCTGAACAGGGCGGGTAAGTCAGGTATTCAACGGCAACTGCGGCGTATCCGGATTCAACTGCTGCTTTCTGAATTGCCCCGGCGGCTGCCCGTGGATCTGCCGAAAGCGCCGGGAGAAATAGGCCTCGTCGGCAAACCCGCACAACCGCGCCACTTCACCCACCGGGCGCGTTCCATTGAGCAGATAGTTGCGTGCCGCGTGCATCCGTCGCTCCAGCACCAGTTCGGTGAAGGTCTTGCCGATTTCCTTGCGCAGCCAGTGGGTCAGGTAGGTCGGTGACAGGTAAGTCGCGGCCGCCACCTTGATCAGGTTGAGGTCGGGGTCGGCGATGTTCTTGCGCAGGTATTCGGACATCCGGCCCAACGCATCGCGGCGACTGACTTCGGCGGCATTCTCTTCCGCCAACCGTTTGAGCGGTTCGGCGTAGAGGGTGCAGACACTGCCGATCAATTGCAGCAACAGGCCCTTGAGCATCTCGCGGGTGCCGAACTGGCGATTTTCATCGAGCAGGCGCATCTGCTCGATCAGGCCGCAGACCCGGGCGAAATCCTCATCGCCCAGGATGAAGTCCAGGTGTTCCTGGAAGCGGAAGGGCGACAACTCCGGTGCCAGCAGAATCGACACTTCCTCCAGGTCCATCGGGTCGCACTGCAAATGCGGCAGCAGGAAGGTCTGGGAAAAGTTGATCACCATGAAGTTGCTGTTGGCCGGGTGCGGGATCACATGCACCCGGTGGGGCAGGATGAAGGCCAGGGTATTGCGCGGGAATGGACGTTCGGCGTTGCCGACGTGTTGCACCGTATCGCCGCCCAGGTTGATCTGGATCTGAAAGTACTCATGGCGATGGGGGCTGGTTTCGGCGCGCCGTCCCTTCTTGTCGCGGATGTAGAAGTCCGTCAATTCACTGCGCTGCTGCATGACATAGGTGGGGACTCGGCTCGGTGCGGGCATCTCCTGGGAATCCTCTACGGGTACATGGCGATGGCTGTGATTGTGAGCGCGCATCCGACTGACTTACAAGGAGTTATACGATGAGAGGTCCTGTGCGTGAGTTTTTGGTGTTCTCCGGGTAGAAGATGGTTGTCCAAAACCATTAATCCGCATTTGAAGAATTTCTCTTTTTAAAACAGTGAGTTGTGAGTTATGTAAAAAGGCTCTAAAAAAACCAGCTGATTTGTATTTTTTGGACAGGGCCCATCCGTGTAGCTTCGAGCGAAAAAAACGATCTAACGCTTCGGTTGATTTTGAATGGTTGTACGACCACTGTAAGGCCACGCAACCGACGCTTATCCAAAAACAATCAAGAGGTGCGCTCATCATGAAGCGGTTTCCATTACTCGCTGACCCTCCCGACGTTTCCCACGGCACAGCCTGTTGCGCGGTGTCTTGCACCGTCTGACACCGGCGGTTCGCATTTCTCATTCCAGTAGCAATCGTGCTGCCCCGACATCGAGGGCAACGGCTTCGGCTGCTCGTAAACATTTCGACGCTTCTAACAATAACGAGGTCTACTCATGTCGAATTCCCACACCTCCCAGACCACCGCCGCGCCGGTGATCACCGGCGCCCGGGACGCTGCAGTGCCGCAGCGACTGCCGTCGCGGCGGCGCTGGTTCATGCTGTCGTTGCTGTTGATCGCGACCATCATCAACTACATCGACCGGGTGAATATCTCGATTGCTGCACCGTTCCTGGCCAAGGACCTGGGCCTGGACAAGATTGAAATGGGCCTGATCTTTTCCGCCTTTGCCTGGACTTATGCACTGGCATTGGTGCCCGCCGGGTTCATTGCCGACCGCTTCGGTTCCCGCTTCACCTACGGGGTGTCGCTGATCAGTTGGTCGACCGTCACCGTGTGCCAGGGTTTCGCCACGGGGTTTGCCTCATTGTTCGGGCTACGCCTGGCGGTGGGCGCGATGGAAGCGCCGGCATTTCCGGCCAACAGCCGGGCGGTCACGGTGTGGTTCCCGGCGCGCGAGCGGGGCATGGCGAGCAGTATCTACGTCTGCGGCCAATACCTGGGCACGGCGCTGTTTACTGGCGCGCTGCTTTGGCTGGCAACGACCTACGACTGGCGGCATGTTTTCTACAGCACCGGCGCCCTCGGTGTCGTGTTTGGCGTGGCCTGGCTGTACCTTTATCGCGACCCGATGAACTGCAAGAAAGTCAGCAAGGAAGAGTTGAAGTACATCGAAGCCGGGGGCGGGCTGGTCAAGAGCAGCCAGGAGCGCACCCGCTTCAACTGGCGGCAGATTACGGAGCTGTTCAGCTACCGTCAGGTCTGGGCGATCTGTATCGGTAAGTTCGCCAGCACCTCGGCGCTGTACTTTTTCCTCACATGGTTTCCGACCTACCTGATCGAAGAGCGTCAACTGACCATGATCAAGGCCGGAATTTTCGCCGTGCTGCCGTTCGTGGGCGCGACCGTCGGCATCCTGCTGGCGGGGATCGTCTCCGACCTGTTGATTCGCCGTGGCTATTCGCTGTCCTTCGCACGCAAGTTGCCCCTGGTGGTCGGATCGATGCTGGGCATGTCCATTGTCCTGGTGAATTTCACCGATTCGAACGTGATCTGCATTGCCATCCTGACCATCGCCTTCTTCGCCCAAGGCATCGCCTCGTCCTCGTGGGCGGCGGTCTCGGAAGTGGCGCCCAAGGAACTGATCGGGCTGACTGGCGGCGTCACCAGCCTGGCCGCCAACATCGGCGGCATTGTCACCCCCATCGTGATCGGCGCGATCGTCCACAAGACCGGCTCGTTCGCCCTGGCCTTCTGGTTCATCGGCGGCGTGGCGCTGATCGGCACGTTGTCCTATTCGTTGTTGCTCGGCCGCCTGTATCGCATTGAACTCAAGGCGCGCTGAGTCAAGAAAACCGTTTTTCTCCAAGACGAGGCGGCATTCCTCCAACTTCACCCGGGATTGCCGCCGTACGCTGACACCACCAACAGGACTTTTTACCAGGATGAACATGCCCGAGTACGTCTTTACCCCGGACCTGCCAGTGACTTTGCCGGTGGTCGGCACCCCGCAGCGTTTTCCCGTCGGCCGGGTGTTTTGTGTCGGTCGCAACTACCCATGGCCAGACAGCCAAGGCCAGAACCGCCAGCCACCGGTGTTCTTCATGAAGCCGGCCAGCACGGTGGTGGATGCGGTCGGTGAAGTGCCGTATCCGTCGGTGACGGAAGAGTTCGTCCACGAAATCGAATTGGTCGTGGCCATCGGTGAGGGCGGCGCGAACATTCCCGAGAGCCAGGCGCTGGCTTATGTCTGGGGCTACGCCGCCGGGCTTGATCTGACCCGGCGCGATGTCCAGCGCATGGCCAAGCGCAACGGCTTGCCTTGGGAGGGCGCAAAGGTGTTCGACGCAGCGGCGCCAATGACCGCCATCGTGCCGGTCTCACGGGCGGGGCACCCAGACGGCGAGTTGTGGTTGAGCGTGAACGGCGAAGAGCGCCAGCGCGACAGCCTCGACAGCCAGATCTGGTCGGTCAGCGAAATGATCAGTCGCATTTCCCAGTCGGTGGCATTGCGGGCCGGCGACCTGATCATGACCGGCAGCCCGGCTGGCGTCGATCTGCTGCAACCGGGTGACGTCATCACCGCCGGCATCGATGGCATTGGCCAGCTGGAAATGAGCATCGGTCAAAGGCCTTGATCCCGCGCCCGTCAAATTGATTCGAGAAAGGAACAACAACATGCCCAACCCATTGAAAGTGGCTTTGGTCACCGGTGCCGGCAGCGGAATTGGCCGTGCGGTGGCCCTGGGGCTCATAGCCGACGGCTACACGTTGGTATTGGCCGGTCGCCGGCCAGAACCCTTGCAGGCCTTGGTCGAGCTGGCGGCCTGCGAAGAGCGCGAAGCCCTGGCGGTGCCCACCGATGTGCGTGACCCGGCCAGTGTCGATGCCCTGTTCGCCACCATTGCCGAGGCTTACGGCCGTCTGGACGTCGTGTTCAACAACGCCGGGGTCAACGCGCCCGCCGTGCCGCTGGATGAGTTGACGTTCGAGCAGTGGCGCAACGTCATCGACACCAACCTCAACGGCGTTTTCCTCTGCGCCCGTGGCGCCTTCGGCCTGATGCGCCGGCAACAGCCACAAGGTGGGCGGATCATCAACAACGGTTCGATCTCGGCCCATACCCCACGGCCTTTCAGCAGTGCCTACACCGCCAGCAAGCATGCGGTGCTGGGGTTGACCAAATCCCTGGCGTTGGACGGGCGCGAATACAACATTGCCTGCAGCCAGATCGACATCGGCAACGCCCTCACCGAAATGTCGGTGCGCATGACCAAAGGCGTGCGCCAGGCCAACGGCAACATCGCGGTAGAGCCGATGGTCGACGTCAAGCACGTGGCCGATGCCGTGCGCTATATCGCCGGCCTGCCGTTGTCGGCCAACGTCCTGAACATGACTGTCATGGCCACGGCCATGCCGTTTGCCGGCCGCGGTTGAGCCGGCGTTTTTATTCGTTTGATGAGGTCCACATGAAGCCAGAAGTCTTGCAGCTCAGCCCGATCCTGATCCCAGAAATCAACACCCGGCTCAGCGAGCTGTTCACGGTGCGGCGCTATTTCGAACAGGCCGACAAACCGGCGTATTTGCAGGCGCACGGCGCCAACATTCGCGGCGTGATCACCGGCGGGCACACCGGCATCAGCCAGGCGATCATGGCGCAGTTGCCGAAACTGGAAGTGGTGGCGGTCAACGGCGTGGGCACTGACGCCGTTGACCTGGCTTACGCCCGGGACCGCGGCATCCGCGTCACCGCCACCATCGGCGCGCTGACCGAGGACGTCGCCGACCTGGCCATGGGCCTGTTGATCGGCGTCTGCCGTGGCCTGTGCACCGGTGACCGTTACGTGCGCTCCGGCCAGTGGCCACAGAGCCCAACCCCCTTGGCACCGCTGCCGCTGGCGCGCCAGGTATCCGGCATGCGCATCGGCATCGTCGGCATGGGCCGGGTCGGTCGCGCCGTGGCGACCCGCGCGGCGGCGTTCGGCTGCCCGATCAGCTACACCGATCTGCAGCCGATGAGCGACGTGCCTCACACCTTCGTCGCCGACCTCAAGCAACTGGCGGCCGGCAGCGACGCCCTGATCCTGGCGGCGGCCGCCGATAAGGCCGAAGCCATCATCAACGCCGAGGTGTTGCAAGCCCTGGGCAAGGGCGGTTACCTGATCAACGTGGCCCGGGGCAAACTGGTCAACGAGGTCGACCTGGTCGCGGCGCTGGCGGCCGGTGATATCGCCGGCGCCGGGCTGGATGTGTTCGTCGATGAACCCAACGTACCCGAAGCGCTGTTCGGCCATGAGCACGTGGTGCTGCAACCCCATCGCGCCAGCGCGACATTGCAGACCCGCACGCGGATGGGAGAAATGGTCGTGGCAAGCCTGGTGGACAGTTTCGCCGGGCGCGTACCGCAGGGGTGTGTAACGGGCTGACGGTCTATTGCCCGACAGGTTGCTCGTAGCGTCGCTGGATACGTTCCAGCTCGCCAGACTGGCGCAACTGCTCCAGGGCGTGGGTCCACGCGGCGACTACCTCGTCTTCAGAGTCGGGGCTGAAGGCGATGTAGAGCGACGAGCGATAAAGTTCGACGGGAACCTGTCGCAGCGTGCCGGGGGCAATGTTCAACCGGTGGCTGTAGTAGGTCACGCCGGCGTCAGTGTCGCCGACGATGATATCGGTGCGGTCGGCGAGCAGCATGAGATAGAGCTGCTGGCTGGTGGTGGCGCTTCTGTCGAGGTTGGTGAAGCCCTGTGAGTGCAGCGTGTCAGGCACCAGCCCGGCATGTCGCGTGGTGATCTGCGGCGCATGCAGCAGTTGGTCAAGCGAATCAATCGGTGGTGCATTGGCCAATTGATAGGCATGAATGGATTCCTCCACGATCGGCCCCACCCACTTGTACAGCGGCTCGCGTTCTGGCGTGCGGAACAACGAATACATGATGGTCTTGTGCCGGGTCTTCAAGAGCTGGCTGGCTCGCATGCTGGGTTGCAGCTGAACCTCGAAGTCATCCCCCGTCAGTGCCATGATCGCCCGGACAATTTCCGTGGTCATGCCGGTGAGCTCATCGTGCTCCTGATAGTTATACGGTGCCCACTCTTCGGTCACGACCTGATATTGCTCGGCTCTGGCCCCAGTACCGAGTAATAGATAAAGCAACACTGCTGCAGGTGCCGAGTGTTTCACATGTCCACCGGGTGAGCCGTTGATAGCGGTTTTGATTGGAGAGTCAGGTAAGCATAGCCGCAAAAAAGCTGGCTAACGCCCATTGGCGTTCGCGGGTGGAACTGGACCGGACGTCAGGATGATTCGAACGGCCATGATCACGCCGATCAGGACGGCGGCAAGGCCCGAGGCTTCCAGTGGTGTCGGCAGTCGATGATGAAATCCCAAGCCAAGTAGCGTGGCGAACAGTGACTCCAGTGCTATCAATTGCCCGGACAATACCATAGGCAGACGACGTGACGCGGCGTTCCAGGCCCAGGCGCCGACGACGGATGACATGAGGGCGATGACAAAGGCCCAGAGGTACAAATCTCCAGCCAGAGAAAAACTGAAACCCAGGCTCGGTAATTTGAGAAGCCCGAGCGTCTGTATGGCCGGTAACAGGCACAAGGTGCCCAAGCCGGCGCCTGCCATCATCAGGCCGGTCCAGGCGCCTGACGCGTTGTGTGGAAGTTTTGACGACGCGCGCTGGTTCAATACGCTGAATATCAGCCACAAGGCAACGGCACCGATTGAAAAAAACAATCCCATCAGCCAGGAGTCATCGTTGGCAATGGGTTGATTGATCGCGCCGAGATTCGTCAGTAAAAGTCCAGTCGTCAGGACAGCCAGCGGGATCGCGAGCTTGCGCCACTGGATGGTTTTTGCGCTGGCATTGCCGAGCAACGCGAGCAGGGCCGGCACCATTCCAATCAATGCCGGGGTCAGTACCGGCCCACCAAAAATGATGCCTGCGGCGATGCACGCGCTATAACCCAGATACCCGATCACACCCAGGCCTGCCGCCAGCAACCACTGATCACGGCGCAAGAGACGAAGCTGGACTTGATAGCGAATCATGAACGCCAAGCCCAGGGCGCCTGCGATCAGAAACCGCACGACCATCAAGTCGTAGACGGTGTAGGCACCGGTGACGTACGGTGCAATGAAGTTCAGGGCCCAGCTCAACGTCGCGATCACCGCGAGGATCACGCCAACGACAACGCTTGAATAGGCCTGGACCCTCACGCGGGTTCCCCGATACACCACCAGTGGACATCGACCTCATCGTCGCGCTGGGTGGCGTCATGCCCATGCTCAATGAATGAGTCGGGCAGAACCAGGGCAAGCTTTTCGCTCAAACGTAGCGGAGCCAGGGTGTTGTGCTGCCCCAGAAAACCCAGGTAATAGTCACGGTCATAAAACACCGTGACTTCACTCTGGTGCACCCAGGGCCACACCAGCAGGCAGGCGACGCGGTAATAACCTTGGCCGCGATCCGCCGCACGGGATAAATGGGCCGCAGCTTCGAGCGACTGTTGCACACAGAAGGCCTGTACTTCGATGGGCGCTTGCGAGCCCTGCACCAGGCAAGTGTGTACCGGGATTTTCCAGTGGGTGAACCGCTGGTCCTCATAGCTGCGAGGATAGTAGTTACCGTTGAACCTCACGGCCCAGCGCTCCAAGGCACGGAGACGGCGGGGGATGCCCCGAAGTTTTTTGTTGCTGAGGGCCAGTCTGCGCAAGGGATGTCCTTATGGTGCTCTGCGGGAGTGAACGTTCGGGTAGCCGTTATAGCTTCTTTCACTGCCTCCTTACGGAACAAAATCATCGATTGGAACGGGTAGCTTAGTGCTAGGGTCGTCTGGCTTCAATGTCCTCACTGACAGCGTCAACGCATGAACAGCAGACTTTCATGCGCCACTTCATCCCCTGAAGAACATTCCCATGCCGCTGAAATTTCACAAGATGCACGCCAACGGCGATGACTTTGTCATCGTCGACTCGCGGAACTCGGCCAATCCAATCACCAGCGCCTTGGCTCGGCGGATGGGTGATCGGAACCGGGGGATCGGTTTCAATCAACTGGCAGTGCTGCTCGATTGCAACGATGCCGATGCGCGTGTGGTGTTCTGGAATGCCGATGGTTCTGCGCTGGACGTTTGTGGCAGCGCAACGCGAGGTGTTGCGGACCTGCTCATGCGCGAATCAAATGCCACTTCGATAACGCTGCGCACCCACCGTGGTTTGCTCGCTTGCGAGCGAACCACCGTCGGGACAATTTCCGTCGCCATGGGCCAGCCGCTTTTTGGCTGGTCGGACGTGCCCCTCGCTCGGGAGTTGGATACCCTTGTTTTACCCCTTGCCGGCGATCCAGCCGCTTGCAGCATGGGTAATCCGCATTGCACTTACTTTGTGGATGATCTGGCAGTCATTGATATAGCGAGAACGGGGCCAGCCATCGAAACCAACGCGCTGTTTCCCCTCAAAACCAATGTACATTTCGTCCAGGTCATCAACCGTCAGCACATTCGATTGCGCATATGGGAGCGTGGCGGCGCGATTGCGCTGGGTTCGGGTTCCTGCTCGTGTGGTGCTGTTGTTAACGGGATTCGCCGGGGCTTGCTGGACGGCTGCGTTGAGGTTGAATGCGATGGGGGAAGCGTGACGGTTAGATGGGACGGCGTGGGGAGTGTTTTTCTTGCGGGACCGGTGGAGAGCGTTTTTTCAGGAACGATGTCCTGTGAATAAGAAGCCAGGGATGCCCCGTTGGTTTTGTTCGCCAAAGAGGCCAGGGCATCTTCGATACTTGCTTCGAAAGACAGATGCTCAGACATCTCCAGCCAGGCGGGTGATTGCTACAGCCATACGACTCATACCGCCGGCTTCAGCAGTGATTTTGTGGGCTTCTGCAAGCCTGCGGACTCGGCTTGCAACGCTGGCGACAGCTGTTTTTGGCTCATCGGAACGTCCTCTTCTGACGTTTGAACGTTGGCATGGCCGCGCTTCTTCTGTCTCACGGCCGATAGGCCTGCATCGCCTGGCGTCGCCGTATCGAGCAGCCTCCGTGTTGGCCAACGTTGTCCGGGGCTGGCCCATGCATAATCTCAGCTAGTCTCAATCGGAATCATTTACAATGCCGCACCTTCGTAGAGGCTTGGCATTACGTGGACGCTTTTTCTCTTGTCTACCGGCACCTGATCGAATGGGTGGTCGCGCCCGTCACCGAGCAGTTCCTCGGCATTTTCAATCTGAATGGCCGCCTCGGAGTGCTGTTTCTCTGCGCTTCCTACGCCGTCGCCTATGGCCTGTTCCATTTCAGGAAACGTCGCGGCCTGACCGATGCCCGTTCGTTCTGGCAGTTTATCGGCGGCAGCCGGGTGCATCTGCATCGGTCGGCGTTGCTGGATTACCGCTACTACTTCGTGCGGGCGATTCTCAAGATTGCCTTGGTGTTGCCCGTGGTGCATTGGGTGGACCCGTACATCTTGCGGTCCGGCGATTACCAGGCGTTTTTCAGCAACCTCTGGGGCGCTCGCCCGCACCTGGGTGACGGCCTTTCGCTTGCTTTGCTCTATGGATTGGGCGTGTTTCTGGTCAAGGATTTCGTCCACTACTGGGCGCACCGGGCTTTCCACTCGCGTTGGCTGTGGGCGTTTCACAAGGTCCATCATTCGGCACCGGTGCTGGTGCCGGCCACGGCGAGCCGGGTGCATTTTGTCGAGAAGATTGTCGAGAAACTCGCTGTCACCGCGTGCCTGGGCCTTTTCGCGGGAGGGTTTTGGTATGCCTGCGGTGGTGAGGTCAGCCGCTATACGCTGTTCGGTGTGACCTACCTGGTGTTCATCTTCAATAGCCTGGCGGCCAACCTGCGCCACACCCATGTGTGGCTGTCGTTCGGGCCGGTGGTTGAGCATGTGCTGAACAGCCCGGCCCAGCACCAGATCCACCACAGCGACGCGCCCCGTCATTTCAACCGGAACTTCGGCATCAACCTGTCGCTGTGGGATTGGATGTTCGGCACGCTCTATGTCACCCGTTCTCAGCCCGAAATTTTGAGTTTCGGCACCGGGCAGAGGGACCTGCAGCGTTACTCGACGGTCTACGGTTTGATCGTCATGCCCTTTGTTGAAGTTGCCGGCAAACTGCTGGCCAAGCGCTCGCGAGGGAGCAAGGTTCAAGCGCCTTATTCATAGCGTCATGCTTGTTCATTTGGAGCGTTGCCTTTCCACCGTTCAGAGTGCACTCCCGTCTCTCGTCAGAACGCATAACCTGTGGCGAGGGAGCTTGCTCCCGCAGGCCGCGCAGCGGCCCAAAACAGACGTCCCGGTGGGGCAGGTCAAACGCGTTCAATGCTGATGGAGCTGCTGCGCAGCCCAGCGGGAGCAAGCTCCCTCGCCACGGTTACATGCAGGAGCGATGTTATCGGGTTTACAACGTCGACCCCGCCGGCGCCGCGTCCAGGCGTCGGGCAATGACATCCATCACATCACAACCATCGCGCAGCGGGATGCAGCACAGTTGTGCCAGGTCTTGAAGAGTTGCTGGGTCGACCGGCTGCCCGTCGCGCATGGCGAGGTTCTCCAGGAATTGGGTGGCGGCACGGATACGGTAGGCGGCTGCATCGAGCAGCACATGTAGCGGGGCGGTGGTGTCGACGTAGAGGGGTTGGTCGTCGGCGTTGCTGGTGAGACCCATGTATCGGTTCATAAGTAAGCTCCACTGGAAAAGTTTCGCTACCCATCGTCGCCAAACGAAAGGTGGCAACTGTACGCAGGTTGGCGAACCGGAGTGGAAGCCGGCAGACCCGAGGGCCTCCCGCGTACAGATGCCATAAAGGCAACTCTACAGATGCTACAGCGCCTGCAACAAGCAAGCGCTTTCGCACACCACTGCGGGTCGCCAAACCCGGTCGCCATTTGGACGACGGAAAAACTATGTCGCCACGGCCGGAATTACGCAATGGATTGATGTGGAGGGGGATTCCCAATGATGTGTAGGACGTTGCCTGAACTTGGCCGACCCGGTAAACACTCCCATCTTTTAGCGCTTTGGACACACCTGTGTCGCAGCGAAACGGTTCGCCCAGAGATTGTCCTGGCGAAATTGCCGGATGGTGGAATGATCACTTGGGCAGTTGAGCGCTTCGACGGCGGTTTGACGCAAGTCCGTGTCCCCCTCCACCAACCACACCCCCGGCGCTTGGCTGCGCAGGGCCATTTCACCGAAGCAGGTGGAGATGACGGGTAAGCCGAGGGCGCGGTATTCGTAGTATTTGATCGGGTCGACCGACGCCGTCAGGGGGGTGAGCTTGAACGGGATCAAACCCACCGAAAACGTCGCCATGGCGGCGATTGCATCGGCGTGGGCGCACTCGGGGATCAGCTCGACATTGGCCGGCAATGCGCAGGGCGCCGGTGTGAACACGGGGCCGATCAGGCGCACCGGATTTGCCGGGTTGGCGCGGGCCAGTGCGGCGACCAGTTCCCAATCGAACCAGTGGCCCATCGTGCCGACATAACCGAGTACCTGTTGCTTTGCGCCCAGGTCCAGGTGCTCTACCGGTGCCAGATGCTGCAGGTCGCAGGCATTGAGTGCCAGTTCGACGTGGTTCGCCACGCCCTGAAGTCTGTCGTGCAGGGGCGTGGAGGACGCCAGCACACGGGACACCCGCCGTATGAGCTGTGCTTGACGTCGCCCCATCGACCGCCGTGACAGGCCTTGATAGAAGGCTGGAAAATCATCCATGGCATCGTAGACGGCATAACGGTCGGGCAGGCGCTTGAGCAGTTGCAGCGCCAGTTCCGAGGGTTTTCCGACACAGATCATGCATGGGCCATCGGCGGCAAACTGCGCAACGGTCCTGAACGTGTTGCGCCACAGCAGCTTGAGTATCAGCGCCGAGCCCGGCATGGGCTCGATGGGCAGCGCCAGGGGGTTACAGAGCTGCAGCCACGGTGGAACGCTGAAGTGTTGCGGGGTGGCAACCGACGGCCTGCGCGTGAAGTCGTTCAGCGACGGCAAGCGTGTCGGATACGGGTCGATCCACAACACCGGTTCTGCGGTCAGGTCGTGGTACCAGTGGACAAAATGATGAGGGCGCTGGCTGAAACTGGCCCAGGGCACCGGGGACAGATAGATCATGCGCATGGTTGGAAATGCTGCCTCAGCACATCGACAATGCGTTCAGCCGCCTTGCCATCGCCATAGGGGGAAATCCCACGGGCCATGCTCCGATAGGCCTGGGGGTCATCGAGCAAGCGTTGGGCCTGTTCGAGGATGGTGTCCCGGTTGGCCCCCACCAGCTTGACCACACCCAGGTTGACCGCTTCCGGACGCTCGGTTTCCTCACGCAGTACCAGGACCGGTTTGCCGAGTGCCGGCGCTTCCTCCTGCACGCCGCCGGAGTCGCTGATAATCAGGTACGAGCGCTTCATGGCGGCGATAAACGGGGCGTAGTCCAGCGGCGCGCACAGGATGATGTTGGGTACCGGGCCGAGCAACAAATAGGCCACGTCCTTGACGTTGGGATTGGGGTGTACGGGGTACAGAATCTGGACGTCCGGGTTGCGTTCGGCCAGGCATTTGAGCGCCTGGCAGATGTTCTGGAACGGTTCGCCGAAGTTTTCCCGTCGATGAGCCGTCACCAGCACCAGGCGCTTGCTGGCGTCCAGTTCGATATCCGAGGGCAAGGTATGCGCCGCCGTCATCAGCAAAGCGTCGATCACGGTATTGCCCGTCAGGGTGACGGCGGCCGGGGCAATGCCCTCGCGCAGCAGGTTATCCACGGCACATTGAGTCGGTGCGAAATGCCAGCGGGCCAGTTTGCTGGCGATCACGCGGTTGGCTTCTTCAGGAAAGGGGTTGCCGATATCGCCGGTGCGCAGGCCTGCTTCGACATGGCCAAAGGGAACCTGCCGATAGAAGCACGCCAAGGCCGCGCTCATCACTGTTGTCGTGTCGCCTTGGGCCAGGACGACATCCGGTTGCTCGGTCTTCAGCACATCGTCGAGTGCCAGCAGCAGTCGCGCCGTCAACGTCGCCAGCGATTGGTCGGGTTGCATGATGTCCAGATCCAGGTCCGGCACAATGCCGAAAAATGCCAGCACCTGGTCGAGCATGCCTCGATGCTGGGCGGTGGCCAGCACCCGACAATCGATATTTTCCTGTGCCTGGAGCGCCTTGATCACCGGGGCCATCTTGATGGCTTCCGGACGGGTGCCGACGATGCAAAGTACCTTGCGGGTCATGCCTGCTGATGTCCTATCGTTGGTTTGCAAGGGCGCGTCCTATCCGGTCCGCGTTGGCCATGATGGTCAGGGTGTGGGATTTTTCGGTAAGGATGGGCAGACAGGCCCCGTCGACAACGTGCACGCCGGGCAGTCCGGCGACTTCCCCCAGGCTATCGGTCTGCCCGACCTCGGGCCTTGCGTGCATGGGCAGGGTTCCAGCGTAGTGGATGTCCGTCCCCGGTTTGGCAACGGTGAAACTCATCGGCATCAACAGCGCACCCAGCCTCCAATAGATCCGACGCAGCCTGGCCTCGGCGGTTTTCATCAGCCCGGGTGCCTCGGCTTGCAGGGCGCCGGTGATGCTCAGCGAACCGTCCGGGCGTAACCTCGCCATGTTGTTGGACAGATGACCGGGAAGGAAGATATTGGCGACCAGACAGGCCCTCAGCAGATTGTTCAGCAGCTCGATGCCGAGGCGTTTGCTCATGGGCAGGCGACTGACAAACTCGCTCATCGGCAAGCCCGTGGTGCTGAACGTCGAGCCGAAAGCGCGGGTGTCAGCCGCCAACTCCAGGGCGAACGACAGCTGTCCCAGGCCAAATGTCGGAACCCTTGGGGTCCCGAGCATCGCTGGCTGCCATAACAGGAAGGCGGCCGTGGGTGACGATAGCAGTCGCACCGCAGCGGTGTAGTTCAGCTGCTTGAGGACGAGCCGGGTGGAGGCCAGCGTTCCTGCCGCCAGCAGGAGGCGCTTGGCGCAGAAATGCTGGGAGGAATGCCGGTTGGTGATCAGCCAGGAACCGTCCGCTTGCTGCAGAAGGTTATCCACCAGAACGCCTTGGGCGTGCCGGAAGCCCGGATACTGCTTGAGTTTGACAAGTTCTTGCGACGCGCTGTACAGCGCCTGGTTCTGGCACCCCCACAGGCAGTTGCCAGACAGGTCACAGGCCTTGCGTGCTTCCAGGGGCTGGCTCAAGGCTGCCACTCTGGCGCGGCCGAGACGAAACCCCAGCTCGGGAAACGCCTGCTGGCAGCGTGTGTAGCGATCAAGCAGTCGCTGGTGCAGCGGGTCCATCGGCAAGGGCGGCTGGGACCATGCATCGAGGCCGAAATAGCTGGAAAGATCGTCATCTGCCTGACCACTGATACCGATTCGCCGGGACACCGTTTCGTAGGATTTCTCCAATTCGCCGTAGTCGAAGGGAAGTCCGGGCAGATCGCTGGCGCTAAGACGTGCAACGCCACAGCCCCAGGCATTTGACAGGCCACCTGTGGCCAGCGAGCCGACACCGGTGAAATTGTGGGTTTCGATGCGGTTGCCCGCGTTGAACCCGCGAAAGACATGGGCGTGAGTGGGCGTCTTCAACTTGGGGGAAACCGCGTCCGATTGGCTCAAGGCGTGGAAGTTTTCACCGATCAACCATTTCCACTGGGCTTCGTCATGGGGCCTGCTGGTGAGGTACGGGGCAAGCGGCGCCGCTGATGAGCCAGCATCGACCTGGGCATCGACCATGAGCACGGTCAGGCCGGCCTTGACCAGTGGATAGGCCGCTGAAGTCCCGGCCGGCCCACTGCCGACAATGATCACATCGAATTCAGGTTTCACGCGGGGCTTCACTTCCAAGAAACAGCCGGCCGGCAAGCGGCTGGCATAACGGGGTCACTGCGTGCCACGCCAGTGCTTTGAGCGAAGTCCATCCCAACGCCATCAGTGTGGAGGCGAAGCTGCGGTGCGGTTGCGTGCCGAAAAACCGCTTCGCTCCCAATGGACTGGCTTCGGCAATAATGAGTGCAGCCTGTAAGCGCCAGGACAGGTCCTGTCCATCGGGCGTATTGAGGATGCCAGGATGGTCGAGCAGGGTCACCAGAACCGGCCAGCGCCGCAACCGCTGCGAGCGAATGGCCGGCCAGGTTTTGCCGGCCTGTTCCAGGGCTTTTGCGTATCGACTGACCAGACTTCTCGGTGGCGGGCTGTCGAGCAGGTAGCTCAGCAGCACGTAGCCTTCTTGCAGGCGCTGCCGACGTTGCCCCCGACCGGAACGGTGCAGGCCGTCAGCCAGGGGGCGCAGCTCGATACCGAGTGTCTGCAGGGCGGGCGCACTGTCCATCGCGGGCAGATGGATCAGCGAGAAAATCCGCTCCAATCCCATCTTCGCGCTCAGCGATGGGCCGAGGCATCGGCGCAGCAGCTTGAGCAGCGCCACCGGCAAGGGCACCGGCAGACGTACTGCGTGGACTCTGTACGCTGCGATTGCCATGAGAAAGCGGCCAAAGGAAACAGGCACTATCGCGCCCAGGTTCAGGACGTTGCCGCTGATATTTTCTCGCTCGACCACGGCCAGTATCGACGCCGCGAGGTCGTCGACGTGAATCGGCTGCACGCAAGGCGCAGGCAGCAATATCGGAATGACCGGGAACCGCCGAACCAGCCCGGCCAACAGGCCAAAGAGCCCGCGCTCCGGACCGCCGTACACCTGGCCCGGACGAATCACCACACCGCCGGCCGCCAGCACGGCTTGCTCGATCCGCCATTTGGTCCGGCCGTAGGTCCCCGGGGCAGCGGCCTCGGCGGTCTGGCTGGAGATGAAGATGAACCTGGCCGAGGCTTGTCCGGCACAATGGATCAGCCCTTGGGCGGCTCGCACTTCGTCGTCCGCGCCCAGGCTTGCATTGGCTGATGTATTGGCCGCCAGGTGGATAAACACCTGCACGCCTGCCGGGCAGTCCGCAAGGGCGCCCGCCAGGTCGTAGGGCAGCCAGGCATGGGCTGGGGAGCAGGGTCTACGCGTGGCGCAGATGACCTCGTGGCCATGCGCTGCCGCCCGGGACGTCAGCTGCTGCCCGATGTAACCCGTGGCGCCGGTAATCAGCAGCCTCATCTTCCTACGCCTTTGACGCGCTCAGGTGCCTGGGTCTTGGATGTGAACACGAACAACTTGCTGATCCAGTACGTCATGAATACGCACGCTACGTCAGCGACAAATTTCACCACGGTCGGGTTATCGACGAAATACAGGCCTACGCTGAGCAAGACCGACGCGAGCGGGATGTTGATCGCCAGCAGCGAGAAGTAGCTGAGCGCCTGTACCTTGCCGCTGCCGTGGTTCGATTTGAACGTGAAGTGCCGATGCAAAAAGAACGCGAACAGCCCGGCAAGGCCTTTTGCGACGATGTTGGCCAGGACTGGCTCATCCTTGGAAAAAGCCATCAGCAGCAAAAAGGTGCCCATGTCCAGCGCATAGGCCAGCAGCTGGATGGCGGCGTACCGGATGAAGGTCAAGGTTTGCTCCTGATGACGATAAGGTGATGCAGGGCCAGCACACGTCTCAAGGGGTGGAGCAGTTTTTCAACGATTTTGATCAACGGAATCAGCGCGTCAGGTAGCAACTGGCGAAAGTTCAGCCCACCCGAAATCAGGTACCGGGGGTAGTTGGTGAAAATTTCCTGATGGACGATCTCCAGTTCAGGGTACTTGAGTTCGAATGTTGGCCTGTCCCGCACGAAGACGATGTAGCTGAGCGCCTGGTTGGCACCGTTCATGGGGCCGGTTGACGGGGTTTCCCACGACTCGAAGTGCTTGTCGAAGCCCTCGGATTTGAACAGGCGCTTATACAGGAACGTGGCAAAGGGGCCGTGAAAGGGTTCGATCAGGATCGCCCCGCCACCCGGGGCCAGGGTTCGTTCCAGCTCGCTGAAAAACCGATCGGGATGGGGGAAATGGTGAAAGCAGTTCTGGGCATAAAAGGCTTTGACCGAGTGGTCGGCCAGGCTCATTGATTGCGCATTCAACGCCATGTCCAAGTGCTTGCTGGCGACAATGTCGGTCGCCAGTACGCCTGGGTACGAATCGCGCATCGGCGCGATGCCGGCACCCAGCTCCACTTCCAGGCCATCGACCATGAAGTAGCGGTCTGCCAGGCAACGGAAGGCATGGTGAAATTCGATGAACACTTCCTTGAGCATTTGTTTGCGCGCAAGAATTTTTTGATGCAGTTCAAGGCGTTCAGCGCCATCGACATCCAAAGCCCTGAGCGATGGGTCCGACAGCAAATCCCGTAGCGTCTTCATGGAGTCTTCTTCCGCAATGACGTTGCGTTACGGCGTCTCGAATGCCTTGGCCTGCTAGGCACGGAGGCAATGTCGTAGCCGAGGAATGCCATGATCAGTTGTAAACCCAAGAGCATTGGCAATGCACTGAGCATCACCGTCCCTGCGGGCGTCTGGACGCCGCTTTGCGCAGATTCATACCAGTGATAGCCGCCAAAGACGGTGCCGAACACGACCATGAGGATACCGACGGGCAATTCGATCGAGGCCAGGGACATGTCACGCAGATAGTAGTTGTAGAACACGCGCTTGGTGAAGTTTCGCAGGTGCTTGAATAGAAATTCGCCAACGATCCTGGAGATCCTGAGATGACTGATTTCCTCGCCATATCGCGCTTGCATCGGGATATCGACCACCACGGCGCGGACGGTATTCAAGCGGAACAGGATGTCGGTCTCGAAAAAATAACGCTCGCTGACCTTGTCGAGGGGCAGCAGCCTGGCAACGTCGCGATGAATCGCGGTGTAGCCGTTGGTGGGGTCGAACAGATCCCAGTACCCCGTCGACAGTTTCGCCATCAGTGACAAGATGGCGTTGCCGAATAGCCGGACCCGTGGCATCGACTGGACTTCTTCCAGGTTGAAGAAACGATTGCCCTTGGTGTAGTCGGCTTCGCCCGCCAGGATCGGCTCGATGAAAAACGGGATCAACGCCGGGTCCATCTGACCGTCGCCGTCAATTTTGACGATGATGGTGGCGTTGTCCGCAATGGCTTCCCGGTAACCGGTCATCACGGCGCCGCCCACGCCTTTATTGACGTCATGGGGCAGGACCCTGACCCTGGGATCGGTGCAGGTGTCCAGCACATGCTGACCCGAGCCATCCGGACACGCATCGTCAATGACGTAGATGCGCCACACTTGCGGGCCGATGGCTTGGATGACATCGATGATGTGCGCCGTCACCCGGTAGCTGGGGATGACGACCGCGACTCGTGGTTCTTCCGTGAAAAGCTCTGTTTTTGAGTTCATCGATATCGCTGGCTATTGTTTGAATGAAAGTGACTTGAACTCCACGGGAGTGTCGTTATGGCCCGACGCATAAATGATCGCGAACGCGGCGTCCGCGGGGGCGACCCCATTCATTTCGTAGGTCTCCCATTGCGGCGTGCAGTCAAACGTTTCGATGCTGGCGGAAATGAAAGCACCATCGGCGTTCATCCAGTTGGTCTGGATTCTGCCGGGCGTGGTTTGCGTGGCGCAGCGTGCTGAAACCACACTGACGAATGCCTGTCCTGGCGCTGCCTCGACCCGCTGGGTGGCCGGCGTCGTGACCGTGACGGTCAGGACTTTTCGCAACGCGTCATAGGAGGATGGCCGGGTCAGATGCCAGCCCTCAAGGCCGGACAGGTCAGGATTGAGCAAACGCTCCTGGGGTGCTTGATTGACTTTTCGCAGCTCCAGGGCGCCCATTTTTACATACGCGTCGGACACGTTCTGCAGACGCTCGAGTTGCGCTTCTGGCGTGCTGTTGTGGTCGATGACCAGCCAGCCCACCTGGCGACGATGCAACAGCCTCGTCAGCGCAGGTGGCGAGGTTGCTGTATCGAATTCATTTTTCCAGGTCACGTTGTACCAGGACGCGTACAGGGCATCGCCTTTCAGGCCCGCCATCAAGGGCGAAGCAAAGACTGCCACGGGACGGTTGCCGACGTTCAGTACGTTGACGGCGTCGACTATTTTCCTGATGGGCAGTGTCTCCGATAGATAGGCATCCCGACCTGCTTGGCTGAACAGCGCAAGCGGTTTGATCTGGCCATAGTAGGTTGCCGCCTGGATGAATAGCACGTTAGCCAGGACCAGCGACGCACCGGCAATGATGCCGAGCGTCTTCGGGAAGACCTTGTTGTCGGAAAAGGGCAAGGCGAGGACCACTGAAAACAGTGCGAAGGAAGGGAATATGTAGCGCAAGTACGCGGTCGACTGGAACGGCAGGATGATCGCGCCAGCCCCCAGCAACAAAATACACCAGGCTTTTCGTTGGGCGCTCAGTGCCAGGACGACAGCCGCGGTGGGCACCAGCAGCCACTGGAAGCCGGCGGCACCGGCTTTTCCCTCGATGAACTGGGGGGCCTTGAAGACCATGCGATAGAGGGTGTCCCAGGTGACCCCTTTGCCGAAGATGGCCGGTGGTTCGAAGTTCACGCTCGGCCAGAGCGGCGATTGAAAAACGCCGTTGAAAAACGGGAAGACCGGATTGCCTGTCAGGTGCCAGGCGGACAGATACGGTGTGATCCCCGCCAATAGCAGGCCGATGCTGCCCAGCAGGAGCGTCCTGACGACTCCGGGGCGGACCCAGGCTTTGTACTGCATCAGCAGTAGCACCAGCAGGACTGGCAGAATGCTCAGTGTTATTGCTTTGGTCGCCAGGGCAAACCCCAGCAGAGTCCCGGCCAGGATCAACTGCGACTGACGCTCCGGGGCTTCGGAGGTGAAGCGTGAGACTTTCAGGATTGCCAGTGATCCGCCCAATACGAAGGCCGTCCACGCCGACTCGATGAACAGGCTGCTGCTTTCGGCAAAGGCCAGGGGCGTGGACAGGAAGAAAAGGCTCGCCCATCGGGCGCTTGTGGCCGTTCCGCCGGCCCAGATCGTCAGGTTTCGAACTTGCCACGCCACCAGCAACGTGAACGCGCAATTGCTCAGGCGCGATGCGGTTTCGCCGGCCAGCATGTAGCCAATGCCATAGATCCAGTCGGCCAGCATCGGCATGACAGCCCATGCGTACGTACCGGCGTCGAAGCTCCATTGGTGGCGCTGCGCCAGATGTGCAGGGATGAACAGGTGCATCGCCAGCGCGTCGTGTCCCACTTCCGGCATGAAGGCGACCGCTGCATACAGGCAGGCGAAGCCGGCAATCAGCACGTCAAGGACAGTCTGGAGGGGAGGCTGCGGCGCGCGTTCGGCGCGGACCCAGCGCAGAAATGCTTGAGCTGTCGCCCCGGCGTGTTGGTGCCCCAATACCAGCGGTAGCAACAGCAGCGTTGCATGCAACCAGGAGTAATTGATCGGGAAGTAGGCCGCCAGGCCCGTCAGCGTGCCGAACGTCCCGATGCCGATCAACAGTTGGACCGTCCAGTCGGTTGCGATACGTCGCCCCAGCATCCACCTGCCCAGCGTCATGGAAGACGCTGCCAGTACGGCGACGACAATCATCGGCCAGGCCTGCCCGCAAGCGATGGACAGGCCCCCGACCAAGCCCGCGCCGAGCACTATCGGCGACTTGCGAGTGAAGACGGTAAGGGTGGCAAGTACGAGCGCTGACAAAAGGATTGTCCGCGTGGCGCTGTTCATCGACGGCCATTCGAGTGTCGAAAAGCCGTACAGGCTGATCACCGTACTGGCCAATAAAACGAGCACCACCGCCGCGTACTTCAAACTGTCTCTGTGCAAGGTATCGTCTCTGCTGTTCAACATGTCAGTGGCTTGCGAAGGACAAAGGGCCGCCTACACGTCTCGGTACGCATGTGGGACCCAAGGGCCCCATTTGCTTTCGTAGATGGCTTTGTTTTTTTCGAACAGCGCGCGTTTTTTCTCGGCCCCCAGCTTGTTGAACGACGCGGACAAGTGATGGTGGACGAACACGTCTTCGGCGCAGAAGGCACGCATGCCTCGCTGCTGCACGCGGCGACAGTAGTCGTCATCTTCGAAGAAGCCCAGGCCATAGTCTTCGCAAAGGCCACCGATCTGCTCGTAGGTTGAGCGCGGGAACATGACGCAGAAAAAGGCCAGGGTGTTGATCTCGAAGCCCTCGCCCATGCGCAGGCGGGTCAGCTCTGACGACTCGGTGTGCATGTCTTCTATCCGGTTGTAGCGGGTGCTGACCTTGGCTTCATTGCCGATGTTGTTGGTGATCGGGCCGATGATCCCGATGTCCTTGTTGTCCCTCAGGTGACGGAGCAGGCCCCTGACCCAACCGGCGGTGACCACGGTGTCATTGTTCAGGACCACCAGGTAGTCGCCGCTGGCCGCCGCGAGCCCCACGTTGTTGCCCGCCGCAAAGCCCTTGTTGTCGGGATTGAGGATGACGATCCGGTCCGGGTGCCCCTCTGCCCAAGCGGTAAGGAACCCAGGGGTTTGGTCGCTGGAGTGGTTGTCGACGACAATGATCTCAAGGTTCGGGTAGTGACTATGGGTCAACAAGCTGTCGAGGCAGGCCCGGGTGAGTGCCAGGTTGTTATAGGTCAGCACCACGACGCTGACCTTGGGCTGAGGCAAGGTGTCGATGGCCTGTCGCAAGCTCGCGGCGCGATGCCGCCAGGTCTGCTCCCGGGCGAACGATTGACGGGCCCGTAGCGTCGACTCGGGCTCGGGCAGTGCCTTGAGGATGTCGCGTATGGCCGAGAGGAAGTCCGCCGGGTTTTCAACCGCCCGTACCAGTTCGCCAAATTTGCTCAACTCCGGCAGTTTCACCGATACCACCGGTTTGCCGGCGCTCAAGTACTCGTAGACTTTTACCGGGTTGGTGGCGAGGGTCAACGGAATGACTTTGAACGGCAGCAGGCAAACATCCATGGCATGCAGATAATAGGGCAGCGAGGCGTAGGGTACTTCGCCTTCCATGAGCACATTCGGGCAGGCCTTGAGGCGCTTTTTTGCCTGAGCCGTGTCATTGCCAATCAGCAGTATCAGGTGCTGCGGGAATGATCGGGCAACCTGCCTGATCAGGTCCAGGTCGAACCATTCGGCAATGGCGCCGTAGTAGCCGATGATTTTTCGATTTCCCGGATCCTTGTAAATACTGTCGGGACGCCGGCTGAAGAAGTTGTACTCACCCGCATTTCTGATCACCGTCACGTTGCGGTTTTCCCGCTTGGCATGCTGCTCGATCCAGTCAGATGTTGCGACCAGCAGGTCTGCCCGGCGCATCAGCGCTATTTCCAGGTCGAGCAGCTCCTGCGCAACGTTGCCGAAGCCCTCATGGTGGTCCATGCAGTCATAGATCAGCGTGGAGTTGGGGATACGCCGTGCCAGGGGAAACCAATAGGCGTGCTGAACGATGCAGTCCACTGCGCCGACGTTCGCCCACTGCAGGACCATGGCGATGCTCTGGCATAACTGGCGAAGCGCCTCGACTGAAGGCGGGGCATGGTAAATCGCTGGCGCACCGAGCACCTTGAGACGGATCTGGAACAGACTTCCGGGCCCGTCCAGTTGCTCGACTTCGAAGCCCGGTGTCTCATCGTTGATAAAGTTGTTCGAGATATAAAACGTTGTCTGGCCGGCCCTGGCCAACTCTTTGGCGAGGTTCTGCGGGCGCTGTATGCGGAAATGCCAGTCGATGACGCCGAACATCAGGATCGTCGGATGCGTGGCGTGAGGCGCTGAAGGATGGCTCGCCTGGGGAGGCGCGGGCGAGGAAGATGCCAGGCTCGATGAGGTCGAGGGATCGCCTGACACCGGTTTGCGCGGTTTGAACCAACGGCGGATTCGACTTGCCAGTCTGCTTTTTTGTTGCGCATCGAGGGGCAGCAGGGCGAATAAGCGACGGGACAATTGATACAGGCCTTTGCGGATCGAATAGCGCAGCGGGGCGCGCTCGATGGCATGGCTCCAGTCCGAAAGTTTGAGCAGTTCCGCCTGCTGGCGGGTCAGGCGGTTTTGCAGGTCCGCAACTTGATCGAAGAGGGCGACCGCTTCACTCTCTTTGGCCTGTAACAACGCCGAGGCGGCTTTCAGGTCTTGTTCATTTTCCTGCAATTGCCCGCGCAGTGATCCCATCGCGCGTTCCTGGGAAGAAGCCCGCGCGGTGACTTTCTTCAGGTCCCGACGCAATTGGTCGATGAGCAGATCGCGGTTCTCGATTTCCTTGACGAGCTGCACGGCTTCGGCGGATCTGGACTCTGTTGAGCGCCTCAGTTGCTCGATGCAATCAACGAGTCGGTTGAGCTGTTCCATGCGGTTTTTCGATCCTTTGGTTAATGCGGTCAACTCAGGCCCGGGGTGCGACATTTTCATATCACATCGGCAAAGCCTTTACGTGTTCTCTGAAACCAGGCAAATCCCGACCAGGCGATCAGCATAGACACGGCGGAGTAAGTCGCCAGGTTGCTCCAGTGCGGCATCCTGCCCCAGAACAGCATGTCGCGCGCCAGTTCCACGGGCAGCGTCAGGGGGTTGGCTTGCAAGGCCACCTGATAACCTGGTGGGAGCGTCGACAGCGGATAGAAAATCGGTGAGAGAAATAGCAGGGCCGTGGTGATGATTCCGGTGAGCTGGCCAATGTCGCGCAGGTAGACGCTCAGGGAGGCGAGAAACCAGGAAATACCCAGCGTCAGCAATACCAGCGGAAAGAGCACCAGCGGCAATAGAAAGAGGGTCGCGGGCGGGACGCCAAACAGGATGACGTAGAAAACCAGCCACGCGAGCAGGCTGACGGTCGTGTGGAACAGCGCCGCACCTAGCGACACCAGGGGAAGGATTTCCAGGGGGAAGACTATTTTCTTGACGTAGTTGGTGTTCGCCAGCACCAGCCCCGGTGCACGATTTACGCATTCGGAAAACAGATTGAACACCAACAGGCCAGCGAACAACACCAGGGCAAACTCGCTCTTGGAATCCCCGCCACCGGCCCAGCGGGCCTTGAACACCACACTGAAGACGAACGTATAGACCACCAACATGAGCGCTGGGGTAAAGAACGACCAGACGATACCGAGTACCGAGCCTTGATAGCGACCAATGACCTCCCGGCGAATCAACACCCGGATCAGGTTTCGATGGACGAACACGCTCTTGATCAGGGTAAAAGGCGAAATACTGAACGGCTGCATCAGTTGCTTGATCCTTGAGGCGATGTCGACCAGGAACTCCATGATGGCATCCTCAGGGAGTGGCGTGGCAAATGTAAAGCGATTCAGATCGGTGGCTCAGAGGTGGTTGTCACGCTGTTTCGAAGCAACTGATTGACCGCCCAATACCGGAGAAGGTTTTTTTTCACCCGGTCTGTGCTTAACTGCCCCGCAAGGTCCTATTACAGCTCATGTTCATGCACACCGGTACAAACGGTAGTGATTCACGGATGGGTCTTGCCGATGTCGAATGAAGTGGCGATCAACGCCGAACACCTGAGTAAGTGCTACCAGATCTATGACGCGCCCAGGGACCGCCTGCTGCAGATGGTGATGCGTGGCAGGAGACGCTTCTATCGCGAGTTCTGGGCGCTCAACGATGTCTCCCTGTCCGTCTCAAGGGGAGAGACCGTCGGCATCATCGGTCGCAATGGCAGCGGCAAGTCGACGTTGTTGCAACTGATTTGCGGAACGTTGACGCCCACCCATGGCCGCGTCCAGAGCAACGGCCGGATCGCTGCACTGCTCGAGTTGGGAGCCGGCTTCAATCCGGAATTCACGGGGCGCGATAACGTCTACATGAACGCCGCCGTGCTGGGCTTGAGTCGCGCCGAAACGGACGCCCGCCTGGATGAAATCATTGCCTTTGCCAACATCGGTGACTTCATCGACCAGCCGACCAAGATCTACTCCAGCGGGATGCTGGTGCGCTTGGCCTTTGCGGTTTCTGTCGGTGTGGATCCCGATATCCTGATCGTCGATGAGGCCCTTGCCGTCGGCGACGCCTCCTTCCAGTTCAAATGCCTGAGTCGACTCGAAGAGCTGACCGCCAAAGGCACGACGTTGCTGTTCGTCTCCCATGACATGAGCATGATCAAGCGGTTTTGCCACCGGGTTATCTACCTGCGCCAAGGCCAGGTGGTTGCCAGCGGCGCGCCTGATGAAATGGCCGAGTTATACCTGCTCGACATGCGCGACGAGCAGCGCCGCTGGGCCAGTGGCGGGGTCATACCGGTAACGCGCAAACCCTTCATGGGCGCCCCGGACGGCATTGCGTTCGGGACCGAGGAAGGGCGTATCACTTCGGCCTGCTTCACCGACACCCAGCAGCTTTGCTCCAGCTACCTGTATGGAAACGACGTCGAGATTCGGGTGGAGGCGCTGCTGCACGAGTCGATCCACCAACCCAATATCAGTTTCACCATTCAGGAGGCGCGGCTGCTGGTGATTGGCGGGGCGAACTTCGCCTTGCCGCTGGGTCCCACCGAAAATGGCTGGCGGCGGGCGGCGATCAACGTGCGCTTCCCGGCCAATCTCGCCGCAGGTCGCTACCATGTCACTCTGAAACTGTTGCATGGGGTCACTGAAGACACCTCGCAGCTGATTGAGAAGCAGGTGGCGCCCCTGGCGTTCGATGTGTTGCCCAGCTCGAAGAACTTCCTGGGCATGGTGGATCTGGGCCTGCACAGCGTTAGTCCTCGGCCTGCTGAGTGCTCGTCCGGGCCCGGGCGGACAGCCGATGGCGAACTCATGGAGCACAAGACGTTGGCCGAGCCCACCCGTGAAGCCGATTGGCAGGTCGCGATATTCGGCACCTTTGACGTGGAGAACTACGGTGACCTGTTGTTCCCGATCATCGCCGAAGCCGAGCTGACCCGGCGCCTGGGCAACGTCAACCTGCACCGGTTTTCCTACCACGGCAAATCCCAGCCCGAGTGGCCGTATGCGGTGACATCGCTGACCGAGCTGCCAGGTCTTGCGGATGACTTGGACGGGGTGCTGATCGGCGGTGGGTTCCTGATCCGTTTTGATAAAGTCGTGGCCCCTGGTTATGGTCCGACCACGCCTGATATCCATCACCCTACCGGGTACTGGCTCACGCCTGCGCTGGTCGCGCTGCAACATGGGATCCCGGTGATGTGGAATGCCCCCGGGATGCATTGCAACCCGATTCCCGACTGGGCCAGGCCGCTGCTGAGCATGGCCCTGGAGCAGAGCCAGTACGTGGGTGTACGCGATGCGTTGTCACGGGATGCCCTCGCGGCGTTGACCCGGCAGGCCGAGATCGAGGTGCTGCCTGACACCGCGTTCGGCTTGCCGCGACTGATCGATGAGCAGCGACCTTCGGCCGAGTTCACGCGGCTGCGTGAGCAGGCAGGGCTGGAGGGGCCGTATATCGTGATTCACGCCATTCACGTGGTCGAATCCTTCGTTCGGTTGTTCCAAGAGCATCCACAGGCATTCCAGGGTTATCGCTTCCTGGTCGTACCCATCGGCCCGGTCCTGGGGGATGACCCGTCAATCATCGCCGGGCGCCTGCCGGGCGCTATCACCTTGCCGTTCTGGCCGCAGCCCTTGCTGATGGCCGAGATACTCAGCCAGGCGCAAGCAGTGATCGGACACAGTTACCACCTGGCGATCACCGCCTTGGCGTTCGGTGTCCCGGTGTTCTGCTCGGCAGACCTGACGACGGGAAAATACACCGCGCTGGCCGCATTCGACTCACTCCATGCATTGCCCGACGTGGCGACCGTCGACCCGCAGTGGTTCCTTTCGCGCGTAGGGAAAACGACGCCATCGGCCGCGGCTCGCGCAGCGGCCGATACGCTGGTGGAGCATTGGGACCGGGTGGCGGCAATCATTCGCCGGGGCCCCACGTCGTCCAGACCGGTACTGGGCGCGTTTTTGCAAAAACTGCCCAACCTGCTTGAGAACGCAGCCGAGAGCAGCGATGCAGGGCAGGTTCAATGCCCGGCAGAACCTGCCATACCCGAGATACTCCCCACGGTGCATAGCCCGTCGATGCAAGAGGTTGCTCAGCAGGCGCTTATTTCCCAGCTCAGCCAGCAGTTGGCGCTGAGTAATGCTAGGGTTCTGCAATTGCAGGGTTCCAGCTCATTCCGGATGACCGCACCACTGCGCTCCATTGCCCGTGGTTTCAGAAAACTGACAGCGACCAAGAATAAACAATGCTAGAACTTTCTCGTCTCGAATCGACCGCGCTGAAATCTCACCCGTTCTCCTGGGCTGAAATCGGCAACCTGTACTCGACCCGGGATGCGGCAGCGTTGGCTGGGTCCTTTCCGCATGATCACTTCAAGACAGTGAGCGGTTATGGTGGGGAAAAAAACTATGACTACGAAGCGCGTGCGCTCGTGGAGATGGGCACCGGGACCATCGCCTTTGCTGAAGAACTGAGCGATGCGTGGTTGAGCCTGGCGCGGGACCTGGGGTCGGCGCACTATCGAGAAGCCATGTCACGATTGACGGGGATCGACTTGCGCGACGTGCCCATGGAAGTCAACGTCTTTCATTACGGTCCTGGTGCCAGCCTCGGTGCTCATCCGGATCTTCCGGACAAGCTGGTGACCCATATCCTCTACTTCAACGAGTCGTGGAACCGCGACGATGGCGGGTGCCTGCAGATTCTCAGCAGCAATGACCCTGCCGCGGTCATTGCCGAGATCGAGCCGCTGGTGGGCAACTCGGCGGTCCTGGTGCGCTCGGCGAATTCCTGGCATGCCGTCTCGCAAGTCGTGGGCCATTGCAACGCCTCGCGCCGCAGCCTGACGGCGACGTTCTATCGTCCTGGCTCTGTCAGCTCCATGTGGCCGCCGGGTGATACTGCGGCATTGCATGGGTACCCACGTGCATAAGCCCGACAGTCCACTCCCTGACCGCAAGGATGTGCTGGCCCAACGAGACGCCGCCGTTCGTGAACGCGATATCGCCCTGGCAAAAGTCGATTTCCTGCAAAAGACCAGCTCCTGGCGCTTTACCCAACCGCTGCGCGCGCTTGCCCAGTTGATACGGTATGGTTTTGCCGCCAGGCGAGACCCGCCCAAACTGATGGACGCCATCGTGCCCCCGGCGGGGCAGGTGCCGCTTCCGCTACCCGAGGTCGAGCCGGATTTCGTGGCCTCGGGGCGCCTGGATATGCTCTGTTTCGCCAACATCGCCTGGGCGGCACGGTTCCAGCGGCCCCAGCAGTTGATGAGCCAGTTTGCGCAACAGGGTTACCGGGTGTTCTATGTTGTGCCGTCCAGCGTGCCTGACCAAGGGCAGCTCTATCGGCTGACCACCGTGGCACCCAATATCCATGAAGTTGCCCTGCAACGCGATGTTCAAGAGCAGTACTACGAAACAACGGTCACGCCGCAGAGCATCCAGCTTTACCGGCGAGCCCTGGCTGCGTTGGCAGCCGACTGGCAGATAAAGACGGCGCTCTCGGTGATTCATCTGCCGTACTGGAGCCCGCTGGCATTCGAGTTGCGATCCGAGCATGGGTGGCGGATCCACTACGACTGCATGGATGATTGGGACGGGTTTCCGAACATCGGTGAGCCATTACTGAATGAGGAGAGAACCCTGGTGGCCCAGGCGGACCTGGTGACGGTCTCTTCCGCTGTGCTTTACGAAAAATGGTGCACCAGCAATGCACGATGCGTACTGGTCAGAAATGCCGTGGATTTCGCTTTCTTTCACCAGCATTGCTTCGCCAACGACGTGCTCGGTGGGCTGGTCGGACCGGTCATTGGCTACTATGGCGCGCTGGCGCAATGGCTGGATTTTCCGCTGTTGGCGGCGCTGGCGGACAGGCGCCCCGACTGGAATTTCATTTTGTTGGGTGATGTGTTCGTCGACGACATGGCCGGTCTTGAGCACAAACCCAACGTGCACATCCTGGGAATCAAACCTTACTCGCAGATGCCGCTGTATCTGCATCATTTCGACGCCTGCCTGATTCCTTTCCGGCTTTACAACGTGACGCACGCGGTGGACCCGGTAAAGTTCTACGAGTACATCAGCGCGGGTAAACCGGTGATTTCCACTCCTCTCAACGAGATGAGCGTCTACAAGGATCTGTTGTACTTCGCGACGGGGGTTGATGAATTTATCGAGCAGATTGAGCGCGCGTTGGCCGAGCACGATCTGGCCCTCTACAAACGACGCCTTGAGGTTGCCCGCGCCAATGATTGGCGGGATCGATTCAACACCACGCAGCGTGCGCTGGTGGCGCTGCACGAAAAAGTCTCCATCGTGGTCGTCACCTACCACAACGTCAATCTGACGGTCCAATGCATCAACAGTATCTTGCGCAACACCACGTGGCCCCATTACGAGCTGATCGTGGTCGACAATGGTTCTGACGACGGCACGTGTGACTACCTGGAACGCCTGCGCCAGCAAGTGCCCTGGGTGAAAATCGTCCTCAACGGCGCGAACCGCGGTTTTGCCGCCGCCAACAACCAGGGCTTGAGAGCAGCGGACGGCGACGTGCTCCTGCTGCTCAACAATGACACGGTGGTCCCCAAAGGATGGCTGGACCCATTGGTCCGCCACTTGAGGGACCCGAGTGTCGGCCTGGTCGGGCCCGTCACCAATGCCGTAGGTAACGAAGCGAAAATCCAGGTGACCTACACCGACCTGGAACGGATGCAAGGTTTTGCCGATGACTACACTGCCGCACATGCCGGGCAGTGTTTCGACGTTGCGATGCTTGCGATGTTTTGCGTCGGCCTGCGCCGCAACATCCTCGAGGAAGTAGGGTTTCTGGACGAGGCCTTTGGCATCGGCATGTTTGAGGACGACGACTACAGCCGTCGCGTGCAGGAGAAAGGTTACCGGACAGTCTGCGCCGAAGATGCGTTCGTTCATCATTACGGGCAGGCTTCGTTTCGAAAGCTGATCGCCAGCGGCGAATACCAGGCGCTCTGGGATAAAAACCAGGCCTACTTCGAAAGCAAATGGGGACGTTGGCAGGCCCACGTGCATCGTTGAATGAAATCAATGCCCGGGCATGTCTTCGCCCGTCAAATGAAAAGGCCTGGGAGAAAACCCAAGTCGATCACGGGCGGGTGAATGGTCGAATACCAGGTCCTGATTCATGCGTTGCACCAGCGCGCTGGAAAGGTGTTGGTGGCGTGGCAGGCAACGCATCAGCGAAACGGCCATGCCCAACGCCCTGGCGGGGAGCGGCAGGGTCCGTTCCGGCCGTCCCAGGGCCTGGAATATCCGGCTTACTATCGTGTGATAAGGCAGCGTTTCTCCGCCTGAAAGGTTGTAAGCGCCACTCGGCAGGCCGTGAGCGCTCATCGCCGCCAGGCACGCCTGGACGACGTCATCACTGTGCACCGGCTGGCGCAACCCGACACTGCCGCCAACGAGCGGGAAGAACCCGAAGCGTTGAATGAAGCGAGCCACCTCTGCAACGTTCTTGTCACGGCCAAACCCGTAGATCAGCGTGGGTCGCAAAATGATCCACTCGATCTTTCGTTTGGTCGCCCATTGCTCAAGATGGACTTCGGCATTGATCAAACGCTGCGCCACGTCCCTTTCCCGCGCGTCGGGCGACTGCTCTTTGGCAAAGCGGCTCGTCGAGGACAACACCACAACGCGCTTGACCTGCGTGTTGGCGAGGTGTTCCAGATAGTCCGGTAAAACCCAGAGCGGCGCAAAGGAGAGGAATGTGTCCAGCGTTATCCCGTGCCAGTCATGGGCACTGCGCCAGCCAACATTGTTGAGCGGCGCTTTGGACAAGTCCCGGGTAAACGCGGTGGTTTCATGGCCCGCCTGGGCCAGGAGCGACAGCGTACGCTCACCCAAAAAACCGGACGCGCCCAATATACCCACCCGCACTTCAGGTTTTCCCCCGTCGGTTCAAGGCATTCAGAAGTTGGGCAGCCGCATGATGACTGACCATCAGGCTGAATCGAAACCACACGCCAATGATTACGCTTATCCACAGCAACCCCGAGTACTTGTGGCGGAAAAACTTGCCATAGAAACGCAGGATTCCCCGGTGCTTGTGCCACTCGACGAAATAGGGTCGATGCCGGCTGCAGCCGCCGAATATGTGCATGACCGCGGCGTCTGGTACGAACAGCACGTTCCAGCCGGCCTGGCGGAAGCGCATGCACCAGTCCAGGTCTTCGCAGTGCAGAAAGTATTTTTCATCCCACAACCCGACGCTCTCGATCGCCTCGCGCTTGACCAGCATGCAAGCGCCGGAAATGGCTTCGACGACGATGGGCGTAGCGGGTAGAGGCTCTTTATGAAGCAAGAAGTCGGAAAACACGGAAGGGAAAAAATGGGCGAGACGTGAAAGCCCAAACGCCCGCATGAAAGCGCGCCGGGGAGTCGGAAATACGCGGCGCCCACCCGGTTGCTCACTGCCATCCGGGTTACACAGGAATCCGCCGACCATGCCGATCTCCGGTGAGCTGTGCAGCGCCAGTAACAAGCGCTCTATCGCGTCAACCGCCAGCTCCGTGTCTGGATTCAAAAAAAATACGCTGGGGGCCGTGGCCAGGAGGGCACCCTGGTTGCAGGCAACGGCGAAGCCCAAATTGGTCGCGTTCCTCATGATCTGAAGGGCGCCGCCGGTTGCGTGGGTTTTTTCCAGCCTGACCAGGCTGTCGTCGTGGGAAGCGTTATCCACCACTATCACCCTGGACGCGCCGGCGGCAATAACCGAACTGACACACGCGATCAATAGATTCCCGGCGTTGTAATTGACGATCACTACATCACACTCGACCTGTCGAGGCGTCTCGAGCCGCTCATCCGTGGCGGACAGTTGCACTGCTTCCAACTTCATCACTCCGTTTGCCAAGCCGAGGCACCGATTGGAACGCTACTTCCAGGTAGCGGCGCAAGGGCAGGGGCCAATCCAGGTAGGATCTCCTGGATCTGCGAAAGGTGTCATCTTATCTATACCTGCTTTTACTCTGCTGTGAAATAAGGATTGCGCAGAACCAATACTTCTTCCTATAGGGTCCTTTCGCAGCGCTACACGTCCACAACCCATCGCACATTCAACCCCGGCGCGGGATAATACGCCCGAGCCGGGGGCTCATGCGCACCCGAGGTCTGGAGCGATATCGGGCCTATCGTGCAGGCAGCCTTCGAGGGGCAGGCCACCTATATCGAGAACTTTGCGCTGGTGATCAACGATAATCTGGCGGAATCGGCACCGGACGAAGCGGCGACGTTCCAGGCGATTGGCATCGCCGCGACCATTTGTGTCCCGCTGATCAAGCATGGACGTTTCCAGTTCTTGCCCAAGCCTTATTCGGCCGTACAGGTTTCACGGATCTTACGTCGGACCCTGCTCGCTGCGCAGTGAGTGTTTCCTTTCTGAAACAACCAGTTCCATTCGTCGGCCAAGTGCTTTTGCGGACTGTCAGTCTTTTGATGACCGACTAGTCTCATCCGCGTAAGGTCGATATTTTCAGGCATTTGGTTGTTGCCGGTATGGGCCGCGATGAAAAGGGGAATGGCAATGGGAGCAGCGTACAGCGAGGAAAACGCCGCCGCGTATCCGGTCAACGAAGGGTTGCAGTGTGGTCAGTCGGCCTATCGCTCAGACTTTGGCGATGAACCGATCAAATCCATCAGGACGAAGGTGTCCAAGGTGCAGCGAGGCGAAAAGGCCAAGTTCCTGCCCAGGGTCCCGGTCAAGAAATAACAGCGAGCGCAGCCCCCTCATCGAATGGGGCTCGTTCCTACGCTCTGCGTGGGTACGCCTCAATGGCCCTCTGGGTTCGGCTCCTTGGGCCGCGCAGCGCACCTGGCTGCGGGAACGATCATCAAGTGCTGACAAACGATCTGCGTAAATATTTTTCATCTTTTTTCAATCGGCAGTTTCTTTCACGTTTCTTTCACAAGCCCCTACGTAGTCTGAACTCATCCGTTAGAAAGCAGTACCTGCCCGTTTCCCCAGCGGGCTTTTTTTTGCCTGTCATAAAATAAAGTGCCATTACGCTGTCCAACCGTCATGACCGACGCAGTTTGGCGTAGACTCGCGCCAGCGCGCGCCGGCCATTTTCCCCGATGCGGCATTCTTTGAGGTTTTATCATGCGTTTGACTTTGTCCACGTTGGTGCTTGGGCTTGTGGTTGCCCAAGGCGCGATGGCTGCCGGCGACGGTACTGCTGCAGTTGGCGGTGGTCTGGGCGGTGTATTGGGTAACGTGGTCGGCCAACAGATGGGCGGCAGTACCGGTGCCGCGATCGGTGCGGGTGTCGGTGGTGCTGCAGGCAGTGCGGTAGGGGCTCGCAAGGGCAGCCGCACGGAAGCGGCCATTGGTGGCGGCCTCGGATCGGCCGGTGGCTCGATCGTCGGTAACCGCTTGGGCGGCTCCTCCGGTTCCACCATCGGTGCTGGCCTTGGCGGTGCAGCGGGTGGCGCGTTGGGCAGCAACCTGTCCAATGACAACGATGGTCATTCGGGTGGCAAGAAGCACAAGCACAAGAGAAAGCACCGCTAAGCGGATGCTGATCGGCTAGGGATCAACCACCCGAGACCTGTGGGAGCAAAGCTTGCTCGCGATGCCATCGCGAGCAAGCCTTGCTCCCACAGGCGTATCTGGACATTCATCCGGAACGTTTACCGTTCCTCCACCTCGAATTGATACATCCATCAACAATTGCGAGGTGTGCCATGACCCCTGAAACCGAAGGTAAGGAAGAAAAAGGCCCGTCAGGTGTTCCGTTCGTCAATGACCCGGGCAATGAAGACCCCGGCTCCCTGATGGATGATGCCCAGGTTCCCCTGATCGACGATGAAGACGCCGAGCTTGAGGACGAATCCTACGATTGAGGCCGGGTATATCCGCCTCAGGAGGTTGCCATGACTGCCGATTCGCCTGTCCCCGATGATGAAACGCCGGAGTACCCGCTGCCATCACCCACCAATCCTCTGAGTCGCGACCAGATTCCGCCCGATGATGACGCGGGCGTGGAGTCGGTCCCCAGCGAAGACGATGAGGTCGAGGCTTTGCCGGACGATCCGGACATTGCCGGTGACGATGCGTCCGGAACGCCGAGCTGATCGGCTGCGCCGCCTGTCGGTCCAGTGGCACCATCGGCCGCCGATGCGTGCCACACATCAGGTAAGTACCTTGAAAAGGAGACTCACCATGATGAAGTCCAACATCACAGCGCTGACGCTCGCCGGGATTCTTTCGGTCAGTTCACTGGCTGCTTTCGCACAGTCCTCAAGCGACGATGCGCCTGTGGACAAGGGCGGAATGCCGCCGTCCACTCAGATGGATGCCGGTTCCACATCCGATGCCAACGGTAATGCTTTGCCACCGGGCTCTGTGGGCGCAGGGAATGGCGGCGACGCCAGTGGCAGTAGCACCAGTCCTGGTACCGGGACTGGTTCAGCGAGTGGCGGCAGCACCATGGGCGGCGACTCAGCCACTCCCGGTGCCGGCGCGAGTACCAGCGGTGGCACTGGAACCAGCAGCAGTGGTGGCAGTTCAGGCGGTGGTTCGGGCGGTTCCAGTCAATAACCGCTGACCTGTTAATTGCCGTGGCGCCCCTGGGAGCTCGCTCCTACGGGCGCTACGGCGATTGCCCATTGCCTGCCCCAAGCCCCCCTCGTTATGCTGCTGAATCCTTTAAGGCGAATACCTTGCCCCTGGCCGCACCTGAGCCATCCCTGGAATGTTGTGTTGATAACGGATCAGATGCGATGAATGCACCGCACAAAGAGTTTGGCCCGATCAAGGCTGTGATTTTCGACATGGATGGACTGTTGCTGGATACCGAAGGCATCTACACCGAGGTCACGTCCATCATCGCCGAGCGTTACGGGCGCACGTTCGACTGGAGCGTCAAGCAGAACATCATCGGCCGCGGCGCCGGGGATCTGGCCCGTTATGTGGTCCAGGCCCTGGAATTGCCGATCACGCCGGAGGAGTTCCTGGAGATTCGCGAACCGCTGATGCGCGAGCGGTTCCCCCACGCACTAGCGATGCCAGGCGCCGAAGCCCTGGTGCGACACCTCAAGGCCAGTGGCGTGCCCATCGCCGTCGGGACCAGTTCGTCGAGCCAGTCGTTCGCGCTGAAAACCACCTTGCACCGCGACTGGTTCGCGCTGTTCGATTTCATCGTCACGGCGGACGACCCTGAAGTCACTGCGGCGAAACCGGCACCGGACATCTTCCTGACCGCCGCACGCCGCCTGGGCGTCGCGCCGCGCGACTGCCTGGTGTTCGAGGATTCGCCGTTCGGCGTCACGGCAGCGAAAGCGGCGGGCATGACCGCCATTGCCATCCCGGATCCGGCCATGGCGGATGAAAAGTACGCCCATGCCGACGGGATCATCCGGTCGTTGAAAATGTTCCAGCCCGGCCTTTGCGGCTTGCCAGAACTTGAACGCGCTTGACCCATAAACGCCACACAGCAGAACGCCGGTCAGGGTTGATCCCATGACCGGCGATTTTTTTATGCCGGATCAGGCGCCGAAACCACCGTCGATGGTCAGGCTGGCACCCGTGATGTAGCCGGCTTCCGGGCCGGCCAGGTAAGCGACGAAGCTGGCGATTTCTTCTACCGTGCCGTAGCGCCCGACTGCCATCAGGTCCGTCAGGCTAGCGGCGAAATCGCTATTGGCCGGGTTCATGTCGGTGTCCACCGGGCCCGGCTGCACGTTGTTGACCGTGATGCCACGGGGTCCGAGGTCGCGCGCCAGGCCTTTGGTCAGGCCCACCAGGGCGGCCTTGCTCATGGCGTAGGGGGCTCCGCCTGCGAAGGGCATGCGGTCGGCGTTGGTGCTGCCGATGTTGATGACCCGGCCACCTTCGGTCATGTGCCGCGCCGCCGCCTGGGTGGCGATGAACACGCTGCGCACGTTGATCGCCAGGGTCTGGTCGAAATCTTCGAGTTTGAACTCATCCAGCGGTGCCATGGCCAGGACGCCGGCATTGTTGACGAGGATGTCCAGGCGGCCAAAGGCCTCGATGGTAGTCTCGACGGCCTTGCGGATTGCCTCGGCGTCGGCGCTGTCGGCCTTGATTGCCAGGGCCTTGCCACCGGCTGCGATGATGCTGTTTTGCAGCTCTTCGGATTTGGCAGCAGAGCTGACGTAGGTGAAGGCCACCGCTGCGCCCTCTGCGGCCAGGCGTCTGGCGATGGCGGCGCCGATGCCGCGGGAACCGCCCTGGATCAGGGCCACTTTACCGCTCAATGCTTGAGTATTCATGATGTGCTCCAAACGTGCCGAGGCGGGGTGCCGCGGTTGATGAAAGCGAGTATCCGGAGTTGCTGATCGGCTGTGTAGACGTCTACTGTTACAGTCTGTGTAAACCAAAAGTTTAGAATGGCTTTTATGGAAACCTTCAGCAGTATCGAATGCTTTGTGCGCAGCGCCGAAGTCGGCAGCTTTGCCGAGGCCGCGCGACGCTTGAGCGTGACCCCGGCAGCGGTGGGTAAAAGCGTAGCCAAGCTCGAAGCGCGGCTGGGGGTGCGACTGTTCCAACGTAGCACCCGCCGCCTGACGCTGACCGAGGCCGGCCAGTTGTTTCTGCGCGAAGTCAGTACCAGCTTCAATACCATCCAGAACGCTGTCGCCAATCTGGCCAGTGCCGAGGGGCAACCGGCAGGAACGCTGAAAGTGAGCATGGGCACGGCGTTTGGTCGGCTGTATGTGGTGCCGTTACTGGGGGCGTTCTTGCAGCGTTACCCGGCGATCAATCCGGACTGGCATTTCGACAATCGCCAGGTGGACCTGATCGGACAGGGTTTCGATGCGGCCATCGGTGGCGGTTTCGAGCTCCCCCAAGGCGTGGTGGCGCGCAAGCTGACGGTGGCTCATCGGGTACTGGTAGCCTCAAAGGACTATTTGCAAAGCCATGCCGCGGTGACCGAACCGGATGATCTGGCGCAACATCAGGGCATTCTGATCCGCTCGCCACAAACCGGGCGCATCCGTTCGTGGCAACTGACCAGCCGCACCCGGCAACACAGCCCCCTTGTGCTGAAAGCCCGCATGACCTTGAGCGACTCGGAAGCCGCCTGCGTCACCGCTGCCCAAGGCTTGGGCATCGCCCTGGTGAGCATGCCGTTTGCCGTCCCTTATCTTGAGTCCGGCGTGTTGCAGCGGGTACTCCCCGACTGGTACGTGGATGACGGCAACATTTCCATCTATTACGCCGAACACAAACTGCTGCCCGGCAAGACCCGGGCGTTTGTGGATTTCATCATCGAAGAGTTTGCGAGGCAGGGGCTGGGGCAGCGGTTCAGTGCGGTTTGAGCTGGCTTCAGACCGGGTTGCGCCCTTCGCGAGCAACCCGGTCCCGCGACGAACTCAGCGCCCAAACCGCCCCGGCCAGCCAATAATGGTCTTGGGCCGAGGCGTCGCATAAGTGCGCACTTTCGATGTCGACAACCCCAGCCGCACCAGGGCTTCGGCAATGGTTACCGCCGCCGTCACCCCATCGACCACCGGCACCCCGGTACGCTGGCGGATCTGTTCATCAAGCCCGGCCATGCCCCCGCAGCCCAGGCAGATAACCTCGGCCTTGTCCTGGCTGACCGCCAGTTCGGCCTGCTGCACGATGGCTTCCACCGCCCGCTGCGGGTCCTGTTCCAGTTCCAGCACGGCCAAGCCGCTGGCCCGCACCGAGGCGCAGCGGTCGAACAGGCCGGAGAGCTTGAGGCGGTCCTCGATCAGCGGCACGGTGCGGTCCAGGGTAGTGACCACCGAATAGGCATGGCCGAGGAACATCGCGGTGCTGGCGCCGGCATCGGTGATATCCACCACCGGTACGTTGAGCAGTTCCTGCAAGCCTTCGCGGCCATGCTCGCCGTAGCCGGCCTGGATCACCGCGTCGAACGGCTGATCGTAGGCCATCACCCGGTCCATCACGGCGATTGCAGCCAGGTAGCTTTCAAAATTGCCTTCGATGGAGTCGGCGCCGAAGTAGGGGGTGAGCCCGACGATCTCGGTGCCCGGCGCCGCCACGGCTTGGGCCTGTTGGGCGATGGCCTGGGTGATGGACTCGGTGGTATTGACGTTGACCACAAGAATTCGCATGGTATTCCGTTTTTTCCAGGGCATTGCTGAAGTAAGCGCACACAAAAATGGCACTGGTGACATTTCTGTGTGCAGGAACGAAGGGCGTCGGCTTGCGCCGTATCAGTCCTTGGACTTGCTGATGATATTGCCAGCGTGCAGCCCGCATTCCTTCTGCGTCGCTTCTTCCCACCACCAGCGACCTTCGCGCTCGTGCTGGTTCGGCAGTACCGGACGCGTGCAAGGTTCGCAACCAATGCTGATGAAGCCGCGTTCGTGCAGGCTGTTGTAAGGCAGTTCCAGCATGCGGATGTAACCCCAGACTTCCTCGCTGGTCATTTGTGACAGCGGGTTGAATTTGTACAGGGTGCGCTCAGGGGTGGAAAACGCGGTGTCGATTTCCAGCACAGCCACCTGGCTGCGAGTGCCAGGGCTCTGGTCACGGCGCTGGCCGGTGGCCCAGGCACGCACGTCGGTGAGTTTGCGGCGCAGCGGCTCGATCTTGCGGATGCCACAGCACTCGCCATGGCCGTCCTTGTAGAAGCTGAACAGGCCTTTTTCCTTTACGAAGGGTTCAAGTTTCGTATGGTCTGGCGAGATCAATTCGATATCGATCTTGTAATGCTCGCGCACCTGGTCGATGAAGCGATAGGTTTCCGGGTGCAGGCGGCCGGTGTCGAGGCTGAACACCTTGACGTTCTTGTTCAGTTTCCAGGCCATGTCCACCAGCACCACGTCTTCGGCGCCACTGAAGGATATCCACAGCTCGTCGCCGAATTCGGCGAAGGCCAGCTTGAGGATGTCCTGTGGGGACTTGTTGGCATAGGTCGTGGCGAGTTCAACGACGTCAAACGATGGGCTCATCAGGGCGGTTTCCTACAGGTCAGTGGCGCTGAGCGCTCTATAGGGGGCCGATGGTAACAAAAGCGGCCGGGGCTGGCGCGCTCCTGTGCGTTGCACCGGCATCGGTGAATGGCTAGAGTCGGCAGGCCTTTTGTTCCCTCAACCGATAAACACTAGAAAATGGGAGTGTCTTGTGGAAATTGCCTGTCTCGACCTGGAAGGTGTGCTGGTCCCGGAGATCTGGATCGCCTTCGCCGAAAAAACCGGGATTGAATCCCTCAGGGCAACCACTCGGGACATTCCCGACTACGACGTGCTGATGAAACAACGGCTGCACATCCTCGACGAGCATGGCCTCAAGCTGTCCGACATTCAGGAAGTGATTGCCACCCTCAAGCCGCTGGACGGCGCGAGCGAGTTCGTCGACTGGCTGCGCGAGCGTTTCCAGGTGGTGATCCTGTCCGACACGTTCTACGAATTTTCCCAGCCCCTGATGCGCCAGCTGGGTTTCCCGACCTTGCTTTGTCATCGGCTGATAACCGACGACAGCGGGCGAGTGACCGGCTACCAGTTGCGTCAGAAAGATCCGAAGCGCCAGTCGGTCCTGGCTTTCAAGAGCCTGTACTACCGCGTGATCGCAGCAGGGGATTCCTACAACGACACCACGATGCTCGGCGAAGCCGACGCAGGGATTTTGTTCCATGCGCCGGACAATGTGATCCGCGAGTTCCCGCAGTTCCCGGCGGTGCATACTTTCGCCGAGTTGAAGCAGGAATTCCTCAAGGCCTCGAACCGCAACCTGAGCCTGTAACCCCAAACCCCTGTGGGAGCGAGCCTGCTCGCGATAGCGGTCTGTTGATCGTTCCCACGCTCCGCGTGGGAATGCATCCGGTGACGCTCTGCGTCACAAGCGGACGCCGAGCGTCCAGGGCGGCATTCCCACGCAGAGCGTGGGAACGATCAGTGGTGGCTAGAGATTTTGCAGGGTTTCGAGCAGCACCCTGACCTTGGTAATCGACTCCTGATACTCCGCCTGCCAATCCGAATCCGCGACAATCCCGCCGCCGCCCCAGCAACATACCTGCCCATCCTTGACCAGCAGGCTGCGGATGGCGATGGAACTGTCCATTTCCCCACGCACGTCCAAGTACAGCAACGAGCCGCAGTACAGGCCGCGGCGGGTCGGTTCGAGTTCGTCGATGATCTGCATGGCGCGGATCTTCGGGGCCCCGGTGATCGAGCCACCGGGGAAACTGCCGGCGATCAGGTCCAGGGCGTCCTTGTCGGCGGCCAGATCTCCGGTCACGCTGCTGACCAGATGGTGCACGTTCGGGTAGCTTTCCAGGCTGAACAACTCCGGCACCTGCACTGAGCCGATGCGGCAGGTACGGCCCAAGTCGTTGCGCAACAGGTCGACGATCATCAGGTTTTCCGCGCGATCCTTGGGGCTCGCCAACAGCTCGGCGGCGTGTGCGGCGTCTTCGCCGGGCGTCGTGCCTCGGGGGCGGGTGCCTTTGATCGGTCGGGTTTCGACATGCCCCTCGCTGACCTTGACGAAGCGTTCGGGCGACAGGCTCAGCACAGCGCCGCCGTCCGGCAAGCTCTGGAAACCGGAAAACGGAGTCGGGCACGCCGCCCGCAGCGCCTGGTAGGCCGCCCAGGCATCGCCCCGGCAAGGCGCTCGGAAGCGCTGGGCAAAGTTGACTTGATAGCAGTCCCCGGCCTGGATATAGCGGTGGATCTGTTCGAGCGCTTGTCGATAGACGTCGGCGCTGAGGTCCGGTGTCATGGGCCCCGCCAGACTGAAATCGCTCACCGGCACCGGGGCCGGTTGGCGGAACAATGCGATCAGGCGTTGACGTTCACCTTCGCCGCAATGGGGGTGGAACACCAATTGGCTGGTGCCGGCCTGATGATCGCTGATCAGTGCCCAGTCGTACACGCCGAAACGCGCATCGGGCAGTTGCAGGTCGTCTTTGGCGTGGGACGGCAGGGTTTCGAGGTGTCGGCCGAAGTCGTAGCTCAGGTAGCCGATCAGCCCGCCGGCGAAGGGCAATTGCACCGCGGACGGCAGGACAGCGTGCCCCAGTTGCGTCAGTTGAGCACGCAAGCGATGTAGGAAGTCCCCCCCGCTCTCGTCCGGCATTACCGCCAGTTGCTCCAGCGGCCAGGCGCTGAGCAGGTCATAACGCCCGCGTTCGGCACTGGGTCGGCCGCTGTCGAGCAACACGCTGCCCGGGGCATGGCGGATGGCCGCGAAATACTCGGCGGGGTTGGCGCGGTAAGGTAATGGGTGTACGGAACAGGTTGGCATGGGCGGGGTGAGTCGGCCATTCAGGCGGGACGGCGATTGTAATCCCTCTGTAGGATTTGCACCTAGAGGGATGTCGGAGATGAGTACGTGTCTGGCGAGGGGATTGTGGGAGCAAGGCTTGCNNGCAAGCCTTGCTCCCACAGTCGGGTATGACTGATTGGGGTCAGCCTTCTACCGGCGGAACATGCCCAAACAACTCCTGGGCAAACGCCACGCGCTCTTCCACGGTTTCAACAACACCCCGGGCCTTGAGTGCTTCCAGGCGCGCTTCCACGGCGTGGGTGCGCAGGGTCAGGCCGCAGTCGTTGGCGATCTGGATGTTCAGCCCCGGCCGGGCGTTAAGCTCCAGGATCAACGGGCCTTTCTCCTGGTCCAGCACCATGTCGACGCCAATGTAGCCCAGCCCACACAGTTCATGGCAACCGGCGGCCAGTTTCATGAAGCCGTCCCAGTAGGGCAGTTGCACGCCGTCCACCGCGTTGGTGGTGTCGGGGTGCTTGGTGATGATGTTGTTCAGCCAGGTGCCGCGCAGGGTCAGGCCGGTGGCGAGGTCGACGCCGACGCCAATCGCACCCTGGTGCAGGTTGGCCTTGCCGCCGGACTGGCGAGTCGGCAATCGCAGCATGGCCATCACCGGATAACCCATCAACACGATGATGCGGATGTCCGGCACACCTTCGTAGCTGATGCTCTTGAAAATCTGGTCCGGCACCACACGGTATTCGATCAGCGCCCGATCGCGGTGCCCGCCCAGGGAATACAGACCCGTGAGGATGCTGGAGATGTGGTGCTCGATTTCCTCATGGCTGATGATCTTGCCGGATACCGTGCGGTAGCGGCCTTCGAAGCGGTCGGCAATCACGATGATGCCGTCGCCACCGGCGCCCTGGGCCGGTTTGATCACGAAATCGGTGCGTCCGCCGATGATCGAGTCGAGCTTGTCGATCTCTTTCTCGGTGGAGATCACTCCGTACAGTTCTGGCACATGGATGCCGGCCTCGATGGCCCGCTCTTTGGTGATGATCTTGTCATCGACAATAGGGTACAGGCTGCGCTTGTTGTACTTGAGCACATAGTCGGCGTTGCGCCGGTTGATGCCCATGATCCCCCGGGCTTCCAGGGCCTTCCAGGTCTTCCAGAAGCCGAACATTACGAGTCAGCCTTGAGGAAGGCCTTGAACCGGACCAGCTCGGTCAGGCGGTAGCCGCGATAACGACCCATGGCCAGCATGAAGCCCACCAGGATCAGCAGGACGGCCGGGAAGGTGAACACGAAGTACACCAGCTCCGGCACGCTCATGATCAGATGTGCCAGGGAGGCCGCGAACAGCGTGCCGATGGCGACCTTCATGGCGTGGCCGCCGCCGCGCTCTTCCCAGGTAATGGACAGGCGTTCGATGGTCATGGTCAGGATCACCATCGGGAACAGCGCCACCGACAGCCCGCGCTCCAGGCCCAGCTTATGGCTGAACAGGCTGATGGCGGCAATCAGCACCACCACGAACGTCAACACCACCGACAGCCTTGGCAACATCTGCAGCTTGAGGTGTTCCAGGTAGGAACGCAGCGACAGGCCGAGCGCCGTGATCACCGTGAACAGCACGATCCCGAACCCCAGCTGGGTCTCGCGGAAAGCCAGGGCGATCAGCACCGGGGTGAACGTGCCCAAGGTCTGCAGGCCGATCAGGTTGCGCAGCACCAGGATCACCAGCACGCCGATCGGGATCATCACCATGATCATGAAGGTCTGCTGGGTTTGCAGCGGCAGGCCGTAGAGCGAGTATTCGAGGAAGTTGGCGTCGGTGTTTTCGTCCGTCAGCTTGGCCAGGCGAATGGCGTTCATTTCGCTGTTGTTCATGCTGAAGGTGACGGTGGCTTTCTTGCCGCCATCGACCGTGATCAGGTTTTCATCGCCGGTCCACCACAACAGGCGGTCGGTGGGCAGCCCCTGCTCGCCGGTATCCGGGCTGAAGTACAGCCAGTCGTTGCCATTGAAGCTACGCAGCCACAGTTCCGGCGTCTGCGGCTGGTCGGCCACCAGGCGGATGGTGTGGACCTTTTCCACCGGCACGTGGGCGATGGACAGCACCAGTTCGACGATTCGTGCCTTGTTGCTCGCTGACGGGTCGCCTGCCAGCAGCAGCTTGACGTTGTCGTCGTTAAGGTTGTTGACCCGCTTGATGGCTTCGCTGATGAACGTCTCGACGTCGGCCGAGTGCTGGCGGATCGGTGCGAGCAGGGCTTCGGCGGCGAGTTTTTCCGGGCCCTCGACGGCGATGCTGTCGCGGAAGGTCGGGCCCTTGACCTTGGTTTTCTCGGCGCTGTAGCGCTTGGTCAGCACCAGGCGGTAATACAGCGTCTGGTTGCCCTTGGCGCGACGGGCCGACCACGTCACCTTGCGGTTACCGTCGACCCGGTTCACCGCCACACCGTAGTTGTTGGAAATGAAGCTCTCGTTGAGGCTCACGTAGTCGCGGCTCAGCGGCGGCACGAACATCTGGATCTTGACCGGATCCTTGGCATTGGGCACGAACTCGACCTTGGCGTCGATGTTCCACAAGTCGTCGGTGGCGTCTTCGGTCACCGGGATGCCGAGCACGAAAATCTGATAGGCCGTCACCGACAGGCCCAGCACCACCAGGATGGCGATCAGCATTTTCAAATGGAGGGTCAGGGAGCGCATTGGAATTACTCTGCGGTTTGAGCGGCATTGGCGCAGGCGGGTTTGCCGGCAGCGTATTTAAGACTGGGGTCGACCAGTGCGTCGAAGCGCTTGAGCGCCTCGGAACCGATCAGCAGCGGGTATTGGAAAGCGCTGCGGTCGGTCAGGTTCACTTCGATGCTGCGCAGGGCCGAGCCCATGCAGATGTCCAGTTCGATGACCGGCCGAGCCGTGTATTTCTTGCCTTCTTCCGGGTCGTAGTCACCGGCGCGGCGCTTGATTTTGCTGACTCGGGCCAGCGGACGTTCGATGGGGTGCGAGTGGGCCGCGTCGATGGCCAGGTAGAAACGCACCCAGGACTCGCCGTTGCGCTTGAAGCGCTTGATGTCGCGGGCACTGAGGGAGGCGGTCTTGGCGCCGGTATCGAGCTTGGCGGCCACTTCCAGGTCGATGCCCTGCAGGGCGGCGTATTCATTGAGCCCATACACGGTTTTTTCGCCCGCCACGGCAAGCCCCGGCAGGCACATGAAATAGAGAGCAGCAGATAAGGGCTTGAGTGTCATAGATCCTGGTGCACAGCGTTCCGTTTATCGGTTCAGGCCCTGGCATTACTGCACAAGCTCCTTCAGTCGCCATCCCTCTGAAGAAGAGAGCAGCAAACAGCGGCGCATTCTAGCACGGTGGTTTTCTGACGCCACCGCTGGCCGGAGGCTACGACTGATCCATTCGGACGGTTATGCTGAGGGCGCCTATTAGATGATTGTCGACAATATTGATTTTTACTTTGACGTTTACCACGCCATTGGTTAGTTTTTGCCATATTGATTTTCAAGGTGTCGACAATATGCTCGATCAGCTCGAAACCCCGCTGATGGCCCAGGACGACTCGGAGACCCTGTCCGAGAACGTCTTCCGGCGTATCCAGGCCGCCATCGTCAAGGGCGATATCGCCCCCGGCAGCAAAATCTCCGAGCCCGAGCTGGCACGTACCTACGGCATCAGCCGCGGGCCGCTGCGCGAGGCGATCCATCGACTGGAAGGCCAGCGCCTGCTGGTGCGCGTGCCCCATGTTGGCGCCCGGGTGGTCTCCCTGAGCCATGCCGAACTGCTGGAACTCTACGAAATCCGCGAATCCCTGGAGGGCATGGCCTGCCGGCTGGCAGCCGAGCGCATGACCCTGGAAGAAATCGACGAGCTGCGCCGGGTCCTCGAGACCCACGAGCGTGACGCGGCCTTCCAGGCCGGTGTCGGCTATTACCAGCAGGAGGGCGATTTCGACTTTCATTACCGGATCATCCAGGGCAGCGGCAACCGCACCCTGACGCAAATGCTTTGTGGCGAGCTGTATCAACTGGTGCGCATGTACCGCATCCAGTTTTCCACCACGCCCAACCGTCCGCGCCAGGCGTTCGCCGAGCACCACCGGATTCTCGATGCCATTGCCGACCGTGACGGCGAACTGGCTGAGCTACTGATGCGCCGGCACATCGGCGCCTCCAAACGCAACATCGCGCGTCATTTCCAGGACAGCGCCGCCACTCAACGAGGTGAGTCATGAGTTCCAGCAAGAGCACGCCAGGCCAGCGATTCCGCGACGCGGTCGCCAATGAGCATCCGCTGCAAGTGGTGGGCACGATCAACGCCAACCACGCGCTGTTGGCCAAGCGCGCCGGCTTCAAGGCGATCTACCTGTCGGGCGGCGGTGTGGCGGCCGGTTCCCTCGGCGTGCCGGACCTGGGCATCACCGGCCTGGATGACGTATTGACCGATGTGCGCCGCATCACCGACGTGTGCGACCTGCCGCTGCTGGTGGACGTGGACACCGGTTTTGGTTCCTCGGCCTTCAACGTGGCCCGCACCGTCAAGTCGATGATCAAGTTTGGCGCGGCGGCTGTGCATATCGAAGATCAGGTGGGCGCCAAGCGCTGCGGCCATCGGCCGAACAAGGAAATTGTCTCGCAGCAGGAAATGGTCGACCGTATCAAGGCGGCGGTCGACGCCCGTACCGATGACAGTTTCGTGATCATGGCCCGTACCGATGCGTTGGCCGTGGAAGGGTTGGAGTCTGCCCTGGACCGCGCCGCCGCGTGCATCGAGGCCGGTGCCGACATGATCTTCCCTGAAGCGATTACTGAACTTGAGATGTACAAGCTGTTCGCCAGCCGTGCGAAGGCGCCGATCCTGGCCAACATCACCGAGTTCGGCGCGACCCCGCTGTACACCACCGAACAACTGGCTGGCGCCGACGTGTCCCTGGTGCTGTACCCGCTGTCGGCTTTCCGCGCCATGAACAAGGCCGCCGAGAACGTCTACACCGCCATCCGCCGCGACGGCACGCAACAGAATGTCATCGACACCATGCAGACCCGCATGGAGCTTTACGATCGCATCGATTACCACACCTTCGAGCAGAAGCTCGATGCGTTGTTCGTCGCAAAGAAGTAAGTCGCGAACCTCCCTAAAAAATTCAAGATTGGAGACAGCAAATGGCCGAAGCAAAAGTACTCAGTGGCGCCGGGCTCCGTGGCCAGGTGGCCGGGCAAACCGCGTTGTCCACCGTTGGCCAGTCCGGCGCGGGCCTGACCTATCGCGGCTACGACGTCCGCGACCTGGCGGCTGACGCACAGTTCGAAGAAGTGGCGTACCTGCTGTTGTACGGCGAGTTGCCGAGCCAAGCACAACTGAACGCCTACATCGCCAAGCTGGGCAAGCTGCGTGAGCTGCCGCAAGCCTTGAAAGAAGTGCTGGAGCGCATTCCCGCCGACGCCCATCCGATGGATGTGATGCGCACCGGCTGCTCGTTCCTGGGCAATCTGGAACCGGAGCAGGATTTCTCTGAGCAGCACGACAAGACCGACCGCCTGCTGGCGGCGTTCCCGGCGATCATGTGCTACTGGTACCGCTTCAGCCACCAGGGCCAGCGCATCGAATGCGTCACCGACGAGCCGTCCATCGGCGGCCACTTCCTGCACCTGCTGCACGGCCAGAAGCCGAGCGAGTTGCACGTCAAGGTGATGAACGTGTCGCTGATCCTCTACGCCGAGCACGAATTCAACGCCTCGACGTTCACCGCCCGGGTGTGTGCCTCGACCTTGTCGGACCTGTTCTCCTGCATCACCGCTGCCATCGGTTCGCTGCGCGGCCCGTTGCACGGCGGCGCCAACGAAGCGGCCATGGAAATGATCGAACGCTTCGACTCGCCGGAGGCGGCGATCAAGGGCACCCTGGGCATGCTCGAGCGCAAGGACAAGATCATGGGCTTCGGCCACGCGATCTATAAGGACAACGACCCGCGCAACGAGGTGATCAAGGGCTGGTCGAGGAAACTCGCCGCTGAAGTGGGCGACACGGTGCTGTTCCCGGTCTCCGAAGCCATCGACAAGACCATGTGGGAGCAGAAGAAGCTGTTCCCCAATGCCGACTTCTACCATGCTTCGGCGTATCACTTCATGGGCATCCCGACCAAGCTGTTCACGCCGATCTTCGTCTGCTCGCGCCTGACCGGCTGGGCCGCCCACGTGTTCGAACAACGCGCCAATAACCGCATCATCCGCCCAAGCGCCGAATACACCGGCGTCGAACAGCGCAAGTTCGTGCCCATCGAACAACGCTGAGGTGGAGGGGCTTGACTGCAGGTAATGGAGTAACCCGCAACCCCTGTGGGAGCGAGCCTGCTCGCGATAGCGGACTGACATTCAACACTTATGTCGACTGACACACCGCTATCGCGAGCAGGCTCGCTCCCACAGGGGGACCTGGTGACCTTCAATAGCTGCGCAGCCCCTTCTGAAACCACCGTGACCCGAGTCCTGACGATGAACACAGAATTTCGCAAAACGCTGCCCGGCACTTCGCTGGATTATTTCGACGTTCGCGCGGCTGTCGAGGCCATCCGCCCCGGCGCCTACGATGGCCTGCCGTACACCTCCCGCGTGCTGGCGGAAAACCTGGTGCGGCGTTGCGACCCGGCGACGCTCGGTGGGTCCCTGCTGCAACTGATCGAACGCAAGCGCGACCTGGACTTCCCGTGGTTCCCGGCGCGTGTTGTGTGCCATGACATCCTCGGCCAGACCGCCCTGGTGGACCTGGCCGGCCTGCGCGATGCCATCGCCCAGCAGGGCGGCGACCCGGCGCAGGTTAATCCGGTGGTGCCGACCCAACTGATCGTCGACCACTCCCTGGCCGTGGAAAGCGGCGGTTTCGATCCCCAGGCGTTCGCCAAGAACCGCGCCATCGAAGATCGACGCAACGAGGACCGTTTCCACTTCATCAACTGGACCAAGAAGGCCTTCAAAAACGTCGACGTGATTCCGCCGGGCAACGGGATCATGCACCAGATCAACCTGGAGAAAATGTCTCCGGTGATCCAGCAGCGTGACGGCGTGGCGTTTCCCGACACCTGTGTAGGCACCGACAGCCATACGCCTCACGTCGATGCCCTGGGGGTGATCGCCATCGGCGTCGGTGGCCTGGAAGCCGAAAGCGTCATGCTCGGTCGCGCGTCGTGGATGCGCCTGCCGGAAATCGTCGGCGTCGAGCTGACCGGCAAGCTGCAACCGGGCATCACCGCCACCGACATGGTGCTGGCGCTGACCGAGTTCCTGCGCAAGCAGAAAGTCGTCGGCGCCTGGCTGGAGTTTTTCGGCGAAGGTGCCCAGGCCCTGACCTTGGGCGACCGCGCGACCATTTCCAACATGGCCCCGGAATACGGGGCCACGGCGGCGATGTTCTACATCGACCAGCAGACCATCGATTACCTGAAACTCACCGGCCGCGAAGACGAGCAGGTGCAACTGGTCGAGACGTACGCCAAGCAGGCAGGCCTGTGGGCCGACAGCCTCAAAGGTGCGCAATACGAGCGCGGCCTGAGCTTCGACCTGTCCTCGGTGGTGCGTAACATGGCGGGGCCGAGCAACCCCCACGCCCGTGTGGCGACCTCGGACCTGGCGGCCCATGGCATTGCCGGACAATGGGCCGATGTACCGGGACAAATGCCCGACGGTGCGGTGATCATCGCCGCGATCACCAGTTGCACCAACACCAGCAACCCGCGCAACGTAATCGCCGCTGGCCTCCTGGCGCGCAACGCCAACCGCCTCGGCCTGGTCCGCAAGCCTTGGGTCAAGTCGTCCCTGGCACCGGGTTCGAAAACCGTGGCGCTGTACCTGGACGAAGCCGGCCTGACCAAGGAACTGGAGCAGTTGGGCTTCGGCGTGGTGGCTTTCGCCTGCACCACCTGCAACGGTATGTCCGGCGCGCTCGACCCGGTGATCCAGCAGGAAATCATCGACCGCGACCTGTATGCCACCGCCGTGTTGTCGGGTAACCGCAACTTCGACGGACGCATCCACCCGTACGCCAGGCAGGCGTTCCTCGCTTCGCCGCCGCTGGTGGTGGCCTACGCCATTGCCGGGACCATCCGCTTCGACATCGAGAAGGATGTATTGGGTGTGGTAGACGGTCGGGAAATCCGTCTCAAGGACATCTGGCCGAGTGATGAAGAGGTCGACGCGGTGGTCAAGGCTTCGGTGAAGCCGGAGCAGTTCCGCCAGGTGTACATCCCGATGTTCGCCATCCAGGAAGACACCGGGCCGACAGTCACGCCACTGTATGACTGGCGTCCGCAAAGCACCTACATCCGTCGTCCGCCGTATTGGGAAGGTGCGTTGGCCGGTGCACGGCCGCTCAAGGGCATGCGTCCGCTGGCGGTACTGCCGGACAACATCACCACCGACCACCTGTCGCCGTCCAACGCGATCATGCTCGACAGCGCCGCCGGTGAATACCTGGCGAAAATGGGCCTGCCGGAGGAAGACTTCAACTCCTACGCGACCCATCGGGGCGACCATTTGACCGCCCAGCGCGCGACCTTTGCCAACCCGAAACTGTTCAACGAAATGGTCCGGGAAAACGGCAAGGTCAAGCAGGGTTCCCTGGCCCGGGTCGAGCCCGAAGGCCAGGTCATGCGCATGTGGGAAGCCATCGAAACCTACCTGCAGCGCAAGCAGCCGCTGATCATCATCGCCGGCGCCGACTACGGCCAGGGTTCGTCCCGGGACTGGGCGGCCAAGGGCGTGCGCCTGGCCGGTGTCGAGGCGATTGCCGCCGAAGGGTTCGAGCGTATCCACCGCACCAACCTGGTGGGCATGGGCGTGTTGCCGCTGGAGTTCAAGCCCGGCACCGACCGCAAGACCCTCGGCCTCGACGGCAGCGAAATCTATGACGTGATCGGCGAACGCACGCCGCGGGCGACACTGACCCTGGTCATCACCCGCAAGAACGGCGAGCGCATCGAGGTGCCGGTGACCTGCCGCCTCGACACCGCCGAAGAAGTATCGATCTACGAAGCCGGTGGCGTGTTGCAACGCTTCGCCCAGGACTTCCTCGAGTCGGCGGTCGCCGTTTAAATCGACTGTGGGCGGGGGATTTCAAGTCCCCTGTCCAGCGGTCTTTACGATCAGGAGTAGGCGCACCATGGTTCACGCACCACAGATCAGAATCCCCGCCACCTACCTGCGGGGCGGTACCAGCAAAGGCGTGTTCTTCAGCCTGCAGGACCTGCCGGAAGCGGCGCGCGTCCCCGGCGCGGCGCGCGATGCCTTGCTGCTGCGGGTGATCGGCAGCCCCGATCCCTACGAGAAGCAGATCGACGGCATGGGCGGTGCGACGTCCAGCACCAGCAAGACCGTGATCCTGTCCAAGAGCACCCGGGCCGACCATGACGTTGACTACCTGTTCGGTCAGGTGTCCATCGACAAGCCGTTCGTGGACTGGAGCGGCAACTGCGGCAACCTGTCGGCGGCGGTGGGTTCATTCGCTATCAGCAGTGGCTTGGTCGACGCCGCGCGAATCCCCCGGAACGGCGTGGCGGTGGTGCGGATCTGGCAGGCCAACATCGGCAAGACCATCATTGCCCACGTGCCGATCACCGACGGCGCGGTGCAGGAAACCGGTGATTTCGAACTCGACGGCGTGACCTTTCCGGCGGCTGAAGTGCAGCTCGAATTCATGGACCCGGCAGCGGAAGAAGAGGGCGGTGGCGGCGCGATGTTCCCCACCGGCAACCTGGTGGACGACCTCGACGTGCCGGGTGTCGGCACGTTGAAAGCGACGCTGATCAATGCCGGGATCCCGACGATTTTCATCAACGCCCGGGACGTGGGTTACACCGGCACCGAATTGCAGGGCGCCATCAACGGCGATCCCAAGGCGCTGGCGATGTTCGAGACCATTCGCGCCCACGGCGCCTTGCGCATGGGCTTGATCAAACACCTGGACGAAGCCGCCCAGCGTCAGCACACGCCGAAAGTGGCGTTTGTTGCAGCGCCGGCAGACTACGTTTCATCGAGCGGTAAAGCCGTGGCGGCGAGCGACGTCGACTTACTGGTTCGGGCGCTGTCCATGGGCAAACTGCACCACGCAATGATGGGCACGGCGGCGGTCGCCATCGGCACGGCCGCGGCCATTTCCGGCACCTTGGTGAACCTCGCGGCCGGCGGTACTGAACGCAACGCCGTGCGTTTCGGCCACCCGTCCGGCACCTTGCGCGTTGGCGCCGAAGCCAGTCAGGTCAACGGTGAATGGACCGTCAAAAAAGCTATCATGAGCCGCAGCGCGCGGGTGTTGATGGAAGGGTTCGTGCGGGTGCCCGCGGATGTCCTGAACTGATACCAGGCATGTGGGCGCTGTGGTGAACCCAAGCTCCAGACGCGCCCCAGGCCCCCCTTGTGGGAGCGGGCTTGCTCGCGAAGAGGCCAGCACATTCAGCATTTATGTTGCCTGACACACCGCCTTCGCGAGCAAGCCCGCTCCCACAAGGGCTGCGTCTGTCTCTTTTACACATATGACGCCGCCGACGAAGGCGTAGGTGTGGCTCTCGGTGGCGCCCGGGCCACTACAGACAA